>NZ_LMCC01000002.1:0-752369 GCF_001623225.1 Pseudovibrio sp. Ad13 | reverse complement strand
AAATCTTTGGTGTTCTGAAAAACGTAAACTAAGTCAGCTATTCCGTAACAGCGTCTTGTTACCAAGACACTCGCGAATAACCGCCGTCCACGTTTCTCTTTCTTCTTCCGTATTCAATTGTCAATGAACAGGGCTCTCACCCACACTCAAAAGAGTAAATCACTCACCAGCTCAATCATTTCCGATCGAGCCTGAGCGATCAATCCTTTCGAGGAACTCAAGAGCGCATCGTGCCGTCGCCGGCAGCGCCGTCGCTCTCGATGAGCTGGGTTATAGGCCTGAGCCCTCCAACCGTCAACCTGAAAACGACAAAAAAACCCAAAAACATCACCCACCTATGTGTAAAACATACCTAATCCGCAGAAACGCGCCGTTTCAATTCCACACCGTCCCTGTGGGGGATAAATCTATCTAATCAATCTCCCCCAACGAGAGGTTTAAAGGCGCCTTATTTCCCCGTAATCACACCAGCCACTCTCCGTGCTCCAACTCCCAGCCACCAAAGACTCAGGGAGAACATTACAGGAATAGACCGCGATCAAATCAGGCTGCACTCTCTCAGAACGCTGGCAAGCAGACTTCGGAGCAATCCGCGTTCTTTGAAAACTGAATAATGAATGAGGGTGTATGGTGGTCGTGGCACAGGCTGCAGCGCCTGAACTCGCCGAGATGACCGCTATGCGATGAGAGGCGCCCAATGGAAAGCCCCGCAATTGCGTTCGTTTGCGTGGTTTTGCGCGAAACAGCGTTTTTATGCGCTCAAATGTTCAAGACGGCAGGGAAACAGTGCGTTTGGGAAGACTGAGGACTAAGAACGGCATCAGCAAATGCCTCCTGCCCCGGCCAACTGAGAGACAGGACTTATCCTCCTTCTATCAAATCTTATAAACGCAAACCAAAAAACTATCCCCGCTAAGGTGGCCCTACTGCTTATAGAAATGGCGGAAAAATTCTGCGAGATGATTTTAGTTGCTTCTTATCAGCTGGCTTCATGGGGAGTTTAACATGCTCTCAAATCCCGGCACCTTGGATTTTCAGTTGAGCTATGTTCTGGCCGGAACATTGGAGGTCCCTATGAAGACCATTATACTCGCTGCGACCACACTGCTTTTTGCAGGCTTAGCTCTTCCTTCTGCTCAGGCCGGACAATGTCCTCCTGGCCAGGAAGGTTCAGCCATTGACGATAGCGCTCCAACGGAAAACTATTTGGTAGAGACTGAAGAACTTGATGCTATCGATCTTGGCAAAGAGAAGGTCAACATCCCTGGTCATAACCTTCGTATGCGGACCATCACGGTTCAACCGGGAGGACACGTTCTTTTACATGGTCATGAAAATCGACCGGCTCTGGCACTGGTCACAGAAGGCGAGTTTGTTGAGTATAGTAATGAGTGCGGTGTGCCGGTCATTCATAAGCTTGGTGAAGTGATCAACGAAAACTCTGAGGTGCAGCATTGGGTCAAAAATAAAGGTGACACGCCAGCTGTTCTGACGGTCACCGATATTGTGGACTTAACCGATACTCAGCAGGGAAACTTTAAGTAGCTTCAGTTTCCAGCTCAGGTTCAACTTCGCGCAGGTTGAGGTGGATGCCTGCCATAGCGCAGCGGGCTGAGCCGCCTGCTTGTTCAATGGTATCCAGCTTCAACTGAACAATCTTGGTGCTCTGCTCAATCAGATCGATCTGATCCTGATGTAAAGAAGAGTATGCTCCCTCGGACATAGCAAGAAGCAAGCCTTCTGTTTTGCTATGCAACTCAATGGAACGTCCTGCACAGGCTTCAATTTGCTCGTTGTTCAACTGAACAACCTGACGTCCAGACTGCTCTAAACGGCGAAGGATCTCTGCTTTTATTGCAGGATCAGTGATCAAGTCTGATCCAATCAATGCGATGCCAGTGCCAATGCAAAGAATTTCATTGGTGTGAGTAACAGGCTTGCCATCAGTGTGTTGCGCCTGAAAAATCACCGGCTCATATTTGAAATGATCACAGAACTGTTCCAGAGCCTGCTGATTTGCATGACTTGACGGGACTGCATATACAACGCGCTCGACGTTATCGAACACCATTGCGCCCGTTCCTTCGAGGAACTGCTGCTCATCTTCCAGCTCTGAAAAATCAACTACATCCTGAACGCGGTATTCGGATTTAAGAAGCTCGATTACATCACTACGACGTTCTTTTCGACGGCTCTCCGCCTGCATTGGGTAGATGGTGACATAACCGCCTGCATGCGTTGACAGCCAATTGTTCAGAAAAACAGAGTGTGGTGTGTCACGAGACTTATCTTCGAACAGATGAACATCAACACCATGCCTACTCAACTCATCTGCTGCGGCTGAAATCTCAACATATGCCTGTTCTGCAAAATCGATGTCTCTTTGAGATTCACCAATAAGACTGCGAGAACTGCTCTGAGCTGCATCTTTGCTTGTGCTGAAAAACAACGGGCGGATCATAACAACGGCAGATGGAGCCTGAACGGATCGGAGAGTAGGTCTGTGGTTCGTCATTGGTTCTGCTTCTTTTTGATGAGTTACACAGTGCACCATTCATCGGGCGCAGATTATTTTTGGGAGGATTGGAAGCGGTTTTCATTTTTGATTGGCGATTTCGCTTCTTCTTACCGCGGCTCATCTCCTCCTGATAGCTCGCGGCTTGTTTTCTGAACTGGTCTTTCAGAAAGTACGCACTAAAAAATATACAAAATTGTGTAAATATTGAGGCATTACTCAAAAAGTATCGCAGAGACAGCATAGTAAAACCAAGAAATAAGTGAATTTATACTATTATTATCATCACGTTACAGAAAACATTAGCTGAGTTAGGGAGGATTACGAACTAGACGATTTTCATGCGATCATGATGATGAAACTCAATGAGAAGCCAGCCTCAACTCGTATAAGGCGTGGTAGAAATTGATAGAAAAACATTTGAACCGGATAAGAACATGCATGCGCTGATCGTCTATTGCCATCCAAACTCTGAGAGTTTCAGCAAGGCCATCCTTGAACAGGTGGTAGAGACACTCAGGCTTCAAGACGTCAGCATGGATCTCATTGATCTTTATGAGGAGGGTTTTCAGCCAGTCTTAACCAAGGGCGAGCTGGATAGCTATTTGGATACCTCCCTCAACCAGCAAGGTCTTGAGCACCACATTGACGCGTTGCAGCGCTGCGACACGCTCATCTTCATTTATCCAACCTGGTGGTATGGCTTGCCTGCCATGATCAAAGGATGGCTTGATCGCGTGCTGGTGCCGGGTGTTGCTTTTAAGCTGACTGAAGAGGGCGCGATCAAACCAAATTTGCAGAACATTAAGAAACTTGCCGTTTTTACCACCTGTGGTGCGCCAAGATGGCTTAGTTTTCTTATGGGCATGCCCGGCAAGAAAACCGTTTTGCGCGGCGTGCGTGTGCTTTGCAACCCATGGGTAAAAACCAGATACGCTGCCCATTACAACATGGACAGCTCTACTGAAACCTCAAGGCTTCGCCATTTAAAGGTGATTGATCGAAAAACCCGCGGCCTTTGCAAAGCTTAGCCCCTCCTCTCAGGCCAAACTGAAATGGCCTGCAGACAGCGACTGACTCTAGAGGTGTCTGCCATGTTTCCTCGACGCTATTGGATGGATTTTAAAACCACAGACTTTGAGAATATTGATGCTCAAAGGACGATTGCGATTTTACCGACAGCTGCTGTTGAGCAACATGGCTCCCATCTCCCGCTTGGCGTGGACACATACATTAATGAGGGTATGCTAGAGACCTTGTGCGCCCGTGCATCGGAAACACTGGACTTCCGTATTTTGCCTTTACAATGCATTGGGAAGTCTGATGAGCATATTCATGCGCCGGGGACACTGTCGCTAAGAGCCGACACAGCGGCAAAACATTGGATTGACATTGGCACTTCGGTTGCGGCCTGTGGCATCCGGAAAATGATCATTGCCAACTCTCATGGTGGGAACCTGGACTTGATCGGCATTGTCGCGCGAGAGCTTCGCATTCGCAGCAAGATGTTGGTTGGCAAATGTCATTGGTCCAGCTTTGGAGCGCCAAAAGAGCTATTTAGCGAGGAAGAACTGAAGTTTGGGCTGCATGGAGGCGATGAGGAAACTTCGTTGATGCTGCATTTTCGGGCAGACCTTGTTGACATGTTGCATGCACAAGACTTCCGCTCAACAGCTCAAGATCTTGATGAGAATGCCCGGCTGGGGCCAACCGGGCTCCCTTCTTATGGCTGGATTGCTTCTGATTTGAACCCGCATGGGACAGTGGGAAATGCTGCAAATGCAAGTTCAGAGAAAGGGCGTTTGACCGCCGAGCATCAAGTGGATGGCTTTATTGAGTTTTTACAAGAGACAGCGGATTTCGACATCAATCGGTTTGATTAGTGTTTCTTGTTGCTAGCTTTGGCGAAACTCTTTGAAGCAACCAGGAGAACCTGTTTTAATTGGTTTTAGTTAGTACTGTATGTGGAGTTGAGCAATGCAATTTCTAAAAGTGATTTCAGTTTTATTGCTCACACTTTTCAGTACGCCAAGCATCAGTTTTGCAGCAGACAGTCTCAGCCTTTCAGGCGGGCAACAATGGCTTGTTTTTGCCAGCAAACAGGATGCAACCGAAGCTGTGCAGCTGGCGGAAAGTTTTCAGGAAGCTCTGCAAGGGACACCCTATCAGGATAAAGTGCGGGTGGTTCGCTCAGAAAACGGCTGGTTTGGTGTGGTTGTTGGCCCTGTAAACTTTAAAAATTTGCAACTGGCACGCCAGCAGATTTCGATTGATTTGCCTGAGGATGCTTATCTGTCTCACGGGCGCCGCTACTTGGAGACTGTCTGGCCCGCCAGAAACTTGCGTTTTGGAGAGTTTGAAGCGCAGAACCATTTTTCTCTGAAACTCGAAAAGCTGCGAGTTGATGCAGACCTCATCACGGAACAGGCTGACCCGAATGATGAATTCTCAAAGAATTCAAAGGTGCAGGTTGTTGGATGGATTGGGCAGAATAAAGTGTTCTCGTTTGAGACGGAGCCAAGTTATTTTCCTCAGTACGGCCAGAGCGTTGAGGTTATTCGTCTTGCCAGGGAGACTGAGTTTCCTCAGGTCGTGATCAAGCGGTTTACGGGTGGGGCGCATTGCTGTGTGGAGCAACAGATCATCACGCAAAATCGAGAGGGAAGCTGGGTGATGGTTCAGGGTGCGGTGTTGGATGGCGGATATGGCTATAGCTTTGAGGACTTGGATGGTGACGGCACACTTGAGCTTGTGAGTGCGGACAACAGCTTCTTTTATCTTTTCGCGCCATACGCAGGCAGTTTTGCGCCGCTTTACATTGAAAAGCTCTATTACGACGAAATCACCGATGTGAATATGGACCCAGTCTATCAGCCCGCTTTTCGTAAAGAACTGGCCTATCTCGAGGAGTTAGCTGGCTCTGAGAAGTCGCTTTGGGGCGAGAATGGTTTCCTTGCAGGTTGGGCAGCTCTTCGGGCGCGGTTGGGAGACGGGATGGAGGCTATCACACAAGCCACAGAGAAAAGCCTGAGTGATCAAGAGGATTTCTGGAAGTATGCCTGCCCGGATGGCTCGCCAAGTTCAAAATGCGATTACAAGAATGCAGTTGCCCTGCCGTTTCCGGTTGGTTTGACCGTACATTTGATAGAAAGAGGCTATTTGCCAGTTCAGCCGCTTCGTTAGGACACGGCTCATTCACGTGCCAAGATCTATCTCTTTGTTCGCACGCGTATTCCTGCCCAGAGGCCGGAACGCCTTTGGGGAAAACGCTCCAGCAAAAGCTATCTGAGAGCAACTCCCGGCCACATGGCTTCAACGCGGCGGAGTTTATAGAGAAAGTGCTCTTCGTCGCAGTATCCGGTATTGCGTTCCATCTTCATTGAAAAAACGCCAGACAAACCGAACGGTGCCAGAACAGTGAAGGTTCCGTTGGTCTCTAAGCGGACACCGAGCGCATAGGTTTGGACGGGATCGCGTACCAAAGCTTCTGCAGTGCATGTGACTGGTGTTCCATTGCTCATCCGCTCACTGTCATGATGGATGACATGGCCTGCCTGATTGGACAGGTGCACCTGATAAGGCCCAGCGCTCAGGATCTGACGGATATGGCGCAGGTAGGTGGCTTCTTTTTCGAGGGCTTGCTCTGATGGATCATAGTAGGTGATGTAGAGCTGGTGATTGCCAGCCATGACGGGCTTGCCCTTCAACGCAGTCCAAAGAGGCCATGCGATGGAGGGACCGGAGATGCACCAGTCCGGCAGGCGGAGGGATCTGATGCCCTTCATTGCGGAAATCAGATGCGCGTTGGAGCGCAGGACCAGCTCAAGCAACCGCTTGCGATCCTCCTCACTGGTGAGTTGAGGGTCCGCGAGCGTTGCCTGATCCAGGTACTCCAAGTTGGCATTGGCCAAAGCTGAGTGACGCACTAATTTTGGCATAGCCCTGATGACGCCTGCACCGGTTCGTTTCAGAGTATCGGGTGATCAAACCGGATCACGGGTGATGCTCTGACATTTCATGTTTATGCATATCCTGATCCGAGGACTGGAACCCATGCCTCGGGGAGATGCTCTACTCTTTCTAACTACTAAAAGATTCCAATGAGATAATCCATTGGTGGGTTGGGCCTTGGTAAACAATGTTGAGGATCAATTGCGGGTCGCTTGTTGTTATGGCTCGATTCGTTATCTCAATTCTTACAAGTGGTTGACGTGCAAAAGCCCGCTTTTGAGATCGAAAAGCGGGCTTTTGGGTAGGCGGATAAAATTTGGGGGCAGCCTACCAAGGGACGATTGTTAGTTCTGGCCAGTGCTTGGTGAGACGGTTGGCTTTGCGGGTGAAGGTTTCTTCGTTGGGCAGGACTTTGTTTGGGAGCATCTGCATTTGGAAGATGGGTTCCAGTCCGAAGGGGGCTTCGATCTGCAGGCGGTCATCGTCGTGCAGGCGGGCGGCGACGGAGTGGGTTGTTGAAGCGTAGTAGAGGAGAGACTCCAGCGAGCAGCCTAGTTTGGGGTAGTCCATGCCGAAGTGCTTGGGGAACCAGAGGTGCACGCGGGCCTGATTGCGGATTTCAACTGGAAGCCCCAGCGGTTCGCAAGCTTTGGCGAGGCTGGTGATCACACGGTCTTCGGCCTCGTAGGACGTGTCAGCCTCATCATGGTAGATCAGGTCGTAGTCTTTGATGCCGTGTCCGGCCTCCCTGCCCGTCAGTGCGTTCCAGACACTTTGGTAGATTGCGCCTGACGCGAGCCAGGCATCTGGCAACCGGGCGTCACGCAGGGTCTTCAGCAGATCATAGAGCACGGTTGAGCGGATGACCTCTTCGATAAAGTACACGCGCCCCTGCTCACCTGCGCCATGGTGAACAGGGGAAACACGTGATGGCAAGGAGGTGATCTTCTCCTTGAGAGTTGAATGGCCGGATGAGGCGAAGGTCGTGAAAACTGACATGGACACGATTTTCATTTGAAAGAGATCAAGCTGTGAAGACTGCCGTAACGACTCGCCTGCAAAAACCAGAACTAAAAGTGAATTAACTTAGTACATAACAGGAACATTATGATAATCCACCCACCAGATCAATCCATGTAAATTTGGGGCTTGGCGACCTGTGAGAATTGACAGGTAGATTCGCATAGGATTTGTGCGGGGCACTTTGAAACTATGAAGATGTGGATAGTGGGAAGTACCTAGCTGCGTACTTTTCGCAATGTTACGCAGCGCATTTCACCCGAAGGGCTAGTTCCCATAACTACGTATTTGTGCGAGATGCTCGAAAGCATCAGTTTTTCCTTGAGATTTGGTGGCATTGGGCAGTAAACCGGTGTCGCGCAGCCTTTCGACCACACGGAGCATGAAGATGACCGAGACCCGCCTGACCATTAGACGGCCTGATGACTGGCACCTGCACTTACGTGATGGCGAGATGCTGAAGGCCGTTCTGCCGTCAACTTCTGCAAACTTTGGCCGCGCGATCATCATGCCTAATCTGGTCCCACCTGTTGTCACCAGCAAGGATACTGCCGGGTATCGGGATCGCATTCCGGCAGCCATGCCAGAGGGGCACGACTTCACTCCCCTCATGACGCTTTATCTCACAGAGACCACCGATGCGGATGATCTGGAGCAGGCAGCCAAGTCTGGTCTGGTGACTGCGGTGAAGCTTTATCCTGCTGGCGCGACAACCAACTCACAAAGTGGTGTGCGCGACTTTGATAAGGTGGCGGGTGTTCTGGAACGCATGGCCGAGATCGGTTTGCCGCTTCTGGTCCATGGTGAGGTCACAACGTCTGACGTGGACATCTTTGATCGTGAAGCAGTGTTCATTGAGACTGTGCTGGACCCGATCCGCCGCAAGTTCCCTAAGCTGAAAGTGGTGATGGAGCACATCACCACGGAAGAAGGCGTCAATTATGCCAAGTCTGGTGGTGACAATCTGGCGGCGACGATCACCACGCACCACCTGATCATCAACCGGAATGACATTCTGGTCGGTGGCATCAAGCCTCACTTCTATTGCCTGCCTGTGGCGAAGCGTGAGAAACACCGCCTTGCGCTGCGTGCTGCGGCCACTTCTGGCGATGCCCGTTTCTTCCTTGGAACGGACAGCGCCCCGCATCTTGACCAGAACAAGCTGTGTGAGTGTGGCTGTGCTGGCATCTTCTCCGCACCAAATACCATGAGCTGCCTGGCACATGTGTTTGAGCAGGAAGGCGCACTCGACAAGCTTGAGGCATTTTCCTCTCTCAATGGTCCGGCGTTTTATGGCATGGCACCAAACGAGGCGACCATTGATCTGGTAAAGGCCGATGAAAAGGTCAGTTACCCGCCGAGTATTCCAACACCGGACGGGCCGGTGACCCTCTTCAATCCGGGATTTGATATATTCTGGAAGGTTGAGACCTAAAGATGAGTTTCAAAGCAGTTTGCACCTAATATGGCCGGGGCAAGCTGCTTTTTTTTGACGTGAATGCGTGCGATGCCAGCTCCCTGTCATCCCACACATTCCAGATCTTTGTTTTCGCGCGTATTCTTATCCGAAAACCGGAACCACTTTTCGGGAATACGCTCTAAACCACCTACTGTGACTTGAGGGACAGCGATGTTTTCCAATTCTTTTCCTGACCGCGAAGTGATGGCGGAACTGACCGCAAAAATGCTCATGGAAATCAAGGCGGTGAACTTCCGTCCAGAAGAGCCGTACATTCTGGCATCCGGTCTTGCGAGCCCGGTTTACATCGACTGCCGTAAACTGATCTCCTACCCGCGCATTCGTGGCACCCTGATGGAGTTTGCCGTGGCAACCCTGCTGCGTGATGCGGGCTTTGAGAAGTTTGATGCGATTGCAGGCGGTGAGACGGCTGGTATTCCGTTTGCTGCGTGGATTGCAGACAAAATGGCACTGCCAATGCAGTATGTGCGCAAAAAGCCAAAGGGTTATGGCCGTGATGCGCAAATTGAGGGTGATATTCACGAGGGGCAGAACGTTCTGCTGGTGGAAGACCTGACCACCGATGGCGGGTCCAAGATCAAGTTCTGCGAAGCGCTGCGCAAGGCGGGTGCTGAAGTGACCGACACGCTGGTGGTGTTCTATTACGACATCTTCCCGGAAACGAAAGGCAAGCTGGCAGAACATGGTGTGAACCTGCACTACCTTGCCACATGGCACGACATCCTGCGCGTTTGCCGCACAAACGATTACTTCTCAGCTGAGAAGGTGAACGAAGTTGAGAAGTTCCTCAATAATCCGCTGGAATGGTCCGCCGCCAACGGTGGTGTCAGCGAACTGCCGCTCTAAGCGGTTCTTTAGCCAGACATATTGGTTTCATGAAAACGCAGGGCCTTTGCTCTGCGTTTTTAGTTGGCAGGCTTAGCCGTATTAACAACTCTAATTCAGTTTCAAAGCCTCAGCCATCTAAACCATGCAACAATCGGCACCCTCACCGCGTCGCAAATTCAGATTTTCTAATGCCGGAGCGCCACCCTTCAAGAATGGCTGTTACATTGTGTTCTGTTGATGCGGTGTTTCTGATCTCAAGATCGTAAACACGATCAACATGGACTGAGTGGAAATCTTGCTCTGCACTCCCGATGGGTCGGTCTCCTCTGGCGATTTCACGTTGCTTCAACGCTTCTAAATCACAATGCAAACCAACAAAGTATACATCAAACGGCTGAAACAGCTCTTTTAGCTCCGGAAGCCAATCAGGATTGTCGAGAATATGCTCCACAATCAGATTATTGCCAGCATGGGCATACGCAGCTAGTGATGCGTGAAAGCCTTCAAAGAATGCTTTTCTCAGGTTGGACCAATTAAAATCCCCATTTTTGAAGCGTTTCGTCGGCAGTACTCCCCCATCCCGCAGATGATCGATTGAAATATGCCAGAACGGCAGCTCAATCGCGTTTTGCAGCGCAACTGCAGTGGTTGACTTTCCGCTACTTGAGGGACCGTGCAGAATAATAATTTGCCCGTTCATATTGGTATTCCATAAAAAATCAAAAGCTTAGAAATGCGGACTGATCTCATAAATCCAGAGAGCCCGTGGATGGCGAGTCAGCCAACCAAAATCATTGCACACTTAAATCTGATACCAAACCAACCATAGTTTTTTATCCACCTGCGCTGCTTTGCCACAAAAGCAACATGAACCAAAAGCATATGAAAAACAGCAAAGTTTATGATAATTACGCAGATGTAGCTTTTATGAGGTGAAGACCTCGCGGGTACTCGGGTTCAGCTTAGGAATTATTTTGTGACGGGCTTCAACAAAGTCTGCAAAACCTGCGCGCTGAAGCATGGGGGTGTGCTTTCGTGAACATCTTCACACCGGGAACACCAATACAAGAGCACATAGGCAATTTGGGCAGGGCGCAGGGAAACAACAATGCACGTAATCAGACACCTTATGGTGCCAGCACTGCTGAGCACTGGACTGGTCTTTTCTGTTCCTGTTTATGCGCAGGATGCCGCGGCCCCTCAGCCCAAGCCGGCGTTGCAGGTTGCTCAAGATCAGCAGTCCTATTGGTTTCCTGAGACTGACCTTAAACTGCATCCCAGAATAATCTCTCGTCAGCTGCCCAATGGTATGCGGTATTTGCTGGTTCAGAGCCAATCCCCCAAGAACCAGATTGAGGTTCGTATGGCGGTTGATGCTGGCTCTTCCTTGGAAAAAGGGTTGGAACCGGGTGCTGCTCACTATTTGGAGCATATGGCGTTTAACGGTTCTACCAATGTGCCGGAAGGCGAGATGGTGGCCTTGCTGGAGCGCGCGGGACTGGCGTTTGGCGCTGGAACCAATGCAGCGACCACATTGAACAGCACCACATACCGCCTTTCCCTGCCCTCAGCTGATGCGGAGTTGCTGGACACTGCGCTGTTTATTATGCGTGAGACAGCAAGTGAACTGACGCTCTCAACAAGTGCTATTGACCGTGAGCGCGGTGTTGTCGCCTCTGAAGTGCGCGGCAATTACGGTCCGAGCTATGACGCGCTGGTTGCCAGATTTGATTACCTTTATCCGGGCATTAAACAGCGCACCTTGCTGCCGGTTGGCACAATGGACGGCATTGATGCCGTTGACCAGGCAACCCTGCGCGATTTTTATGAGAGCTATTACACGCCCGGTCGGACCACAGTGGTTGTGACTGGCGATATTGATGTTGAAGCAACAGAAGCTGCTATTCAAAAGCACTTTGCGGATTGGGAGCGCCCTGCGAATGCAGAGCAGCTGGACAGCGAAGAGCCGGATTTTGGGAGATTGAAGGTTGCCGAAGCCCCGCGTGCTGCGCTTTTTGTAGAACCGTCTTTGCCTACCGTGTTGAGCATCTATCTCGTCAAACCTTCTCAAGAGCTGATTGATAACCAACAAAACCGCATTCAGAACACGCTGCGCAGGATCGGGATCAGTATTTTGAAAGAGCGGCTGCGTGATGCAGCCCTTGCCTCTCACGATACTATGGTCACTGCCGGCACGGATTATTACAGCGAGGACTTTGCCGACACCGTTGTTGCCAGCGCGACCGTTGCCACCGACAAGTGGCAGGACGGTTTTGCGTTGCTGGAGCAGAAACTTCGGCAAACACTGGCTTATGGCGTGACACAGGAAGAAGTTGACCGGCAGTTGGTGAACCGGCTCAACTCGCTGGAAGTTGCGGTGAAAGCGGAAGAGACTATTCCAAACCGTGCAATCGCCAATATACTCGTACGCGATGTGCTCAATGAGAGTGTCACCACATCCTCTGCTGATGATCTGGCCTTCTTCCAGAAACACTTTTCTGATCTGAAAGCGCCGCAAGTCTCAAAAGCACTGCTTGAGCTTTGGGAAGGCGCAAAACCAAACCTGTTTATGACGACTGCCGAGGCCTTTCCAAATGCTGAAGAGACCATTCTTTCCGTGTTTGAAGAAAGCCAGAAGCAGCCAGTTGCAGCCTTTGAAGCCAAGTCGTTGACCAGCTTTGACTATGAAAGCTTTGGCCCCAAAGGCAAAGTTGCCCAGCAGACAATCAGCAGTTTTGGGCAAATCCGCTCTTACACTTTTGAAAACGGCGTGGTGCTGAACTTCAAGCGGACTGACTTTGACAAGGGTAAGGTGTTTGTGTCTCTGCGCACGGGCCGCGGTATTGAAGACCTGCCGGCTGATAAAGATGGCTTGGCCGGTTTCTTCCAGAGCGCGTTTATTGTTGGTGGTCTTGGCAAGTACTCGGTCGCTGATCTGGACAAGGTACTTTCTGGTACTCAGGTTGGCGTTGGTCTTTCCTTTGGCGAAGATGGTATTTCCGGGCAATACGGAACAACGCCGGACGATCTGAAGCTGCAATTGCAGGTGGTCGCAGCGTATTTGACGGATCCGGCTTATCGTCCTGAGGGGCAAGCGTTTTACCAAAAGAGCCTGAAAGAGACCTACAAGAACTCCCGCAGTTCTGCTGAAGCTGTTCGTGGCCGCGAGTTCTCCCGCATTTTGCATAGCGGCGACAAACGCTGGGGTGCAGGAAGTGAAGAAGATCTGCTGGAGCGGAACTATGAGGAGTTGAAGCCAATCATCTCCCGCATCGCACAAAAGGGCCCGATCGAGATTGGTATTGTAGGCGATCTTGAGGTTCAAACCGCTCTGGATGCGGTTGCCGAGACTTTCGGCGCTTTACAGCAATCCTTTGAGGCTCCAAAGCATAGCTACGCAACTGGTATTGAGTTTCCAGAGGCGCAGGCTGTATCTTTGACCCATGAGGGTGACAGTGACGCGGCGCTTTTGCAGCATTATTGGAAAACCAGCGATGATGCAGATGCAACGCAGAGCTATACGCTGCAGTTGTTGCAGGGCGTCATAGAGCTACGCCTGCGCGATAAACTGCGTGAGGCTATGGGCGCGACTTACAGCCCTTATGCGTTCAGCATGAACTCCAATACAATCAAAGGCTTCGGCTATATTGGAATGTCCAGCAAGTTGAAACTGGATGATGTGGATGCGGCGGAGACTGTTTATCAGGATATCGTCAAAGAGCTGCAGGTGAAGGGCAATATCACAGCGGATGAGTTGCTGCGTGCGCGCCAGCCTATTCTGGAAGCCATGAACAATGCCGAACACAGCAATGGATTGTGGTTTGAACTGGCAAGTCAGGCTGTAAGCTATCCTGAGGCAATCCAGCGCTATCAGAATTACACGACAATTCTGGAGCAGATCACCCCGGACGATCTGGTCGTGGCAGCATCAGATTTTCTGGTGCCAGACCGGAATGTGACGCTGAAGATTCTGCCGAAATAGAGCTAACTGAAAAACGCAGGGTTTGGGCCCTGCGTTTTTGTTTGAGGTGCTTTAAGAGACCTGCTGGCGATACTGGATGACTGGCAGGCCGCCAATGCCCCAATCCTCAAGGGCAACCTCATCAATCACCACAAAGGTCGTGCTTGGCTTTTTGTTGAGCACGCGGGACAGAAGCTCTGTTACGCCGTGGATCAACTCGGCTTTTTCGTCTGCGGTTGGACCTTTGCCATCCGGTCCACCTTCCCTGGTGATCTTGATGTTTACATATGGCATCAGCTTGCCTCCGGCTTTGCGATGTAGGTGAAGATCTTGGTCATGATCCGCCAACCGTGCTGGTCTTTGGTCAGGGTGAGGAAGTCCAGATACTCGCGGTTCATCATGGTCATTGAGGCTTTGACGAAGGCCATTTGAGAGCCGCCGAATTCCATGGAGTGGATGCGATCCTGCCGCGGTGCCCCTTTCTTTGCAGGTGGGATACGGCGATCCACCATCTCGAAGTACTCACTCAGGGACTTATGCATGTAGTCCCCTTCGATCATGTTGACGTAGCGCGCATCGGGGTGAAACACCTCAGCCAGAGCCTTGGTGTCGGCGTGGTAGAGGCCGTCAAAGTAGCCTGTCATCACCTTCTGAACTTCTGCAATGGCTTGTGGGTTGCTCATCAGATCAGGCCTTCAGCTTTCATTGCTGCCTGTGCCGATGGGCGTTGGCTTGTGCGCTGGACAAAGGCAGCGAGGGACGGCCAGTTGATCAGATCTACGCCGACGAAATTCGACCAGTTGCAGACAACGAACAGATACGCATCCGCAACAGAGAATTCCGCGCCCAGGAGATAGGCTCTGCCGTCACTGAACAGAGCCTCCAGATAGTTGAACTTGGCGGCAACGTTCTTTGCGGCCTTTTCCTTGTCCTGTGTGGTTGCTGATGCGGTGAAGAACGGGGTGAATGCTTTATGGAGTTCTGAGCTGGTGAAGTTCAGGTGCTCCTGCAAACGCGTGCGGGCAACAGTTCCAGCTGCTGGAGCAAGCCCGTGTTGCGGGTGATTGTCTGCGAGGTATTGGAGGATTGCAGCGCCTTCGGTGAGCACTTCTCCTGACGCCAACTGGAGCGCAGGAACGTAGCCTTTCGGGTTGATGGTTTTGAAATCTACGCCCGTGCTGGTCTTCCCTGCATCGGTGTCTACGCTATCGATCTCGTAGGTGGCTGCGATCTCATTCAGCGTGATGTGCGTTGCCAGGGAACATGCGCCGGGTTTGTAAAACAGTTTCATTGGAAGCTCTTTCCTCAAGGTGTTTGTTATCAGGCTTTGAGGAAGTAATGCCCCTCATGATTAATTGATAATATTGAATATTCACGATAATGATTAGAAATTCAGATCATCTTGAGTGAGTGTATTCTATGACTTATGAGCAGCTGGTTGTTTTGCATGCGATTGTGACAGAAGGGACTTTTCGCGGTGCGGCGGATCGCTTGCACAAGTCTCAGTCCGCAATCAGTCACATGCTCAAGAAGTTAGAGGCCGAGATTGATATGGTTCTGCTGTCCAGAGAGGCGTATCGGCCTAAACTGACGCCTGCGGGAGAGGTCTTTTACCGGCAAGCCATCCGTGTGATGCAGCAGATGAATGAGCTGGGTAGTCTGGCGAAAACGCTGAATGCAACACAGGAGGCTGAAGTCTCGCTGGCGATTGCGGCAACGTTGCCGTTACAACGCGTTCTTGAGGTTATTGGCCATGTGCGGGCGAAGTTCCCGGCAACGCATATTCACCTGTCGCGCGAGAGCATGAGTGGCCCGATTGAACAGCTGCTCCATGACCGGGCAGATATTATTATCGCCAGCATGGATGGTGTGCCCGTTGAGCAGGTGGAAGCGGTGTCTTTTGCGGATGTTACCATCCTGCCCGTTGCGCACCCCGCGTTTGAGCCTGCGCAGAGCAGGCATATGAAAACCATTGCTGAAATGCAGACGTATACCCAGATCATCGTGGCAGACAGCGGTAGCGGTGCGCTCAGCCAAAGCCGGGATTTGTTGCCGGGTGGTTTGCGTTGGACGGTGACGGACTTTGCCGCCAAGAAGGAGATCCTGCGGGCCAAACTCGGTTGGGGCGGCATTCCCGAACATATGATCATCGAGGAACTGGCGCGTGGTGAACTGGTTCAGCTGAACGTTGAAGGCTTCCAGCCACGCCAGTCCCGCCTGTTTCAGATCCGCAAGCGCGACAGAGACGTTGGCGTTGTCGCGCAAGCCATCTGGGATGACCTGATGGGAACCGAGGGCTGAGCAGGCACGCGCCGGATCGCCTCATTAAGGTCAGGCGAACTCCGGCTGTTTGCTGAACGTGAGTGTTTCACCGTCTGCCGGGATCAGAAGTTTTTCGCTGACACCAGATTTTTCTGCCAGATCCCGTAGCTGCGTTCGCTTTACAGGGCAATGGTTTATGGCCTCCAGATGGTTTGCGATAACTTGTCCCGGCGCTAGTCTGATGAACTCCATGATCTCATCCAGCGACATGAGGATGTCCTTGCCGATATCCAGACTTGCGTTGCCTGCTGCGACAACTGCGATGTCGGGCCTCAGGGTTTTGAGGCAGTGGCGGACATCTTTGGTGAGGACAGTGTCGCCGGAAATGTAGAGCGAGGGTGCATCAGGCAACTCGAGAAAGTAACCCACGCCGGGGCCCATGAATCTCGCAATCCAGCCGTAGCCGTGCACTGTTGGGATTGGGGTGATGTAACCGTCGAAGAAGGGTTGGCGTTGCTCATCCTTCAGCGGCACGGTGGGAATTCCCTTTTTCCCAATGAAATCCTCATCATCCAACCGGCAGTAAGTCGGGATCTTTTGGGAGAGCAGAAGTTTCTTTGCTGCTCCGTCCAAATGATCTGAATGGCCAAGCTGGCAATGCGTTACCAGTGCCGCAGTAAGACCCTCAAGGTTTTGCTGGGCACCATCAGGCAGCGGAACCATCGGATTTCTCCGGCTTTTATGTCGGATGAAGCTGTAGCTTGGCAGTGATCCAACCTTACCCAACATGGGATCAACCAGTATGCGGTGTTGCTTGTGCTCAATAATGAGGGTTGCATTGCGAAGAAAGTGAAGTTTCATCCTGACCTACTGCTCCAACCTGACCTTGGTCCGTTGATCCTAGTTTTTGGCAGGGAATTTGATATAGTCCGACTAGACACAAATCATACATAATCCGCCACATGAGATCTGAACATGACTTCAACCATTGCGATTTTGCTGCTGGAGAACTTTCTGGGGCTCGCAGCCTTTGGGTCCGCAGACATGTTCAAGACTGCAAACCAGATTGCAGAGGTGCGTGGCGACGAGGTCATGCCGTTTCAGGTCCAGACTTACTCTATAGATGGCGAGCCTGTTCGATCTTCAAACGGTATTTTGGTGACCCCTGATGGCTCTTTAGAGGATATTTTTGCACCTGATGTGGTGTTTCTTCCCGGCATTGGCACGACCTCAGCGCCGCAATGCACGATCAGCACAAACTGGTTCCGTGGTGTTGCTGAGCAACTTCAGCACTATTCTCAAAACGGCAGCATCATTGCTGCGAGTTGTACCAGCACGTTTCTACTTGCTGAAGCGGGACTGCTGGAGGGAAAGCAAGCCACAACAACCTGGTGGAAGCAGAAGGAATTTAGTGCGGCTTATGAAGGTGTGGAGCTGGCCGGTGATGAAATTCTCGTTGATGCAGGCAATGTCATTACCAGCGCCGCAGGCACTTCCTCTCTGGACCTTGCACTACATCTCATCAACCGGCTGGAAGGCCCTGCCCTTTCCAGATTATGTGCGCGATTTATGGTTCTTGAAGAAAACCGAGGCTTGCAGCAGCCCTTCATGATCCCGTGGCATGAAAAAACACGGGATGAGACGATTGAACGTGCGGACCAATGGGTGCAGAACAACTTGTCCTCACGCCCCCTCAAAGTACAGGAGCTTGCTGGCTTTTTGGGTATGAGCACACGCAGCCTGTTGCGGCACTTTAAGCGAGAACTGTCACTGTCTCCGCAGCAATTCATTTTGAACATCCGCTGTGAGCGTGCGAAGTCTCAGTTGGAGTATACGACGACACCAATAACCACGATCTCTGAGGCATTGGGCTATTCTGACGAGAACGCATTTAGGCGCTCGTTCCTTGCGCAGGTTGGCGTCTCACCAGCCCAGTACAGGCAGAAGTTTCGCAGGCAAGCACCTTAATCAGCAGGTGTTTTTTCTGGTACGATTGCAATCGCATCCACTTCAAACTCAATGATTTCCGTTGCGAGGACCGGCACTGGAATGAGTGTGCTTGCTGGTGGGCTGGCACCAAAGATTTCGCGGCGCTTTTTGTTGACATAGTCCAGTCTGGACTGGTCATGATCTTTAATCAGCACCGTGATTTTCACCGTGTCTTCCACGCTGCTCCCAGCAGCTTCGAGCGCTTTGATCAGGTTGTCGAACGTTCGGTCGACCTGTTCCTCAAAGGTGTTTGATCCATCCTTGGAAATGCCCACCTGACCAGCCACATATGCGATGCGAGCACCCGGAGCGACAACGACAATTTGCGCATACCCAGACTTGGTTGAATCTGACAGGGTGTCAGGATTGATGATGGTCTTTTGGTCAGTCTCTGCAGCCAATGCTGAGCCACTCAACAAGATTGCAGCGCACATCGCGAGGGCTTTGCCTGTGGTTTTCATGGGGCACTCATTTCCTGATTGTGTTGTTCTGTTGTTGGCAGCATCTTGGCGAGCGGCCATTTGCCCAGCTTGCGCCTAAGGTTACTTTTTGCCAGATTTGCCTTTGGGCGGTGCTTTTGCTTTTGGCTCTACCTTGAAGCAGGCTTTCATCTTTTCGACTTCACCCTTCAGCTTCGGAATATCTGAGCGGACAGACTTTACCTTGCCGTTCTTGAGAGCGGTCTCGACCTTCTTGATCAACTTGTTTGCGGAGGCTTTGTGTTTGTTGAATTCGGCGACTTTGTCCGGATTATTCAAAGTACCCAGCTTGCCAGACAGGTTTTTGATGTTCTTTTGGGCATCCTCGGCAGCAGCTTGATACTCTTTCTTTCGTTTGGCGATATCCTCACTGTTGCCAGGTCGCAAATCGAGCATCACGGTTTTGGCTTCTTCCAACTCTTCTTCAGCTTCGAGGAATTTGTCAGCTTCCAACGTCTTCAAAGATTGATCCAGCCCATCCTTGGCTTCTGAGTAGATGTCCTCAAACTCTTCTCGGGCGTTATCATCCTGAATTTTTTCTTTTTCCTTACCCAGCTCGTACAGTTCAGCCTTGGCAGCATCAATTTTCTCACGCAACTCGGCGTAGGCTTCTTCCGGGTCTTTTGCTGCGGAGTAATAAGCTGCTTCCAGCGCATCCCTCATGAACTCAAGCTGGTCCACGGCGTCACTGATTGCGCCTCCAGCATCGCCACTGCCCATACTGGCCTGTGCTTTGTCGATATTACTATCGACTGCAACATAGGCCTGATCAAAGTGTTGGAGGTGCACCGCAAGCTCTCGGTCAAGTTTCGCCTTGCCGGCAATCTCAGATCGCCTGGCATATGTATCCTTCAATGTTTTGCGTAGGTAATTGATGTGATCCGCGACAGGCGTTTTGCCATCAATGCGCAGGTTCTCTTTGGGTTCGCGCTCAAAATTTTTCGTCGGACCAGTCCACTTGAGGTTACAAGCGCTTAGTACATTTTCCACCCAGGCTTCGACCTCTGGTGACATGGTTTGTGCGTCTACATCCGGCATTCAGCAACTCCAGACCAATGCGGTGACAGCTTAATTTCTTTGCGACCCATTATGCTTAGCTAGAAAGCTCATGCCTCCATATATGAGAGTTTGAGTGAAAACAGTTTGAAGGAGATCTCTCAAGCTTTGAGCAAACTTGAAGCGTTCACCCCATAAAAACTTGATGCTGACTTGAACAGGTGCCCCACGAAGTGGCCTGAGGTTTTGTATGACTAAAACGCGAGTAGCCCCTGAAAGATAACTCTAACGTTTGTCCTTAAGCATCTTCAAATGCGTGGAAGCCGACGGCTGAAGCGATTGGCAAAAACCCAATGCACCCGTTCATCGGACTGGTTTGGTGCCAAAGACCACATCAACTCAGGGAAACAAACATGCGACTGAAACTACTCGCAGCAGCGGTCATCGCAGGATCACTCGGCTATACCAGCCAGATCGACTTTACCGAGCTTCCAACAGGCGTGGCTCTCCTCTTTTCTGTCGGCAAAGCTAACGCCCAAAACCCTCATCTCAATCAATCAAGACGCGTATCACGGCGAACATCTCGCAGAACATCCAGACGCACCAACTATCGTCAGTCCATATCTGGCTGCAGCCCATACAATTCTTACTACAATTGTGGCGGCGTCTATTACAGACCTGTCCTTCAAAACGGCGTGACTGTCTATATCGTTGTTAATCCGTAATTTTTCTATTCTGGAGACCCCAAAATGATTAAATCACTCGGAGCTGTCTTGTTCGGTCTTGGCTTGTTGGTTGCGGCCACCGGACACAATGCGATGGCGCAGGATACAGCAGGAAAGAATGCAGCCCAAGGCGTTTTTGAAGCCTGTGAACCAGAGATAAAATCTCATTGTAAGGAAGTGACACCCGGAGAAGGTCGCATTTTTGCATGCATGTATGCCTACGAGGATAAACTCAGTAAGCAATGCTCCACTGCGATTGATGATTTCGCCGATGCCCTGGACTTTTTCTTCGCGAACGCCAGACAGGCTCTGGCAATTTGTGCTCCAGATATTGAAGCTCAGTGTTCAGAAACAGAAGTTGGCGGTGGTCGTGTTCTAACCTGCCTGAGTGAAAAGCAGGACAAGGTTGGCGCTGAGTGCAAAGAAGTGATCGAAGTCTTCAGTGAGAAGTTTGGCCTGAAAGATGAGGACTCTTGATTGCCGTAGCGTAGATTGCTGGCTGATTAGAAAAACAATTAATCAGCCAGCTCATCCACGTGAAATCTAATGAATAAAACTAACCCAACCACCATAGGCGCAATATAATTACATTAATTGACGTAATTTTAGTTGATAATAATACACGATAAATCTACCTAATCTATCATTTATGCCAGATCTTTGATGAATAATGCTTTTTGCATGTATTCACCTAAGGATATTTCGTTTTTCTGCCCCTACGTCAACTGTTAGAAAATTCACGTACGCATGATCATTACATAATGTGTGGGAGGCCATCGGTAGACGTCATTTCTACCGGTCATGAATAACTATTGTTTGTTGCCTGACCTGTGTTTTGCTCTTCTCTGATGGTCCATGAGCTTTTGAACTGGATGCTGTGACACATGAAGAACGCCAGATTGCTTATTGCGGTTGTTGCTTTCTGTTTCTCCGCTTTCGGCGTGAGAGCCTCAATGCCGGTTAATCCTGACCGGCCCTACTCAGACCCCACTTGTTCCTATGCCATTGAACGGTTGAAGGAGGCTGTGGCTGGCAGCCCCTTGCAAAGTAGCAAGGAGCAACAGCGGACTGTTCAATATGCCATTGAGCAAGTGGAACGTGCGTGCCTGGAAGATGCTGGGCGGACGGACGACCTTCCGAAGCCCCAGCCAAAATGAACTCATTCATCTGAATGTCCATTTTAAGCTGGAGAAACATAATGACAAATCTCTATGAGACCAGAGATGCCGCAGACAACACGTCTACATCCTACCGTTTGAGGGACACGGGGCAGGATGCGCAGGGATCGGACAACAATATCTTCGAGACAGTTCAGGGCACTATAGCCAGTGACGGCGACCACGACTGGTATGAAGTTGAGCTGGTTGCCGGGCAGACCTATACCTTTGCTGCTATTGGCACTTTTGATGGCGAAAGCCGCTTGGTTGACCCTTATCTGCGCCTGCGGGATTCCGATGGGAACCTGCTGGTGGATGACGATGATGGCGGACCGGGCACGCACTCCACTATTACGTTTACCGCAGCAACCAGCGGGACTTTCTATCTTGATGTGGCGTCCTATGGTGATGAAGGCACCGGCCAGTACGGCTTGTCTGCTGTGGAAGGCGACAAAGCTTATTATGACGGTAATATGGGTGCTGGTGCCTTGCTTCGCCCAGGCCTCTCATGGAGTGGACCGGGTACAGCTGCGACAGTGACTTATGGCTTCCGTGAGAACAACAACGGGGTTGAAGACACGTTTGCGCATGTCACTGATGAGCAGATTGCAGCTATTGAGAAGGTGCTGGCCTCCTACTCAGAAATTGCCAATATCTCGTTTGATCGGGTGAACCCGGACGGATACACCGACGATGCGACCATGCTGTTTTCCAACTACAACTCCACCACGGATGGTGCTGGTGCCTATGCATACTATCCAGGTTCGCCGGAGGCTGGTGAAAATGAAGGCGACGTTTGGCTGAACACGAACAGTGTCTCAACCGATGAGTTGCCAACCGGCTCTTACAGCCACTTTGCTGTGATGCACGAGATCGGTCATGCTGTGGGGCTGGCGCATCCGGGGGACTACAACGCTGGTCCGGGTGTTCGAATTACTTATGATGAACATGCTCAGTTCCGTCAGGATACGCAGCAGTATTCTGTGATGAGCTATTTTGATGAGAGTAACGCCGATTCCAACCTCGGCTACGGTGGCTTCCCGGACACGCTCATGCCGCTGGATGTGCTGGCACTTCAGCAGCTTTACGGGGTGAATATGACCACCCGTGCGGATGACACGGTCTACGGCTACAACTCCAATGCTGGTGGTGCCTATGACTTTTCCGAGGGGATGCCCAGCGCGGTGACCATTTGGGATGCCGGTGGTAATGACACCATCGACATGTCAGGTGCTGGTAAAGTCAACCAGATGATCAGCCTCATTGATGGCTCCTTCTCCGATGTGGGTGGTGGCCTGAGTAATCTGGCGATTGCTTACAACGCCGTTATCGAGAACGCGATTGGCAGTGGCGGCGATGACACCATCATCGGCAATGCGGCTGGCAATACTCTAGTTGGCAAAGCTGGCAATGACACGCTGCTCGGCAACGGTGGCAAGGACAAGCTGATTGGCGGAAACGGTCACGATACCCTGCGTGGTGGCTCTGGCAATGATGTGCTGAAAGGCGGTGCCGGGGACGATACTCTGGATGGAGGCTCTGGTGCGGACAAGTTGATTGCAGGTGCTGGTGACGACACGCTCACAGGCGGTTCAGGCGCTGACAACTTCTGCTTCTTCAATCTGGGAGGTGATGACACCATCAACGACTTTGAACTTGGCAGTGATCTCATCATGATCAAGAGCCGCATGGCAGAGTTTGCCAACCTCACCATCTTTGACGATGGCGGAGATACCGTGATCACCTTTGGAACAAACTCCATTTCTCTGGTGAATGTGGATGCTGCACTCCTTGGCGAAAGCGACTTTGCTTTCGTGTAGTCAGCAGAAACTGGTCAGTGCCCTATCAACCCAGGGCACTGACTCAGGTTTTAAGAGGTCGCCTCAGCCATTGCCGGTTCCAAATGCTCTGCGCCAAGCATTGCCTTAAACTGCTGAAGAGCATCAGTGGCGAGCCCGGCGGCTTCAAGAACAGCTGCTGCAAAGGATACCGGGGCCGTTCCAGGAGCGGAAATCACGCCACGATCCGAGATGGTGGATGCACTTGACTGGTAGTGTTCAGCACCTTTGTAGTTTTTCGCATTTTGCTGCAGGAATTCTGCGTTGTTTGATGTGTGTCTCGCTTCATTCAGCAGACCTGCTCTGGCAAGAGCCAATGTGCCACCGCAAATTCCAGCAACAGCACCACCGCGCTCGTGGTGAGCCCTGAGCAGATCTGCGATATCCGGAGCCTGTTCAGTTTCCCAGATTGTTCCCCCAACAACGACAATAACACTTGGTTCAAACGTCCTGATCTCATCCAGCTTACGCGAGACAATCGCAGCTAGCCCGCCTTGCGATTTCACTTCACCGACCTGAGGGGTGAAGAACTCAACCTGCATGCCGAAAAATGGGCCGCCAGTGCCAGCAATCAATGCGTATTCCCAATCGGCAAAGCCTTGGGTGAGGATCACTGCAATCTTCGTCATTTCAAATATCCTTTTGAACAATCATCCGGGTTGATCGCCATCGCTTACAATAGATTCTGTTCACTATATGTTCCAGAGGCAGGATTGGCTATCCCTTTCTTATGAGAACGACAAAACAGATGCTCTTGCTTCCATACAGGCAGATTTCTTTGATCTGAACTACCACATCAAATCCCAGGGATTTAGGTCTTGGCTGAGATGTGTTGCCCTGTGAGTTCAAGTTGAGTTGGGGAGGCATAAATGGGGCAATGGAAACTTCCTGTTCAGACTGCGATTGCAGCACTGATGATGGGGTGTGCCACGTTTGTTGCCTTTGCAATTGATGGCAAGCCGCCACAGCATTATCCAGAGCTGGTCGGGCAATGGGTGGTGATCAAGAAAGATGCTGTTTACTGGCATCGGGATATCCAAAGTCAGGAGAACGGACCTTCTCATTTGCGGATAGATGAGCAAACAGGACCCGTGCTGGAGGGAGTTTTCTTCTGGCAGGTCAGTCCCGGGTCCGGGCGAGATCATGATGGGCGGTCCGAGGTCTCAAAATCCAAAGAGCCTGTGATTGGGATGATCGGTTGGGATGGGGCTTCCATCACACTTGTTGAGCACCCTGACACAGGCACTATGCAGGGGCGCATGATAAACTCTGACACAATGGAGCTGGTGCACTATGAGGCCGGACCGTATGCAACGGTCTCGCGATATTTGCTCGTGCGACCTTAATTACTCCAGCCATGTTTTGAACTTCAACTTCATGCTCATCAAAGCGCAATCAGGTTTGAGATCACCCAGGTGTTCATCAGGTCAATGAAGAAGCCGCAGGTGAGTGGCACAATGAGGAATGCTTTAGGCGATGCACCAAACTGACGGGTGACGGAGGTCATATTCAACACGGCTGTAGCGGTGGAACCGAGCGCTATCCCGCCAAAGCCTGCTGCGATAACAGCTGCATCATAATCCTTGCCCATGGAGGTGAAGACGATAAAGAGGGCATAGCTAATGGCAAGTGCGATTTGCAGGGACATCACCAGTGCGACGAAGCCCATAAACTGCCAAACCACCAGCAGGTCCATGGTCATCAGCGCGATGCTGAGGAAGATACCGAGGCTGATGTCTGAGATCATCGCCATGCCTTTTTCGCGGCCAACATTGTCGTAGTTGCGAAACAGCAGGCGGCCCACGTTGTTTATGATGATGCCTGCGACAAGAATTGGCACGAATACCGGAATAACGACGCCAGCTTCCTGCAGGCCAAGATACATCATGTAGCCGATGAAAATTGC
Source organism: Pseudovibrio sp. Ad13 (assembly GCF_001623225.1). NCBI lineage: Bacteria > Pseudomonadati > Pseudomonadota > Alphaproteobacteria > Hyphomicrobiales > Stappiaceae > Pseudovibrio > Pseudovibrio sp. Ad13. The sequence continues at coordinate 727,262 of NZ_LMCC01000002.1, read as the reverse complement.
CATATTGATGAAGAAGACTGCCCCCAGAACATCGTAGTAGTGCAGATTCAGCTTACCATCGTCCTTGAAATTCTGCCCGACAGCTTCGTCTGTGCTGAGGGATCCTGCCAGTTTATGCCGTTTCATGAGGTACTGAGCAATTGGTCCGCCGATAATACACGCAGACACGATGCCCACAGTGTTACAGGCAATACCGATCTCCTGCGCATTTGCGACGCCAAGTTCTGAAGCAAAAATTGGTGCCCATGCAAGCGTTGTCCCTACCCCGCCGGATAGCGAGACTGACCCGGCGATGATGCCTGTGTGTACTGGATAGCCATAGACGCTGGCCGCCCCCATGCCGACAAAATTCTGAACACCAAGAAACACCGAGGAAATGATGATGAGAATGACAAGTGGCTTGCCACCTGTAAGAAGGTCACTCACCTTTGCACGAAGGCCAATTGCCGCGAAGAAATAAATCAGAAAGAAATCAATCGGTTCTGTCGAGAATTTAAGTTTCACACCCCACCAGACCGTCAGCACAGTAACAAGAATGGCGCACAGCAATCCGCCAGCCAGAGGGTCAGGGATCGTCAGTTTGCGAAGGGCTACACTTTTTCGAACGAGCTCTCGTCCGACAAACAAAACAAGGATTGCAATTGTGATTGTCGTAAATGGATCAATCTCAATTAGCTCAGGTTGCGCACCTTCCATACGGGCCTCACTGTTCACCAGCCTTGGTTCTATCAGCATGACCTCACTTGCCGTTTAAAAGTGATCTGCGTATTTTAATCGGGGTGATCCATTTTATTTACTCTGATGCGGCAACAAAACCTTATGTATTGCGTAGATTTTCGAGAATTTCTTGTGTAAGGAAGACCTTCAATTTCAATATTACAGCGGCTCAACTGTCCCCATGACTAAACTAGACAATGAAGCACTTGCTGACGCATATAACCGGGCTCTGGATCTGGAAAAAGCAGGCAAGTTTGATGAGGCTGCTGAGGCCTACAAAGCAGTTCTGGAGTTAGATCCGGAAGATCATGGTGGCGTGGCCGTTCGCCTGGCAAGTATGGGCAAAGGGAATGCGCCCCTCAAAGCGCCGGATGCTTATGTGAGCACGCTGTTTGATCAGCATGCCGAAGTGTTCGACATGGTTCTGGTGGATCAGCTCGGTTATTCCGTTCCACTGATGGTACGTGACAAGATTGAAAAGCTGGAACTTGGCTCCTTCAAACGTTTGCTGGACCTTGGTTGCGGGACTGGCCTTTCCGGCGAAGCCCTGAATAACCTGGTGCCCCATAAAACCGGCGTGGACATTGCCGAGGGGATGGTTGAAGTTGCGGATGAGAAAGAAATCTACGACGACCTCTACGTGGGTGAAGTGGTTGAATTTCTCAAGGTTGAGGAAGAAGAGCGCTGGGACCTCATCGTCGCGACTGATGTGCTGCCCTACATGGGCGAGCTGGAAGAGTTTTTCGCCGGTGTAGCGGACAACATTGAAGCCAATGGTGTCTTTGCATTTTCCTCTGAGACACTTCCTGCAGAGGAGTTAGGCGAGCAGAACTTCATGGTGGGCAAGTACCATCGGTTTGCACATGCTGAGAGCTATGTTCGGAACTTGCTGGTGAGCAGTGGCTTTACCATTCTTGATCTTTCGCCAATCACCGTTCGCTTTGAACAGGGTGAGCCAGTTCCGGGTCATCTGGTTATTGCGGCCTACAAGAAGAGCTAAGGGCGTAAAAATAACTAGATAAAGTCAGGTGACTATTAATTGTTAAAATTGTATTAATGTCGCGAATGACTTAGATTTCCCCCTAGGAAATAAGCGTGTAGTTCTATAACTTGCACAACCGTAGATACGTCCGTCACATACGCGGAGCAACATGGGTGCCCATGACCAGTCTTAATATCAATGGCAGATCAATTGATGCCAAGCTTGGTGAAACACTTCTAGAAGTCGCTGAGCGTGGTGGACTAGCTTTGCAGTGTGACTGCGGGAATAGCACTTGTGAAAGCACGCGCGTTACTGTGATTTCCGGTGAGGTGGAAGCCAATGGCTCTCGGCTGAAAAGTACCGTTCTTGCTTGTAAGGCAACGGTTGCTGGCGATGCTGAGCTGAAGCTGCCCGCATCCTCTGAATTGCAGTCGCTTAAGGGGCATGTTTCTGCAGTGCGGAAGGTTTCGGATGACCTTTTCGAGTTGCGCCTGAGCTTTACCAAGCCGATTTCATGGCGTCCGGGCCAGTATTACCATGTCGAGTTTCGTGGTCAGGAACGGGTGAACCTGTTTGCCAGTTTTGCTCTGGATGCCGGGACTGAGTTCAATACGCTGATCTTTCTCATAGAACGGGCCAACACCCCTGATCTCTTCGCAATGCTTGCGAAGAAGGGCGATGTGAAGGGGCGGGTTGGCATCACCGGCCCTTATGGCTCTTCCTTCCTTGGGCATGATGACGAGCCGCTGATTATGGTTGCCGGACCGAACAGCCTACCTCCGATCTGGGCGATGGCTTTGAGTTCTGCCATGGGGCAGCCGCGCCGTGAGAAGGTGCTCATTCTGGATCAGTCGCTGAAGCAGGACCAGTTTCAGCAGGTGTTTAACTGGCTGAACCGTCGTGGCATACAGCCGATCTTTGCGAACCTGCAAGGTGATGGCGCAACTGAAACCCTGCAGGCACTGCTGCCAGATCTGACCGAGTTTGACATGGCTTACATGGCTGGTTCGCGCGACTTTATTGCCGGCCTTGAGCATGTTTTCATAGATGCGCAAGCCACTTACGGACGCATTCCAAACTTTCAGCCATGGGATGATGCAGTAGAGCAAGTTGATGGCTCCGCCGCGATGGAACCTGCTGAGTGACGATTTAGCCTGCGGCTTTCTTAGTCAGTTTTGAGTTGTTGACCTGCGCTTCCAGCGTGACGCCGCGTGCTTCTTCCAGCATCCAGAAGAGCGCCTGATTGGGAGGTGCAGGCTTGCCAAAGTAATAGCCCTGCGCTTCAGAACATCCCATTGCCGTCAATTGCTCTGCGATCTCTTTGCTTTCAACGCCCTCTGCTGTTGTTGTGATGCCGAGGCTGTTTGCAAGGTCGATGACGGAGTTCACGATGAAGCGGGAGTCATCATCTTCAGTCATACTCATCACAAAAGACCTATCGACTTTGATCCTGTCAAAGGGGAAGCGGCGGAGTGTACTCAGTGAGGAGTAGCCTGTTCCGAAGTCATCCATAGAGATCTTAACGCCGATTTGCTGCAGCTTCGCCAGAGTCTGACGTACGCGCAGATGATCTGCCAGTAACACAGTTTCTGTCACTTCCAGTTCAAGCCGTCCGGGATCCAGACCCGTACGGGCCAGCACATCATCAACAACCGGTAGCAGCTGCTCGCAGTAAATTTGACGTGGTGACAGGTTGACTGCCAAGTTCACCCGCTTGGGCCAACCGACAGCCAGAGAGCAAGCTTCATCCAGTACCCATGCCCCGATTTCCAGAATCAGACCCGTTTCTTCTGCCAGGGGGATAAACTCGAATGGTGAGATGAAACCGTAGCGTGGGTGGTTCCAGCGCAGTAGTGCTTCGAACCCGGAGATTTCGCCGGTTGCCAAGATGACCTGTGGCTGGAAATAAACCTCCAGCTCCCGATTTGCGGTGGCTTTATAGAGGTCAGTGATCAATGTCTGACGCTGCTTAATCTTGGCAGCCATATCATCTTCGAAGAAGCGGAAGGTGTTTCGACCATCATTTTTGGCCTGGTACAAAGCAAGGTCAGCAAAACGAATGAGCTCATCCACGTTTTGATATTCCTTGCTGAATGTGGCGATACCGACACTTGCGGCGACCACGATTTCATGACCTTCCAGGAAACACGGAGAAGCGATGACTTTCAGCACTTCTTTGGCAAGTTGTTCCAGATCTTCTCGGGAGGCAGGCAACTTAGATAGGATCGCGAACTCATCACCGCCGAGACGGGCGACCATCTCTTTGTTCGCCACCTTTTCTCGCAGGATTTTTGCGACGTGGCACAAGAGCTTATCGCCAACTGCATGACCCAATGAATCATTGATTGTCTTGAACTCATCAAGGTCCAACCACAAAATGCCGAAGTGCTCATCTTGTGCCAGAGCAGCTTGTTTCATCTCTTGCAAGCGCTCATTCATCAGCAAACGGTTGGGCAGTTTAGTCAAGGCATCGTGCGTTGCGAGATAGCTCAGATGATCACTGATGCGCTGCCTGTCGGTGATGTCTTCGAAGATCGCAACCCAGCCGCCGCCATCTTGCGGTTCCAGCGTCATCAAGATGACCTGTTCACTTTGCAAAGTAAGTGTAAACGTGCTGCGGACGGTGCTCGGCCAGTGTTGTTGTGCGACAGAGTTTTCGCCATCATCCTGCAAAAACTCCTGGGCCAGAGGCATACATTGGACCATTTCATCCCATGTCATGCCAATTTTGCCCTCGCCTTGTTCACAAGCGAAGATGTCATCAAAGCGCTGATTGAACACAATCAATCTTTTCTGTGTATCGAACATACACAACCCATGGGACATATTGTTCAATGCAGCGTCGAATAACGTATTCTGCTTCACCAATTCCTGTTCTTTTTTGCGCAATTCCTTGTTCTTGCGCTGGATATTGAGGCGCAAACTGTCACGCTCCCGCGCGGAGGCCTGGAGCACTTTAACAGCGCGGGCGATCTCACCGACTTCATCCATCCTTCTGGTGCCCTCTACCCGCACATCAAAGTTACCGCCCGCCACATCAGAGAGGGCATCTGCGATGCGCTGCAGTGGCTGGGACATTTTGCGGGAAACAAACAGGGCTACGATGAAGATGATGAGACAGGCGGTAAAGCCCAACACAATAAGCCGCTGGAAAGTCTGAGCGCTGGTCTCTTCCCCCACATTGCGTAGGCGTTCCTGCGCGTCCAGCAAGACTTCGAGTGGCTTGAAGGCGCAAATCACGAGCGGTGATGGACCGTTATCGCAATACTCGAATGCAGTGTTCAGGATCTTAAGTTTACGCAGGTTTTCAGGCATTTGCAGCGCTTCGACCGGTGCATGTGGCGAGGCACCAACCAGCTTGTCCTGATAGAAAATCGCAATCTCGGCACCTGAGATTTTGCTGTATTCGTCAATCACTCCGGAGTTGAAGGGAAACCACCGCTGCGCCACCAAGGCTCCACGCCACTGTGTGCCCGGGTCGATGAGTGAGGAATAAAGGACTTGAGAGACGCCTGCATCAGGCTCCCCCGGCAATAACGGGCCAAATTGAGTGGCTGGAAGAAGCGTGTATCGGACGGCTGGGCCTGTGCCCGTGGACGGCGTCCAGACAGTGCTAAGCGACTGTTTCAGATGAACTTTGAGGAGCTGTTTCTGGATCAGTCCCGGATCGGCGCGCTTGGATGCTCCGACGATCTGGCCGCGGTAGTTCAGCAGGATAATAGCGTCAAGCGGCGTGCCTTCCTGCACCAGTGACAGGATGTTCACATCCCCTGCCCAGACCCGTGTTTCTGCAGCTTTTACGATGTCACCGCGCTCACCAATGGCAGAAAGGCTGGCTGCTGTTTCGGATAGCTGAGACTGAATACGGTGTCTCACCAGCGCTACGTCACGCTCAAGCGTGGTGGAGAATTGGTTTACGGCGATCTGGGAGAGCTGTTCGCTTTGGAGTTGGAGCGTTCTTTCCCACTGAATTACAACGAGAAATGTCAGCGCAAAATAAGATAGAGCAATGGCGACAACAGAGATGATTGCTAGTTTAAGAGAAATTGAGTGCCGGACTCGTCTCATAGAAATTGCCTGCGCCGAACAGTTTGCTATTCGCCAAATGAACAAAAACCTCGTGCGTGAGGGCACAGAGGTCTCATGAACAAGGCCTGATTGTCGCGAAACTGTCTTAAGCAGGCGTGAGCACTACCAAACTATGAGTTTTGTCGGTTAATGCTCACGAAAGCAGGTTGGTTAAATGCACTTTAATTGCATCGTACTAGGCAGAGAGCTCTAGCTTTCTCTCAGCGTTCACCTCAACGCTTGTCCTAATTTCGTCTGCGTTTTCAATAATTTGTGTCAAGTTGATTGCATCCAGTTCTTCCATGAAAGAGTTCAGCGCATGCTTCAGCTTGCCTTTGAAACGGCAGACACCCGATAACGGGCATGGTTTGGCGGGATTGCATGCAAAGCACTCCACCAGTGCGAAGTTATCTTCAACATTCCGGATGAGTTTACCGATGTTGATAGAAGCTGGCGCATGAGCAAGCATCAGACCACCCAATCGCCCTCGTCTGGATTTGATGTAGCCCTTCCGGTTTAAGATCTGCACGACCTTGGCGACCTGAGGACGCCCGCTGTTGGTTGCCTCAGACAAGCGGTCAATTGTCCACTTATCGCTCCGGTTGACAGCCATGAGCATCAGTATGCGTACCGCTACATCTGTCATCCCAGTTAATTTCATAGGTACCTCGACCTTACTCTAAAGCTGAAATTGCTTCATCGAATTACAGTTAATAAAAACATTTGGGGTATTATTTTTATTGATTGACACCGGTCATATACTACAAAAGAGCAGTACTCACATGGGAACATTGATCTCCATCAAAAGTTATCAAAATATAAATACAATTACCAACTACACACATCCAAACCATTACGCTGGGTCAATTAGAATCTACATTCTATACTTAGCGTAAATAACTTTTTTTGCGTTTTTTTCTTTCGTGACCCCAATATTTCCTTACGTAATAACTGAAAGAAACGAAAACTATGATTTATTAAGTATGGATTTTTAATGAGCGAAACTATCGATGATCGATTGACGTATCACTGTATATCTTCAGCGGAGTTGGAAGAACTTGGAAACTCCCAGGATATCATCATGGCGATCATGCCGGAGGTCTTGGATGAGTTTTATAGACACATTCGAAACTTTCCTGAGACCATGAAGTTTTTCAAGAATGAAGAGCACATGCGTCATGCGCGGGAGAAACAGCATGAGCATTGGCGGCTCATATGCAGTGGAAAGCTGGATGATGACTATGCACAGTCTGTGCAGCGGATCGGCAGAACGCATCAGCGACTCGGCCTAACACCGCAATGGTATATCGGAGCTTACAGTAGGTTGGGGACGTTGCTCAGCGCTGCTCTTCTTGAGCAGTCTGGTGGCGGCTTATTCTCCCGTTCCAGCCGGCCAAGCAAGAACCTGCCTCGCATCCTCAACAAGGTCATCTTGCTTGATATGGACCTTGCGCTGGCGGTTTATGACCAGACCGGGGAAGAGGCGCGTCAAGAGTTTCTGACGGACCTTGCAGAGCATTTTGAGGGATCCGTGGGCCAAGTCACGTCCTCCATTGCCAGCGCTGCAGATCAGCTACATGGGTCTGCAGTTTCTCTTTCCGGTAACTCAGAGCACACCAACGAGATCAGCTCCAGCGTGGCAGCAGCGTCTCTGGATGCCTCTCAAAATGTGGAGGCGGTGCGCTCCGCAACTGAGGAACTGGGGACTGCCATTTCCGAGATTGCCGAGCAGGTTCACAAAACAACGATTACAGCCTCCAACGCGACACTCGCATCCACAAAGGCCTTCCAGCAGGTCAATCATCTGTCTCAAGTGGCAATCGAGATTGGTGACATTATTGATTTAATTACTCAAATATCGGAGCAAACCAATCTGCTCGCCCTCAACGCAACCATTGAAGCGGCGCGTGCCGGTGAGTTGGGCAAAGGCTTTGCTGTGGTTGCACACGAGGTGAAGTCGCTTGCTCAGCAAACAGCAAATGCAACTGTGCAGATCAGCGATCAAATCTCTGGGATTCAGGAGAGCACAAGCGAGTCCAAAGAGGCGATCTCTGAGATCAAAGAGATCATTGAAGAGATGAATGACAGTGCAAATGCCATTGCCAGCGCGGTTGAACAACAAGGCATCGCAACGCAATCCATTGCCGTGAACATCAAGGATGCTGCATTGGGAACCACGCAGGTGTCAGATAGCATCGGCCAGGTACAAAAAGCGGCGGATGAAACCGACAAAACCGCTTCTGGCGTGCTGGATGCTGCACAAATTTTATCCAATCAGGCTGCTGACCTGCGTTCGTCGGTTGGCACTTTTCTCGGCAACTTGAGATAGAAAGCCTTCGCACTTGCGTTAGCTGCACTACGAAAAACTGGTGTTTGTCCTTCAAGCTAAAGACAAACACCAGTGCTCTGCATATCCTGAGAAATTTAAACGACATTCTTCATGAATTCAGTATTTTACAGTTTTAACGAACACCTTACGTAAAATGCATTTATTTCATTCAGGTCACATTTGCAGTGCAACACTTCCTTAAAACTAAATAGGACAAAAGATTTACAACATATAATAGAATCTTACTTGGTATTAACCTTTGGTTTAAAAACCATAAGTCGAATTGCGATTCATTATACTACCGAACTAGGCTTTCCTTTGCGTGAGCTGACGTAACTGTTTCTGGTGAACAAGGAATGGTGAACGCGGCAGGTTCTTAGGAGGACGGGACCTCTATCACGTCAATTCGGGCATTTTGCCTTTCGGGAGGATTTCATGAGCATTATTCGTAGGCCGATGAATCGGCGTAGCCTATTGAAGGCGGGAGCAGCCAGTGGTCTGGTTCTGGCGACCCCAACTATTATCAGCCGCAGCGCCTGGGCTGAAACCAATTTCCGTAATGACCCAACCAATTCTAAAACAGTCACCTTCGGTTTCAACGTGCCACAAACAGGCGCATATGCTGACGAAGGCGCTGACGAACTGCGCGCTTATCAGCTGGCCGTCAAACACCTGAACGGTGAAGGTGACGGCGGTATGCTGAGCACCATGAAGCCGCTTTCGCTCAATGGTAACGGCGTTCTTGGCAAGAAAGTTGACTACGTCACCGGTGATACTCAAACAAAGTCTGATGCGGCCCGCGCCTCTGCAAAGCGCATGATCGAAAAAGACGGCGTTGTCATGTGGTCTGGTGGCTCTTCTTCCGGCGTGGCGATTGCACAGCAGTCTCTGGCGCAGGAAATGGGCATCGTATTTATGTGCGGCCTGACTCACTCCAACGACACCACCGGCAAGGACAAGCGGCGTTATGGCTTCCGCCACTTCTTCAACGCTTATATGTCCGGTGCAGCGCTTGGCCCTGTGCTTGAAAAAGAGATGGGCAAAGACCGCCGTGCTTATCACCTGACAGCTGACTACACATGGGGCTGGACACAGGAAGAGTCCATTGCCAACACCACAGAAGGCCTTGGCTGGGAAACCGTCAACAAAGTCCGTACTCCATTGGGTGCTGGTGACTTCTCTCAGTACATTGCACCTGTTCTGAACTCTGGTGCTGATGTGTTGATCCTGAACCACTACGGTAAGGATATGATCAACTCGCTGACGCAGGCTGTTCAGTTTGGTCTGCGTGACAAGCTTGTAAATGGCAAGAACTTTGAGATCATCGTTCCGCTCTACTCCCGCCTTATGGCTCAGGGTGCAGGCGAAAACATCAAGGGTATTTACGGCACAACCAACTGGAACTGGTCCTTGCAGGACGACGGTTCCAAGGCCTTTGTTAAGTCGTTCGGCCAGGAATATGGCTTCCCACCATCCCAGGCTGCACACACCTGCTACGTTCAGACACTGCTTTATGCAGATGCGTGTGAGCGTGCGGGCACCTTCAATCCAGCAGAGGTTATCAAAGTTCTGGAAGATCACCAGTTCGACGGTATGGGTAACGGCCCAACTCTTTACCGCGGCTCTGATCACCAGTGCTTCAAGGATGTGCTGGTCGTGAAAGGTAACGAGAACGCGACTTCCCAGTTTGACCTTCTGGAAGTTGTTGAAGTGACACCTGCTTCTCAAGTCACGTATGACCCAGAGATCTTTGGTGGCGAGCTTGGACCTTACAAGGTCTAACAGCACCGTTTGCCCGGCTGCAGTTTTTGCAGCCGGGTAATGGCTCCTGCTTGAACCACTGATGTTCCGCATTGGATGCCTTGCACCTTCTCACGAATCTAAAGGGAGAAGAGCGGATGGACGCCATCGTTCTTCAAATTCTCAACGGCCTTGATAAGGGCGGTGCCTATGCTTTGATTGCGCTTGGGCTAACGCTTATCTTCGGTACGCTTGGAGTTGTGAACTTCGCCCATGGGGCCTTGTTTATGCTTGGCGCATTTTGTGCCGTAGCTTTCAATAAACTGATCGGCCTTGAGCAGGTTGTCGTCGATCCTACCAAGACCACGGCCTGGGGTACGCCTTTGGAAACCCGTGTGCCTTACATTGAGGTTTGGCTGGGTGACACTGGCACGACGATGCTGAACTACTCCGTTCCATTGTCTATTGCATTTGCCATTCCGGTCATGCTGCTGGTTGGGTATGTGATGGAACGTGGTTTGATCCGCCACTTCTACAAGCGCCCACATGCTGAGCAGATCCTTGTGACCTTTGGTCTGGCCATTGTTTTGCAAGAGATCATCAAAACTTATTTCGGGGCAAACCCTATTCCGCAATCTGCACCAGACATGGTGCGCGGCGCGATGGACCTGGGCATTTGGATCGGCTTTGATCCGGGAACTGTCGTTTATCCGCAGTGGCGCATTGTGTATCTGTTCTTCTCACTTAGCGTGATTGGCGGGGTCTTTGCCTTCCTGCAGTTCACCACCTTTGGCATGGTTGTTCGCGCTGGCATGGCTGACCGCGAAACTGTTGGCCTTCTTGGCATCAACATTGAGCGTCGCTTTACGCTGGTCTTTGCCGTTGCTGCCGTCGTCGCAGGTCTTGCTGGCGTTATGTACACGCCGATCCTTCCGCCAGATTATCACATGGGTATGGACTTCCTTGTGCTGTCCTTCGTGGTGGTGGTCGTGGGGGGGATGGGCTCTTTGCCCGGTGCCGTATCCGCTGGCTTCCTGCTGGGCATCTTGCAAAGCTTTGCGAGTATGAATGAGGTGAAGACCATTCTGCCGGGTATCGACCAGATCATTATCTATCTTGTTGCAGTTATTATTCTTCTGGTTCGTCCACGTGGACTTATGGGCCGTAAAGGTGTGATGGAGACCTGAGCCAATGATGACCAAGATTTCTCCACGCTCCGACCTGCTCATGCTTGTGCTGTTTACAGCTGCAATCCTGACAATGCCAATCTGGCTGGCTCCGATTGGTGCCGGGTATCCAGACCTCTTGCAAAAGTTTGCGATTTTCGGGCTGTTTGCTCTGGGCTTCAACCTGCTGTTTGGCCTGACTGGTTATCTCAGCTTTGGTCATGCAGCTTTTCTGGGCATCGGTTCTTACGCCGCGGTCTGGAGCTTCAAACTGCTGGGAATGAACCCTATTCCAGCACTGCTCTTTTCCGTGGTGTTTTCCAGCCTGTTTGCGGTAGCCATTGGGTATATCTCGCTGCGCCGGTCAGGCATTTACTTTTCCATTCTGACGCTGGCGTTTGCGCAGATGAGCTATAATCTGGCGTACTCTGTGCTAACCCCAATCACCAATGGTGAGACTGGCTTGCGGGTACTGCAATCTGACCCACGGTTGTTTGACAGCACTTCAGAAGCGTCCGGTCCGTTGATTTCCAATCTGTTTGGGATTGAGATGACCGGGTACTCGGGTTTCTACTTCTGTGCTGTTCTGCTCATCATCGGATTTTACATTTCACAACGCATTTTCCGCAGCCCCTTTGGAATGATGCTGCGTGCGGTGAAATCCAACCAGAACCGCATGAGTTATACCGGCCTCAATACACGGCCTTACACCCTTACTGCTTTCGTCATTTCCGGCACGTTTGCTGGTGTTGCAGGTAGCCTGCTGGCCGTGACGGATCCGCTTGCGGGTGCTGAGCGCATGCAGTGGACGGCATCTGGTGAGGTGGTTTTGATGACCATCCTGGGTGGTGCTGGCACTCTGCTTGGGCCGATCCTAGGTGCAGGTCTCATCAAGTACTTCGAGAACATCTTCTCTGCATACAACGAGCAGACACTGCATGCCATTTTCTCCTTCCTGCCTGACTTCATGGAGGGAGCAGTAGTGAGCCTTGCAAGCTTGTTTGTGGGCGAAGGCTGGCATTTGACGCTTGGTTTGTTGTTCATGGTGATCGTGATCTTCCTGCCGGGTGGCATCATGGAAGGCTTCAACCGGATAACCAAGCTGTTCCGCCGGAGACCTTCGCGTGTTGGCAAGAGAACAGGTCATTCGCATTCTCCAGCATCAGCCAATGCAGCGGAATAAAGAGAGGCAACCATGGAAATTCTTAGTGTTAAGGGCGTGAACAAGCGCTTTGGTGGCCTGAAAGCTCTCGATGACGTGAACCTTTCCATCGAGCAAGGGCATGTGCATGCCATCATCGGGCCAAACGGCGCGGGCAAATCCACATTGCTCAATTGCTTTGTAGGGCGCCTGATCCCTGATACAGGCTCTGTGACCTTTCTGGGCAAGGATCTCATTGGTGCTAAGCCGCATGAGATCAATCAGGCAGGTGTTTCCCGCGTGTTTCAGACGCCAGAGATCTTTGGTGATCTGACATTGCAGGAAAACGTGATGATCCCAACGCTGGCCAAGCGAGATGGGGCATTCACTATGAATGCCTGGGCTCGTGTGGATGGTCAGGGCGAGATACGCGACAAAGCCATGCATATGCTTGAGGATGTTGGGCTTGCAGATAAGAAAGACATGACTGCAGACTCTCTTTCACGAGGTGACAAGCGGCGTCTGGAGCTGGCGATGTGTTTGGTTCAGGATCCAAAACTGTTGCTTTTGGATGAGCCAACAGCAGGCATGTCTCGTGCTGATACCAACAACACCATTGATCTTCTGAAGCGTATTGGTGAGCGCAGCATTACCAAGATTGTTATCGAGCACGACATGCATGTGGTGTTCTCCCTCGCCAGCAAAATCAGCGTTTTGGCACAGGGCACTGTGATTGCTGAGGGGCAACCAGAAGACATCAAAGGCGATCCACGCGTTCAGGAAGCTTATCTGGGAGGGGCGCACGTATGACCATTCTCGAAGATCAATTCAAAGGCGCGACTGCACCGGGTGTTACGCCTGTGCGTTCCAAGGGTGGTGCTCCGGCCTACTTCTCGGCTTGGGATCTGCATGCCTATTATGGTGAAAGCTATATCGTTCAGGGTGTTAGCTTTGATATTCGTGAAGGTGAAATTCTTGCGTTGCTGGGACGAAATGGGGCTGGGAAGACATCTACTCTTCGCGCGATTGCACGTGCCAGCGACCCGCAGCTGACACATGGTGAGATTTGGCTGGATCATAAGCCTATTCATGAGATGCCAAACTATCTGGCAGCTCAGAACGGAATCCAACTGGTGCAGGAAGATCGCAGGATCATCCCGGGGCTGACCGTTGAGGAAAACCTTCAGCTGGCGCAGATCTCGGAGCCGCACGGGTGGTCGATTGAGCGCCTGTACGATCACTTCCCTCGCCTTGCCGAGCGTGCCAAGCAGGAAGCTGTGACCATGTCTGGTGGTGAACAGCAGATGCTGGCTGTGGCCCGTGCACTGGCTCGTGATGTAAAGCTGCTGTTGCTGGATGAGCCGTATGAGGGCCTCGCGCCGGTGATCGTTCAGGAGATTGAGCGCATTCTTGAGAATGTGAAGGAACTGGGCATCACGACGATTATCGTGGAGCAGAACGCTGTGGCTGCCCTGCACCTTGCGGACCGTGCGGTTATTCTGGACATGGGCGAAGTGGTGTTTGATGGGACGGCACAGGAAGTACTCGACAACGAAGAGCTACGGCAAACCTATCTAGCGATCTGACAATTTTGTTGGAGCGTCAGCTCCGCAAAAGCAGGTTGCGTTATTTCTGAGTCTGCAACTTGCTTTATTTTGCAGGGTGTCTCTGAGCATTTTTCAGCATGTTCAGAAATCCCGATCAAGTTCCCCCCAAGGGCTATTGACCCTTTACCTGAGCCAGAGGATTCGTTCCTCTGGTCTTTTTCTTTTTCGGGGCATCATTTTTCAAAGAGTATCTAAGAACTGCTGATAGGTCAGAAGACCTTGGCGTGCAGGTTCATGGCCCAGAAAGCGGTCTTGCCAGAAGCTCAGGTAGAGACTGGAGAAGTCAAAGATTCCTGCCAGAATACGTTGTTTCTCTTCAAGCAGACGTTCACTGGTCAACTCACTCCAATCTTCGAGAACCACGACTGGCAAGTCCTCGAATAACGGGTTCAGGCTTGAGGATTTGACGATGGGAATCGCGCCAAGAAACAGCGCTTCCCAAGTGCGGTGGCAGTCCATTCCATTCCCAAAAGGGCTGATTGTGAAGAGGAACTGTGCGTTTTTACGCCAGGATTGCTCTCGGGGAAGATGGTCACCTTCGAAGTAAGCGGTAGAGTTATCCGCTATCTCTATCACCTCTGCTCTGTCTCCACGATGGGCTGCATGGTGCCAGTTGCAGTAGCCTCGGGCTTCCCGTGCTTCCAGCGGCGTGGCATCGGTAGCTACGACGCGCAGGCACTCTTCCTGCTCAAGCGGTGTCTGGAAGTCCCCCCAAGCGTGAGATTTGCGGGCTGTCATAGTGTGGTAGTCCAAACCGATGGGCAGGTTGAAGACCTTTTCGTGCTCGATAGCCAGGTTCTGCGCGTACCATGCAACCAGCAGCGGATGGGAGAGCAGGTTCTTCAGATCGAGTGAGGACAGCGTGTTTGGCAGGGTCGTGTCCGGTCCAACGGGCAGGTCACTGTCGCCGCTGAGCAGGACGAATGGCTGGCGAATGTGCAGTAGTTTGGTTTGGACGAAATGCGGCAGGGCATCAGTGGTGATGTAAAGCGTGGCACCTTCGTGGTGATGCTCCAGCAAGTCATCATCAAGGTCAGGCACCGAGGATTTCAGCTTCTGGTTCCGGCTTTGGCAGGCTTTGGCAAGGCCTCTGCTGGAGATAAACTCGCAGTGGTGTTCCTCTCTGTCTCGCGGCATCCACTGATAGGATTTGTATTGCAGCAATGAAAAGACCAACCAACCCTCCTGCGCTTTCCGATATCTAAGCGTGCACTGTTGTTTGGCGCCACTCTGAAATCTTTCCCACCATTTCCAGAGAACTCCCTATCCCCTTAGAGCTTGGTGCGTATTCTTGGCCAGACATAGCGGCCAGATTTGGGGAATACGTTATAGAGTTGAATGGAATTTGAGAGATCCCATTGGTGCAGGATTACCATGATTTACCAAAGTGCATGCAGGATGGAACTGGCACGCTAAAATCCAGTGCAGTGCTTTTCAGCCAAGGATTTTACTGAAAGAAGGCCCATAGATGCGCTTCCTGTCCCAGCGCGATGAGGAACAGTCTCTTAAAAAAAACAAATCACAGCTTGAGGTGAGCTATGGCAATATTCCACGCCATCGCACGCAATTGCATCAGCGTCTTCTCGACCTGGGCTTGCCGACACAGCCTGTTATTCGTGAGGTGCTGGATTGTGCCCAGTACTACTCCCTCAAAGCCCATGAGGATTTGCTGGTACAAGGGCAAAGTGCGGACCGGTTTTTCATCATTCTTGAAGGGGATCTGGAGGTTATCAAAGAAGATCAGGATGGAGCCGATACTGTTCTTGGGCACCTGAAAGCCGGTGATGTGGCAGGAGAACTGGCTTATATTCGCGCCCATGTAGGACCACAAAGTTACATAGCGAGCGTGCGAGCCAAACGGGATACGGTTGTCGCTGCATTGAGCTGGAACCGGTACGGCACCTTGCCGACCTCGACCGAAACCAACTCCATGCTGTTTCGTTATTTTGCCCGGCAGGCGGCACATCAGCTGGAACAAAGCAGCTCCCGCGTGCTGGAAGAGATCAAGATCCGATCCCGTCGATTACAGGCCTACGCGGTTTTGCTAGTGGCGAACATGATCGCCATGTCGTCGTTTGCGTTGTT
Organism: Pseudovibrio sp. Ad13; assembly: GCF_001623225.1. Taxonomy (NCBI): domain Bacteria; kingdom Pseudomonadati; phylum Pseudomonadota; class Alphaproteobacteria; order Hyphomicrobiales; family Stappiaceae; genus Pseudovibrio; species Pseudovibrio sp. Ad13. Next base: position 711,427 of record NZ_LMCC01000002.1, on the reverse strand, counting down.
CATCAGCCTCTACAAAAATACGTTTGATGATTACGGCTACGGCTTCATTGCGATGACGGTTTACAGTTTGAGCCTGAACTTCATTCTCGCGGCTATTCTGTTTTACATCATGAAAAACCTCTATTTGCCGCCACGCATCTTCGGGCTTGAGTTCAGTCATCTCCCAAGCCAGTTTGGTTATGGGGTGGTGATGACTGTTCCGATTATTCTGGTGATGGCAGTTATCCGGTACATTGTGCACCCCTCAGAAGAGTCGTTTTCCTTCTACTTTCTCGCGCATCAGGTACAGGGGCCATTCATGGGGTGGCCAGAGGTGGCGTTTGCGATATTTTATGCGCTGGTGATGTGCCCTATTCAGCAATTCATTGTACGGTGTGGCATGCAGGTTCCTGTGACAGCCGCGCTGGGGCCGCATAAGCTTTCCTCTGTGTTCTGGGGCAACTTTGCTGCTTCTGTTGCCTTTTCCATCATCCATCTGCCCTATTCCAAACTGGCCGTTTTGCTGACGTTTATGGTGAGTTTTTATTGGGGCGTGATGTTCCAGTATCGCCGGTCATGGGTGGCGGTTTCCACCAGCCACGCGATTGCCGGGCTTGCGGCATTTTACTGGTTCGCCTTGCTGCGTGTAGCCTAACAAAAAAGGCGCCAGAGGCGCCTTCTTCATTGTTATCAGGATCATTCTCAGATCAATTTTCAGATGGCTTGTCTTCCTTGGCATCAATGACCAGTTCACCACTGGAACCTCTTGCTGCACGGCCTTCCTCGATGGTCCAACCGGCCTTTTCGCGCATCCATTGGAAGCTGACGTAAAGGGTCGGGATGAGGAAGATACCGATAGTCGCTGAGAACAGCATACCTGCCAGCACCGGCACACCCACCGCAACCATGGCTCCAGCACCTGGGCCGGATGCGATGACCAACGGAACAAGGCCTGCGGAGAAGGCAAGTGATGTCATCATCACTGGACGGAAGCGCAAACGAGCGCCTTCAATTGCCGACTCGTAGATCCCCATGCCATCAATGCGTTTTTCGAGTGAGAACTCGTTCATCAGGATCGCATTTTTACCCGCCAGCGCGATCAGAATGACCATACCAATCTGCGCATACAGGTCGAACGCTAGTCCGAAGATCCAGAGGCTCAGCAAGGCACCTGCCAAGGCGGGAGCGACCGAAAGCAGAACGGGGATTGGTGTGTTCCAACTTTCATAAAGCGCCACAAGGAACAGATAGGCAAACAGGAAGGCTAGCCCCAGTACCAGCGCAGTTTGACCCGCAGCTTCTTTCTGTTCCAGTGCCAGCCCCGTCCATTCATAGGCATAGCCTTTTGGCAGGGCTTTGGCCGCTACACCATCCATCGCTGTCAAAGCTTCACCCAAGCCTGCACCGGGAGCTGCATTGCCGTTGAACGCGACTGCGCGGTAGTTGTTGTAGCGCGTGATGGTGTTTGCCCCGCGTGACAGTTCAGTGTGCACGACGGAGGACAGTTCAACCATCTCACCTGTGTCTGAACGGACAAAGATGGAGCCGATGTCCTCAACACCAGAGCGATACTTCTGCTCTGCCTGCAGGCGGACGGTCCATGTGCGACCGTAGAGGTTGAAGTCGTTGATGTAATAACCGCCCAGCGTGGCTTGCAATGCGTTGTAAACACTTGCCACATTCAGACCAAGCACCTGAGCACGCTCACGATCCAGCTTCACATTCAACTGCGGTGTGTTTGCGTTAAAGGTCGTGAAGAAAGACGCGATATCCGGCGCTTCATTAGCCGCGACAATCAGGGAGCGGGAAATTTGCGCAAGAACCGTTGGATCCTGACCTTCTAGTGCCTCCACGATGAACTCAAAGCCACCTACCGTGCCGAGACCATCGATTGCAGCTGGGTTGACCGGGAAGAAGGTTGCTTCGGGAATGCCTGCCAAAGCTCCGTATGTTCTGTAAACGAAGGCGAACGAAGACAGTTCACGTGATGGACGTTCCTCATAATCCTTGAGTTTGACGAAGAAAACGCCCGCGTTTGGTGATGAGCCGCCACCTGCCAAAAGATCGAGCCCGATGATCATTGTTGTGGAGTTGACTGCCGGGTCTTTGCGGATGATATCGTCGGCTTTGCGCATGACCGCTTCAGTACGGTTGCGAGACGCACCCGGTGGCAGATTGACCAGCACCATGGCGTAGCCTTTGTCTTCATCCGGGACAAAGCCATCCGGGGTGTTGGAAACAACCAGGAAACCAAAGAGCGCGAAGCCCACCACGACAGGAAGCGAAAGTAGCGACATTTTTGCGATGCGCTTGATAAGGCCGGCGTAACCATGGCCGACGTCATCAATCTTTTTGGAAACCTTGGCCATGACGCCTGTCAGGTCTTCTGACTTCATCAAGATGGCGCAAAGAGCAGGAGACAGTGACAATGCGTTGATGGTGGAGATCACCATTGCCGCGGAGATGGAGACCGCGAACTCTCTGAAGAGTACACCGGACGATCCCGGCAAGAAGGCCACAGGCACGAACACGGAGAGCAGCACCAGCGTGGTTGCGAGCACGGGGGCTGCAATTTCGCTGACCGCTTTTGATGTTGCCTGAGCCGGTGTGAGATCGGGGTGCTCATGCATAATGCGTTCAACGTTCTCAACCACGATGATCGCATCATCCACCACGATCCCGATGGCAAGCACCAAGGCCAGCAGTGAGATGGTGTTGGCCGTGTAGCCCATCATGAAGGCCACTGCGACAGCACCGATGATGGATACGGGTACCGCTATCAGCGGAATGAGGGTTGCGCGGAACTTGCCGAGGAAGACGTAAACCACGATGGTCACCAGCACGAAGGCTTCCAGCAGCGTGTGGATCACCTTCGAAATCATCTCATTCACGAAGAGGGAGGTATCGAAGATGGAGATGTATGTAAGGTCTTCCGGGAAGCGCTCTGCCAGAAATGCGATACGCTCGTTGACCGCTTCTGACACAGCCACAGCGTTTGCACCCGGAGACAGGTAAATCCCCACCATCGCTGTTGGTTGCTGGTTGTATTCTGCCAATATGTCATAGGAGGCACTGCTGAGTTCTACGCGGGCGACGTTTCTCAGGTGAACCACAGAGCCATCAGGATTTGCACGCAGAACGATGTTCTGAAACTCTTCAACCGTGTTCAAACGGCCCTTCGCCGTGACGGTGAGCTGGAGCTGCTGATCAGCCGCCAGAGGAGCTGCACCGATACGACCGACAGCAGCCTGTTTGTTTTGTGATTGAACTGCAGAGATTACGTCTTCTGCTGTCAGGTTGAGGGCTCTTAGTTTGACCGGATCCAGCCAGATGCGCATGGAGTAATCCTGCGCGCCGAATACGCTGGCATCACCCACACCTGGAATACGCTTCAGTTCGTCTACGATGTTGATGGTGACGTAGTTGGAAATGAAGAGGCCATCATGTGTCTCATCGGGCGAATAGAAGGAAATCGCCTGCAGGAGATCACCGGCCTTTTTGGTAACGTTGACACCCTGATCCCGAACTTCCTGCGGAAGCTTGCTTTCAATGGTGCTTATTCGGTTCTGAACGTTCACCGCATTGATATCCGGGTCCGTTGTCAGATCGAAGTAGACCGTTAGCGAGTAGGTGCCATCACTGGAAGACGACGACTTCATATAGCGCATGCCGTCTACGCCGTTGACTGCCCCTTCAACAAGCTGGCCAACACTCTCTTCCACCGTTAGCGCATCCGCACCGATGTAAGTGGCATTTACCTGCACGGTTGGGGGAGCAATGGTCGGGTATTGTGATACCGGAATTGAGTAAATCGAGATCGCACCGACCACGACTATGAGAATCGAAATCACCATCGCCAGCCGAGGCCGGCGAATAAACATGTCATAGATCATGGTTTATTGACCTGCCAGCTGTGCGTTGACTTTAATTCCGGGACGAACTTTCTGGATGCCGGATGTGATCACCAGATCACCTTTTTTGAGGCCACTTCCAACAATAACAAGGCCGTTGATCTGATCGACGACGGCGATGCGCTGTTGCTCAACCACGTCTTCGTCATTCACCTTCAGCACATACGGGCCTTCCTGATCCAGCAGCAGTGCGGATTGAGAGACAACCAGAACAGGCGTGGCATCTTTGGCGTTGGCAACGACATCAACCAGCTGGTGGTCAAACAGCAAGTGGTCAGGATTTTCAAAGATAGCATAAGCGGTGACGGTGTCTGTGCCTGGATTGGCTTCTGCTTCAAGGAAGTCCAGCTTTCCGTTGTGCTGGTAGAACTTGCCGTCTGACAGGCGAATTCGAATGAGTATGTTATTGGTGACGAAGTTGTTGGCGCGCTGAGATTGCAAGATCAGTGCTTGTGGAACCGGGAACGCCACGCGAATGGGGTTCAAAGACGTGATGGTTGCCAGAGTTCCGCTGTTGGCATTGACGTAGGCCCCTTCTTTAAAGGCAGCGGTTCCGATCTGACCATCCAGCGGAGCGCGGATTTCGGTGTAGCTCAGATCCAATTCGGAGAGCTTCAGGTCTGCCTGACGCAGAGCCAGTGCGGCATTGGCCTCTTTCAGGTTTGCGCGGGCTGTGTCGAGTTCGGAGACTGAAATTGTATCCCGGTTGACGAGCTGCTCCTTGCGGTCAAAGTCAACTTTTGCCAAATCAACCTTCGCCTGAGCACTTTCCAGATTGGCTTGGGATTGCTCTACTGAGAACTCATAGGGCTCCTGCTGGATCACAAAGAGCAGGTCGCCTTGCTGAACTGTCTGGCCTTCTTTAAATTCCAGCGGCTCCAGAAACCCGCCGACACGGGCAATGAGTGCGACCTGACTGATTGCCTCGGTACGGCCAGAGAAAACACGTTCTTCTTCAATAACTTCTTCGCGTGCAGGTTCAACAATAACACCTGGAGGGGGGGGGGCTTCCTGAGCAAAGACTGCCGAGGAGAAAAGAAATGTGCCAAGAGACGCCCCCAGAAATGCGAGGGCGGCTTTGCGCGTTGATGAAAGCAGATTTCCATTCCGGCCGGCAGGGAATTCCATTTTATTGTTCATTTTTTACTCTTACACATTGAGAATTGCTGGCAGCACTTGCCTAACATTACCTAAGGGAAGTGACTCAATCCTTGATGGCGTTGGGCACAGCTCTATCCTTCGCTGCCAAGGTCCCCTGGCAACGTTCAAATCAAGTCAGACTGAGAAGTGCATTTGTCCTCCCACTTTCGTGAGGGAAAGCCCGTGACTGGTGTCACAAAAAGCGGTTTCTGGAAATTTTTACCCCTTGTTCGCCTGTGCCAGGTGCACAAGCTGAGTGGTTTCTGTCCAGAATTGCTGGCGGATTTCTTTGCTCAGGATTTGCGTGTCCGGCGGGATTTTTGTTCCGCATTCGTAGAACCCTCCGGTCTTGCCCGCAAAGTCCGGAGAGAGCAGCATGTGCATAGCTGGTAAGGCCGCATAGGGGGCAGACTTGCCGACCAGCGAGCTTTTCATGCCTAGCCAGAACCGTCTCATGGCGCTGTAACCCTGCATTTGCTTTGTCAGCACAAGGCCGGGTCCGAACGCGTTGATGCAGATGTCTGTGTCCTTCAGCTGATCAGCCAGTTCCATCAAGAAGAGCAGATTGCAGTTGGTGTGTGCACTTCCTCGGTTCCAGCTGTCGAGCTCACAGTCAGGATCGTTGAGGATGTTCAGGTCGGGTAGTTCGAACTTTGTCACCGGGCTTGCAAACGAGACAACCCTTGGCGCAGATTGGTCCTTGAGCAGCGGTGTGATCTTATTCAGCAGCTGAAATCGGCTGAGGTAGTTAACCGCAAACCCAGCCTCAATCCCCTCTCCTGTGATGCTGCGAAACCCCGGTGTTTCGGCAGCGCAGAGGACGATACGGCTCAGGTTCGGCAGCTTTTGCGAGATCTCATCGGCGAGACGGTCCACCTCTGAGATGAGAGAGAGGTCTGCCACAAAACCGCGGTGGGAGTGATGGGGGCCGGCGTCGCCAACATCCTTGAGGACGGCACTCACTTTCTCCTTAGAACGCCCCACAATGACGAGGGTTTGGCCAGCATCTGCCAGACGGATTGCAAGCGCTCTGCCGATGCCATCCGTCGCGCCCGTTACCAGACAGGTGTTGTTGGTTGCCCGCCATTCCTCCAAATACCCGGGAGGTGGTGGCACCGGAATGGCCTTGGCTTTCTTCATGTCAGAAGTAGAGCAGAAACCCTTTAATCAGTTGCAGAATTTTTCGATAAACTCACTGAGGGAAAGCGTAAGGTTTTCTTGCTGGGTCAAGACAGCGTCGCTCACGCGAAAGTTTATGCGTGACGAGCTTGAGTGACTTTGCAGAAATGCCCACATTTGCTAGTAGATTTTATCTGGGCGCGCTATCGGGATTGAGGGATCTAATTTTATGCAGGAAGCAATAACCGATTTCAGGGGCGCTTTGCGACGTCTGTATTTCGGGCAGACCACTGCTGGACGTTCCTGGCGTATCGGCTTGCTGATGTTTGATGTGGTCACGATCCTCTACTTCGTGCTGTCTGCAACGCTTCCTCAGCTGGAGAGCTATCCGCGGCTGGACTGGGCCATCGGGTTCATTCTGCTGATTGATTACGGGTTCCGCCTCACAATTGCGCTGAGGCCTGCCCGAGCGGCCTTTGACAGCACGGCCATTGCAGACCTCATTGTGATCCTGTCTTTGTTTGCTGAAGCCCTCATCGAGAACCTCGGCTTTTTGCGCGTGATCCGCATGTTGCGGTTGCTGCGCTCCTACCATGTGGTGAAGGATCTGCGGGAGACGTTCTCGTGGTTCAAAGAGCATGAAGAGATCATCAACTCAGCGATGAATCTGCTGGTCTTCGTGTTTATGGTGAGTGCAATTGTTTATGTGATTGAGGCGCACCTGAACCCGGACATCAACTCCTACATGGATGCGCTGTACTTTACCGTCACAACGCTGACAACGACTGGTTATGGCGACATCACCATGACGGATACGATGGGCCGCGGGATTACAATCGTCATCATGGTGTTTGGCGTGGCGCTGTTTTTGCGGCTGATCCAGACCATTTTCCGTCCGTCTAAAGTAAAATATGCCTGTCCTGATTGTGGCCTTAATCGTCACGATAATGACGCCGTTCACTGCAAGCATTGCGGCAATACTTTGCACATTCCCACGGAAGGGGAATGGCAGTAGGCCCTCTCGCGGTAAGCTGTAAATGACGGCATCAATTTTGAGAGTAAGACCGCCTTTGAGGCGTATGTTAGCATAAACAAAATTAGTCTCGGCAATTCCTGGATTCATCCATGAGTTTCAATAGGTTTAATCCGAGAGAGCGGCAAGAAGTGGAATGGGCATGAGCCTTCTTACAAGTGCGATTACGTTTGCTACCGTGGTTATTTCCGGGTTGGTTCCCAATGCGACAATGGCAGAGGAAGCGAGCTGCGGTGTGACTGCTCCCTGTGAAGTTGAGAGCGGTGAATACTATGTTGCACTTCCGGATTCTCCTGCTGACGATGAACAGATTGGCGCCATAATCTACCTGCACGGGTGGAAGGGCAAAGCTGATCGCGCCATCCAGAATAAAGCCCTTCGCAATCTTGCAAACGAGCTTGGCGTTGCTTTGATTGTGCCGCAGGGCATTGGCGGTTCCTGGTCCTATCCGGGCTCCCCGAGTCAGGATCGTGACGAGTTCAAGTTCTTCGATGAGATGCTGACAGACGTTTCTAACCGCTTTCCGATTGATCGTGAGAAGATCCTGCTCTCAGGCTTTTCCATGGGTGGTTCCATGGTTTGGAATCTGGCCTGCTACAAGGGTGAGAACTATGCTGGCTTCGCGCCGATTGCCGGTGCCTTCTGGGATCCAATCCCAGCAGCCTGCCCTTCTCCTTTGACCAACCTTTACCATACCCACGGGGTTGAAGATAAAACCGTTCCGATGGTGGGCCGTGCGATTGGCGCGAACTGGCGTCAGTCCGATGTATTTGACAGTCTTGATGTCTGGAAGCGGCAAGCTGGTCTCTATGATACCGAGCCGACATCCATCAGTGCTGGCGAGTTGCAGTGTGATGTGTGGTCTGCCAAAGGCGAGAAGCTTGAGCTTTGCCTGCATGATGGCGGACACTCCATGAAGGCTAACTGGATCCGGCGTGCATGGCTTGATCTTGCCAACACAAAGCATTGGTAAAACCCACAGGTCCATCACGGTAGAAACTTCAAATTTCACGGGCCATCACGATACTGTGTGATTTTTCAGATTGTTGTGGTGGGCCTTTTCTGAGTGCTCTAACGTCTCTCCAAAATCTGCTGGATTGCTGTACATGACAGGGTCAGTCACCCTCCATTTGCGGTCAATCTTGCCTCAAAACCAATGGATTAGACGGTTTGAATTCTCTAGTAGACGGTGAACAGCACCAGTCCTCTACCACCAAAGGACCTTTGGATGGCCTTGTGGTGCTTGACCTTTCGCGCATTCTGGCAGGCCCAACCTGCACCCAGTTGCTGGGTGATATGGGCGCTGAAATCATCAAGATTGAACACCCAACACGCGGGGATGACACCCGCAAATGGGGGCCTCCCTTCCTGAAAGGCAAAGGCGGCGCGGATACTGGCGAAAGCGCGTATTATCTCAGCTCCAACCGCAACAAACATTCTCTCGGCATCGACATGCGTTCTGAAGAAGGCGTGGAGATGCTCAAAGAGCTGGCGGCGACCGCTGACATCGTTATCGAAAACTTCAAGGTTGGTGACCTTGCCCGCAAGGGCCTCGGTTATGACGACCTGCGTGCGAAGAATGATCGGCTGATCTACTGCTCCATTACCGGTTTTGGCCAAACTGGCCCTTACTCACATAGAGCGGGCTATGATGCGCTGATTCAGGCCATGGGCGGGATCATGAGCATCACGGGCCTTCCTGAGGAGGAAGGCGGCAGCCCAACCAAGATCGGTGTCGGCATCGCTGATGTGATGTGCGGGATGTATGCCTGCAACGCTATTCTGGCAGCTTTGCACCACCGCGAGAAAAGCGGTGAAGGTCAGCACATCGACATCTCCTTGCTGGATTGTCAGGTGGCATGGCTGATCAACCAAGGCCTTTCCTATCTGACCGACGGTAACATCCCAAAACGGCTTGGCAATGCGCACCCAACCATCGTCCCTTATGAGACCTTCCCGGCCTCTGACAAGGACTTCATGGTGGCTGTTGGCAACGATGCGCAGTACCAGCGTTTCTGTGAGATTCTGGGGTGTCCTGAATTGAACACTGATCCTCGCTTTGCAACCAACGCTGACCGCGTCCGCAATCGTGCTGAACTGGTGCCTTTGCTGCGTCAGTTCACAATCAAACAAGGTGCCCAGCATTGGACGGATGAGCTAGAGGCTGTTGGCGTTCCGTGTGGTCCGGTGAATGATCTGGCTGGCGTGTTCAGCGATCCGCAAATTCTACATCGTGGTATGAAGATTTCTCTGCCACACAAACAGTCTGATGATGGTCAGGTGAGCTTGATTGGTAACCCGATCAATTACAGCAAGACGCCTGTTACATACCGGAAGGCACCGCCGACCCTTGGCGAGGACAGCATTGAAGTGCTGACCAAGTATCTACAAAAAACCAAAGAAGAAATTGACGATCTCGCTGCTCGCGGTGTCGTGTCACTGGGAGATTCATAATTATGCGCGGCGCTGATCTTATTGCTCAAAAACTGCATCAGGCTGGCAGTCAGTATGCCTTCGGGATTCCGGGCGGCGAAGTGCTGGCCCTTATGGATGCTCTGAACCTTGCTGGTTTGAAATTCAATCTGGTGAAGCACGAGAATGCTGGTGGCTTTATGGCTGAAGGCGCATGGCATGGCCTTGCACGCCAAGGCACAGATGCTCCTGTTGTTTTGCTGGCAACACTTGGGCCGGGTGTGACCAACGCCGTCAACGTGATTGCCAATGCCTTTCAGGATCGCGTTCCGCTGATCTTCCTGACAGGCTGCGTAGATACTGCTGAGGCTGAGACCTACACTCACCAGGTGATGGACCATCAGCAACTGCTGCGTCCTATTGTGAAAGCCAGCTTCAAAGCAGCTCCGGGTGCGCTGAATGCCATGATGGATAAGGCGATTTCCATTGCCATGTCTGGTCAACCGGGACCCGTGCACATTGATGTGCCGATCTCCGTTGCCGAAGGTGAAAGCGACGAAACACAGAAAACACCGAACTATGGTGTTCGTGCTGCGCAGCTGCCATTTGGTGATGTGCTGGAGCAAGCCCGTGATTTGCTGGGCTCTGCTCAGCGCCCAATCGCAATTGCTGGTGTTGATGCCGTCAACGTGGATGCAGGCAATGAGATTGAGGCGTTCTGTGAGGCCTATCAGATTCCGCTGATCACCAGCTACAAGGGCAAAGGGCTCATTCCTGAAGGTCATAAGCTTTCGCTTGGTGGAGCAGGTTTGTCGCCCAAAGCTGACAAGAACCTGATGCCTTTGCTGGCTGATGCGGACCTTGTTGTGCTGATCGGCTATGACCCCATTGAAATGCGCGTGAACTGGCGTAATCCGTGGAGTGAAGAGACATCAGTTATTGAGCTGACGCCTGTGTTGCGCAGCCATGGCATGCACCATGTGAGCCATACACTGGAAGGCGATGTGAAGCCGACCCTGATGGCTCTGACACCAGAAGATGAGGCCGGTATTGTTCCTGAAGAGAGCGATTGGCTTCGTGATCGTATTGCGCCCGCCAAGGAAAAGCTGAAGGCCGACTTTACTGCGGAAGAAAGTGGCTGGGGCCCGGCCACTGTGTTCCACGGCCTGCGGGAAGCCTTGCCGGATACCACTGTTGCAACTGCGGACAGTGGTGCGCACCGCATTCTGGTAAGCCAGATTTGGGAGAGTCACTCGCCGCGCACCATGCTGCAGAGTTCTGCCCTTTGTACGATGGCATGCGCCTTGCCGCTTGGCATCGGGCATAAGATGGCAAAACCGGAAGATCCGGTTGTTGTGTTTGTAGGTGATGCCGGTCTGGAGATGGGTCTTGGTGATCTGGCGGTTCTACGAGATATGCAGGTGCCGTTTATTGTCTGTGTGCTGGTCGACGAGAGCTTGTCTCTGATTGAGCTGAAGCAGCGTGCGAACCAGAACCCTAATCTGGGCGTGGACTTCTCTGCAACCAACTTCCCTGCACTTGCTGACGCTTATGGCGGGCATGGTGTTTGGGTGGATGATGCTGAGAGCCTGAAGAAAGAAGCGAAGGCAGCGCTGGAGCGCGATACCTTCACTGTTCTTGCTTGCCGCATTGACCGCAGAGCCTACGACGGTAAGCTGTAGAACCATTCGCATTTTCGAGTGTGTCGCGGGAAAGGTGACACACTCTTTTTTTATTTCTAAAGAGTGCCTCAGGTGTTGCCTGTGGCACGGTCCGCAATGCGCTGGAAGATCACATCCAGTTCCTCGCTTAGCGAGACCAGATCCTCAGAAGCTGTAGCTCGGTAAGGCTGGAAGACAAAACTTGGCGTCTTCCATGACAGCGTCGCAGTGCCATCCGGACTTTCCGTCAGATAGAAGCGAACTGGCGCCTCAATACCTGCCTGCACACTTGCTGCAAGCATGCGTCTGGCGAAGTCGTTACGAAAAACCCCAATCACATAGTTGCCAGGGATTTCGAAGCCGTTTGCTTTAGCACCCCGAGAGGCACTTGCCATGCTGACGAGCAGCATGTCTTCTTCGCGAATGGCTTTTTTCAGGGAGTCCAGTAGCTCATCAATCGCCATGGTGGTTTCGATAACCCGCCAGCCATTGCGCGGCAGCACCTTGCCCTGCTGCGCCTGCTCTGTGGTGATTTGGGCCTGGGATGGCTGAAAAGCGGCCATAACGAACATCAATGTTCCAACAAAGCCGAGCATCCCCGTAAGGAGTTTCATGGTTCAATCCTTTTCGTAATGAAATGAGTTTAAAAGCGGGAGTTGAACAGGCTGTTGTTCAAGCTCCCTTGATTTTAATTGGCCAAGTTTTAGTCGTATCCGGCAACTGGCTTCTATTTTGCGGTAACAGGTGCAGGATCCATTCCGATCAAATGACGGACACGGGTTCCAACCATGGACCCGGCAAAGGCGAAGACGAGCCACAACCAGCCATGTATAGAGCCGGAGGTTATGCCCCCGAGATACGCTCCGATGTTGCATCCGTAAGCAAGGCGCGCGCCGTAGCCGAGCAAGAGGCCTCCGATCACTGCAGTTCCAGCATCTCTGAGATTAATTTTTTTCACCGGATTGAACTTTCCGGCCAGCCCAGCTGCAATCAGAGCCCCGAGCACAATGCCGAAGTTCATGACGGATGTGGAATCAGCAAAGACAGATCTTTTGATCGCCCCAACCTGCCATTGCCAGTAAGGCCAGGTCTCTACCGGGATACCAATGGCATAGAAAAACTTTGCGCCCCAGAGTGCGAAGCCGGATGTCACGCCCCATGGGCGCTGCAACACAATGAACGTAAGAACGCAAACCAACGCCAACATCAACGCACCCAGAACATAGCCCCATTGGCCCTGAAAAAAACCGGTGGTTTTGCGGGATTTTTCTAGTTCACCCCATTGTTTTTTCTCGATAAACACCGAGAATATCGCAAAGGCGACAAGTGGCACAATGGTGATCAGTAGCGCAGGGACGACCCCATAGCCACGCACAAGCGAAAATGCCGGTAATCTTGGAAGAGAATTCCAGAATGAAAGATGCGCTGTTGCAATTACGCTGCCCAAAATGAAGAAGGCAAGGGTGATCACCATGCGTGATGAACCGCCTCCGACAGTGAACAATGTGCCTGATCCACACCCTCCGCCGAGCTGCATTCCGATGCCAAAAATGAAGGCTCCGACAGCTGCTCCAACACCGAATGGAAACACAAAGCCACCGGTGCGTATACCGATGTCTGGCCCGTATTGGAGGAGTGGGAAACTTATTAGACAAACCAATGAGATAAGCAGGAATTGAGCACGAAGGCCCTGCCCTCTTCGCTGGGTGACAATACGGCGCCACGCTGCCGTAAATCCGAAGCTCGTATGGTACAACGCAACGCCTGCCAGAGCACCAATCAAAGCACCGCCAAAAACACGCCAGCCGTTGTTCTGGAGTCCCAATAGAGCAACACCGGCCAACGCGACCAGCGCTCCGATGACGATCACAGATTGCGGTGATTGAATCTGTTGATCGATTTTTGTTTGTTGATAGCTACTCGTATTTGCCATGAATTCGCCACGTACTTAGTCTCAATTGGAGTAAGGACATTACACAGTGGGGACTAACTAGAAAATCAAGAAGCAGTGAACACTATTTCATCCGACAAACAGAAGATTATCACAAGGTAATAAATACTGGTATAATGGAACTTAATATCTAAAATCTTACTTATTATCACTATTAATAATAGTAGGTTTTTACAAGTAAGCTTCTATTTGACGCATATTTTTTCTTAGTGAATAGAATAGTGTTTTCTATTTCTTCATGAGGTTGAACTATATTTTCTACATAAACAAAGCTTGCTGATATTAAACACCATTTTGTGTGTTGAACGTCATCGCCAGTTTTGAAAGGGTTCTGATCAACAGATTTCCTGGCAGACCTGTGTCGTTAGTAATGTAAACCCAATGGCTTATCTCATAAGCGATTGCACATTGCACGAAATACCGGTCGCCTCAACCACGGGTCGCATCCATGCGCATTGATGACCAGTTCGAATACACGGTAACACTCTCCGATAAGAGTGCATTAACACACTGGAACAACACTATTCTTGCGTTTTTGGCACATAGTGCTGCAACGCCGGAGCATCTTGCGAAAACACTGGAGGCCGATCCAGACTTCGCTCTGGCTCAAGCCGCGCGTGGCCTGTTCTGCCTACTGCTTGGCAGACGCGAAATGACAGCAACTGCTTTTGAAGCTTATGCAATTGCTGATAAATGCCGCAGAGATACACAGATTACAGACCGTGAAGACGCTGTTGTTGAGGCTTTGAATGACTGGCTTCAGGGTACGCCGACCAAGTCTGCTGATCGCCTTGACGAACTGCTTCTTAAATACCCACGCGATGCATTCCTTCTGAAACTCGTCCACGCTATTCGCTTCGTTCTTGGCCAGCCGTCCCGCATGCGCTCCTCGATTGAAGGTGTGATCTCATCTTACGAAGACGACCATATCGCAAAAGGTTATGTACACGGTTGTTACTCCTTTGCGCTGGAAGAGACTGGTGATTTTGACCGGGCTGAACGGATCGGCAAAGAAGCCGTTGCATTTCAACATGATGATGCCTGGGGCCTGCATGCAGTTGCCCACGTGCTGGACATGACTGGCCAGACCGAAGAAGGTATCAAATGGCTTGATGATCAGCCAAAGGCTTGGGAACACTGCAACAACTTTGGCTATCATGTTTGGTGGCACCTTGCGCTGCTGCACCTTGATCGTGGCAATGTTGAGCGTGTTTTCGAGCTTTATGACCAAAAGTTCCGTAAAGATCACACAGACGATTATCGCGATATTTCCAACGCAGCTTCCATGCTGGTTCGCCTTGAGCTTGAGGGCATCAAGGTTGGTAACCGCTGGGAAGAGCTGGCGAGCATCAGCGAAAAGCGTGTCGACGATTCCTGTAATGTTTTCGCAGACTTGCACTACATGCTTGCTCTGCTGGGAGACAACCGTCGTCAGTCCTCTGACCGCCTGTTGACTCGAATGCGCACATTTGGCGAACAAGACACCAACGAGATGGGTCTCGTAACGAAGACAGCAGGTTCTCCAACAGCATCTGGCTTGATGCAGTTCAAGAACGGCAATTACTTCAGCGCTTACCACCACCTCGCAGAAGCACGTCCGCTGCTGCGTACCGTTGGTGGCAGCCACGCTCAGCGCGATGTATTTGAACGCCTCACCATTGAAGCCGCTTTGCGCGCTGGCCTTTGCCAGGAAGCAAAACGGATGATTGATGAGCGCACACGCTTGAGAGGCGGATCAGACACCTATGGTGAAACCCGCATGGCTCAAGCAACCCGCATGACGGAAGCCACCGACCTCATGCAAAGTGAACACCTACGATTCCGTATGGGATAAATGGAGGTGCAGCTTCGGGGGATTTCGGAGCTGCATTTCATCATCTATAGTTTTTAGTTTCAGAGACATCGTGAACCAGCACAGTATACCGCCGACCCCTATGAAAACGGCCAGCCGACCAAGAGATCCACGCCTCGATTTTTTTCGAGGGATCGCAATGTTCATCATCTTCATAGCCCACCTTCCTGCAAACGGGTGGGCTCTTTGGATTCCGGCGCGTTTCGGGTTCTCCGATGCAACCGAGATATTTGTGTTTTGCTCTGGCATGGCCTCCGCAATTGCCTTCGGGCGCGTCTTTGAACTGCATGGCCTGGTCATGGGCAGCGCGCGTGTTCTTTATCGCGTCTGGCAAGTTTATTGGGCCCATATCTGCCTGTTCCTCGCCGTTGCGGGCATGCTTGCCTTCCTGCAAATCAACGGCTGGACCAGCGACGACTATGTCGGGAAGCTGAACCTTTGGCACTTCTTCGAGGATCCGATCTTCCAGCTGCCAGGTTTGCTGACCCTTACCTATGTGCCGAACTACTTCGATATTCTGCCGATGTATCTGGTGATCCTTGCGATGTTGCCGGTGATCATGATTGCTTACTACAAGGCCGGACGAGGCACAGTTGCAGCAATCATCATTGCATTTTGGCTGATCGCAACCTTCCGATTGGTGGACTTCCCTGCTGAGCCATGGTCCGATCGCCGTTGGTTCTTCAATCCGTTTGCATGGCAGTTGCTGTTCTTTACCGGATTTGCCTTCATCAAAGGCTGGATTCCGGCTCCTCCAGTCAAGAAACGTCTATTGTTCCTGAGCGCCTCGATTATTATTCTTACGATTCCGTTTGCTTACTTCCGCATTCTCAATGAGGTGCCTGAGCTCCGCAGAATTGCAAATGATATCAGCGGCCTCACCGTAAAATCCGAGATGGGCCTCCTGCGCTACATCCACTTCCTTGCCCTTGCTTACGTGGCATGGGTGGCTGTTGGAGAAGGCGGGCAACGGCTGCTCATGGGCGGTTTTGGTGGCAAAGTTGTCCGGATCATCAAGAAGGTAGGCCAACAGTCTCTCGCTGTTTTCCTTGCGAGCCTCATTCTTGCGCAAGGCATTGCAATCTTCCGGGATGAGCTCGGTTTGAAAGGCACGGTCACAGGTGGAATCATGGCAAACTTGCTTGGTTTTGCAGGCTTAATTGCCGTCGCCTATACCGTGGCATGGTTTAAGGGTGAGCCATGGAGAAAGCCAAAGGAAAAGCCAGCTTCCTAAAGCAGTTCGCATTTAAGTTGAAACACCTGAACTGCTTTAGTCTTTGTTTTTGCGTATCTTTATCCGAAAATCGGCTTCCACTTTTCGGAGATACGCTGTAGCTTTGCCAGTTCAATAGAAATCCAGAAATCAGAAAGCCGGTTGCGTGCCATTTACGCAACCGGCTTTTTCCTGGAAACCTGACGGCTCTCACCACTTTCAGCTTATTCTTTTATCGCGTGGCCGCAGCTCGGTTTGCCTTGGCAAGTTCCAACTCTACACGGCGCTGCTCTTTATTGAGGCCTTGCAGTTCAAGCGGTGTTTTCTTTTCTTCAGGCAACACCCAAAGCCCGGAGTGTTTAAAGTACATACCGAGCGCTGGTTTTGAGGTGATCATTGCAAACGGTATTGTTAGCAATGGTCCAAGGATTACCGGAAGCAGAAGCCACGTATCTGCAAAGGTATAATCCATCATCCAAATCACACCGCAAAGGCCGAAAAGAGTTTGGGGCCAGAACTTCTTCACTGCCAAAATGAACGGAATACCATGGGGTTGTCTTTCCTGCCCTCCCCATTGCGTTTTTCGTCCTGCGAACAGTTGTGCAATAAAGATGCTGTGCGCAATTGCCATGACTGGTGCTAGCAACATGGAATAGACCAGCTCGAAGAATGCGCTGACAAACACCGAGAAAGAGCCGCCATAATCCCGGCGTTCGTTCCGAACCGTCAGGACATGGGCAAGCGTCGCAAGTTTGGGTGCAAAGACCATACTCATGATGGCCACAATCAGGATCGTGCCGTAAAACGGATCGAATGTTATCGTCTCGGGCGCGGAAACAGATGCGGTTAAAATCGCCATTGCGATAAAAACGAGCCATGCCGGAGAACCAGCAAACATGAGGATTGCAAGGCCAAGTTGGATTCGTCCCAACAGCTTAAACCCGGGCTCTCTGAGCAACTTAAAGTACTGGAGGTTTCCGTGACACCAGCGCAGATCTCTGCGGATAAACTCGATTAAATGAGGCGGGTTTTCTTCATAACTACCACCCTCTACCGGCCATACGCGCACCTCATAGCCCGCGTCTGCCATCATCGCAGCTTCAACCTGATCATGACTGAGGATCGGGCCGCTCAATGCGTCATTTCCTGGCAGAGGCTCCAGCATGCAGAACTGCGTGAAGGGCTTTACACGAAAAATCGCATTGTGTCCCCAATACGGACCTGACGAGCCTTGCCACCACGCTGCGCCAAGTGTGTAGGAGCGCATTCCCAAGCGCATGCCCCACTGGAAAACACGGGTGAAGAACGAGTTGGTTGAAAGTCCCAGAACAAGTGTTTGCAAAATACCCAGACGCGGATTTGCATTCATTTTGCTTACAAGGTGGCATAGGGATTCTGCTGAGAGGAAGCTATCAGCATCCAGCGTGATCGCATATTCATGCCGTGTCCCCCAGTTGCGGCAGAAATCTTCGACATTTCCTGCTTTGAAGCCGGTATTCTTTTCACGTCTACGATAAAGCACTTCAATCCGATTTTGCCATCGTGCCCGCAGTAGGGAGAACTCCCGCATTTCTTGCCGGATATGCTCAGGATCATTGCTGTCACTCAGGATATAGAGAGAGAAGCCGTTGAGTTTTTCCAGACGATCCAGATCTTGAAGCATCGCTTCCAGCTTGGCAGCCACTTCAGGCGAGTCTTCGTTTCGCACGCAGGAAAGCAATGCGGTTTGCTTGTTCTGTAAGGGCTTTTTTAGGTCAAGTGTACCCAGAGGCGTGCCAGCATACACCTGTGCAGTAGAGTTTGAAGAAAATCTCATGAGCATCAAGCCAATGACAGCATGCCAGAAGCCGATAACGAGCCATGGTAAGGTTACCAGAAATGCGAGAAGCATCACGACTTTTGAAAGGGCAAAGCCGTTGAGGAACAGTGTGAGTGACATGATGGTGGTCAACACTGCTAAAGAGGTTAGAACGAGCCCTCCAAAGATCAGTCTGCGCCTGAATAAGCGCTTATTTTCCTGATGCTTGTCGATGATGTTGGTGGAGAGCAGCTGGTCAACAAGACTAGTGCGGGCGTTCTCTTCAGGAACCCGTGATTGTTTTGTCATGTCCTACCCAAATTATTATTGTTTTTAGAGGCACCTACATTTCTGCTAGTTTCCTTTGTTCACGTTTCCCTAGAGTATATTTGTGAAAACTTAGCGATCCGGGGAGCGCGTTTCTTGTCTGAGTTAGCCAGAGCGCTTTGGTACACTGCGCCTCAAACCATTGAAATAAGAGAGGAAAAACTCTCTAAATCATCTGGTAACCGTGTTTACTTAAAAACTCATGCTTCCGCGATCAGCCGAGGTACGGAGGCCATTGTCTATCGTGGCGATGTGCCAGTGAGCGAGCGGGAACGAATGATAGCTCCGTTTCAGGAAGGGACCTTTCCGTTTCCTGTTAAATACGGCTACGCAAACGTTTCTGAAGTGATTGAAACAAAAGATAATTTAAAAGCGGGTCAGCGCGTTTTTTCTCTTTTTCCGCACCAAAGCAACTTTCTGCTCCCCGCAGATGCGCTCTATCTTATCCCTTCTGATTTACCGAGCACCCGCGCTACTTTGGCAGCAAACATGGAAACAGCGCTGAACATCATGTGGGATGCAGCTATTCTGCCATGCTCTAATGTTGCCGTGGTTGGTGCTGGCACTGTTGGCTCGCTGGTTGGCTATCTTTGCGCTCGCATCACAGGTGCGAACGTGACTATGATTGACGTCAACCCGAAGCGGC
Organism: Pseudovibrio sp. Ad13; assembly: GCF_001623225.1. Classification (NCBI taxonomy): domain Bacteria; kingdom Pseudomonadati; phylum Pseudomonadota; class Alphaproteobacteria; order Hyphomicrobiales; family Stappiaceae; genus Pseudovibrio; species Pseudovibrio sp. Ad13. Next base: position 692,385 of record NZ_LMCC01000002.1, on the reverse strand, counting down.
AGGACATTGCAGACGAGTTTTCCTGCGCATTTTCCTTGCCGGAAGTTGCTCCCGAAAATCAAGATGTTGTCGTGCATTGCAGCGCCTCTGAAGCTGGCTTGAACACTGCGATCCGAATTGCAGGGAGAGAAGCCAGAATTGTGGAGGCGTCCTGGTATGGCTCGCGCCCTTCCGGTCTTGTTCTTGGCGGGAGTTTTCACAGTCAGCGCCTTAGTCTTATCTCGTCTCAAGTCGGTCAGGTTGCTCCCATCATGAGGCCACGCTGGACGCACCGCAGGCGAATGGAGGCGGCAATCTCTCTTCTGAAAGATGACGTACTCGATACTTTGCTCGCGCCTCCCATCGAATTTGAAAAAGCGCCGAAGGATTTGAAAGACGTTCTTTCAGGCAAGAAAGATACTTTATGTCAACCCATTGTTTACACTTAATTTTATGAGGATTTTGAGATGTATTCAGTCGAAATCAGCAATCACATTATGATCGCGCACAGCCTGAAAGGAGAGGTGTTTGGTCCTGCCTCTCAGCTTCATGGCCTTACTGCACACGTCCACGTCGCTATATTTGCAGAGGAACTGGATGAGAACGGGATTGTCATAGACATTGGCAATGCACTTGATGTGCTGGCAGAAATTCTGCATCCGTTCAACTACAAGAATCTTGATGACCTTCCTCAGTTCAAGGGGCGGAACACCACGGTCGATTTTCTCTGTAGCTACATTTACCAGCGCGTGTGCGATGCTGCTTATCTACATAAACTGGGCCGCGAACCGAGCGAACTTAGCAAGGTGCGCGTTTCAATTTCCGAGAACCCTAATGCGCGTGCGTCTTATGAGGCGCCGTTGACTGCATCCGAGGCTCATGAGTAACTTACATCCTTCTTTAGGCCAGACAGCAGAAGCACCTGCCAGATCTTGCTATTTTGTCTTTCCGGGTGATCTGAACACGCCCACAGGTGGTTATCGATATGATCGTGAGATTATTCGGGGGCTGCAGAAACACGGCTGGAATGTCTCACTCATTAGCCTTGAAGGCACCTATCCGGTCCCATCTGATGCCGACAAAAAGTTGGCACTTGAAGTCATTGAAGAGATAGAGCCCTCAGCTTTGATCATCGTGGATGGTTTGGTGCTTGGGGCTTCGTCTGATCTGGCGCAGAGTATCGCTGAGCGTTCCAATCTCATTGCGCTGGTTCATCACCCACTGTTTCTGGAAAGTGGGATTGCCCCTGAGCTGGCAAAGGTGCTCCGCGCGGCTGAGACGAAAGCACTCACGTTTGCAAAGCATGTGATTGTGACCAGTCCTTCGACACAAAAGACGCTTGTCTCTCAAATGGGCGTTCCAGCAGAAAAGATCAGTATTGTTCTGCCCGGTATTGATCGGCCAACTGGCTCGGAGAGCGCTGCAACCTCGAACGATACTCTGGCAGCCTCAAAGTTGCTTTGTGTTGGGTCGTTGGTACCGCGAAAAGGGCAATTGCATTTAGTTGAAGCGCTGGGGCAATTGAAGCAATTGGACTGGCATCTGGATCTCATTGGAGAAACGCGGTTTGATCCAGAATATGCGAGCCAAGTGCGATCTCAAATCAAAAAGCATGACCTCACAGAGCGTATTCGCGTTCATGGAGGCATTCCCAAAGCTGAACTAACGGGTTTCTATCAATCAGCTGACCTCTTTGTGCTCCCAACATACTATGAGGGATACGGGATGGCTTTTGCGGAGGCTATGAGTTTTGGGCTCCCGATTATTGCAAGTGGTGAAGGCGCTGTTGCATCGACGGTTCCGCCTACAGCTGGCTTTCATGTTGGTGCAGGCGATCCTCTAACTCTGGGCAAAGCCATCGAAACACTTCTTCAAAACAAAGAGTTACGCTCTCAACTTTCAACTGGGGCCCTTGCTGCTGCTCGTGCATTGCCAGATTGGAATGACAGCGCAAAGGCCTTTGCTTGCACACTGGAGGCTCACAGGTGAGTGGATTTTCCTCTGAATGGCTCTCATTACGTCGTAAAGCAGACCGGCGTGCGCGCAACAAAGACGTCATGAAAAAATTTTGTAGCTGGTTGGTCGAGCATGCCCCCAAGGGTGGCCCACTCCGGCTCATAGATGTGGGCGCTGGAACCGGTTCCTTTCTGCAGGATTTGGCCGAACATATTGAGTCAAACAGAGAGCAAGTGTGGTTACTGATCGATAACGACCCTGAACTTCTCAAAGTTGCAAAACGCATCTCTCCTCCCTTGCCTCATACCAGAACGAAAACAGATGTTTGCGAACTGACTGATGCCGGGTCACTGGATATTCTGGAAGGGCATCATGGGGTTGTTACCTCGGCCTTTCTGGATCTTGTGAGTGCAAATTGGCTAGATAGCTTTGTTGCACGTATGCGTCAGCTAAAACTCCCGTTTCTTGCAGGACTTTCGTACAACGGTATCCTACTAAGCAAACCACACCACCCGACAGATCGGCTTATTCAGCGGGCATTCAATCAGCATCAAGCAACGGACAAAGGGTTTGGGTCTGCATTAGGGCCGCTTGGTGGGTTTCATGCTCGTGAGCGATTGCTTAAGGCGGGGTATACCTGCTTTACCGGACGCTCTGACTGGGTGTGCGCACCTGAAGACGATGCTTTGCAGCTGGAGCTGATTAAGGGGTGGGCCCAAGCGGCACGCGAAGTTGGGGTATCAGATACAATCGTGGATGACTGGTTGGAATTTCGTTTAGCGGCACTTGGCAAAGGCAAATCACAACTGCAGGTCGGACATGTTGATATTGTTGGCCTTCCGCCTCAATGAAGCTATGAAGATCTTAGCTTCCAGTACTCAGAATTAGAGGCCTATGTTCTTCAAGATCAATGCTTGTGTGAGCATGAAGAGGCGCGGGCAACGGATTTCCTGTTTGTTGTAGAGCTCTCTTAGCTCCTCGAATGACAGCTCGACAACTTCAATATCTTCGTCTTCGTCCAGATCGCGCCCTTCAATATTCAGGTCGCCGGATGTGTACTCGGTGAGGAAGAAATGCGCCCGCTCTGCAAGACGAGCAGGGTTGATGAAGACATTCGCGACCTTGGTGAGATTGGTGAGTTGGCACCCAAGCTCTTCCTGAGCTTCGCGTATACATGCTTCTTCTATGGACAGATCGCTGATCTCGATTCCGCCAGCGCATGCCTCCAGGATAATCTCTTCCTCCATAATGTAGGGCGCGACTCGGAGTTGCTTAACGAGCAGGACTGTTTTCGCTTGAGGGTCATAAGCCAGCACAGCAATTGAATCGCCGTAGACCCATACCGGATCTGTCGTGATGTGCTCGCGTCCATCCTCGTGAACAACACGCACTTCAACTTCCTCAATCCGCCCTTTAGCTTCCAAAAGGGTGGTGCGTCTGATGAGCTCTGGCATGCGTGTGTCCTTATTCGGAAATTCACGCAAGTTTATACGAGTACTTGTTGGCGAAAGGAAATTCTTTTCAACTCCTTGGGAGAGTTAATTGCTCAGGCTCAGATCTGCCAGCATATCAACACCCAACGGATGCCAAGTGACATCGGGGCGGATAGCCTGTGCGAGGTAATCAATCGCAGGTAACTGAAGACCTCTTGGCCCTGATCCGATGATTAGTGGGGCGATCATCAAGTGAAGACGATCGATCATTTTCAGCTCGATAAAGCGAGACAGCGTCCAAGCACCACCTTCAACGAGGATGCATCGAAATTCTCGCAGTGCATGCCGGATTTCAGCACAGGACAGACGGCCTTTTGCATTCGGCTGTAGCTGAAAGCATTCCACTCCATCAGGATAACGTGCATGGGCATCTGTTCGCGTAATCACAATGCGGCGAGCATTTGTATCCTGCAGGAGTGTACTGTCGCGAGGCATACGGCCATAAGGGTCGATGACAATGCGTGCCGGGTGACGTCCACTGACATGCCTGACAGTGAGCTGAGGGTTGTCCGCAACCGCAGTTCCCACTCCCACCACGACAGCATCACAAAGTGCTCGGAGCCGGTGAAGATGGATCAATGCTTCAGAACAACTCACATAATTGGAGTCTCCGGTGACCGTTGCAATACGGCCATCAACTGACTGTCCAAGCTGACCAATAACAAATTGCTTTTGCGCCATGCAAAGGGGTGCAAACACACTACCATAGCCTTGTAGGTCTGGTGCACGCCTCTCCACTGATGCTGCTAAGACCTCCTGCCATTCATCAGGAGACAAATATCCCGAGGACTGTTCTAGTGGCTTTTCGCAGGTCAACTGAGAATTATTCGGATGATCTTGCAGATGTATTGGTGTTGTGTGGCCCCTGTCCATCAAGCCCCCTTGTTTTACCGAGTTCACAGCTCACCTCACCTAAGGTTAGCCTAGTGGTAACGAACCTTGATTAATCTGTCGATCAGGAGATTGCAGGGGCTCTTCAGGAACCTCTGGGATTATCAGGAGAATAGAGCATGGCCTATAAAGTTGCCGGATATTCAGCCATGGCGAAGACGTATCACTGGATCGTCGCCATTCTGGTCTTAATCATGGTTCCAATGGGACTGGTGATGACAGATCTGGGGCCTGGAGCCCTTCAGAATACGCTCTACTTCTATCACAAGAGCATCGGAATCCTGCTCTTCCTGCTCGTGGTTTTGCGCCTTCTTCAGCATTGGATTACGCCTGCTCCACCGCCGCCAGCCTCTCTTTCACCAGCTCTGCGGATCGTCTCACGTTCAGTACACGGGTTGCTCTATCTCGTGCTGATCGTAAATCCGATATTAGGCTGGGTGGGCCTCTCCCTTTACGGAGCACCAATGCCATTTTTTGGCTTGTTTGATCTGCCGAGTATCGTTTCGCAAAATCGTCCAGTTTCAGAAAGCGTTCTGGATTTCCACGCAACTGTTGGTGTTGTGTTTGCATGGTTGATCACGCTGCACATTTTGGGCGCGCTCTATCACTGGCTCATCGCTAAAGATGGGATTATCGAGCGGATGACAACGGCGCCTTACCAGAAACCTAAAGATTAGCTTGGCAGTGTTGCGTATTTTTCACGCAAGCCTTTAAGGTCTTCAAGACCTCATCAATCGACGCACACAAAATACCGTCGGATCGCTTTGGGCGCTTGAGCATTGCAACTGGCATCTGTAGCTCACGAGCGGCTCTGATTTTGCCGTAGGATGCTGATCCGCCGCTGTTTTTGCTGATGAGCCAGTTTACTTGCAGCACCTTGAAAAGCTCGGATTCTTCGGACCAGCTCTCATTTGGCATTCCTTCAATGTACTCCGCGTTTTGAAGCACTTCACTCCCACTCGGGCGATTTAAGGTACGGATTACAAATGTAAGATCCGGGCGTTGTTTCAGCGGAGCAGCAATCTTGGCACTGGCAGCAAAAAAGACCTTCGCTCTGGGTGGAATTAGGTTCAATGCTGCTTCTACGTTATCTGCAGAATACCAAATATCATCATTGGTTTGCTCCCAAGCGGCTCTTTCAAACCGGAGCAACGGAATCGCGAGGCGCCTTGTTGCTTTGGCCGCATTACAGGATATTTGAGCAGCATACGGGTGGGTTGCGTCGATGACGGCAGCGATGCCCTGAGTTCGCAGGTAGTTCGAGAGGCCATCGACACCACCAAAGCCTCCGGTACGTGTCATCACCGCAAGGTCTGCTGGGTTATTGGTTACTCCAGCGAGTGAAGCAATGACTTTGAATTCGGCATTCACAGCCAGTGCAGCAATCAGCTTTCTAGCTTCTCGTGTACCTGCGAGCACAAGGATTTTGGGCTTCTCTGGCATCAAAACTGCTCCAGTTTTGCAGGCTCTTCAGCCGGGACATGACCCAATACCTTACCTTGCCGATCCACCACGATAATCTCAACGCTTACAGCAGCTCCACGAAGAATGCTTAAGGCCGCACGTTGTGCTCCCTGCGCAACGACCTCTCCCATATGAATATTTTCGGCAGCAGCTCTTTGAACAACATAAGAGACTAAATTTGCCTCTCTTGTTTCCGCGAGGAGTTCTTTCGAAGCTCCGGCATGAGCCAGCACATCTGCCAGAGCATCAAAATCGACCGCAGAGCGAGCCGAATGCAGGTCCATAGCCCCTTGAGCAAGCTTCGTCAGCTTGGCAATTCCGCCAGAGATGGTTAGTTTCCGAACAGGGTGCGCGCGCAGATACTTGAGCAGGCCACCCGCGAAGTCTCCCATATCAAGATAAGCCTGTTCGGATAAATCAGGGTAGTGGGCACGCAACACATCTTCTGAGGTTGCTCCTGTTGCAGCTGCAACGTGGGCCAAGCCAGTGGCACGCGCAACGTCTACACCACGATGAATAGATGCTATCCAGGCAGCACACGAAAATGGCCGAACAATACCTGTTGTGCCGAGGACAGAGAGGCCGCCGATTATACCAAGCCGCGGGTTCATGGTCTTTTGAGCCAGCTCTTCGCCGTTTTGGATGGATATCTCAACATCTACAGCAAGAGTTACGCCGTACTCATCTGCCACTTGTTGCAGCTCACGGGTTATCATTTGGCGAGGCACGGGATTAATGGCAGGCTCACCAACCGGGATCGGCAGCCCGGGTTTCGTGACCGTTCCAACGCCAGGACCAGCGAGAAAGCGAATTCCGGTAACCTTTGGGTTGAAGGTCACTCTGGCCTGAATAAGCGCTCCGTGGGTTACATCAGGGTCATCACCAGCATCCTTGATGATGGCAGCTGATGCAGAATTTTCAGTCAGTTTTTCGAAGGCGAGTGCGAAGGATGGCGTATCACCACGAGGCAAGGTGATGCTGATCGGATCCGGAAAATCTCCAGACAACAAAGCTGTATACGCTGCCTTTGCCGCAGCGGTTGCACAGGCGCCTGTTGTCCAGCCTGTTCTCAGTTTTTTTTGCCCAGTTTCAGCCATCCGGCGACTATACAGATTTAGCGGGATATACCAAGCAGAAGGCTTTGGACTTCCAATTGGTTTCCAACTAAATTGCTACGCAAAATCACATAAATGATGAGAACCACTTGTTTGATATCTCCCTCCCTCACTTTGAATTTCCGGTGCTTGAAGCTGGATGGGTTTGGCTTGCTGGTGCCGGCCCCGGAGACCCTGGTCTGCTGAGCCTGCATGCCTTGAATGGCTTGCGGCAAGCAGATGTTATTGTCTATGACGCATTGGTGGATGAACGCATTCTTCAATTCGCAGCTGAAGGTGCTGAAATCATTTATGCTGGCAAGCGCGGTGGCAAACCGTCCCCCAAGCAGTCCAGTATTTCGATCAAGCTGGTGGAGCTCGCAAAATCCGGCAAGCGTGTCATGCGCCTCAAAGGTGGAGATCCGTTTGTATTTGGCCGCGGTGGGGAGGAAGCTCTTGCACTGGTGGATGCTGGCGTTCCCTTCCGTATCATTCCAGGTATCACAGCTGGCGTTGGCGGGCTGGCATATGCTGGAATTCCATCTACTCACCGAGGGATTAATCAAGCAGTTACGTTCCTCACAGGTCATGACCAGAATGGGGTTGCGCCTGATGAGCTTGACTGGGATGCTCTTGCCAAAGGATCACCTGTGATCGTGATGTATATGGCGATGAAGCATATTTCTCTCATTACTCAGAAGCTTATGAGTGGTGGTCGACGTGCAGCTGAACCTGTTGCTGTCATCTGCAATGCCACACAGCAGAACCAACAAGTTCTGGAAACAACGCTTGCTTCTTGCGCTGAGGATATTGAAAGTAGCGGCCTTAAGCCACCTGCGATTGTTGTCGTTGGTGATGTGGTGAATTTGCGTGAGCAACTGAACTGGATTGAGCCAGCTCTTGCGCGTACCTCGCAAACCTCTCAATTGAAAGAAGAGCCTGCCCTATGACCATTGCGAAGGGTTTCGTTATTGCAGCACCGTCTTCCGGGTCTGGCAAAACAACGATTACATTGGCGCTGCTGCGTGCTCTTCGTGATACCGGGCTTCGTATTGCCTCCGGCAAATCGGGACCAGATTACATTGACCCGGCTTTCCATAGTGCGGCTTCCGGGCGGCCATGCCTGAACTATGACGCTTGGGCGATGTCATTGGCACAACTTTCACTCAATGCCACGGAGCAGGAAAAACACACTGACGTTGTGGTTGTTGAAGGAGCTATGGGGCTTTTTGACGGTGCTGCTGATGGTTCTGGATCTGTTGCAGAGCTTGCGGTTCATTTGGGTCTGCCGGTTATTCTGGTGGTTGATTGCAAGTCTCAGGCTCAATCGGTCGCTGCCCTTGTCCATGGGTTTCTTACATACCATCCGCACTGCCACATCAATGGCGTCATTCTCAACCGGGTCGGGTCTCCGCGTCATGAGCGCATTTTGCGGCGTGCGCTAGAGCCTTTGGATGTCATTGTCTTAGGCGCGTTTTATCGCTCAAAGAGATTAGAGTTGCTTGAGCGCCATTTAGGGCTTGTGCAAGCCAGTGAGCGTGAGGATTTGGAAGAGTTCCTAAATGCAGCTGGTGAGGTGGCTGCTGAAAGTGTGGATGTGCCAGCCTTGATGCGCCTTGCGAAAATGCTTGCTATTCCTGCCCGGGAAAACAAAGAGCTGACGGGTATTTCTCATTTACCCCCGCTTGGGCAACATATCGCAATTGCTAAGGATATTGCCTTTGCATTCAGCTATGAGCATCTGCTTAGTGACTGGCAGAAGCAAGGCGTTACACTTTCCTTCTTCTCTCCGTTGGCAAACGAAGGGCCGTCTGCTGATGCTGACGCAATCTTCCTGAGCGGCGGATATCCGGAACTTCATGCGGGGCAGTTGTCTCAAGCAGACATCTTTAAGCGCGGAATAAAATCTGCTGCAGCTGCAAACAAGCTCATTTATGGTGAGTGTGGCGGCTACATGGTACTTGGTGAAGCGCTGACAGATAAAAGTGGGCAGTCCCACGAGATGCTTGGTCTGCTGCCGATTGAAACCAGCTTTGCGAAGAGAAAGCTGCATTTAGGCTATCGGAAACTGAAAGCAACAGAGGCCGCAAGGTCTGCTGGCTTCCCTTGGATGAAGCCACTGGGTGCGCATGAGTTCCACTATTCGACGCTGACGGTTAAATCAGAAGCTCCACCGCTTTTTGATGCTCAGGATGCGGAGCATCACGATCTGGACCCTCTGGGCCACATCAATGGGCGTGTCATGGGGTCTTTCGCGCATGTGGTGGCAGAAAGAAGCGAAGAATGGTGGTCCGCTTCTTCCTAATCTGATTGGCTACGCAGTCACTTTTGCTTTCTTCTTTGGACGAAGAACGTGAACGTGGTTGGCATCATAGAGCGCACTGTCTCGAAACTCTTTCCCTGCCTTCAAGGCTGGCCCAACGAAGATAAGAGCCGTTCTTGTGATCTTTGAGGCTTTTGCTTTTTCACGAATATCAGCCAATGTGCCATGAATGAATGCCTCATCCGGCCAACCCACGCGGTAGGCGATGATCACCGGACAATCTTCACCATAGAGCGGAGCCAGCTTCCGATAGATCTCTCCCAGATTTCTGACACTGAGATGGATTGCCAATGTCGCGCCAGAGCGGCCCAGCGTTTCCAGATCCTCCCCCTCAGGCATGCCTGAGGACTTCATCGAGGTTCTGGTGACGATGATGCTCTGTGCGATTTCAGGGATCGTCAACTCGGTTTTCAAGGCCGCAGCCGCCGCAGCGAATGCAGGTACACCCGGAGTTACATCGTACTCAATGCCCAGATCATCCAATCTGCGCATCTGTTCCGCAGTGGCACCATAAATGGATGGATCGCCGGAGTGGACCCGTGCCACATCCAGATCTTTTTCGTGAGCCTTTGCAATTTCGTCGATGATTTCATCAAGGGTCATGGAAGCTGTATCCATGACCAATGCATCTTCTGGTGCGGCCTCGACAATAGCAGGCGGTACCAACGAGCCTGCGTAGAGGCAGACTTTGCATTTTTCGATGAGCTTTAGCCCGCGTACCGTAATCAGTTCGGGATCACCCGGCCCTGCTCCAATGAAATGAACCGTCACGCTGCTGTCTCCGTTTCTTTCTCTGGTGCATCGATTTTTTTGGCATAACCACGCGGTGTGTAGACAAAATGCAAGGACTGGCCGTTGCCTCCCAAGCGGGTTTGGCTACATCCCACAATGACCGTGGTTAGCATGTCGACATCATCGACTTGCAGATCCTTCAGCGTTGTGGTGGTGATGACCTCATTCTCTCGCCCGATGTTCGCACCGAGAATAACCGGCGTATTTTCAGGACGATGTTCCAGCAGCTTCTCCCGTGCCCAAGCCAATTGCGTGCGGCGGCGCTTGGAGACTGGGTTATAGAACCCAATCACGAAGTCACCGATTGCTGCACCTTCCAGGCGCTGCTGAATTGTTTCCCATGGAGTGAGAAGGTCTGACAGAGAAATGGCACAGAAGTCATGTCCCAGCGGCGCTCCGATGCGGTTGCTGAGAGCGATCATTGCGGAGATGCCCGGTGCAGATGCAACTTCAACGCGGCGAGCTGCATCGCTAACGCCACCCTTATCCTGTGCGCGGTCTAGTAGTTCGAAGACCAGGGCTCCCATGGCATAAACACCAGAGTCTCCTGAACAGACCAGCGCAACGTTGTGGCCTTGTCCAGCTCTTTCGAGTGCGAAACGGACACGCTCTTCTTCTGCTCCCAATGGGAACGCATGGCGTTGCTTGCCTCTGATCAGGGATGAGACGAGGTCGAGATAGAGGCCGTAGCCGACGACTTCATCTGCCTCTGCCAACCAACTGGAGGCTTCTGGCGTACGCCATGCCTCCTGTCCCGGCCCAATGCCGATGACATGCAGGCGACCTCTGGCTCTGCCGAGTTTCTCGTGTTTCACCGGAACCGGCGCTCTGGCAATAGCAACTGTGGCGTTTGCGGTTTTCTGCTTTTCCAGCACGAGTTCACCGGATGTACCAACACCAGCCAATGCAGAGCCTTCACTCACGCCATGGCAGCCAACCTCGGCAAAGACAACATCAGAGGGATTTTGCAGGCGATCTTTGTGTTCGTTGAGCTCACCAGCTGTGAACAGGCGGAAGGGCTTGTTGTAGCGGGCAGCGAGCTTGTTCATTGCCACTTCATCAGCCTTAAGGTCGATACTCGCGAAAGCTGCTACGGCTCCCATTGAGACGTTTGCCTGTTCCAAGCCTCTTTGGAGAAGCTCATCCAGCTCCTCAAGAGAGCACCCTCGGGAACAGCCAAGACCGACCACGTGAGTTTGAGGGTGGAACACGAGCTTTCCGCTGTGTCCATCATGAGGTCGCTCGGTTGCAACAATTTCCAGTTCGGCATCATCCGCAACAGGAAGAGTCGCCGCCTCCAACCAGTCTGCCTGACCGGAGAGCTTTACGGTGTCGCCTGCCAGCATATGTGCCATAACAGACTTGGCATCTAATGGATTGGCGAGCGTCCAACCTTCTGGTGGATCATCAAGCGCAACACCAAAGACAGTGTCGCCTGCGGTCGTGATCGCAGCATGACCTTGCAGGACCTCTGCAATTTCATGAGCTAAGGCGTTGGCACCGCGATGGCCGCCAAGCAGCGGAACGACGCTTGATCCATCTTCTGACACTGCAATGACAGGTGGTTCATTTCGCTTTTCTGCCAAGACAGGCGCGAGCGCGCGGATGAGAATTCCCGCGGCACAAATACCGATGATTGGTGTTCCTGACTGAAACAAGGACCGCAGATGATCCATCGGTTCAGAGAAGGACAGATGATAATCTACATTCGGCTTTGAACCGTTTCTTGCAAAGCCGTGAATGAGGCTTTCATCCAGTACAGTGGAGAGCTTCTGAGCGGTTTTCAGAGCGACCGGGCTGATCACAACGATTGCGGGTGCAACGTCCATGCCTCTTCTCCCTTATATACAATTATCATTGAAAAATACGGCGCAGTTTCATTTGGATAGTCAGCCAGACGGGCCACGACCATTTCCGGCAGGGTCGCCCGTTCGACGTATCCTGCTGCACCAAGTAATCCCAGTTTTTCAAGCAGAGCCTTGACGCGCGGTAGATGACGCCCGACCTTCATGATAACGAAAGCGTCGGACTGCTCAATGCGGTGTTGAAGTTGCTCATCTTCCAGCGGACCGGGAATGATTGTCAGCACTTCATTGCGCGCAGCGAGGGGCCTGCCGAGCGCAGCAGCACAGGCATTGACTGATGATACGCCCGGCACGATTTCGCAGGCAAAGTTACCGCGCAAACGCTCGTAGAGGTACATGAACGAGCCATAGAGAAATGGATCGCCCTCACACAGAACGACAACATCTTCTCCGGCTTTCAATTTCTCTGAGATCGTTTCTGCTGCCTGATCGTAGATTTCCTTCGCGGGGAACCGTTCGACCTTCATCGGCATTTCAATCGGGACTTCTGTTGTTCCCTCTTGAATATACGATGCTGCAATTTGCCGAGCAAAACTGGGCACTCCAACTGCCGCTGGGTATGCGATAGTTTTTGCAGAACAAATGAGCCGGTGAGCTTTTAGCGTTAAAAGCTCAGGATCTCCTGGTCCAAGACCAACGCCATAGAGCGTACCAGTCATGACTTTACCAAGCTCCATTGTGTTACCGGCATCAATGGACGCCAACCCGTGAGACCGCCAATGGGATCGGCTCTTGAGATTGCTATACGGCTTAGATCTCCACCGTACTTCTTCCAGCCCTCTGCCAGCACTTGCTCTCCTTCCAGAGTAACAGCATTGGCAACCAAGCGACCTCCTGATGGCAGCGCTTCAAAGCATGTTTTGAGTATACCCGCTGATGTGAGGCCACCTCCGACAAAAATCGCATTTGGCTGCGGCAAGTTATCAAGTGCCTCGGGGGCTTTGCCTTCAATCAGCTGAAGCGTAGGAGTCCCGAGAGCTGCTGCATTTCCACGAATGAACACATGCCGTTTTTCCAACGGCTCAATGGCAAGAGCCTTGGTGTCCTTTGCAGCCCGCAGCCATTCGATACCGATGGATCCACTGCCAGCGCCAATGTCCCACAGGAGCTGCCCCGGAATAGGTGCAAGCTTGGCAAGCGTAACAGCCCGTACTTCCTGTTTGGTCATTTTTCCATCATGACGGAACGCAGAATCCGGCAGACCGGGCGTGCGTGACAAGACAGGCGTGTTTGGAATTGGTTTGGCTTCAATCGCAATCGTGTTCAGCTCGGCAGCTTGATCAGAATACTCTTCAGCCTCGCGGCTTATTACTTTTTCCTGCGGGCCACCGAGATGCTCAAGTATCGTTAGGGTACTCGCGCCATACCCTTCATCAGCGAGTAGATCTGCAATCTCACCTGGGGCTGCACCATTAGACGTGAGTGCGATGATGCGGGCGCCGGGATAGAGGAAACCGCGCAGGGTATCCAGAGGGCGGCCATGCAAGCTGAGGGTTTCGACATTTTGCAGAGGCCAGCCTAAGCGGCTTGTAGCCAAAGCGAATGCTGAGAGATGCGGGATGACCTCGATTTCCTCAGCACTGAACTGACGATGAAGTGTTGCTCCGATACCAAACCATTGCGGATCACCCGTCGCCAACACCACTGTGTTTTGACCACGGTTTACCGCAAGTTCTTCAATGCCTTTAGAAAGTGGAGATGGCCATGCTTTCATCTCACAACTGATGTTGCTTGCACCATCTTGCAAAAGTTCCAGATGCCGTGCTCCACCATAGATGAGAGAGGCAGCTTTCAGCGCTGATTTGGCTGTTTCAGACAGGCCGTTAAAGCCATCCTCACCAATGCCGATGATTGTGAGCCAAGGTGCTGTTTGACTGCTCATTTTGATGTCTCCTGCACCTTTTCTTCAGGCAAGCCTGCTGCCATTGCATTGACTGCCGCAGCTGCAATTGCAGAGCCACCTCTGCGTCCCTGAAGTGTTAGAAACGGTATGCTAAGTGAACTTGTCGCCAGCGCTTGCTTGGATTCTGCGGCTCCCACGAACCCAACGGGGAAGCCGAGAATAGCTGCTGGCTTTGGGGCACCATTTGCCACTATCTCAAGAAGATGAAATAGCGCCGTTGGGGCATTGCCAATGGCGATAACAGCACCTTCCAGATGCGATCTCCAATGCTCAACAGCCGCAGCCGACCTTGTTGTGCCGAGCTGTTTTGCAAGCTCGGGCACGTCTGGCTGGTTCAAAGTGCAGATGACTTGATTGTCTGCTGGCAGGTATTTGCGGATGATACCATGTGCAACCATCTCGACATCCGTCAGCACCGGAGCACCGTTTCGCAGAGCCTCGTTTGCTTTGGCAACTACATCCTCAGAATATGCCAAATCCTGCGGTATGTCAGTCATCCCACAGGAATGGATCAGGCGGACTGCAACAGGCCTCAAGTTATCTGGCAGGCACTTTAAGTCAGCCTCTGTCCGTACGATTGAAAAGGACTGCCGATAGATTTCGGCAGGATCCTTAATGTAATCGTAGGGCGCCAGAACTTCTGGATTCACGTTCTGGCCCATTCTCAGGCATCATCCTTCAACATGGATTTTGGCCCAAGCGGGTGATCTGCATGGGGATACGGATGATGATGGTGATCATGTCCGTGGTCATCACCGTGATGATGGTGGTGTCCATGCCCGTGGCTGTGGTCATGGGAGTGACTATGCGCATGATCGTGAGCATCCGCGCCCTTGCTGTCGCACTCTCCAGTACACGTCACATCACACAGCTTGCATTCAGCTTCATCACCCAAGCCTTCCACGTGGTGGTGATGGCTCTCCTGTGGCAAACCGATCTCAGCCTCAAACCCAAGAACCTGTTCTCTGTACTTACAGAGCTGGCAGTTCATGTTGTTTGAACCCTGAACAATCTCCGTCACACGCTCCTGCATGGTGTCGATGACCTTCGGGTGATCGTTCAGATAGCCTGCTTTGATAAACTCAATATCTGGGTGGCGTGCGGCAACTTCATCGGTGAAGTTGTAAATACGCTGTACAAGAACGCCAGTGAACAGGAAGTATGGGAACACAACGATACGCTTGTAACCAAGCTTAACAGCATGCTCCAGCCCCGGTTCAACGAGCGGGAAGGTTACGCCAGAATAGCATGTTTCCGCCCAACCAAAGCCGAAACCTTCCCACAACATGCGGGTGATTTTGGCAACGTTGGAATTTGCATCCGGATCTGATGCACCACGGCCAACTACCATAAGCAGGGTTTCTTCCGGCTTTACATCAGGACCAGCTGCATCGATGGCTTCCTGAATGCGTGCGCCTGCAGCCTGTACCATGCGTGTATCGACGGCCAGTTCGCGGCCATATTCGATGGACACTTCAGGATGTTTGGCCTGATAGGTGTTGAGCACAGATGGAATATCGTTTTTAGCGTGTCCAGCAGCAAACAGCATGCCTGGAACTGCAAGAATGCGGGTGCACCCCTGCTCGCGCAGATTGTCCAGACCTGAATGGATCACTGGATTTGCGAACTCAAGGTATCCATAGTCCACTGGAAGATCCGGAAATCTCTCACGCATACCTTTTGCAAGGCGGGCAAATTCGGCGACTGCACCTTTGTTTCGACTGCCATGTCCGCAGATCATGACGCCGAGTTTTTCTTCTGTTTTTATTGTCATTATGCTGGCTCTGCTTCTGTACCATCTGGGGAGAGAGCACCATCGCTCTCAGCATTTTCAGGCGAGTTCTCCTCAGAGGAAGAGGATCGTTTTTTTGCTTTGGCAGCCAAACCAGCGATGATTGCAGCGCCGGTGACTGCGGCTACGCCAATCCAATGGCTGTGGCCAGCAAGCTCACCCAAATGTCCCGCATGTGCAAAGGCAGCAGACGAGGAAAGCCCCATCACTCCTGCGAGGAGCGCGGGCTTCAAAAAATAAGACATGTTCTATCTCCAACATGCAGCGGTGCCTTCCATTGCCACTGGCAACAGGGGTTTATCGCTGTCATTTAAGGAGACGTCGCAAAGACAATAGATGGACCAACGAAATAGAACATCAACCGCGCACTATAAGTCCGCAGCTTCACACATTATTTCGTCAGACAGCTTCGATTCTGGCCCCCGATGTGGGTCGACCGCCCCCGAAATCCATTTCAGTCCGTCACGGGACGCCGTCCATAGTTTTACGAGGAGCAAGCTAGTTGGCGACCCTGGAGATAGCAAGATGATAATTTGCGCAATTGGTCGATACCAGAGGTTTTCTTAGGTGCAAAAATACGGGTAACTTGATCGAAGTGTTTGACTTACACCTACATCTGGCATTGCTATTATAGGCAGGGCCCTAGCCTATCACAGGGGTCGCTTTTGTGGAGAATGCGTTATGAAAAAAGAGCTTGTCCTCACCGTTGTTGCCGATGACCGCCCAGGTCTGGTTGGTGAAATCTCCAAGGTGGTTGCTGATCACAAAGCGAACTGGATCGACAGTTCCCTCTCGCGTCTGGGAGGCCAGTTTGCGGGGATTGTTCGTGTGCATGTTGAAAAAGCACAGGCAGCAGACCTTTCAGCAACTCTGACCAAGCTTGAGTCTGTGGGGCTTACCATTGGCATTCACGTTCACAACACGGGTGATGCGCCAGCAGGTGCTCATGCGCTTCTTCATATTCTGGGACAAGATCAACCCGGCATGATCAGTCGTGTCTCCAGCGTGCTGGCAGATCTTCATGTGAGCATCGAAACTCTGGAGTCACTGGTTGAACCGGGTTCCATGAGTGGTGATCTTATGTTCCGCGCAAATGCTCGCATTATTATTCCGCCACATCTGTCGCCGGCAGAAGTCTCTGAAGCATTGGAAGGTATTGCGGCTGATCTGATGATTGACGTTGAACTCAATGAGGCAGCAGTAGAAGAGGACTGATCTCTTACACGCATCACGTTGTTCTCAGATCTCTCCCGGGTAATTACGTATTTACCCTCGATCCCTACCGGGATTTACGCTAGATATGGCTGTTTGGTTCAATTCCCGGGGAAGATCTGATGCAAGACACTGTTCGGACGATTACAGCGCTTCGCGGCCATGTATTCCAATTTAGCGGCGATCCGTTCTGCGATAATCCGGCAGAGGCACTGACAGACTGGTCTGATGGGCTGGTTGTTACAGAAAACGGTAGGATTACCGCAGTTGGCGACGCGGCAGAGCTGATTAAGACGCTGCCAAGTGATGCTGTTGTTCATGATCACAGCGGCAAATTCATTCTACCGGGCTTTGTGGATTGCCATGTTCATTATCCGCAGACAGAGGTTATTGCTTCCTACGGCGCTCAGCTGATCGAGTGGCTCAACACTTATACCTTCCCAGCTGAAGCCAAATTTGGCGCCATTGACTACGCGCGCCGTGCTGCCGACGTTTATTTGCAGCAAAGCTTTTCAAACGGCATCACCAGTGCTTCCGTTTACTGCACCATTCATCCTGAGTCCGTGGATGCGCTGTTTGAGCAGGCTGCGCGATACAACATGCGCATCGCTGCCGGTAAAGTCATGATGGACTGCAACGCGCCAGAAAACCTGCGTGATACGGCGCAGACAGGTTATGATCAATCCAAAGCATTGTTGGAGAAATGGCATGGGCAGGGTCGTGCGCTCTACTCCATAACTCCCCGCTTTGCACCAACGTCTACTCCTGAGCAGATGGAAGCGACCGGAGCTCTCTGGAAAGAGCATCCTGAAGCTTTGCTACAGACCCATACTTCTGAGAACCGTCAGGAACTGGAATGGGTGGGAGAGCTATATCCTGAGCATCCTGATTACGTTGGCGTTTACGAGCACTTTGGCTTGCTGGGAAAGGGCTGTGTGCTTGGGCATGGGATTTATCTGAATGACCGTGAAAAAGCGCTTATTCATGAAACCGGGACATCAATTGCACATTGTCCAACCTCAAACACTTTTATTGGTTCTGGCTTGTTTGATGTGCGCGGTTCTCATTTTACACATGAGCCAATCACTGTAGGGCTGGCAACAGATGTGGGTGGTGGCTCCAGCTTCTCCATGCTGACCACAATGCGGACGGCCTATGAGGTTGCCCAGTTGCAGGGCTACTCATTGCACCCGGTACAGGCCTATTATCTGGCGACGGTTGGTTCAGCCAAAGCGCTTTATCAGGAAAACCAGATCGGTAACATCAAAGTGGGTATGGAAGCGGATTTCGCTATTATTGACCCGCTCTCAACACCACTGATCCGCCACCGTATGGCTTACGCCAATAATGTGATTGAGCAGCTGTTTATTCAGATGATCCTTGGCGATGATCGTGCGATTGCAGCGACTTATGTGGATGGTAAGCGGGTCTATTCTCAAGCGGGATAACACTATGATCAGAGCTGGTGATTGCATCAGCTCTGTTTTTCACTGTTGAAGGCACCAGTGCCTTTTCCAAAGTACATGAAGGACAGCAGGTAGCACAGCAGAGTGACAGCTGCTGCGGCGCCGAATACGTACTCATAGCTTTCAGTGAAAAGGAAGATCGAACTAGAGATGGACATTCCTATTGTGCCACCCAACATTTGAGATGTGATCATCACACCACTCGCCTGTCCCTTCTTCGTTAGCTCAACTGAGTCCACTGATGACTTCATTGATGGCAGAAACAACAATGGCATTGCCGCTCCCCATGCGAGAAGCGCGGGGAGCAGCAACCAATAGTTATCCTGTGAGATAAAGGCTGTTAGCCACAGAGTGGAACTGGACAGCACCAGCAGCCCCCACATGGCCGGCGTACGAACCCAAACTTATCGACGCAAACACCACTCAAGCCCGCCGTTGCTGCATTCATCACGACTGCCGACATCAATGCTAAACCTGCGAAGAACGGAGCAAAGCCGAGTTTATCCTGAAAGTACAAAGCTCCAAAAATGAACATTGCAATCTTGGAATATTGCGCCTGAAAGACCACAAATGCCGCAACTGCGAAGGAAGGCTTCTTGAAGAAACGCACTTGAATGAGCGGCGCTTTTATATGCAGTTCATTCCAGAGGAAGATGGCTAGCGCGGACACCCCAACAACAAATGACAAGACGATATCTCTTGATGTCCAACCCCATTCCGGCGCTTGCATGATGGCCAGAACGAAGAAGAAAAGCCCCACAAGCAATGTGGTAATGCCGAGCCAGTCAAATGAGTAATCCGAAAGACTTTTATCCTGTCCGTGAGCAATGCGTCCTTTCAACGGAGCAAATGCAATTACCAGACAAACAATCAGAACAAAGGGTGGGTTGATCCAGAAAATCCATCGCCAAGAGAAATAACTCGTGAAGTAGCCGCTCACGAGTGGCCCCGAAGACAGAAAGATAGTGGCGATTGAGCCGAACACGCCTAATGCAAAACCTCTGCGTTCGGGTGGGAATATGCGTGAAATAGCAACAATGGGCAGAGGGAACATGATTGCAGCGCCACCCCCCTGCACGACACGTGCGCCTACGAGGAAGCCTCCGTTTGGCGCAAAACCACAGGCCAGCGACGCCAGACCGAAGATGATCATGCCAGAGAGGATGAGGTAATTGATGTTCACCAGATCAGCGAGCTTGCCACCCAGAGCCACCAAAGCTGCGAACATCAACAGATAGGAATTCACCACCCAATGGGCTTGAGTGAGTGTCATACCAAACTCTTCTGAGATGGTTGGCAGAGCCAGACTGACGACTGTTTCATCCAACAAAGCGAGCCCAAGGATGAAACTCATTGCAGCCAGCAGCACCCACCGATGCACGACGGATGGCATGCAAGTATCTTGGGGTGGATGTTGGAGTAGCTCCGTCATAGGCACTAGCACCTCACAGGCCAGAGCCGACAGGCACAGCCAATTTCAAGAGTTTCTAGCTATCACAGAGGAAGGAAGACACCTAAGAGCGTACTTTGGTACACGCTTAGCAGGGTGCTAAGGCTCAAGAGACAATTATGCCGATCTCTCGAGCCTCAGCTTCGTTAATTCTGGTTTTTATTCACCCAGAGCAAGACCTTCGCGGCGTGGATCTACGCCACCTTGCAGGCCATCTGCCGTGATCACAATTCCATGAAGGCCCGAATTGAGGTCGCGAATATTGGTTTTGTAACCCATAGCATCCAGAGCTGGTTGCAGCTTTTCAGCGGCGGTGCCCTTCTCGAGGTCATAGGTACCAAAGCGATTGACCAGATGCGGCATAGAAATCGCCTCCTGAATGTTCATTCCCCAATCCAGGTTCGCAACCAGTGTTGTTGCAACATAGCCAATGATGCGGCTGCCGCCCGGAGACCCAACAACAACGAATGGTTTGTCGTCCTTCATCACGATTGTCGGAGACATAGATGAACGTGGACGTTTGCCCGGCTCAACGCGGTTCGCAATCGGCACACCGTCACGATGCGTACGGAAAGAGAAGTCCGTCAACTCGTTGTTGAGCAGGAAACCATTTGTCATCAAACGTGAGCCAAAGCCGTTCTCAATTGTGGTCGTCATGGAAACAGCATTGCCGTTTGCATCTACGATTGAGAAATGACTGGTTGATGGCAGTTCAATGCTCTCATCGTCAGCCAGCAACAAGGCGTGATCCCAGGTTGGGTTCCCCGGCACCACCTGCTCTTTTGACAATGCTTTGTCACCACTCAGCAACTCTGCGCGCTCTTTGAGGTAAGCAGGCGCAACAAGGCCTTTGGTTGGCATTGGCACATAATCACTGTCCGCCATGTAACGACCGCGATCAGAGAAGGCGAGACGGGATGCATCACCAATCAAGCGCCATGCATTCGGATCGCCTGAGTTCATGGAAGGCAGGTCATAGCTGTTGAGCTGACCGAGGATTTGACCAACAGTCAGAGCGCCAGAGGATGGTGGGCCCATGCCACAAACTTCAAAGGCGCGGTACTCTGCACAAACAGCGGCACGCTCTTTGATTTGGTAGTTTGCCAGATCCTCAAGAGCCAGTTTACCCGGATTGCCCTTAGCAGACTGAACAGTCTCAACGATGGACTTTGCAATATCTCCGGAATAGAAACCGTCCGCTCCATTTTGAGAAATTGCAGTCAGTGTCGCTGCATACTCTGGGTTTTTGAGCAGGTGCCCAACTGGCAAAGGAGTGCCACCCGGCAGGAAGTAGTTTTTCGTTGTTTCGAAACGAGAGAGGCGCTCTTGATCATTGGTGATCAAAGCGTTCAGGCGTGGCGAAACTTCAAAGCCGTCTGTTGCGAGTTTGATGGCAGGTGCAACCAGATCTGCCCATGGCAGAGAGCCCAATTTCGCATGAGTATCATACAGCAGCTTTACTGTGCCTGGCGTTCCTACAGATAGGCCGCCAACAACTGCATCATAGAATTTGAGCGGTTCGCCGTTTTCGTTTTGAAACAATTCTGGTGTTGCGGATACAGGCGCTGTTTCACGACCGTCATATGTGGTCAGCTCGCCCGCTTCTGCGTCGTAATAAACGAGGAAGGCACCACCGCCGATCCCGGAGGATTGAGGTTCAACCAATCCCAACATGAGCTGCACAGCGACCATTGCATCAATGGCATTTCCGCCAGCTTTCAAAACATCAAAACCCGCTTTTGATGCATGAGGGTTTGCAGCAACCACCATAAACTTCTGCGCGGTTACCATTTGCTTGTCGGAGATTCCGCTTGCCATTTCCGGCGCAATACTGTCCGCCGCCTCCTGCGCTTGCGCAGGTAAAGCAAGCCCTGCTGCCAGTACGGCAGAGACCCATAGTTTCTTCATTATTTTCCCTCCTGAAGCGGGCAAATTCCCGCTGATTAGACTAGCTCTTCAAATTCACTTTCATTCTTCAATGCAAAATCCAAAATTCCACGCACATGTTCCGTGGTGCTATCAACGACCGGAGCTGAAATATCCTCCTGTCCCACCAACAGTCCAAGCTCTGTGCACCCCAGAATGACACTATCTGCACCCTGGTCCTGTGCTTTTCTGACAATCTGCAAGAGTGTGCGGCGAGAATCCTCATTAATCTGGCCCCGACACAATTCATTATAGGCGATGTCATGGACGACGGCTTGCCCTCCATTGTCAGGGATCACTACCGATAATCCGTAGGTATCCTGCAATCTTCTGATGTAAAAATCCTGTTCCATAATGTAGCGCGTTGCAAGCAAAAGTGGTTTCCTGCGCTTTACCTTTTGAATGGCATTCGCAGTTGTTTCAGCAATATGAATGAATGGGATCGTCAAACCATCCTGGATGTAGGAGGCGACTTTGTGCATTGTGTTCGCACAGATCACAATGCAATCAGCACCGGCACCTTCTAATTTCAGCGCCGCCTGTTTTAGCAGGTTACCCGCTTCTTCCCACTCTCCGTGAGCAAGAAGCAACTCGATCTGAGAAAAATCAAAAGACCATAAAACCAACTCAGCAGAGTGGAGTCCGCCAAGCCGTAAACGTGTTTGCTGATTAATCAGTCTGTAATAAGTAGCAGTGCTCTCCCAGCTCATTCCTCCTAATAAGCCAATCGTTTTCATATATTCCTCGACATACAATACTCGTCGTAGGAACTATGTTGGCAAATTGCGCCGACTTAGAGAAGGTCGTTTTTTGTGCAATTGAGCTGGGAGACCTAATTTAAGGCACTCTGCAGGTGATGTCCTCGCCGTCTTTCGCTTCACAACATGACCATTCGGTGTAATCTTCCAGGCATGC
This sequence comes from Pseudovibrio sp. Ad13, assembly GCF_001623225.1. Classification (NCBI taxonomy): domain Bacteria; kingdom Pseudomonadati; phylum Pseudomonadota; class Alphaproteobacteria; order Hyphomicrobiales; family Stappiaceae; genus Pseudovibrio; species Pseudovibrio sp. Ad13. The sequence continues at coordinate 669,864 of NZ_LMCC01000002.1, read as the reverse complement.
CTCACCACCTACAGAGCGGCGATTGCAGAGCTTATTCGTCTGGAAGGTGTAGCGATCATCCGCATCGATATCAGTAAATCTATGAATGGGTCCGTTGGGAGCCTCCGGTCCAATTGTGACCTGAACTTCGCAGAGTTCGGTATCAGTGGTATCCAGAGTGATAGATGTCGCATTCGCTTTCTGACCTAGCGCTAACACTAGGAAAAGAGCCGAAAATACGAAGAGGCCAAACCAGAGGGGGCGCTTAAAACACAGGGACATTATCTTCACCTTTAGTATTTTTCTATTAAAATTGAATAGAAATTACCTATTCAATTCCGAGGTAAAGGTAGCTATCGCCGGTAAACTTAAGCCGCAAAGTGGAAGATGAATTTTCATAAGATTACAGTAAAGTAACCTAGGATAATTCTATTGCCACTTAGTCATGTTCACGCCGGGATCAATTCCTAGTGTATTAATGCCGCGAGCAGCAATTTCTTTGAGCATATCCGCTTTGTTTTGCATATCTGCATAAAATGGAGGCACCGGCGGTGCGATAATTCCACCCATCCGAGTCACCTTGAGCATCGCCTCCAAATGCCCCTCATGCAAAGGTGTCTCACGCGGGACGAGAACCAACTTGCGGCGCTCTTTGAGCACAACATCAGCAGCGCGTGTGAGCAGATTATCCGAGAACGAATAGGCCACACCTGATAGTGTACGCATGGAGCATGGCGTGATGATCATACCGTCAGTGTGGAACGAGCCGCTTGCAATAGCGGCTGTCATTTCATCAGGTGTGTAGGTGATGGATGCAAGTGCTTTGAGCTGCTCAACACCATCCTTGCCAAGCTCATGTTGGACAGAAGCAACGGCTCCTTTTGAATGCACCAGATGCGTTTCGACACTCAGCACTTTCAGGATTTCCAGCGTTTTCAGAGCAAGTTGAGCTCCGGATGCGCCCGATACTCCGACAATGATACGCTTCGTCATGCAGCCTACTCACTTCCTTCAGGAGAATTCTTTATCTCTGAAGGGGTGATAGCATCCTTTGGTTGATCCTGGTTTTGTTTTTTAGGCAAGCCACCGGGGAACAGTTCATCCCAGCGATCTTCAACCTTCTTGGTCAGCTCTTCCGGCATACGCATCACTTCTGGCCAGTCAGTGCGCGTTTCTGATCCGATTTTGGTCGTTGCATCAATACCAAGTTTGCCTCCCAGACCCTCCAAACCAGATGCAAAATCCAATGTGTCGACAGGCGTGCGATCCAGAACAACGAGATCACGAGATGGGTCCATGCGGGTGGCAACGGCCCACATCACATCGCTCCAGCTTCTGCAGTCTATGTCTTCATCAACGGTGATGATCAGCTTGGTCATGGTGAATTGAGGCAGCAGCGACCACATGCCCATCATCACGCGGCGTGCCTGACCGGGATAACTTTTTTTGATCTTGAGAACTGCAATTCGATAGGAACACGCCTCAGGCGGGAGCCATAGATCGACGACCTCTGGAATTTGTTGTTTCAGCAATGGCAAGAAAACATCGTTCATGGTTTCGGACAGGACTGCAGGTTCGTCTGGCGCTCTGCCGGTGAAGGTGCTCATGTAGACTGGATCCTTGCGGGCGCGGATACCCGATACTTTGAAAACTGGGAACTGATCAGGGTCGTTGTAGTAGCCGGTATGGTCCCCGAATGGGCCTTCCTCAGCTGTTTCTAATGGCTCCGCAAAGCCCTCCAGAACAATCTCAGAGGATGCTGGCACATGCAGGTCAACGTGCTTACATGGGATCAGCTCTGGTCGTCCACCGGACAAGACACCGGAAATCATCAGTTCGCTGACATCGGAGGGTGTTGGTATGACAGCTGACAAGATTGTTGCAGGATCTGCGCCGATGACCACGGCAACCGGCATACGCTCGCCACGCGCTTGCCAGAGGCGATGGTGGGCTGCTCCACCACGCATGGCGAGCCAGCGCAGGATTGCTTTGTCTTTGCCGATGACCTGCGCACGATAGATACCCAGATTGTATTGAGAGGGATCATCTTTCCCCGGAGGACGTGTGATGACGATGCCCCATGTGATCAGCGGGCCAGCATCGTTTGGCCAACACATCTGCACTGGGAACTGTTCCAGATCAACCGGCATGTCTATCAGTGGAGATGATCGCAAGCGTTTTGGACGAGCTGCCCAGGCTGCTTTGGCAACAGGCAGCGCATCGATGAAGCCTTTCAGGCCCTTTGGTGGTTGCGGCGAGCGAAGATAGGCCAGAAGTTCACCTAGGGCCGGAAGCTCATCTGGTGCACAGCCGAGCCCTAGAGCGACGCGCTCTCGCGTGCCGAACACATTGGTCAGAAGCGGCATATTGCTGTGCGTTCCCGAACATGTGATCGTATTATCAAACTGAAGCACGGGACCGCCCTGCTCAATCACCTGACGATGGATTTCTGTCGCTTCAAACTGAGCTGAGACCGGCGCCTTTACTCTCACAAGCTCCTGCTTTGCTTCCAATACATTGAGAAAGCTGGAGAGTGTCTCGAACTTCTTTTCGGTACGCCAATACATGCCAATTCCAGATTACTAGGCAAACTCGGGATCTGTTCGCTGGGTTAACACACATTTGAAGGGTGTTGTCGCTCTGGTCCTTGACCTCCATCAATGATGAGTTCCGCTAGGATTAATAGGAGAGGATACTGATCAGTGGAGATTAAAGTATGTTCTTTAAACCGGACCGAGGCCTGTTTCCTCCTGCCCTGCAAAAAGCTCTCGGCATATTGCCGGTTCCTCCGCTTGGCTTTGCTCTGACCCGAGCTGTGCGTCGGCTTGCCCATAATCGCCCAGACCTCTTCGAGCGTTTGGACACATACAAACGCACGCATTTCATAATCGACCCGATTGATATCCCGCATGTCTTCCGCATGATTCCGAATGGCGAACATGCAACGGTTGAGATGTTCAAGCGTAAAGATGCGCCTGATGGTGCGGCGCGTATTTCTGGACCACTCATCGTCCTGTTAGGGCTGGTTGATGGCACCTACGATGGTGATGCCGTTTTCTTTACCCGCGATCTGGTGATCGAAGGTGACACGGACGCTGTGCTTGCGCTTCGCAACACCATGGAAGAAGCCGACCTCTCTCCTGCTGAGTTCCTTGGTTTCAATGGTCGCCCACGTGAAGTCGTGGATGGAGCGACCAACAAGACATTAGATCATCTGCGCCGACTACTCGACGCACCAACTGCCACTTCCTGATTGCCGCTGCAGGGTGAAGGCGCCCTGCGCGAACCAAGTGGTTCACTCTGTTATTTTCTGGAAGGTGTTTTATGCTTGGACAGCGCAACGATAATAATCCGTCACTGGAGCTTGTTTGCCCAGCCGGTACACCAGCTGCTCTTAAAGCCGCCGCAGAAGCGGGCGCACACAGCATTTACTGCGGTTTGCGCAACGAAACCAACGCTCGTAATTTCCCCGGTCTGAATTTCTCTGAAAAGGAACTGAATGCCGGGGTTCGCCTCGCTCACAAGCACGGTTCGCACGTTCTTGTTGCTGTGAACACGTTTGCCCGGGCGGGTGACACACACATCTGGAAGCGCGCGGTTGATGCTGTTTCTGCGTCTGGTGCTGATGCGATCATTGCTGCCGATATTGCAGTGCTTGACTACGCACAAGAGAAGCATCCGAACCTGCGTCTGCACCTTTCCGTACAAGCTGCTGCGGCAACACCAGAGTCCATCAGCTTTTATCAGGACACCTTTGGCGTGCAGCGTGTGGTTCTTCCACGTGTCATGTCCGTTGAAGAAATCGTCAAGCTCAATAAAGAGGTCACGGTCGAGACTGAAGTCTTTGTGTTTGGCGGCCTATGCGTGATGACGGAAGGGCGCTGCGCTTTGTCTTCATACGCTACAGGCAAGTCTCCAAACCTGACTGGCGTTTGCTCCCCTCCAGGCGATGTTTCTTACGACGAGGACGGCAGCAATCTTTATGCCCGTCTGGGCGGCTTTACCATTGATGGTTTTGGTGAAGGCGAAACTGCTGGATACCCAACGCTTTGTAAGGGACGCTTTAAAGCAGAGGGAGAGACCTCCTACCTGTTTGAAGACCCAGTTAGCCTGAATGCTGCAAGCTTGTTGCCGCGCCTTCAAAAAGCAGGTGTGACCGCAGTTAAGATTGAAGGTCGCCAGCGCGGTAAAGCCTACATTTCACAGGTAGTGAAAGCCTTCCGTGCAGCTGTTGATGCCATGGATGCAGGCGGCAATGCGGAAGAAGAAGTTTCAGCCATGTTGAGCGCAATGACAGAAGGTGGACGCGAAACCACCGGCGCCTACAAAAAGATCTGGAGATAAGGACCAATCATGAGCAAGATCGAACTTTCCATTGGTCCTAACTTCTTCAACTGGTCCAACGAAAAACTCGTCGACTTTTATGCGCGTGTAGCAGATGAAGCTCCTGTTGAGCGCGTTTACATTGGCGAAGTTATTTGTGGCAAACGCATGCCGTTTAACGACAAGGTGTGGCCTGAGATTTATGAGCGCCTCACCAATGCAGGTAAAACAGTTGTCTTCTCAACGATTGCGCTGCCCGTCACCATGCGTGATCGTAAGTCCATCAATGCCCTTTCAGCAGATTGCGAACTGGTAGAAGCTAACGATATTGCGAGTGTTCATAAACGCTCTGGTGAACCTTTCGTTGGTGGACCGTTCCTCAACATCTACAATGAGCAGACAGCGAAGGTTCTCATAAACCTGGGTATGGAAACGTTCTGCCCGCCCGTTGAACTGCCGATCAAGTCTGTTGAAGCGATTGCGCAGGCTCTGCCAGATCTTACCATCGAGCTGTTTGCATTTGGTCGTCTGCCACTGGCCGTCTCTGGTCGCTGCTACCATGCACGCGCTCACAAGCTGCACAAAGATAACTGTCAGTTCATCTGCGACCGTGATCTCGATGGCATGGACGTAACGACACTGGATGATCAGAAGTTCCTTGCAGCGAATGGTATTCAAACACTGTCTCACAGTGTTCAAGCCATCACGCTTGGCCGCGACGAGCTTTTGACAAAAGGCGTTGGCCGCTTGCGTCTTTCACCGCATGATATTGATATGATTGCGATTGCCAAGATCTATCGTGATCTCGTTGACGGAAAGATTGAAAGTGCCGAGGCCGTAGCACGTCTGCAAACACAACAGCTGCCAGGTGCGCTGGCAAACGGATATGTGACTGGAAAACCCGGGCACCTTTGGGAAGCAGACTAAGATTTCAGGAAAGGCGGGGCTTCGGTCCCGCTTTTAGTTTGACGGAACCATTCCGCTCATCACGTCAAAGATCATTTTACAGATTTGCTCTGCTGCCTCAGCACGCAAGCTTTTCTGAAATTCGACAGCTTCCGCCGCTTTGCCTTCTTTGATAAACTTCAACAGCTCCCAATGCTCCTGAGCGGAGTTGACAGGGGCACCATGCGCTTTCAGCAGCATGTTGCGCGCGCGTTGCGATCTGTCCCAGAGCTGTAGGAAGACAGTTTCCAGATGCACGTTGCCGCTAAACTTGACGACATCCTCGTGAAACTTCTTGTCAGCAGATGTCCAAACGCTGAGGTCTCCACGTTCAAGTGAAAGATCCATCAGGGTGACAGAGTCCTCAAGTGCACGTGCCTGCTTTTCGCTGATTGGCTTTTCAGCAAGCTTGCGAATGGCAAGCCCTTCAACAACTTCAAGGATCTCGTAGATCTCCGAGATATCGCCGACAGTGATTGGAAGAACGCGCATACCCTGACGCGGGCGCATTTCCACGAGCCCGTCCTTCTGCAGCATTAGCATGGCCTCACGCACTGGCGTACGGCTCATTTCCAGCTGGGTAGCCGCTTCCTGCTCAAGCACCTGCGTACCCGGACCGAGCCGGTTTTCGAGGATTGCTTGCTTCAGTTTGCGATAAGCGATGGAGACGTTAGACGTGGACGAAGGCATTTCCAAAAGGTGAGTTCGAGTAAAGATCGTTTTTCTCTATCACCCCCCTTCTGCATTGTCGATATTTCCGCTAAGTCATGATAAATTGCATTGCACATATAAAATTAATTTTATCTATAGAACCCATAGGGTTCGGCCATTTACTCTAATCAGAATTGATTATTTAAAACCATGCTTAATCCGTGGGTTATCCCTGCCAAAACGTGACTGCGTAATACACAAACAGATATCGGGCCACTTTGCCGATTGCGACCAGCACCAGAAAGTTTATGAATTTCATGCGCAAAGTGCCGGCAATGAGTGTGAGTGGGTCGCCAATAACTGGCACCCATGCGAGCAACATTGAGGCTTGTCCGTAACGCTTAAACCAGCGCACAGCTTGCTTGAATTGATGTTCTTTTACCGGGAACCACGATCGATCTTTATAGTGAGACAAAAAACGTCCGCAATACCAGTTGAACACTGAGCCGGCGACATTGCCCAGCGAAGCCGATGCAATCAAGATTATCGGATCCCAGCCCCCCGCTAGTAACAAGCCGCTGAGAACTGCCTCTGATGAGCCCGGAGCTAACGTGGCAGCTAGAAATGAAAACGCAAACAAGCCGCCATAAACACCAAGAGCCACGAGCATCTTAAGAAAAACTCCAAATCACTTGAGCAGTAATATTTCACAGTATATTGAGCCGCCCCTCCGTACAGGTTATGAAGGGGCTCGTTTTTGCTTGAGCGCATTTTTCCGATTGATTGCAGCTAATTAAACGAAATGCGCTGAAGGAGCTCTATGCTAAGACAAACAGTTCGGAAATAAGGCATTCCGACTAGTTCTGGGGGAGAACATGGATAAGCAACAGAAAATAAGTGTTGTTGACATGCATACAGGTGGCGAGCCGCTTCGTATCGTGACCGACGGCTATCCGGAGATCCCCGGCGAAACCATTTTGGCAAAGCGTCGCTATGCACGTGATAACCTTGACCACCTCCGACATTTTCTGATGTTTGAGCCACGTGGTCATTTCGATATGTATGGCGCGATCCTCGTTGAAACGTCTCATCCAGATGCTCATTTTGGTGTACTCTTCATCCATAATGAAGGTTACAGCACCATGTGCGGTCATGCCGTGATCGCTCTGGGCCGTTACGCAATTGATCATGGCTTGGTTGAAGCTAAATCACCCGTCACTGAAGTGCGCATCGAATGCCCTTGTGGTTTGGTTGTTGCTTCTGTGGAGGTCGACAACGGTGTCCCTGGTGCAGTCTCCTTCGATTCCGTGCCAGCATTCCTTCATTCCCGCGACGTGACGGTTGATGTGAAAGGCCTGGGTGAACTGACCGTCGATGTCTCCTATGGAGGCGCATTTTATGGTCTAGCGCCTGCTTCTGCGTTTGGCTTGGATGTACAGAAATCCCGAACACGTGATCTGGTTGATGCTGCAAACGCTGTAAGCGATGCTATTCGTGCAGCAGTGACGCTTCAGCATCCGGATGATGCTGATCTTGCATTCCTGTATGGAACTATCCTGACAGATGGCAATGACGCTTACAGCGCTGACCCAACTGCGAACATCTGCGTGTTTGCTGACAGCCAGGTAGACCGCAGCCCAACCGGGTCCGGTGTAACCGCGAGATTGGCTGCACAAGCCGCGAAGGGGCTGATTAACACAGGGCAGACGCGGCGATTTGAGAGCCTGATTGCAACAAGCTTTGAAGGCACTTATTTCGCGGATGCCAACTGCGGACCACATGATGCAATCATCGCACAGGTAGCAGGCAAAGCACATTACAGCGGAGAAGCAACCTTCTGGCGGGAAAATGATGATCCTGTTGGAAACGGCTTCCTACTGAGATAACTCTCTGTAGTTTTTCAGGTTTCGATCAAGTTTCGAAAAGTGACAGGCTCCGCTTTCCCATCAGAGAGCGGAGCCTATAGGTTTTTGCTGGAAATAGTTGCGGGTTAAAGCTAGAAAATACGAAGAAATTCAAAAAGATAACCGAAACTTTTCGGTAGCAATCGGGGGTGATCAGCAATGGCAGTTGATCCTAAGCGTTTTCTGAGAGACCTGTTTCATGCGGCCATTGAGTCTGCTCAACCGGAAAAGTGCATCCCGAAGTTTTTGCCTGACACGCCCAAAGGGCGGCTCATCGTTATTGGTGCGGGGAAAGCCTCCGCAGCCATGGCACGGGCCGTGGAAGATAACTGGGAAGGCCACCTCAGTGGTCTGGTAATCACACGTTACGGCTACAACGTTCCTTGCAAGTCCATCGAGATTATTGAAGCAGCGCATCCAGTGCCTGACGAAGCAGGATTGGCTGGAGCCAAGCGTATGTTGGAGCTTGTTTCCGATCTTTCTGCTGATGACACAGTTCTCTGCCTCATTTCTGGTGGTGGTTCCTCGCTCCTACCTTTGCCGTTTGAGGGGCTTTCGCTGGAAGACAAGCAGTGCATCAACAAGGAGCTGTTGCGGTGTGGCGCTACGATCAGCGAAATGAACTGCGTGCGGCGGCATCTCTCGCAGATCAAAGGCGGGCGTTTGGCTGCAGCGTGCCATCCTGCCAAAGTGATCAACCTGCTGATCTCCGACGTTCCCGGTGATGATCCGGTTAACATTGCATCAGGTCCAACGGTTGCTGACCCGACCACCTGTGCCGATGCTCTGGCGATTGTGGAGCGGTATAAGATCCAGCTTCCAGAAAGAGCGCTGGAGATTCTGGAAGACGGCGCCGGTGAAACACCTGATGACAGCGATCCACGCCTCAGTCCTATCGAGACACATATGATCGCTGCTCCGCAGTTGGCGCTGGAAGCAGCTGCATCTATTGCCGAGAAGCAAGGTGTTCCAGCGTACATATTGGGTGACAGCATTGAGGGCGAGGCCACGGATGTAGGTGTTGTGATGGCCGGGATTGCAAAGCAGGTTGCCTCTCATGGGCAGCCATTCAAAGCGCCATGCGTGTTGCTTTCCGGTGGTGAGACGACTGTGACGATCAAAGGCAATGGTCGTGGCGGACGGAATGTGGAGTTCCTTCTTTCACTCGCGGTTGCTTTAGATGGCCAGCTGGGCGTCTACGCGCTTGCTGGAGATACAGACGGTGTTGACGGGATTGAGGAGATTGCAGGGGCTTACTGTGATCCCTCTACCCTACAAAGAGCCTGGGACAAGAAGATCAATCCGCGGCTGTCACTTGCTGACAATGACGGGCATGGGTTCTTTGAGGCAATTGGCGACAGCGTCATCACCGGCCCTACTCTGACAAACGTGAACGATTTTCGTGCGATCTTGATAAGATAGTGCCCGAAGCTCTTTAAGTCTCTGCGAGCCTCGGGCAACAAATTAAGGACCCCAGGCTCTGACGCCCTCAACTTTTATTGGACGAACGCGAGCACATCCCTGACTCATAAGGATACGTTCAACATCTGCATTCGAATATTCACGACCTTGAATCGCAGGAACTCTAACAGTCCATGGACCTGCCGCCGCTACAGGGTTCTCACCTTCAATCCGTGTTCTGTTAGGCAGACATCCCAAGATATAGTTGCGCATGGTGTCTACAACTGGGTTACGCCCCCTGCCACCAAATCGGAATTCAAGTACGTGATCGGATGCAGCATACGCAGGTGTTGTTGGCATCGCTGTCAGCCCAGTTACAATAATCAGCGCTGTAATGTGGCAATATTGTCTTAGTTTCATTTTTTTCTTCTTTATTCTGTTTAACAGACAGAAGCATTTTGCTTCGCAAGCTAAGACGAGTAACGCTGACTTTTGTGAAACTAGATAAGCTTACAACACGTCAATACGGTTTCAGATAATGTAGATCATTCGCAATATCGATCAGATCGTTCAGGTGAGTAGACGTTTAAGCACCTCTCATCCATAATTGCATGATGCTTGATACGCTCAGTGACATCCTCACCCGCCTTTCCGTCAAAGGCACGCTTTACTTCCGCACCTCTTTTACGGTGCCGTGGGGCGTTGCCGTGCCTTCCTTTGAGAATGTAGCCCGCTTTCACTTTGCCCACCGAGGAGATTGCATGGTGCGGGTGAAGGAGACCGGCAAGAAAGTGTTGCTCGCTCAAGGTGACTTACTGATCGTTCCTCATGGTGCCGCGCATGACATCTATTGCGGGCGCTCTGAAGAGGAAGTCATCCTGCCGCTGGATCGTGTTCTGGAACTTTCCGGTTACAACGGTGAAGGTGTGTTGGTTTACGGCGGGGAGCAGGATGAACGTGAGACGCAATTAATTTGTGGTCACATCTCGCTGGCTCGCGATGCTCGCCATCTCATCTTTGATCAGCTGCCTGATTACATCCATATATCAAACTATGGTGAAGCTGCTGGGCGTTGGATGGAGGCTACACTGCGGCTGATCGGAGATGAAACGCATGGCACGCGCCTTGGCGGTGATCTGATCGCATTAAAGATGACTGAGGTTTTGTTTGCTCAGGCACTGCGCAGTTTCATTGAGCAGGAAGGTGAAAAGCACCTCGGGCTTGCCGGGTTTGCTGATCCGCAGTTGAGTAGAGCGCTGGCAGCCTTTCATAAGGCTCCTGCGCACGAATGGAGCGTAGAGGGTTTGGCGCGGGAGGCAGGTCTTTCGCGAACAGGGTTTGCGACGCAGTTTTCCAGCAAGATGGGTCTTACGCCCATGCAATACCTGACCAGTTGGCGCATGCAGATTGCTCAGCAGGGCTTGGTTGATGATCAGATGAGCGTGTCTGAAGTGGCAGCGCTTGCCGGATATGCTTCTGAATCTGCATTTACGCGGGTTTTCAAGAAGGAAGTGGGTATAACACCAGCAGCGTATCGCACATCTCATTGAGAGAAATCAGCTCAATTGTTCCATATTGATATCCATTCTGAACGATCTGCATATTTCTTTGAACGTCCTGAAATTGAGCAAAACGGGGGCTTCTCCTAATCTGACTGTGCCCAAAACGAAAGACCGACACAGTCAAAAAGGAACCCTGTCATGTCCCTCCGTTTCGTTACAAAAAGCATCCATGCTTATCTGGATTATCCCGTTGCCTTTGCGTTGATCGGTTTGCCCTTCATTCTTGGTCTTGGAGCAGCCAACCCATTGGCGCTTTGGCTATCTGTTGGCACAGGCACAGCAGCGTTGATCTTGACGCTTTTGACAGATCATCAGTTCGGTGTGCTCCGTGTGCTGCCTTACAGTTTACATCTGGCCGTTGATGGAGCGGTTGGAGCGCTATTCCTGTTGGCCCCTTTCCTCTTCGGCTTTACCGGCCTGGACGCCACTTACTACTTCGCAAACGGCTTGGCGGTTGCGATTGTTGTGAGCTTGCACAAACCAGAGACTGAGATGGCAACGGCTTGAGGCGAAGCCCTCCACGGCTTGCCCAGCCAATAAACCGCAGGTGTCTGAAAGAGGCCTGCGGTTTGTTATGTTTTTGCTGAGGCTCTCGCCAATGCAGGTTCCGAATAGCCTTTCCAGAAACTGTACTGTGTCAGGAACAAGCCAACGCGATAAATAAAGTCCGCGAAAATTACACCTGCCAATCCGTAACTCATTGAGGCGCCGAATACATAAGCCAGCGGTAAGAATACAAGCCATTGCGTGATTGCTGAGACTGTCCAGGCTCGCCCGAACAGTTGGGCACCTTGCAGAACATAATTCATCACTGCTCCCGCAATGTTGATTGGCAAGATTAAGCAGGAGAGAGTGAACACCATAATGAATTGCGGTTCATCCAATGCTTCTCCCAACAAAAGGAGCAGGACGTCCTCAGAGAGCACCATGACGAGCAGAGCGTAGATGACAATTGGGTAGGCCGCGCCTGAGATCATCTTCAGGCCAACTTGTTGAGCTCCTGACAGGTTTTTAGCCCCAACTGCCTGACCTACCTGACTGATCGCCACGCTTCCCAAGGCATTTGCCATATAAATCGGGATGAGTGTTGCTTGCGTGATAACCTGATAGACAGCCAGAGCTAGAACGCTCAGATGCCCGACAATCCAATAGCTTGAGAAAATGCCAAGAGCATAGATTGTGCTTTGGGAGGCTGACAGGAATGCCTTCTTCAAAATCTCAGCAACCAGAGGCAGAGATAGTACTCCAAGCATGAGTTTTTGCTGCGAGATCGCTTGTAGCGCTGCTGACACATAGAACACCGCTGCAAGCGCGAATGCGATGAAGGTGCCGAACCCAACTCCTGAAATTCCCAGTTTAGGAGCTCCAGCCCAACCAAATGCCAGCATGACAGTTGCAACTGCATTCACAATTTGCGTTCCAATGCCGATGTAGGAGACGGTCCACGCTTTGCCGACAGCAATAAGGAGGCCACGGGAGGCACCGCACATATAATAAAACGGCGTCGCATAGAGGAGGAATTCCAGGTATCGCCTTGAGGCTTCTCTGACTTTAGCGTCCGGATTCATGAAACTGAGTATGTCTTCGAGAAAATAGATTGAAGCTGCTGTAAGCAAGAGGCCAAAGCTTACGCCCAAGATCAGGCAGACCACAAACGCGTCCAGCACTTCATTGTTTTCTCGACTGGTCAGAAATCCAGCAGTGAAGGATTGGATTGCGATGGAAAAGCCGTTGGAGAATGAAAACAGGACATAAAACATCATGCCGCAGATGCCGACTGCGGCAACAGCGGGTGCACCGAAATAGCTGGAGACGTAAGTGTCTGTCCAGTTGGTGAACAAGGCAGCGCTGCCAGTGAGGAAGAGCGGTAATGCCCGCAAATACATATGCTTAAACGAAATCATCGAAGTATGGATTACCGGAGAAAAGGTAGGAACTTAACTTAGCCAGCATACACCGTTCCCATGAGGGTGATAGATGAAAATAAGTAATTCAACCTATACTTTACCTTAGCTCTCGACCTGCCTCCGTTTTTCTACATTTTCTGAAAGTAACTGTTCCGATCAGCACAGTATCTCCTCTGTAGAAGTGCCAATCTCAACTGCATTGAGATCTTCATTCCAAGATCTCTTCCACTCATGGTGAGGAGTATGCCATGGCTGAGACGACTGCATTTGATGAGTTGGTTCGGGCGTTTTCGTCCAGTTTTGATCTGGACCTGCCAGAGCCGTGTAATGGTGCCTATTTCTTCTGCGTCGATGAGCGCAGTCATCTGATTTTGTGCCAACATCATGAGGATTTTATCATGATGGCACTGACGAGTGGTCTGCGCAAGGTTGACCTTTCTGCTGACCAGGCTCTCATGCTTTTGAAAAGCAACGGCAACGCATTCACTCAGCCACATATCATCGCGTCGATCACCGGACAGCGCGTTTCTCACTGGACTGAGGTTTCTACGGGTGGTGGCGTTGAGCTTATGCGTAGAGCGTTTGATCTGCTGCTTGATGCAAACGCACGACTGGAGCGCGCGCAGCCTTCTGCTGAAGAGAGCGCAGACGATGTAATCCATGTGCCTTTGCCCAAGTACGGCTCAGACATGGTGATCATTGGTTCCTGATCACTCTGACAAATCAATGGAATTTACTGTTTTCACGTTGGTGTTCCGGCACTCCTGAACAATGGAGGCCAACACCGGGAATTTATGAGGTGTCCCGTGGGTCGTTCTCCAATTCATTCAAAAATTTCGCAGCCTCAGGTCAATCCAGACCAACAAGGGGCCACACCTAAGAAAACAACCAGTTCTCATAAAGGGCATATGCTGGGCCATGCCGAGCCAAAGAATGTGCATCGCTTGCTGGATCAGCTGGATGAGCTGAACGGAAAATCTACAAAGCACAGCCGTCCAGCAAAGGCCGGGGCGAAAGACCCTCAATTGCGCCCACTCGCTTATCACAAGCATCATAAACCGGAGGGTGAACCATCTAACCCGACGGATGGAATGTCACGCGCCGCAAAGAAGCTTCGCTATGAAGGCTACCGATTACCTCCAGAGAAGTTGATGGGGCACGGTGCGAGTAATACCGAGGCGTCCTCACAGCAGAGTGCAAAGCCAGTTCCAACCGAAGCAGAATCCCCGCTCACTGCACATGCGAACACGCTTGATCACATGACATCAGATCCTGATCTGAGCGATTACGTTATTGTTGACACTCCCAAGCCTGAGGGAAGCCAGACGGCTGCTGTCAACGGCACGTCCCAAGCTGTTGGGCAGCCTAAGTTGGAGACTGTTGAGCAACCATCTGCACCTCAGCCACGCAGCGAACCATTAGAGTTAAAACCACATCCGGCAATGCTGGCTATGCATGAGTTGGATTTGGCGGTGAGCCCGGAGCTTGAGCAGCAATTCCAAGCGTATCAAGAAAAGAAAACGGCCTTTATCAATGACCCGACAGGTACTGCACATGAAGGACCGGAAGCTGCAAAAAAGCAACGACTGATCACAGGTCTGTTGGGTATGGCTCAAGACAAGGCTGACACATATCTGCGTATGCAGTTTAGAACCGGGCTGGACAATGATGCACGTGCGTTGGCCAAGCAAATCTTTGAAGATGCCGCTCATGATCCTCGCTTCCTTGCCTTCCTGAAGGTCGCAGCACTGGCTGCACCAGAGGATTTATCCAGTAATCACAAAGAGCTGCTGGTGTTCCTGAGCCAGAACTTGAAGGCCCTGAACAAAGAAGTTGTTGGCGATGTCAACACGCTCTTGCGCCAGAATGCTTTTAGCAAGGGTTTGAGTGAAGCAGTCGATACTGCCAGAGCACACGCTGTGACCGAGCAGGATGTGCGTTATCTGAATGATATCGAGAAAGATGTTGTTGCTTATCGAATGGCAACTTCCAAGCAGCTGGGCGAAGCGCTGAATGCCAGCAATGATTTGCTGGCTGCCATGAGCTTTGGAGATGCGATCCTTTCCAGCACAGAAAGCCTCTCACATGAGAATGGCCGGGCGCAGTACGCGTTGGCCAGCCTACGTGAGGTGGCATCGCAGTTGACTGAGCAGCATCTGGCGGACCATCACAGCGCCAAGAAGACTGAGGCATGGATCGCTAAGCAGCCGTGGGCGGCGCTGATCTCCGTTTCCATTCAGAAAGATGGCGGATATTACGACATCAACACAGAGCTGCGTCACGATCCTGCTCCGAGAACAGTAGGCAACAGTACATTCTTCGACAACAGTGATGTGGTTCCGCAGCAGGGACTGACGAAGAGTGAGTTGCGCGATAAACCTCAACTGGTTTTGAATGGCCTGCGCTCCAATGAGATGATGGAGGCCCTGAAACTGGTGCCGACTGGTGAGGATGGCGTAGATGAACTGCCGATCGTTAAAAAGCCAAGTGATCTGGCGATGGCTTGGAGCAGTACGCTCGTAGCGGCTAAGCAACGGGGTGATAACATCTCGGCCATGTTGCCAGACTACTTCATTCTGAAGCAGGTTCGCTATCACAAGATTGAAGGCTTCCTGATTGAGAACGATATGCTTGAGCCAGCCTGGGTGGTTGAATACAAGCCGACCTCTCATACCATGTCAGAAATCGGCAAGATGAGAGCGCTGCCGCAAGCTGCTGCCAAAAACCTCGCATCGCTGACTGTCAATCTGAATGAATTGAAAGACAGTCAAACCAAGCAATCCGGCGAGCTTTCTTCTATGAGAGAGCGTCTGGACACCTTCTTGAGCACAAAAGGTAATGGCCTGCTGATGAGTTTTGGCAAGGCTCATTTTGCGCTGGATAAGCTGATGGAGCATGTTCGCGATGACGTTCATGCACGGATTGAAAAATCGGGTGGGAGCCTGAAGAAGATCCAGAAATGGATTTCAGAGCAACCTTGGGTCGCTTTGTTTGATGTTTCCATCACGCGTCCTGAAGGAGGCAAGAAGAGCGAGTATCTGATTTCTGTCAAGCAGAAGACGGCTCCAGAACCTGCCAAACCAGATTACACAACAGTTACAGTTGAAGATCCGGAAACGCAGGAAGCAAGCGCAACAGCTCAGGAGACGCCTGATGAATTTCCGGGGCTGACAGGTTCCTTGCGGGCTTTATTACAACCGGAAACGCGGACGCAATTGATCCTGAAGCCAACAGGTGAAATCAGCTTGGGTGCAGAGATTGTCGATAAGCCAAGCAAACTGGCACGTGAGTGGGGTGAGCTGCTCGCCAAGAACAGCCATGCTCAGGATGAGCTGCCAGATTTTCTGGAGTTGCGTGAGGTTCAGTATCACAGCGAAACCAGAAACGTCTTCCGGAAAGGTCATCTGAAAACGTGCTGGGTGCTGGAGTTCAAGCCGGACGCTCTGAATGCTGGTAGGAGCTAAAGCTTGGGGAGTGCGGTCAACTGACTGCACTCCTGATCTTTAATCGTCAACGCTTGTAGATGATTGGGAACCAGTCTTCTCGCAGGATTTGCCCTGGCTTCATATCATGACCCGGGAATGGCGGAGATGTGCGGCCCGGGCGTTCGATATAACGGGCATCGTCGCCCAGCAGACGCAGTGAGAATGCGCGGCGGCGCTGTTCAGTGGTATTACCGCGTGCGCCGTGCAGCGTGTAATAGTTGAACGCGACTGCATCACCCGGTTCCATCTCCCATTCGCGGATCGGCATTCCTTCTGCATCAGGGTCCGGGATTGGCATATACTCGTCGCTGTCGCCATAAAAGTTCTGCTCGGACAGCCAGCGAATTGGCAGCACGGGCTTTTCCCAAAGATGAGAGCCAGCAACACTGCGCAAGGTGGCGCCGGTTACCGCGTCCATTGGCGACCAGAAGCTGACGGTTTGCTGTCCCTCAACAAAGTAGTAGGGTCCATCCTGATGCCATGGCGTTGCTTTGGAGGTTCCCGGTTCTTTGACGAGTACGTGGTCGTGGAACATCTGAACGGTTTGGGATTGCATCAGGTCTGCTGCTGCTTCTGCCGCTGGTGAGTTGTTCACCACCTCGACAAACTCAGGAATACGCTGCCAGTTGCAGTAGTCATCAAAGAAGCGACCGCCCTCGCCTTCCTTCAGGTTTTCTGCTGCATATTCTCCCGGCTCTGCCATGTTCCGCTCAATACCAGCCCTGATCAGATCTACATGATCCTTAAAGAGGCCCTTGATCAGTACAACACCTTCGCGCTGGTAGGTATCGATGTGGTCCTGAGTGATAAGTGAAGATGGCATAGCCCCGTCCAGTCTGTTAGCGAAGCCGACAGTCTGGACGAAGAGTCACGCTGGATAAATACAACTTATGCTAGGCGATCTGGAGATTTTCTCAGGCAACCGTTGCGAAGGGCTGACCGACTTTAACCAGAGTTTCTTTACCTGCAGCACTGTTGGCGACAAGATCTTCGCTAAAGTTTACCGCACCCGGCTCAAACAAGACAACAACTGTTGAGCCACCAAACTTGAAGTAGCCTTTTTCATCCATCTTAGCGACGTGGCCGGAAGTCTTTGTGTTTACAATGCTACCGACACCAAACGCGCCGACTTCCACGTAGCACATGGTGCCCGCATTTTCGGTCTTGAGCAGTGTGTAGCTGCGTTTGTTTTCGCCGAACACATCTGGACCAGCGCCCAGAGCAATCGGGTTTACAGAGTGGTAGGCACCCTGAAAGTCTCTTGCGTTAACAATTTCGCCCGCACAAGGGAAGTGATAGCGGTGATAATCTGCCGGGCACAGGCGCACGATTGCCAGTGAACCACCGATAAAGCGATCTGCGATATCTGGCAGCATTTTGCGGATGGAGAATGGATGGCCTTTCACTGGGGTAAAGGTGTCTTCATCCAACTTAGGGAAGACCAATACACGACCATCCGCCGGGCTAACGATGGTGTTTGCGCCAATATCGAACGGGCGTGTGCCTTCTTTCAGGTGACGGATGAAGAACTCATTAAAAGACGCAAAGCTCTCCTGCGGGTCTGCAAACTCTGCTGTGTCGATGTTCAGCTCATCAATCGCGCTCTGGATTTTGCCTTTGGAAAGCGGGCTGTCATAATACCAGCCCATGGCCTTGCTGAGCGCAGCGGAGCGGAACAACAGCTTTTCGATCAGGCTTGAGCTGGAATCCTGATAGGCCCAACGGATCCACTTCTCCCCCAGAACCGTTTCTTCAAACTCTGTGCCGGTTTCACGGTCAATAACGATAATGGGTTGTTTCTCAGACATCTGGCAGCCTTGCTCGCAAATTACGAGGCTTTACTAGGTGAGATACTCAGAGAAGGCAAGCCGCGCGGCAAGTAACCATTCGTTTTATTTCAATATCTGCAAGTGGTCACAATTCTATCTTCACTAGTTCGCTCAAATCTCATGCCAAACGCCCGATTATGCCTCAAATCCAGAACATCAGAGACTAAGTTACAACCAACAATCCATCACGTTGCGGAGTTTCCTATGCCGGAGAACAAGCTCACTTCAGAACAGCACCACTGGGCGCAAAAGGTCTACAGGCGTTTGCAATGGAAGTTCCCATTGGTGGAGGGAGATCCCACTGAGGAGGGTGAATTTGAAGACATCCCGCTTGATGACGTTTCCCTTGATGCAACGGCTGAGAGTAATGAAGAGGTCACTCAAAAAACCGATGCGGAACCAGATGATGAGCTGACTGCCCGCAAAAAAGCGCACGATGCGGAACTCGGAAATCTCTTCAAGCGTCTCAGAAAGGCTGCCAAGTCCATCAGGGTTGCCGGAAAACGCAAACCTGTCTTTACCGAAGAGGATGAAAGTCAGGATCTTTTTGAAGCAGCTAAGGAGTTGGGAGAAGAACAGATTGAGCTGGCTAAAGATCTGGTTGGAAAAGAGGATGAGAACGGTTTCACGGATCTTGGCGCAATCAAAGCGCACACCGACAAGGCGGACCAATACCTGAAGACAATGCAATCCGCCTATCAAAAAGGGCGCGGTAATGCGGTTGAGGAGCTGGTTGAGCTTAAGAAAACTGCAGCATTGCAACAAAAGCGCGTTGAGGATGTCTACAAAGAGCGCGAGCCTGTCTTGCTCTGGAATGTGGACTTGTCTGCAGTCGATAAGGCTTATGACGCGACGCGAGATAACTTCACGGAAATGAACAGAGCGATCTCCGGTTATGTGGTGTCAGAGGTCGACAGGACGCTCTCAGTTGCAAAAGAGAGATACACTGTTCTGAAAGATGCGATGGACAGCGCGAAGCGATACGCGGATGCTGCTGGTACCGCGCTTTTGCTGAAGGTGTCGATCGCTCAGCGAGAAATTCGAGATCTGGCTGGTCAGCGCGTCACATTGGATAATAGCCCACAGCAGCAAAGTACCTTTGATAAGGTTTATGGCGAAGCAGCGGCTGCAGCAAAGAAAGCAAACGATGCAGTTCTCAGCAACCGCGGCATAGACTGTGAGAACGCGCTGGAGGAAACTGAAAAGCTCATTTCGCAGATGCAGCAGGTGTTGTTGCAGGCAGTTGTTGGAACTTCAGAAATCGAGATCACTCCACCGGAAGGTTTCGATGAGGAGGAACTCAAGAGACTTTCAGGTGAAGTCACCGCTCAGGAAAGCGCTGTTGAGGGACTTAACGGTCAACGGGATATTGTAAAAAACCACGGTGTCAACTTCCCCTCTTTCGAGGCAGCTTATCAATCTGCCCGTACGGCGATCCTAAGCGCGCGTACCGATCTCCTGGCCAAGAGTGTCCGTCTTGCTCAAGAGAGCATCATGGACATTCGTGACTGTGCGGCTGACATGCGGGACTACATAACTGAAGCGGAATCAATGCTTCAGATTCAAACTCAGCAAATTGAGGATCTTCGCAGAACACTCGAACCACTGGCAGACACGCGCAAAGACTTTGAGAGATACGCGCAGGCTGACGAGAAGTTTGGTGGCAAGCAGTTGGTCCGCTTTGATGCCCTTTGCGGTGAAGTGACTGCACTTATTGATTACGCAGAGGCCTGCGTGGGTGGCCAGCGGGTTGAGGAAGCTGATCAGGCTATTGGAAACTCACGCAATGGTTTGAAAAAACTGGAGAAAGAAACCCGTAGCTTGCAGTGGATGCCGCAGGTCAACACTGCTGCGACTGAAGCTGAAGCCCGGGAGATGCTGCAAAAGGCAATTGCACGTATCAATGTGGAACTTGAAGATTATGACAGTATGGGCAGTGTCTTCAGAGACAACGAAGAGCGGCTGATCTACACCAACCTGCATGACAAGGCTGCAGGCTTTGCCGAGCAAGCATCGGTCCTTATGGAACGGAAGAGGTTTGAGGCCTCAGAGGAAGCGCTCGACAATGCTCGTATTACGCTCGATTCCATGGAAATTGCCTATGAGCGCGGCGCGAATACTGCTGCAAAAGTTGAGGGTTATCTTGCAGATGCCGAAGCTGCGAAAGACCGGATCAATGCTGTGTATGAGCAAGGGACCGCTCTGCAAGATCCTGACCATAAAAACGACTTCCTGAGCTACAACAGTATTGCCAAAGATTTCGCCTTTCAGGTGGAAGGGCTGATTGCGGAAGGTAAAGTGAGGGATGCACGGGCCATTTTGAGCAATCTCAAGGTCGCTCTGGCAAATCTGGAACGCTGCGTTACGCAGACACCGCGGAAGAAAATGAAAAGAAAAGCTGAGCCTGCACCGAACCCAGCGCAGCAACAGGCACCTCTTGATCCTCATAGTGCGGAGCAGGCTGAGCTGGTGCAGCAATTTGATCAGACCCACGCCGCTATCAATACGATTTTCAGTCAAGCACGACCGCATTGTGTTGATGAGTATGTGACTGATCTGGAAGCTGCCTATGCTGACGCAATGCAACATCATGAAGAAGGCAGTACGGCACTTGCAGGTGATGATCTGGAAAGCGCACGTGCATCTCTTTCTGAAGCAAAGAAAGATCTGATCATCCTGCAGAAGATACAGGACAACAGCCGACAGATACTGAGCTCATTGTTGAATGGTTTGTCTGAAGGTGCGGCATACTATGAGAACATTATTGCCGGAATTCATCAAAAACGCGCTGAGTTTGATGCCTGGAACATCGACCTGACTTCATTTGATAGCTCTTACAAAACCTCTCAGGAAACGCTGACTAATCTTCGCAAAGCGATCAAAGATCAACTCGTCGACTTTGCCAAAACCATGATGGATAAGATTGAGGATGACCGGAGAGCTTTTGAGGAAGCCTATGAAGCAACACGCATCGATCGGGATAATCTGCGCTCTGAAATGATCCTGGAAGTCGGTGACAGACAATCCTTATTGTCAAAGCTGTATGCCGAGCAGTATCGCTTTGACGGAAATGAAGCGCTTCTTGAGCGCTTTGCGATACATCACGCAAGGGCATTGGTTTGCATCCAGATCATGCTGGATCATCTGAAAATTGATGAAGGGAAGGAGGCGGAGAAGCAGTTCGACAAGTTCAATGAATGCGCATCGATCTTACAAGAGATGTTGCAGCAGGCTCCTGCGCCAGCTGTTGAAGAAGAAAGCAAAGACCAGACACCGGATCTTGATGCTAAGGAAGATATTAAGATTGGCATTGAGCAAATCTATCGCGAACTCAAGTCCTATGACAGAAGCAAGGACCTCTTTAAGAACTCCGAGGAGCTCGCTAAATTTGAGAGCATGGTCAAGAATGCCGAAGCTTATCTCAGCAAGGCAGAAGATCTCGCTCGGATAGATGAAGCCAGGGATGCTCTTGAGAATGCCCAGATTGCTATGGAGAGCGTGCGAATTGCGTTTGAACGTGGGCAACGTACTGCTGCGAAAATTGAGAGTTATCTGGCGAAAGTTGAGGAGCTGACTGATACCGTCAACAAACTTTTCGGCCAACGCAGTGCTATTCAGGATGATGACGATCTGGCCCTCTTTATAGACAACAACGAAACAGCCAGTGAGGCAGCTTACAAGATTGAGAGTTTCCTGAGCAAAGGCAGGGTTATGGAAGCAGAGGTGCAATTTGGCTTCCTTAACACTATTATCGCCAATATGGAGCGGAAGCTGAAGCAGCAGACAATCAAGAAACGTAAAGCCATTTTCAAGCGTCGTGGAGCTGTGCGCCACGGCAAGAAAAAGTAGTCTGCCGATGTACATTTTCGCTGGTGTTTCAGCATTTGTTGCAAGCGGTGTTTGAATACGTTTGGCAACATTTTTCTGTAATTCTGCCCCGAGTTGTTTGCATTTTAATTCGGGATTGGAACGCAGAATGAGACGCTTTTTCACGACAGGTTTGTGCCTGGTCGCCATTGCTGGTTTGGCGGGTTGCCAAACAACAACGCCCGGGCAAGGTCGTCTGGGCGGTAAAGCGGTTAACTTTGAAGTGACCGAGAACTTCTTTGGCAGTGGCGGAGCAGCGACAACGGCCACATTGCCAGATGGCGAGGTGTTTACCGGTAAGCTCGTTACTGCGAAGAGCCAGACCACCAACATTGGAGAAAGCGACTTCGATGATGGGTTTGATGATTTCGACGACTTCGATGATTTTGACGGCTTTGACGACGGGCCGTTCTTCGTCTCCACCTTCTCAACCACATACAGCCCTTATGCCCGCGGAGTTTTGTTCAGCGCAAAGCGGAGCATGCGCTGTGTTGTAACGCTTTCCAATCCGGCTGATGGTTTCTCTGATGGTGGTGTTGGGCAGTGTAAGCTCTCTACTGGTGGGTCGTTCCCAGTCGAGTTTTAGAGAGCGAAATTTTTCTCACACTGTGCTTTTTGTGATTGCCGACCAAGTTGCCCCTGACCTACAGCCGGTTCAGGGGCTTTTGGCTGTGGTGACTGCGTTATTTGAAACGACTTCCAGACAGCCAAAACCGACATTTAACTTTTCGGGATTGGTGAATTACAATGAAGACTATTTTCAAGATCGGTGTGTGCGTTGCTGCTGTTGCAGTTTTGGCGGGTTGTCAGTCCACCACAACCGGACAGGGACGTGTTGTCAGCAAAGACGGCAAGAACTCCCAGAGCGTGACTTTTCAGGTGACCGAAGAGTTCCTCGATGATGGCGCGGCCTCCGCTGTGGCTACTCTTTCCAGCGGCGAGTTTTTCACCGGTAAGCTGGTGACAGAGAAAAAGCAGACCGAGAGCGTCGAAGACGGGTTCTTCTATGACGATGACGACGATGATTTCTTCTCCACCAGCTCTTCCACCACGTACAACTCAAGAGCCAAAGGCGTGCTGTTCAGCGCTGCTCGCTCCATGCAGTGCCAGATTACTCTGAGCAACCCAAGCTCTGGCTTTTCAGATGGCGGCGTTGGCGAGTGTAAGATTTCTACCGGCGAGACTGTGCCGGTTCAGTTTTAAGCAGACCTTAGCTAAAGCAGTTCGCATTTAAGCTGAACTGCTTTAGCTGTTGTGCTTGCGTATCTTTATCCGAAAACCGGTTTCCACTTTTCGGAGATACACTGAACTTGCCTGAGAAGCGCATTGCCTCTCAGGCAAGTTCAGCAGAGGTCAGGCCTCTGCTTGCTTTCTATGCTTGTTAAATCAAAGCCAAAGCTTGTTCTGTGCTCCCCAACGGATAGCCTTTAATGGACGACCTTATTGACCAGATCGATGCCGTAGGCCTGTTCACCATCAAGGATCGTACCTTCAGAAAGGGTAATGCGCAGAACGATTGAGTTGGGGTTATCTTCATCGCCTTCTTCATCAAACCAATTGAAGATATCTTTGAACTTCGCTCTAATTTCTGAGTTCTTTTCAGCTTTCACCCAGCCGAGATTTTCAGCTGTTCCCTGGAAAGAAAAGCCTTCCATACCGCAAACAGAAACTTCGTTGTTCTGCTCTATCTGTAAGGTTTTATTTTTTCTTGCGTCAGTGGAAACATAAAACGTACCACTTTCATAATAGGCGCAAACCATGCGGGTTGAAGGGCGGGGTTTACCGGCTTCCTTCTCAGATAAGGATATTGTCGCGAGGGCAATAACCACTTCTTTGTTGTTTCCGCAACGTGTTTCAATAAGTTTGATGGTATCGTCGTACTTGCTCATTTTCAAACACCTCCAATTATTGGTGTTTCATGCAGAAGACCACATTGAGTGCTTGCTTGGGTGCTCCACTGCTCCGTGCAAACCTGTCATCAAGGTTCTATGAGTCAGTGAAAGTGGGCACCTTCCTAAGCTACTTGGTTGTTTCATGCTTCTCTGGGCTCTGGTGCCCATGAGGGTTATGCCGCCCTGAAATGTAAGGAGCAAACCCATTGACAAGAAGTCGGAACAGGAGCTGACACCCATGTCAGGCAATCTGTATGGTCTCTAACCTCCACACAGTTACCGCAGCCATATATGGAAGACGTCAGGCTCACTAAAAAAGCTTAGGCTCATCTCTCTTAGCATCAAGTCCGAACTGCATTTCCCGCACAATTTATTCTCTCGCTACCCAGAGGTCGTTCCAACAATCACTTCTGTGTGGTGGATGCGTTCCAAAGTAGGCTTCCCCAGTTACCCCACCTTTTCCGGCATGCCTTTGCCGTTGTTCCACCAGCGGTTTGGGTTGGTGCTGTTGGGGTTGTAGGCGGCGCGGCTGGCCCAGTCTTCGCGCAGGAAGATGACGGGTTCTTCGTAGTGGTGAGCGTAGATTATGGCGTCCATGACTTTTTCGAGCACTTTCGGGTCGCGCTCAATGGAGATTTTGAGCTCTACCATGGGGTAGGTCTCTGTCATGCCAGCCTGAAAGCCCTCAATGTGGGTTGTGGTGGTTGAGTTTGGTTCGGGCTGGGCGGTTTCCTTGCCAACCGCCGAAATACTGGCGTTGCGCTGGTAGCGCCCAAAGCTGAGCGGGTGCACTTGCATGACGGCGTCTAATATGCGGTCAGTGTCCTCCTCCAGCGTCTGGATTTCGATTGTCCAGACTGGCTCGAAACTTCCTGATTTTGCCTTGTATTCTGATAAGTCGTGCATCATCCCTCTCCTTACTTTGTGTCCTGCGTTTTGCCGCTAAATGTGCCGTAGAGGCCTATGATGCCAACCGTGCAAATCAGCAGGCCCGCGATGACGTTGAACAGCGTGCCTTCATAAAACGATGTGTAGGCGAAGTAGGCGCCGTAGATGCTGATGAAGCAGGTGATGAGCACGTACAGAACTTTGCGGAAATTGCGCATGAGACAGCCTCGCTGGCAGGAACCTGAGGGAGACTAGCAGATTCCTTCTGCTTTGCATTCAAGATTGATCAGGGTGTTGCCGATGAAAGTGTCGCTTTTTTTCAATACGTAGGCACCGTGCCTGACTAGGGTCATCCTCATGAAAACAGGAGGAAATCCATGCATTTGAAATACGTTATTCTGTACGTTGAGAGCCCTCGTGAGACCATCGACTTTTATTGCAAGGCGTTTGATGTAGAGGCGGGTTTGATCACTGAGGGAGAGGATTATGGCGAAGTGAAAACTGGTGAGACGACACTGTCCTTCTCCTCCTACGAGTTGATGAAAAACCTTGGCAAAAATCCATCGCAGGCGGATGCGAGCAATCCGTGCTTTGAGATTGCATTCCAGACTGACGATGTGGCTGGCAACCTTGCAAAAGCATTGGCAGCCGGTGCTGAGCTTGTGCAGGAGGTCAACGACGAGCCATGGGGGCAGACGACATCCTACGTGAAGGACATGAACGGCTTTCTGATTGAGATTTGCTCGCCAGTGACGGCCCCGGCCTGAGGCTGGTGCTTATCCGAAGGCGATGGATTGAGCCTGTCGTTTGAAGCCGGAGTTTGCGGCAAATTGCATGGGCGAGGTGCCGAACCAGCGCTGGAACTCGCGGGTCATATGCGCCTGATCGGAGAAGCCGTTGTCGAGGGCGAAATCAGCCCAACCTTCTGCGGTTTCAATAGCACGCGCGGTTTTGCGGATGCGGGCGAGCTGGCGCCAGTAGACAGGCGAGCGGCTGGTGTGGCGTGCCAAGGTGCGCTGCAAAGTTTTGAGCGTCACCCCCAACGCTCCAGCGGAGGCGGCAATGGACAATTGCTCCTCCGCGATACAGCCCAGCGCTTCGGATACTCTGGTGTTGAGGCGGGTGTGGTCTGCAAGCAATTTGCAGATGGTGGTTTCATCCCAGGAGCCCAGCACGCTCAGCGCTTTGATCAGGTCGTGTTCGTTCACCTGCGTGCCCGGCTTCAGGCGAAAGCCGATCATGCGCTTAACAGTTATGCGTTCTGTCTGGTGCGGCTCATCGAACAGCTCTGACACATGCCACGACGGGCGTTTGCCTTCTACTTCCGTGACGATCAGATCTCTGCACCCATCCGGCAAGATTGGTCCGGAGACACCGAGTTCACCCGAATGATGCCAGACCTGAGCAAGCGTTTCAGGCAGGGACGCGCATGTGTGATTGTGCTGCAAACATTCCCTCCCCTGTTTGCTTGGTGGTGCCTTCAGGCAATTTGCCATCAGATCAACGAGGGAGCAAACGGATTCACTCCGAATGCCTCACCTCTTTGATCATACGCATATCGTTACTTCGTGGCGATGAAAACATCTCGCTTCGGAAACTGCCTGACTGCTTTGGATTGCCGGTTGAAGTGTGCTGTCAGCAAGTAATTCGGATTGCTGGCGAGCCATTCTGACAGGTCGATGGCCTGATACTCCCCCGTGTTAAAGGCAATCAGGATGCGGGCCTTTTTCGTACCTGTGTTTTCAATAGAATGGCCATAGCCTTGTGGGATGTAGCCAACATCGCCTTTATTCAGCGTTTCGATGGCATACCGGCCTTTTGCGCCAAACATCGTCACGTCGATGCTGCCCTCCATCACATACTGCCACTCATCCGCGTTGGGGTGCCAATGCAGTTCTCTCAGCGCCCCCGGATCGAGCTCCAGAACAATGCCGGTGATGGTGGTCGCAATGGGGAATTCATTCTGACTGACACGCCATATCCGTCCACCCTTGCGTGTCACCTTAGGTTCCTGCTTCATCAGGCTGTATTTGTGCGCTTCCGGAGTGGGGTTGAACTCGCCCTGATGCGGAAGCGTTGGCTGTTCTGACGGGATGACACCGTGCACGAAGTAGGCTTCCGATTTGGGGAAGTTGTCAAACGCGCTTTCCGGCATGTCGAGGTTTTTTGCCAGTATGTTCTTCTGAGTGTGCCCCAGCCAATCGGTGATGCTGAACGTGCCGAACTCAGAGAAATAGCCGTTGTCGAAGATCAGAATGAAGTGGCAGGGCTCATCTCCAATGCACTGGATTGAGTGTCCGTGACCTCTTGGAAAATACCAGACATCACCGGGGTCAAAGTCATCTGTCGAAGACTGGCCATTGGGATTGATAACCGTGGTGCGGCAGCGACCATCCATGACGAAGGCCCATTCTGCTGCTGTCGCGTGCCAGTGCAGCTCTCGGGCAACGCCCGGCTCCAACCGCATGGAGACTCCGGCAATTCCTGTCGAGATGGGGAACTGCTCGACAGTCGCCTCTTTGCCGAAACTGCCACCATCAACGCGCCCTTTGGTCTTCTCCAGTTCGAACTTGAACCTCGGAAGTTCTGTGTTGGCCAAATCCGGTTCAGGAACGTTGTTCCAAAATGGCCCTGATGGGTATTCTGCTGCGGAGGCTTGTGTCGCAACCGCTCCGCCCATACCTGCTGCCACAGCAGCTTTGAAAAAGTCCCGTCTTGATGCGCCAGACATGTTGCCTCCCTACGATCAGGAAATGCAGCGCGCACATACTATCACGACGCCATTCCTGAGCAATGGTGGGAGGTCGTTGTTTGGCTCAAGCAACCGAAATGCTGCGGTTAGCGTTAACCGCTTGTGCTCGGGCAAGTTCAGAGAAAGATAGGTTCGCAAGGCATCACGACATCACGCCCTCCATGAGGGCTAATGTTTGTTGCGGAGGCACCGAGGGCCGTGTGATTACCGCTCTTCCTCTTCCGCCAGGTAGCGTTCGAGTTTGGTGTGGTTGGCGACTTTGAGTTCGCGGCCGCGTTTTTCGACCAAGCCGTTTTCGATCAGTTGACTGACGGCGCGGCGGTAGACGCGTTCTGAGCAGCCGAAGCGCTCGGCTTCGCGGAAGACGCGCTCGAACTGGATTGGTGGTTTGTTGCCGCGCTCACGGAGGAGCAGGTCTTTGGCGATGTTGTAGGCCAGCGGGTACATGAAGTGCGAGGTGACCCTGTCCATAACACCCTGATAGGTGTCGGCCAGACATTGGCTGAGCCAGATGCCCACATGAGGGTGTTGCACTAACAGGGCTTCCAGCTCTGCAATCGGGATAACGCGCACGCTGACGGGACCATCGCAGCGGATGTCGAACTGAATTGGTTTGCCCGTCAAAAACTCGATCTCACCGTAAAGGCGATCTTCGATATTGAATCTGCCGTGACTGAAGCGTCGCCCATTGGCTGCGGTATAGCTAACCGTGCAGAAGCCATCCTCTATCCAGTACAGATGTTCAAGGTTTTGGCCTTGCCGGAGCAGGTAATCTCCGGGCTCCATATGGCGTAGAAGAAACGGACCAGTTTTGACCCATTCTAATACTTCCTTATGTCCAATTTCTGCGAGCGATTTAATTGTCATTTTTGCATTATTTAATTCAGAGATACGGACAATTGTCCTGTTTTTGAAACGGAGATATTTCTACCCTTCTCCTTGCAAGCTGCATAGGAGAATCTGATGACACCGCATATCAACGCCCAGACTGGAGACTTTGCTGAAACAGTCCTCATGCCGGGTGATCCGCTTCGCGCAAAGTATATTGCAGAAACCTATCTGGAAAATGTACGCGAAGTAACAAACGTGCGTAATGTGCTTGGTTTTACTGGTGAATACAAGGGTAAGCCAATCTCAGTTATGGCACATGGTATGGGCATGCCATCCATCTCTATCTATGCACATGAGCTGATCAACTTCTACGGCGTGAAACAAATCATTCGCGTTGGTAGCTGTGGCGGTGTTGATGAAGAGCTGAAACTGCGTGATTTGATTGTCGCGACAAGCGCCAGCACCAACTCCGCAATGATCCGCGATCGCTTTGCTGGCTATGACTATGCTGCTGCACCTGATTTTGAATTGCTGAAGGCATGTTCTGATGCTGCTGGTGGCCTGGGTCTGTCGCCACGCTTTGGTAACATCCTTTCCGGTGACCTGTTCTACGGCTCCAACCCTGCACTGCTGCCAGCGATGCAGAAAATGGGCGTTCTGGCTATTGAAATGGAAGCTGCGGCTCTGTTTGCAATTGCTGCGGAATTCCGTGTGAAAGCGCTGTGCGTGCTGACCGTGTCCGATCACCTGATCACGGCTGAGGAAACCTCTTCTGAAGAACGCCAGACCAGCTTTAACCAGATGATGGAACTGGCTCTGGAAACTGCATATGCAACAACACCAGAAATGGCTGCGGCATAATGAATATGGAACTTGTAGGCTATCTGGCCTCAATCACTGTGATGACTTCCCTCCTGATGGGCAACGTCCTGTGGCTTCGTGTAATCAATATGGTCGGCTGTATCCTGTTCACCATTTATGGTGTTGCAGTTGATGCTTACCCGGTTGTTTTGCTCAACGGCATGTGCGTGTTCATCAACATTTACCACTTGGCAAAACTGAGAAGGCAACAACAACAAGCACTTACGCCAGCAGAAGCGTAAGGCACTCGCCTCCCATCAAGCCAAGGTAATTGTAAACTTGAGAGCCGGAGAGCGTTTCATCGCCTCCGGCTCTTTCTTTTCATCCCTCAATAGCCGAAATATTTCAGGATCTAGAACATACCGTTTTCATGCGAGAAATCTTTCGGAATTTCCTGCACGATATCCCAGTGTTCTACGATCTTTCCCTCATCATCATGCCGAACAATCTCGATCACTGCATTCCCCCAGTCCGCATACTCTACCAGAGCAAATGTGAGGTCCCCTTCAGACACGGTTTGGTGCACGGTGACATTGCTGAGTTTACCGTCACTGTTCTTGAAGAACCCAA
Organism: Pseudovibrio sp. Ad13; assembly: GCF_001623225.1. Taxonomy (NCBI): domain Bacteria; kingdom Pseudomonadati; phylum Pseudomonadota; class Alphaproteobacteria; order Hyphomicrobiales; family Stappiaceae; genus Pseudovibrio; species Pseudovibrio sp. Ad13. The sequence continues at coordinate 640,217 of NZ_LMCC01000002.1, read as the reverse complement.
GGATTGGCTCAATCCCATTTGGAACCTGCGGGTTATGCTGAATATACTCTTCACCAAAAAGACTTTTGAGAGTCGCGACATCACCCGCAATGCCTTTAGCAAAGAAATCAGTAGCCATTTCTTTATTCCGAGCAAGGTCTGCCTCGGAAACATCTGCATTCGGGTTCCCTCCGCCATCAATCATCGAATTGCCATTGGCGGTTTTTGATTTCGATGTTTCAATCTGGCTCGCATCCCAATGTTCTATGATTTTCCCGTCCTGGACACGAAATAAATCTCCAACAATCATTGTGTGTTCACCAATTGTGACGCGTGACTGCGTCGCAACAAGATTGTCTTGAGCAACAACGCGCACGACTTCTCTCGCAGGGGTAATTTCATTTTCCCGCATCTGCGTGATCGCTTCGCTCAGACCGTCAACACCGTCCTTAACCTCTGGGCTGTGCTGTATGTATTGCGGGTGATAATAGGTCTCAATCAGCTCAGTCTTTTGTGCGTCGAACACTTTTGCCAGAGCATTTAGCACCAGTTCTTTGTTGTTTTTTTCCAACTCACCGGCAAGACCAGCAGAAGACAATAAGATCAAACAGACTGCTGTCAGTTTCGATAGAAATTTCATCGGACGCTCCATATGTAAACGTCGAGATATAGACGGCCTTGTGAGTTCTAGCGATAACACCTATTAGATTCAGGTTATGAAGATTTTCGATCACCTTACATTAGATGGCTCAACCCTTAGGCAGTTGGTGGAGTTGAATGAGACCCGCTCCGTAACCCGCGCTGCTACTCGTCTGGGAATGACGCAATCCTCGCTAAGTTACTCTCTGGAGCGTGCTCGAAAGACTTTGGCTGATCAACTCTATATCCGTGTGGGCAATAGCATTGAGCCAACAGAACGGATGCTTCAGATCTTACCGGTTGCACACCGAATCTTGAGAGATTACGACACTCTCGCCATGCCTGCTTCGTACTTACCAGAGCAAGATGTAGGGACGCTCAAGATCGCAGCGAATGCATTGGAGCGGGATCTCCTGGTCAAGCCGATGTTCAATGAACTTCGGAAACTCGCACCCGGCATGACTCTGGAACTGCGCTCGACCGGGTCCTGGCTGGAAGTTCGCGAAAATCTACGAAACCGAAATGTTGACTTGGCGTTGTTCCCCACTCTTTTGAAAGAGGGTGGAGATATTGTTCAACGTAAGTTAGTCGATATGGAAATGGCTGTTTTCTACGACAGCTCTGTGCGTTCTGCGCCTCAAACTTTAACAGAATATTGCGCTGCAAACCATGCAGTGGTTTCTCATGGTGAGATCAGAAGCTCAGGGATTGATCAGCTGTTAGCTGAGCAGGGCCTGAAGAGAAACATCGCGCTACGCGTTTCTGACTTTGATAGTCTAGGTGTTCTTCTGAAAGGTACAGATCTGATTGTCTGCCTTCCCTCAATGCTTCAATCCGGCTCCCTTGGCAGTCTGTCAACTGCATGCCCCCCTTTGCCTGTGCCGCCAATGTGTCTCGCTCTGTTTGTGCATGAAAGCCAATTATCTAATCCGAGACTTTCTTTCTGGAGCGACAAGTTGACGAGAGGCATAAACTTGAAAGCCTAAAGCAGTTCGCATTTAAGTTGAAACACGTGAACTGCTTTGGTCTTTGTTTTTACATATCTTTATCCGAAAATCGGTTTCCACTTTTCGGAGATACGCTTTTGGTGAGACCTCAATCCAGCAACACGTTGCGGCGGGCTTCGTTGGTGCGTTTGGTGGAGAGGAGGAGGTTGGTCTCGCTGGCAGAAATGCCATCAATCAGACGGATGCGGCGCAGCACATCATCGAAGTGAACGAGCGTATCGGTTCCCAGCTCCATGATCAGGTCCCACTTGCCGTTTGTTGTGTGCAAGGCAGTGACCTCGGTCATCTTGTTGAGGTGATCGACGATGCGTTGGGTGCCTTTGCCCTCAATCTTGATCATCATAATGCCACGAACGGGTTGTTCAAAGACATCGCCCCGCAGCACAACCGTGTAGCCGAGAATATCACCAACAGACTTCAAACGCTCCATACGTGAGCGCACAGTCGAGCGAGAAATCTTCAACTCAAGGGCTAGATCAGAAACGCTCGCACGCGCATTTCTACGTAGTGTCGCGATGATTTTTTGATCTATATCATCCAAAGTGCGTAACCTTACTTACCAATCTGGCCAATGCGACCACCAATTTGATCACAATGCCAGCTTTTTACCGCCACTTCCACAAGGATAATACCCCATATCGGATTTAATCGGGAAGTGGGAATGAAGAATACCGTTGTGCTCGTCGGGGCACCTGTACAGACAGGAACCAACATTCAGGGCTGCTTGATGGGCCCGGATGCTCTGCGAACTGCCGGATTGCAAGACTCCCTGGAAGCACTGGGCTACTCCGTTATAGACCGGGGCAACATTTTACCAGAGGCAAGTCGGGATCGGGTTCATTCCAACGGCGCTGTCCACCATTTGAGTGAGACAATCAGCTGGACTGAGAAGCTTCATGACGTGGCTTTGGCAGAAGTCCGTGAAGGTCATCTCCCGGTCTTCCTTGGTGGCGATCATTCGATGGCAGCTGGAACTGTCAGCGGTATCGCCCATGCGGCGGCAGAAGCTGGCGAAGAGCAGTTTGTGCTCTGGCTGGATGCACATCCTGATTTCCATAATCTCAGCACAACGACCAGCGGCAATCTGCACGGCACGCCCGCGGCTTACTTTTGTGGTCTCTCCGGTTTTGAGGGGTATTATCCGGAGCTGAACACAGCGATCAAGCCAGAAAATATCTGCATGATGGGCTTGCGGTCCGTCGATAATGCGGAGCGGGCTGCCCTGCAGAAAACCGGCATTGAGACCTATGACATGCGCCGGATTGATGAGAACGGTGTGGTCAAGCCGATCAATGAGTTTCTGGAGCGCGTGAAGGCTGCCAATGGTCGTCTGCACCTGAGCTTTGATGTGGACTTTCTGGACCCGGACATTGCGCCAGCAGTGGGCACGACTGTTCCAGGCGGTGCGACTTTCCGTGAAGCGCATCTGATCATGGAAATGCTCTGCGACAGTCAGCTGGTCACTTCTGTTGATCTGGTTGAGCTGAACCCATTCCTGGATGTGCGTGGCCGGACAGCGACTTTGATGGCGGATCTGGTTTCCAGCTTGTTTGGCAAGCAAGTGCTGGACCATCCAAACCGCGCCTGACCTCAAGCAACACAATAAAAGATAGGTATCCCCATATGGTCCAGTTCGTAAGCGTTTCTAAAATTTTGGATTTGGTCAACAAACACGGTGTCGAGACTGTTTTGAAGGGCATGACCGAGTATGTGGAGGAAGATTACCGCCGCTGGTCTCTGTTTGACAAAACACCTCGTGTTGCAAGCCACTCCAAAGTTGGCGTTATCGAACTGATGCCGACCAGCGACGGGGAGCTGTACAGCTTCAAATATGTGAACGGTCATCCGAAGAACACCAAGGAAGGTAAGCAGACAGTGACTGCGTTTGGCATGCTTGCTGATGTGGACACGGGCTACCCGTTCTTCCTGTCCGAGATGACTGTTTTGACTGCTCTGCGTACTGCTGCGACCTCTGTTATGGCGGCAAAGCATCTTGCGCGAGCAGATTCCAAAACCATGGCGATCATCGGCAATGGGGCTCAGTCCGAGTTTCAGGCGCTGGCGTTTAAGGCAGTGATGGGTATTACCAACTTGCGCCTATTTGATACGGATGCGGAAGCGACAGAGAAGTGTGCGGCGAACCTTGATGGCAAAGGCTTTACCATCACCATCTGCCGCAGCTCTGAAGAAGCGATCACGGGTGCGGATATCATCACCACGGTGACGGCGGATAAGCAGCAAGCCACCATCCTGACCGACAACATGGTTGGGGCTGGTGTGCATATCAACGCGATTGGTGGCGACTGCCCTGGCAAGACCGAGCTGCACAAGGACATTTTGCTGCGCTCCAAGATTTTCGTTGAATACCCGGAGCAAACCCGCGTTGAAGGCGAGATCCAACAGCTGGATGATGACTATCCGGTTGTTGAGCTTTGGGAAGTGATTACAGGAGCTGCTGAGGGCCGCACCAACGAGCGCGATATTACCTTGTTCGACTCTGTTGGCTTTGCCATCGAGGACTTTTCCGGCCTGCGCTACATCTATGATCTTGTGAAGCAGGACGAAACAACTGAGGAGCTGGAGATGATTGCTGAACCGGCTGATCCGCGCAATCTCTTTGGCCTTTTAGAAGTTAAACAAGCTGCCGAGTAAGAGCAGCGGTCATCGTTAAACTATCCCTTGCCCGGGGTTTGTAAGCGCCTGCCCACCTAGCAGGCGCTTCTTTTTTGCTTGGTTCGCTTACGGGCTTAGCAAAGGCCGACGACTAAGGTTCGGCGCTTTTCCTGATCATTTACAGGATAGACTCGATGTGAACTTTCTTTGCTTCTTCCCAGATCGCATCAATGAAGATACTGATGGTCTCGCGCAGTTCAACGCTGTTGTTTGGATCGACCTGTTCAGCAAGGAGCTCATCAAACAATCCTGCTTCTACAACTCGGCCTTCCACGACCTCTGCAATCTCAGGGGTGTACTTTTGTGCGATGAACTCGGTGATCACATCAAGTGTATCCACGGCTGCCTGCCTGATCTCAATGTCCGGGACAGAGAAATCTCCAGTCAGCAAGTTTGCCGGAAGCACAGAGGCCACGTCATGGTTTTCCGGCTCTGCTGCTTTTGCTTCGACTTGCGAAATAAACGCTGCAGTTTCCTCATCTTGTATAGCGCCGTTAGAACTCGACGCTGCATATTTTGCAGCTGTTACTTCGTGATCGGAAATTAACGCGGCGAGTGGATCGCTATTCAACTTTTCGTCTGCATAGTGAACACCGGTTACGACCTGTCTTGATGTCAGGCTGTGGTTTTGGCCAGCTGAGAAACCGCAGGCGTTGCAGGCCTGATCGTACGCTTGTGTTCCAAGGGTTGCGCCATACTTGTCCTGAAGGGCAGTCCGGAACGCTCCCTGATCAGCTGCTTTTTGAGAATCTAGGTTGCCCTGCAGAGCAAGCCAGGAGACAAAACGACCCTGTATAGACGTGCTTGCCTGACGGGTTTGCACATTCCCATCCGCAACCGTCAGCTTTTGAGAAGGCGCTGAATCGACCGCGATATTCTGAAAATTGCTCAAGCTAACTGAAGTCATAGTGTCCATCCCATTCTGCTGGTTTCTTTTGTAATGGGATCAGGCTAACGCTAAGTCAGAAACGCCCCTGTTTTATTCATCACAGCGCTCATGACACCTGAGTAACAACTCTGTCAGATAGGGGATGAGAAGCAGTCATTGTTGGCCATTTTTATGGAGTAAGGAGCTGAAAGGCTTTGACTTTATGAGAGGCGACGCGAACTTGACCACGCCCGCCTAAAACCGTGAATAACTGAATCAATTTCAGCCAACCCAAGCTGTTTTGTTCAGTTTGGCGTTGTTGGAGAGTTCCGAATTAAGCCGCAACTCAAATCTGCCAGTTATTGAAGTCAGAGTTTAAAGGCAAGCATGACAATCGTGAGTGAGAGCCCAAAGCAGTCTTTCTTCATGCTCTCACCAAGTTACACCCATGCCACTTTACCTATGCGGGCTCTGGATGCATCCTCACTCACTTGTTGCGCTGATTGTAGCAAGCCCGCATTTTTGCTGTCTCACGAGAGCTTAACTTTGCTTTTGGACGATAGATATCAAACTCAAATGTTTCGCTACGGCCAGCATCAGCACGAAACCCCTGAGGTGCATTTGGTTTGATCTCTTTCAAGCATGACCCGTACGCTTTGAAAGAGATAAAGGCGCGCTTACTTTGTTCGCTTGAGCCACAAGCGCCCAGAAGGCTGAGCATTGCGATTGAGGCCAGCACGAGGGGCGCAGATTTCATTTTCATAAAGCAGAGCTTTCGTTGTTTGGGTGACACTTCTTATGATTTGATCGCTTCACGTTTACGACAAAGCCAGTGCTCTTGAATGCGCCAATTTTGGTTGCTTCAAAATGAGCGTTACTGAGCTTCTGACATGCCGAAAATCGACGGCATGGATACCACAAAAAGTGAGAGGCACAACATGGCGACGGCGCTAAAATCTCGTTAGAAGCAAATTACAACTTCAGGCACAACCTTGCCGGAATACCCGCTCTGATATAAGACTGCGTCCTCTTATTATCGCTGAAATTTAAAGGGGCTCGTGCGGCTATGATTACTTGTTATGTGCATTATGAGTTGAACCCGGCAAAGGTTGCTGAGTTTGAGCATTATGCCCGGCTTTGGATTCCGTTGGTTGAGAAGTTTGGTGGCCAGCATCACGGGTATTTTCTGCCCCATGAAAGTGCAAATGATTTGGCGTTGGCTTTGTTCTCGTTTCCATCGCTCGCAGCCTATGAGCAGTATCGCAAAGACAGCATGGAAGACGAAGAGTGCCAGAAGGCCTTTGCCTATGCTGAAGAAACACAGTGCATCCGTCGGTATGACCGCCAATTTTTGCGGCCTGTGCTGAAGTAACCCGGGGCGTGGTGCCTGAGGTGAAGTCTACTTTGTATGTTTCAAAGAGTATTCGACCACCTTGTCGCCTGCGATAAGCAAGAGGAGTTTCTTAGAGTCCCGTTTTACTTCAACAGGGCATTTCTTGGAGGCTTCGGCTTTGATTTCCGTGAGTTTTTTGTCGAGGGAGGCGAGTTCGCGTTCGGCTTTCCGGAAGTCATTCCGTTTTTTGCTAGCTTTTTTCCAATGGGGGGCAAGCTTTAGGAGGTTGGCTTGGGCTTCATCATACTCTTTGTCTTCACTGAGTTTTTTGACGTCGCCTTTGTTTTTCTTGCTTGCCTCATTCAGCTGAGCGACCAGCTTGTTGTAAAGCTTGTCGAGGTCTTCAAAACCGCTGCTTTCGCGCTCCAATGAGTTTTTGAGCCGCGTCAGCTTTCCATGCGCTTCAGAGATTTTGGAGACTTTTGGGGAGTCCTCAACGGCTGCCTCATAACTTTTTTCAAGGAAGGTCTAATTGCCCAACTCCTTGTCAAACTTAGTAATGTCCAGCAGGTGGATGCCGTGTTTGTGGTCCATCTTCTGTTTGAGATCAGAGAAGCCACTGCGGAAATCAGAAAGGTTCTTAAAGGTCTTCAGGGTTTTTCCGGCCATTTTTTTCACCTGCTTTTGCTCTTTCAAAAAACGCTAATGCAAAACAGGCAGGCTCAAAAGGAAGAGGTCTTTCGTTAGTTAAGCAAAGCAGAACCGGAGGTGACAAAAGCAAGAGTTACAGCGAGACAATTCGTATTGGTCTGTCTGAAAGACTAAGCCGGAAACGGCACAGGTCTTCCCCCACGCACAAACGTTCCTTTGAGAATTTAAAGTGGGTGGGTTGAGTAAAATACTATTTCCTCAAAACCTGAAATATCCTAGTAGTTTTGCTGGGCAATGCAGCAAGGGCCGACCCTTTTGATTTTCCCAACCTCCGTTCACTCGCAGTGCTTTGAGCAAGACAAAGCGCGCGCAGCATTGGTTTGTCAAAAAATGAAAAGCTTCACCGCCGCTTGTCAAAAGATTGCAAAAGACTCCGTCGGTCTGTTCTGGATTATGGTCAAGACCATGGTTCCCGTGATGATCCTTGTGCGCATTCTGATGGAATTAGGGCTGGTTGATTATCTTGGCGTTGCGCTTGAACCGCTGATGGGACTGATGGGACTGCCTGCTGCGACGGGGCTTGTGCTTGCTGTTGGCCTGCTGGTGAGCACTTATTCTGCCGTGGCTGTGATGCTGACGATTTTGCCACTGGTGTCGCTGAGTGTTGCTGATGTAACCGTGCTGCTTTCTGTGGTGCTGATCGCCCATGCATTGCCACTGGAGCAGAGTATTTCCCGCCGTGCCGGGATCAGCTTTGTGTTTTCCTCCAGCCTGCGTTTCGTGGTGGGCATCACCTATGGCATGGTGCTGAACCTGTTCTACTCTGCGGGTGGCTGGCTGCAGCAGCCGATCCAGCTTGACTGGTTGCCTTTCGCCCCAACGATTGAAGAGACATGGCTGCAGTGGGGTTATTCCAGTGCATCTCTGCTCTTCACCATGTTCTGGATTATCATGGGGCTGATCATCTTCCTGAAACTGCTGGAACTGATGAAGATCACTGACCTGATTGGCTGGCTGCTCTCTCCATTGCTGCGCCTCATGGGCATCAGCAAGGCGGCAACGCCGATCACCATGGTTGGTGTTTTGCTTGGGCTTTCTTACGGTGGTGGTCTCATCATCAAAGAAGCGCAGGAAGGCAAGTTATCCTCTCGCGATGTGGTGCTGTCGCTTTCTTTCATGGGCATCTGCCATGGGTTGATTGAGGATCCGCTGGTGATGATGGCGTTTGGCGCGCACTGGTCCGGCGCACTGGTTGGGCGCTTTGTGTTCTGCGTTGCAGCGATGGCGCTGATTGGTCGCTTGATCCAGATGATGCCGGAGGACGCATTCAACCGGTTCCTTTACCGCCCAGCGAAAACAGCCAAGGCGGTTGGCTGATACCCTATCCTGTTCGTGATGCATAGTTACGTTTCAGGAACACGCCTCGCTTAAGATGTTTCGCAGTGAGCCTCCTCTGGTCTGATTGCGGAACACGTGCATGAACGAAACACCTCCTCAAGAGACGCGCACCCCTAACGAGGCCTGGTTTGAAACCAGGTGGTGGTGGCGGGTGAAGATGTGGCTGCAGTGGACCAGCTGGCTGCAGTACCTGCCCAATCTGGTGGTTGTGGTGCTGTTGCTGGTGTTGGCTGGGATCGGCGCGCTGGTTGGGTGTCGGCCATTTATGTTGGTGGATTTGCCGCTTATTCTTGCGGTGCTGTTGTTTTTTAATCTGATTTTCGATGTGGTGACGGTTCGGTATGGCTTTCACCCGGAAGAACCACTGCCAACCAGCCTTGAGCATCTGGATGCCTTTGAGTTGCTGCGGACGCGGGTCTCGTGCCGGTCCTTTCAAAAGCGGCTTATGAGCGAAGAGCATCGCCAAATGGTGCTTTCAGTGGCAGAGCGGACTAGCAAGCCAGAGCATTGTCTGAGCCCTCACCCCATTCGCTTTGAGTATGTCGACAATCCGCTGGTGGTTTGGCCTGCAGTTGGGACGCATGAGTTTTTGGTGGCTATTGCACCGCGTGCGTATCATGAGATGGCGGTGGTGGATGTCGGTCGCAGTTTGCAGAAGGTGGTGATTGAGGCCACACGGCAAGGGCTGGCAACCTGCTGGATTGGGCCGGGAGCGGACCACAAGAGCATCATCAAGCATCTGGGCGCACGGTTTGATCCTGAGAAGGATCACATCATCTGCGTTTGCGGGTTTGGGTATCGCTCCCGCTACACCCCGCTGGCGATCCGCCTCATCCAGAAGGCACAGCGGCATCGGCTGGATGTGCAGGACTTGTTCTTTGCAGATGCTGGTTTTGCCAAGCCACTCAACACGAACGCACGGCCCTATCGGGAGTTTGGGCGATGTTATGAGGTCTGCCAGTGGTCGCCCTCCTCCTACAATGCACAGCCGACACGGGGTGTCGTGCTTGCGGAGAATGCGAGGATACGGCGGGTGGATTTTTGTGCGACGACGCATTCACGGTACTACGCCATGGTGGCCTTGGGGATCTGGCTGGCGAACTGGGAATGCGGGTGTGAGGCGCTTGGCAAGGCGGGGCGGTTTGAGCAGCTCTCCTGTGAGGACCATGGTGAAGGACCGTTTCCGGATCTGCCGCGCTATGTCATCTCGTGGGTGCCTGAGGAGACGAGTTCCTCAGGCTGAGCTTGTCGGCTTAGACCCAGCGGACGTGCTTTGTGGTGTTGCTGGTGTGGTCGGCAGCTGGTGGGCTGGCGTGTTTTTGTTGCGGTGATTTCAGCTCGCTCAACGCATCCTCAATGATATCGTTGAAGCTCTCGACCGTGACGGAGCTCAGGAACGTCTCATCCTCCCGCTTCTCAATGAGCCGCTCAATCGCGAGATCGCGGATTGGCGGGATGTTGGCTGCAAAGTAGGTGCCTGTCGCCTCGCTGTCCCAACCAATGCCAGGGACGCCGTGCTGCTCAGCCAGTGCGGGAAAATTCTCCCAGTTCAGCTGTCGCGACAGGTCATGGAGGGCGACTTCTGCATTTTTTGGCAGAGAGTGCAGGAAGCTTTGTTCTGCGTATTTCCAGACCTGCTTTTCAAAGCGCTCAACGGCGACCTTCATCGGGTGAGGTGTCTCGGAAACTCTCAGGGCCTCCCCCTTCTCGACAGGTCTTTGGTCTCGCAGCACATTACGATAGATACTCTGCAGCAGTTCATTGCCCCAAGCCTTGGAGGTGGCATTTTCGGCCAGGAGTGGATCATACTTCCCGGCAATCTCTGTACTGAGGCGGGCCATCAGTTCCCGTTCTACGTGGAAGGGGTTCCGCTCCGTGTATTTGCCATCCGCGCGGGCAGCGAGAAGTTCGGTGTTTGTCTCCGGAGTCTCTATAATTTCACTTTGGAACGAAGGAACCGTCTGATGGGCCTTGTTCTGAACCAGATTGTTGATCGGGTTGTGCTTCACATCTTCAGAGAGGGCCTTGATGCGCACTGCCGAGCTTTCGTTTCTCAGCACCTGATGTTCTGCAAAGGTGACGCCTTCCTGCACTTGCCGGGATGTCAGGCTGTGGCTTGTGCCAGGATTCTGGCCGCAAGCCCGACAGGCGGCCTGATAGGCTTTCTCGCCCAGCGTTTTGCCGTAGTGGTTGGTGAGCGCCAGACGGAAGGCGCCCTGATCTGCTTGCTTTTGCTCAGCGCCTTCGGCCTGTTGCTTGACCCATGTGACGAGCCGGCCAGCGATTGCGGTGCTGGAGTGGGTCTTCACCTGTCCCTCAGCAACCGTGAGCTTGCCATCCTGCGGAATGGTGTGTGCGGCGGAGACAAAATTGTTCAAACCAATCGCTGTCATTTTCCAACTCCCATGATGTCAGCGGCCCGGGCATGCTGCCCTCCCACCTTCCAGAGTAGGCAATCACTTTGCGGGTTGCTGTTCTGAGCGTCACAGGAGATGACTGGATTTTATAAGGAAGACTACGTAGTTAGCGTTATTTGTCATGCTCCTTCAGGAAGGTATGGATGATTTCATGGAGGCGTTTGCCGTCGAAGCTGGGGAAGTGACCGCCGTGGATGGTGCGGACAGGGATATCAACCAAGCGTTTCATGCTGGTGATGTAGTCTGCCATGTTGGAGTGATAGCAGTCTGTCGCCAACGGGCCGTCGTAGACGATGTCTCCTGCGATCAGGGTTTCTGTCACCTTCTCCCATAAGGCGATACCGCCGGGGGAATGGCCGGGGGTATGGATCACCTCGAAGTGTCGATCTCCGGTGGTGAGCACTTCGCCATCTTCCAGCAGGTGGCTGGCAGGGGCTGGTTTGACGGCGTATTCGGAGGACTTGTAGGGCTCTGGCGGAAGCGCGTCGAAGATATCGTCAGTTGCGTACGGATCAGCCAGCGTGTTCTGACGGGTTGGGTGGGCCAGCAGGTCAGCTTCTGCGATATGGATCAAGCGATGCGGGAACTCGTGGTGGCAGCCGATATGGTCAAAGTGGGTGTGACTGGCGACAGCCATGACGGACTTTTCAGCGGTGAGCACCACATGCTCGCGCAGGCTGACCACGCCCATGCCGCTGTCCACCAACAGGTCCTTATGGCGTCCGCGCACATGCCAGATGTTGCAGCGGTTGAACTGCTTGACGTAGAGCTCATCAATCAGCGTAATGTCATCTGCCAGTTTCGTGGTGCGATACCACTTCTGAGCCGGAATGTGTTCCACCGCTCATCCCTCCTGCTTGAAAAGAGAAGTCCATCATAGCCAGCTCTGGTGTGTAGGGGGATAACTTATTTTGAAAGGGGGCTATTTCAAGGTTTTCGACGGAGTTTTAGCTTTACGCCATCTCAATAAGAAGGCACCGAACAGAGTTGCAACTACTCCAAAAACTATGAGAATTCGCCCCATATACCTCGCGCGCTCAATCATTTCCAAACTAACAATTTCGCCAGTCTCATAGTTGTAAAATCCGGTAACCACGTCACCAACCTCATGAGGTTTCGGCGAAACCCATGTGTTCCCTCTGTAGATCACAGGTTGTCGAGCACTCTCCTCAAATGCAAAGACCGGTCGATACATCCGCCCATTTTCACCAAGCTCCGTCTCTACGTCAGCAACAGTAACTTCCACTTCGGCTGCATCCCAAGTAGCGCTTCGTGACGAATACTCCATCCACAATCCAAAACTTCCAAAGAACACACCAAGTATCACAATCGTTCTTGGAAGCTCAGATATGACCTTAAAAATGAAATCTGAGAGAGTTGTTGGTCGGTTGATCATGCTAACTTCTACTTATGAGATTACTAAATTTATCTAATCAATCTAAGACTGCATTTCAAACCGAAAAAGTAAAAGAGTTTTGTATCAATCTCACTTGTTAGCAAGCAATCCAAGACTGCCTCCGCCCCACAGGGTGCTGCGGGACGAAAGAACTCAGAAAAAACGCATTCAACGCAAATGAACGCACATAGCAACGCAAACGCAGTTTTGCGGGGTTGTTCCCGTTTTAGGCATCGCTGCTTGGTGAGTAATCCGCGGCATTCACAGTTTTTGGGCGACCATCCAGAGAGAGGTTGGCGATGCGCGGGGCGGTTTCGGCGATGACCTTGCCGCGGCGAACAACAGCGAGGCGGGTTGCTTTCATGCGGAGGGCCTCAATGGCATCTTGTGCCTGAAGCAACACGAAGTCTGCGTTGCCACCGACTTTAACGCCATAGCCTTCCAGCCCCATGATCTTTGCAGAGTTTGTTGTGACGGCCTCATAGCAATAGCGGAGGTCATCACGACTGGAGAGCTGGCCTACATGCAGGCCCATGCTGGCGACTTCCAGCATGTCTGCGTTGCCCAGCGAGTACCAGGGATCCATCACACAGTCATGACCGAAGCCGACGGTGATGCCGAGTTCGCGCATTTCGCGCACGCGGGTTTGGCCACGGCGTTTTGGGTAGGTGTCGTGACGGCCCTGAAGCATGATGTTGATCAGCGGGTTGGCAATGGCACAGACATCGGCTTCCGCCATCAAAGGCAGCAACTTGGAGACGTAGTAATTGTCCATGGAATGCATGGAGGTGAGATGTGATCCAGTCACCCTGCCCTGCATGCCCAAGCGCCGTGTCTCGTAAGTCAGTGCCTCAATGTGGCGTGAGAGAGGATCATCGGATTCATCGCAGTGCACGTCCACCCGCAGGCCGCGTTGTGCTGCAATTTCCATGAGGGCCTTCACGGAGCGGGCACCGTCTTCCATAGTGCGCTCAAAGTGCGGGATGCCGCCGACCACATCCACGCCCATATCCAGTGCGCGGAGCAGGTTGTTTTCCGCCGTTGGTGAACGGTAGAAGCCATCCTGCGGAAAGGCGACCAGCTGCAAATCGATATAAGGCGCAATGCGTTGCTTTACATCCAGCAGGGCTTCCACGCCGAGCAGACGATCATCACACACATCTACGTGGCTTCTGATGGCCAACAAGCCCTGAGAGACTGCAAGATCGCAGTAGCGCAGAGCACGTTCGACAACCGCATCAATGGTGAGTAGAGGTTTCAGCTCTCCCCAGAGGCTGATGCCTTCCAGCAGGGTGCCGCTCTCGTTCATTCTTGGCAGGCCGAGGGAAAGGGTGGCATCCATATGGAAGTGCGGGTCAACAAATGGTGCTGAGACCAGCTGACCCTGTGCATCAATCATACGCTCCGCTTCTGCGGTGATGCCCTTTTCAATCGCAGTGATTGTGCCGTTTTTCACCGCGATATCTACACTAGCTTCGCCAGTGGTCAGAACTGCGTTTTGGACAAGGAGATCCAGAGACATGAGTGGTGCCTTTCTTGCTTTTCCAGCTTAACGCTGACCACGGAAATAAGGTTGTAGCAGGGCGCGCGGGTAGTCTGCCTTGCGAGCCACAAGCACCAGCGCCACGATGGATAGCAGGTATGGGATCATCAGGAAGACCTGAGATGGGATCACCGCCCCGACCTCGTTTTGCAGGCGGATCTGGAAGGCATCAAACGCGCCAAACAGCAGTGCGCCCAGCAAAGCCTTGCCCGGTCTCCAACTTGCAAACACCACCAGTGCAATGCAGATCCAGCCGCGTCCGTTGATCATGCCAAAGAAGAAGGCATCAAAGGCGGACATGGTGAGGAAGGCACCGCCCAGCGCCATCAACGCAGACCCGGCCATGATTGCCCCGATACGTAGCGCAAAGACCGAGAGGCCCTGCGCTTCAACAGCGGATGGATTGTCCCCCACGGACAGGATGGCGAGACCCAGCGGGGTGCGATAGAGCACGTAGCTGACCAGCAAGACCATGGCGAGAGCCAGAAAGGTCATGGATGTTTGCTGGAAGAGGGCTGGACCGATGAAGGGCAGGTCTGAAAGAACCGGAATATCAAGCGGTTGGAACGCCTCGATACGAGGTGGACTGGAGACCTTTGGCAGGGCTGTGCGGTAGGTAAAGTAGCTAACCGAGGTTGCAAACATGGTTATGCCAAGGCCGGAGACGTGCTGCGATAGGCCCAGCGGCACCGTGAGGATGCCGTGGAGCAAGCCGAAAAATGCCCCCGACAATGCCGCAACGAGGATGCCGCCCCAGAGGCCAGCTCCGAGCCAAACAGCCATCCAACCACACATAGCACCAACGACAAAGATGCCCTCAATACCGAGGTTCAGCACCCCTGCCCGCTCGCAGACCAATGCACCCAACACGCCGAAGATGAGTGGAGTTGCGATGCGGATGGCCGCGGCCCAGAAATTGGCGGAGAGAAGAATATCAATATATTCCATGTCTTATGCCTCCCCTTTGGCGACAATTGGTGTCTTTTTGGGCCTGACAAAGCGGATTTTGAAGCGCACAAACAGGCTGGAGACCAATACGCAGATCAAAGACATGGCGACCACAAGATCAGCAATATAACTGGACACGCCCATGGCGCGGCTCATACTGTCCGCCCCCACAAAGACTGCCGCGATGAAGACAGCAGCCACAACCACACCAACGGGTGAGAGGCCTGCAAGCATGGCGACCACGACGCCGGTGTAGCCGAAGCCCGGGGAGATATCGGCAGTCAAATACCCTTTGAGGCCAGCCACTTCGCTGACACCAGCAAGGCCCGCCAATGCTCCGGAGATCAGGCCGACTTTGATGAACGTGGAGGTGACTGGGATGCCAGCATGCTTTGCGGCGGAGGCGTTTTCACCCGTTGCGCGGATTTCAAAACCCCAGACGCTGCGCTTCATCATGATGTAGATGATTAATGCGGAGACCAGTGCGATCACGAGGCCCCAATGGATGCGCATGCGGGCGAACATTTTGGGCAGTGTGGCGGCGCTGGTCATAAGTTCTGACTGCGGCCAGCCCATGCCCATGGGGTCTTTCATGGGGCCTTCCAGCATCATCTGCACAAACAGCAGCACGACGAAGTTGAGCAGCAAGGTGGTGACCACTTCATCCGCGCCTAGCTTCGTTTTCAGCAGGGTTGGCACCAGCATCAAAGTGCCGCCAGCAATCATGCCTGCCAGTATAATCAGCGGAATCATAATATAGGCGGGCGCGGAGATTGCGCCGGTGCCGATGGCGACTGCTGCGAGTGCGCCCACATAGAGCTGGCCTTCAGCGCCAATGTTCCAGAGTTTGGCACGAAAGGCGACACTGACGGCCAGACCCGTGAAAATGAGTGGCGTTGCGCGGGCCAAAAGCTCAGAGAATGCAAACTTGGAGCCGAATGCGCCTTTGAAGATGTGCCCGTAGGCGGCGAAAACTTCTCCCCCTGCAGCTGCAATGGGGATCGCCGCTAGGATGAGCGCGGTGATTCCTGCGATAATTGGTAGGGCAAACGCTGCGAGGGAAGAAACATTGCTGCGAGGTTCAAACCGGATCATGCTGCTTGCTCCCCTTTTGCGGAATGTCCTGCCATCATCAGGCCAACCTGTTTCTTATCCAGCTTTTCCGTCTCCACTGGCTCGCAGATATGCCCGCGATGGATCACCGCGATCCTGTCGGATAACTGGAAGAGTTCGTCCAGATCCTCAGAGATGAGAAGAACGCCAGCGCCTCTGTCCCGAGCTTCCTGAAGGCGGCGGTGCACATCAGCTGTTGCACCCACATCCAGCCCGCGAGAGGGTCTGTCAGCAAGGACGATATCGGGTTGCTGGTCCAGCGTTCTCGCGAGGACTATTTTCTGGATGTTCCCGCCAGAGAGCAGACGGGAGACAGCAAGCGGGCCGGAGCAGCGGATGTCGTAGGCTTTGATAGCCTCTTGGGCACGCTTGCGAATTTCGTTGAAGCGGAGCAGACCGAAGCGCTGGTAGGCAGGCTTGCGGATCTCTTCCAGAACGAGGTTTTCCTCCACCGACATGGCACCAACGATGCCATCGTGATGGCGGTCTTCCGGGATGCGGGCAATACCGGACCGGATCACCGCAGCAGCATTTGGTTTCAGCGGATTGCCATGAAGAGTGACGGTTCCAGCCGTTGGTTCTTCCAAGCCAGAGACAACCTTTGCCAAGGTGCTTTGACCGTTGCCAGAGACACCTGCAAGGCCGATGATTTCCCCCTTTCGGAGGGCGAGATTGACGTTCTCAATCTGCTCGCGACCCTCTCCTGCGCTGACACCGGCAAAAACCAGCGTTTCGTCTTCCGGATAGCCGGGTTTGCGTTCTGCGGTTTGGACGGAATGCCCGACCATCACCTCAGCCAATTGGTGGCGATCACACTGCGATGTCGGCAGGTCAGCAACCATCCGGCCCCCTCTGAGAACCGCAACACGATCAGACGCGCCCAGCACTTCAGCCATCTTGTGGGAGATGAAGATGATCGCCATGCCTTTGGCGGCGAGCAGCTTCAAGGTTTTGAAAAGGCTGTCGGATTCCTGAGGTGTGAGAACCGCTGTGGGTTCATCCAGCACCAGAATGCGGGCGTCCCGGTAGAGCGCTTTGAGGATTTCGACGCGCTGTCTTTCGCCAACAGCAAGCTTGGAAACGCGCAGATCCAGATCAACTTCTAGGCCGGAGCTCTGCATCAGCTCCTGCAGTTTTGCCCGCGCTTTGGAGCAGCTGAAGCGGCGTGAGAACAGGCTCTCAGTGCCCAAAACGATGTTCTCAAGGCCAGTCAGATTCTCAGCCAGCGTGAAGTGCTGGTGAACCATACCTATCCCCGCTTCAAGGGCCGCCTGAGGAGCGCCGGGCTCCAGATCTACCAGAATACCAGAGGCGTGACGTACCATGACACGTCCTTGATCCGCCACATAATGACCGAACAGGATATTCATGAGCGTGGTTTTCCCCGCTCCGTTCTCACCCAACAACGCAACGATTTCCCCGGCATGCAGGTCCAGATTGACGTTTCCGTTGGCAACCAGATCACCGAAGATCTTGGTTATGTTTTGAAGAGATAAAAGCGGATGCCCGCTCTCAGTTTCTGGCATGGGATACCCTTGGACTGACGAGGTTATGCGCGTAGCAGGCGGAGAAGACGGGCCGGGATATCCCCCCGACCCGATCAGCGTTAATTGGAGGACTTTGGCTCTTCGTCGTTGATCTCAACGGTAAAGGAGCCATCCAGAATGCTCGCTTCGACAGCTTTGACCTTACCAAGAAGGTCCGCATCCACCAGCGTTTCATCAACCACCAGCGAACCACCAGCATGGCCCATGAAGGAGTACTTGCCGTAGTCTTCAGCCTTGAAGTTATTCGCCTTTACAGCCGCAATCGCAGTGTCAATTGTTGGCTCCATATGCCAGATGGCAGAGGCGAGGATGGTGTTTGGATAGTCGGCAGCGGTGTCGATCACATTGCCAATCGCGAAGATGCCTTTTTCCATAGCCGCATCAGACACACCGAAGCGTTCTGCATACAAAACATCCGCACCAGCATCGATCATGGCGTAAGCGGTTTCTTTCGCTTTTGGCGGATCGTACCAGGAGTTGATGAAGTTGACTGTGAAAGTCACCTCTGGATTGGTTGCCTTAGCACCATTCATGAATGCGTGCATGAGACGGTTCACTTCCGGAATAGCAAAGCCGCCGATCATGCCGATTTTGCCGGACTTGGATTTCGCACCTGCGATCATACCGGACAGGTAGGATGGTTCGTGAATGAAGTTGTCGAACACCGCGAAGTTTGGCTCAGCTGCCGGGAAGGACGAGCCCATGAGGAAAGCTGTTTCCGGGTATTCTGCAGCCACGTTGCGCGCTGCGCGTTCTACTGCAAACGCCTCGCCAACAATGAGCTGATGACCAGCTTCGGCGTACTCACGCATAACGCGCTCATAGTCGGTGTTGGCTGTGTTCTCGGAATAGACGTAGGTGATGTCACCGCGTTCTGCCGCTGCGTTGAGCGCTTGGTGGATACGTCCAACCCATTGCTGCTCAACAGGAACGGTGTAAATCGCTGCGACCTTGAGAGGTTCGGCAGCTAAAACTTTTGCTGGTGAATAAACCGCGATTATGGCCGCAAAAACAGCTACGGCTGCGAGAACATGACGTCTCACCAAACCGTTCAAACGTGTCGCAAACATGCACACCCCCTGAAATCAATAATTGTGCAGGGCTGCAGATCAGACTGCAGCCGCAATCTGCCCTATCTCGCATTTTAAGTGAAAAGGTCCTGAGCAGGACGAAGGCATTAAAAATGGCTGTATACGAGACAAAACGGCTAATGACTAGATGCCTCAGAAGTATTTTTTGCGTGACGGCACGTAAATTAATGCAGATCACACAGTACTTTTCTTATGGTATTCAGCTATTTATCGACTGTATAAATATTATTGGACCACTATATAGCTGTGGATTGAGCTAAGTGACGATAAAACACTCGAATCGAAGCAACATTATGAAATTTTACTTTTCGGTCAAATAATTTCAATCAATATTATTTTGAAATATTTTCCATGGATTGAAAAATAGCACACAGCGCCTAATGATTGCTCTGATTGCCTAAATTGCATCCACGTAGCAAGCTGATTTTATGCAGGAATTGACGCTTTCTGCTCATGGAGCAGGCAATACGAGCATCAACGGATCGCTGAGAAAAATTTGGGAATTGTTGTAGTTGCGAGTATTTTGGCAACCCTCGCAGGCTGCACAGAGGAGTGCAATCGCACCCCTCACATTGCAATATCATGTCGCTCAGGCAGTCACGGTTGCTGCTTCCCAGTCGGTCAGGATCTGCATGATCTGACGGCTGTCCTCAACACTCGGAGCCGGGCTTTCCAGCGCCTTGTTGCCAGCTTCGATCGCTTCGCGGATCGCTCTGACCTGATAAATAAAGGCGTTGCCGTCTGCCGTAACTGTGCGCGTGTCGCCCGGCTTTTCGTAGGGGGTGACCGTGAAGATATTCCCCTCAGCTTCCGGTAGCCATGGGTTGGAATTCAACACCAGACTTGCCTTGGAGCCAAGCATTGTGAAACCAGCATGGAGACCGTAGTCTTCCGCCGTGTGAAGCTGGCAAACAACACCGTTATTCAACCGCAACGTTGCTGCAGACTCGCAGATGTTCCCATCTGCACCACGCCGGCCCATAGCCGATATGTTATAATTATCAAAGATATGGGTCGGGAATGCAGTCTGTAACAGAAGATGCATCAGCGAGGTCGGATAGCAACCAAGGTTATAAAGTGCCCCCTTGCTGTGTGGGTTCACGAACCTGGCAATTGACGCGCAGTACTGAGCTGTAATCGACTGGATCTCACCCAACTCACCAGAAGCAACCACATCACGAATAGCAGCTGCAAACGGGTGGTTCAGGTACATTAACCCTTCCACGAAGAATACACCGTTCTCGGCAACCGCTTTCAGCGCCTGATCGGTTTTATCCATGTCGATAGACAGCGACTTTTCGCAGAGGATTGCTTTCCCCGCATTTGCTGCCTTGACCACGTACTCGTGGTGAATGTGGTTTGGGAGAGCGATGTAAATGATATCAACGGCTTCGTCTTCAATCAGCTCGTTGAAGTCATCAAAGGTATGCTCAACATCGTACTTTTCTGCGAAGACTTTCAGAGGCACTTCTGACCGACCTGCCACGGAATGTATCCGCGTCGATCCTTCCGCTTGTATAGCGTCTGCCATTGTCAGCGAGATGAAGCTTGTTCCGAGAAAGCCCCAGTTCAGTTTCGACATTGTTTTTCTCCAGAACACAGGATCCCGAGAACATCACGGGAAGAACTCCGGAAATAACCCTAATCACATTTAAGGAAGGAGAAAATACCAGAGATCAATAGCTTACTGCTTATCCAAGTTTATCGATAAAAGAGCAGGTACTCGTCGCTAAGTACTTACAATTTTACTGAACCAACGGGCTGTCAGAACCAAGTAAATCAATACCTTTTATCTCAGCAGACCCTGCCAGGATAGTGATGTATTGAGACACTGCTTTGGACCAGCTTGCGGCTTCCAACCATGCTCTGATGGTTTCCTCAACATGCTCGAATGGCAGGGTATTTCCCTCAATCTTCCTGTTCAGGAAAATGATGTGGTAGCCGAACTTGGTCTCAACAGGTTCGCCTGTCATCTGTCCTGCATGCATCGATTGGAGCGCTTTTTCAAACTCCGAAACTGTGCTTCCCTTGGTCAATTGGCCCAGATTTCCGCCCGTTTCTTTTGAAGGGCAAGCGGAGTACTCCAGCGCCAGATCAGCAAAGGTTTCTGGCTTGTCCAGAAGTAGTTTGATGACATCGTGGGCACGGGCTTTGGCTATACTGCGGGCAGTGTGTTGATCAGGCCCAGCTGCAAACAGGATATGGCTGGCTTCATAGATTGGCTCTGAACTGAAGCGGGTCCTGTTGTTTTCGTAGTAGCGCTGGCACTCATCCTTAGAAGCTGTCGGGATCTCGACCTCCTGCTCAATCAGTTCTCTGATCGCGGCATCTTCAGGTGTCTCACTTCCGTCGTCCATCAGTTCTGGAGCAGCCTCAATGTTCAAAGACTTAGCTTGCTGCAACAGCAGTTCGCGGACGACTAACGCTCTTGCGGCAGCTTGCACCGCCTGACCAGGGTTCTCAGCTGGATGGTTTTGGGCTTCTGCCAGAATGTCTTGTTCTGAGATTTGGACCCCGTTGACCGACACATCGGTGATGATCGGTTTGCTTTTTGGAGGCACCTTAGTGCTCGGCAGATCCGCATCTGCCTGAGCACCTTCATTCAAATTTGGGTTGGTGTAGAGATTGGCCATTTCACCTCACTCAGCAGGATGGCGTGGATTGGTGGAGTTGCGCTCACGCACGATCTGGTAACCGGGACGCCACAAGTATCTTGCCGGAACGCTGAGCATATGCACCAGGCGTGTGAACGGGAAGATGAGCAAGATCGTCAGCCCCACGAACAAGTGCAACTTGAAGATCCATGAAGCATCAACGACATAGCTTGCTGCATCACCACGGAATGTGAAGATGCCTTGTGCCCAGCTCATGAATTTGACCATTTCCTCACCGTCCAGATGCATGAGGGAAACAGGTATAGTTCCAAGACCCAGAAGCAACTGGAAGCCCAGCAGACATATAATGAAGGTGTCCATTGTGCTGGAGACCGCTCGTACACGCGCATCATACAAGCGACGATGAATGAGCATCCCTGCACCAACAATCGCCATCAGGCCAGCAATACCGCCGACGACGACAGCAAGAACCTGTTTGGCACCGTGACTGATGCCCACCAGATCAAACAGGACTATTGGGGTCAGCAATCCAACTAAGTGGCCAAAGAAGATGATCAGCACGCCTACATGAAAGAGCACTGAACCCCAGACCAACTGCTTGCGGCGAAGGAGCTGACTTGAACCAGCACGCCAGCTGTAAGGCTCACGATCATAACGGATGATTGTGCCAACAATCAAAACCGAGAGGGCGATGTATGGATATATTCCAAAGAACAACGTGTTGAAGAAGCCAGACATTTCTAGTTCTCCCCTTGAATGTTCTGGGTCGTGGTATCAGGCGGGCGTCTGTCCGCAGCTCTCATTTGCATTCTTAAGCGATCAGGGCCGCAACTGCCCTCTCCTGCATTGCCACCAAACTTGACGACCTCTTCCTGCCAAATGCGATCCATGGCTTCGAGATCATTTGGGTCATCTTCGGGCTCTGCAAGAATATTGGAGAGGAGCTCCTTGGAAGGTGCCGCTTTGCTGATTTCAGCAACAGCCCCAAACACATTGGCATAGATTGAGCCCTTCTTTTTGAGACGCAAACGAAGGGCCTCAAAGATATGCGCAGTCTGGCCAAGCAGTTCCTGCCCCTCTGTAAATGGTTGATGCGCCAGATATTCGAGGAACAATGGGATGTAGTCAGGTAGTTCCGTGGTCTCTACCGCGAAACCGTTTGTCAGGTACATCTCACGCAGATCGACGAGAGCTTGACCGCGGTCTCTGCTCTCACCATGCACATGCTCAAACAGGTGTAGTGAATGTGAGCGGGTCCGATCAAACAGGAACACGTATCTTTCCTGCACCTCATAGAGATCTTTAGTAGCCAGATCATCGCAAAGAGTGCAGATCATTTTCTGGCCTTTTGCAGAGAGCAAGCGATCTGAGTTTACCGCTTTTTTCAGTGCTGGCAGGTCATCCAGCAGTTCTTGCGTCGGGTAGTTGAGCAAGAGCGAGAGGATTTTTAAGGAGACGATCATCCGCGCATCTCCTTAAATATATCCGTTGGGGTTTCGACAGTTTTCTTGCGGGAACCACCGAACAGGTCAGTTCCATCACTGCCGCCAGAGCAACCATTGCCGAAGGAGAAACCACAGGAGCCACGAACATCGTAGGCATCCTCGGACACTTCACGGTGAGTGGTTGGAATGACGAAGCGATCCTCATAGTTGGCTATCGCCATGATCTTGTACATGTCTTCAATCAACTCAGAAGTCAGACCCACTCGTTCAGCGATAGCTTCATTGACTACGCCATCAACTGACTTGGAGCGCATGTAGGAGCGCATGGCGAGCATCCGTTCCAACGCCGTGACAACAGGCTCGTCTTTGCCTGCTGTGAGGAGGTTGGAGAGGTAGCGGACCGGAATGCGCATGCTCCGGACATCCGGCAGGTCACCATCCCAACCGATCTTACCAGCCTCTGCGGCTGACTGGATTGGGGAGAGAGGTGGAATGTACCAAACCATTGGCAGTGTGCGGTATTCCGGGTGAAGTGGGAAAGCCACTTTCCAGTCGATTGCCATCTTATAGATCGGCGATGCCTTGGCAGCCTTGAGCCAATCCTCAGGAACACCATCTTTGCGGGCCTGTTCGATTACCTTTGGATCATGCGGATCAAGGAAGACCTTCAGTTGCTCTTCGTAGAGGTCTTTCTCATCCTTGGTAGAGGCTGCTTCTTCGATCTTATCCGCATCGTACAGGATCACACCCAGATAACGGATGCGGCCCACACAGGTTTCTGAACAGACTGTAGGCTGCCCTGACTCGATGCGTGGATAGCAGAAGATGCATTTCTCTGATTTGCCAGAGGACCAGTTGAAGTAGATCTTCTTGTAAGGACAGCCAGAGACGCACATGCGCCAGCCACGGCATTTTTCCTGATCGATCAGGACGATTCCGTCATCTTCACGCTTATAGATGGCACCTGATGGACATGCAGCAACACATGTTGGGTTGAGGCAGTGCTCACACAGACGTGGCAGGTACATCATGAAAGTGTTTTCGAACTCGCCGTAGATTTCCTTCTCAATACCCTCAAAGTTGTAATCCTTTGAGCGCTTGGAGAACTCACCACCGAGAATTTCTTCCCAGTTTGGTCCCCATTCAATTTTTTCGATCCGCTCGCCGGTGATCGCTGATTTTGGGCGAGCCGTCGGGAACTGAGCACTTTCAGGAGCGCCCTGCAGGTGCTCGTAATCATAATCAAACGGCTCGTAGTAGTCGTCGATTTCTGGCAGGTCAGGGTTTGCAAAGATCTTCGCCAGAATGCGCCATTTGGCACCCATCTTGGGAATGATCTTGCCATTGCGTTTGCGAACCCAGCCACCGTTCCATTTCTTTTGGTTTTCCCAGTCTTTGGGATAACCAATACCGGGTTTGGTTTCCACGTTGTTGAACCAGGCGTATTCAACGCCTTCTCGGTTGGTCCAAACGTTTTTACAGGTCACTGAACAGGTGTGGCAGCCAATGCATTTATCCAGATTCAGCACCATTCCGACTTGTGCGCGGACTTTCATTCTGCTGCCTCCTGACCACTGTCATCCAGCGGTTCTTCCATCCAGTTCACTTTTTCCAGTTTGTGAACCACAACGAACTCATCGCGGTTGGAGCCAACCGTTCCATAGTAGTTGAAGCCGTAGGATTGCTGCGCGTACCCGCCAATCATGTGTGTTGGTTTGGTGACGGTTCTGGTCACCGAGTTATGGATACCGCCGCGTTGTCCGGTGAGCTCTGATCCCGGTGTATTCACGATCTTTTCCTGAGCGTGATACATGTAGATCGTGCCTTCCTTCATGCGCTGAGAGACCACCGCACGCGCCACAAGCGCACCGTTGATGTTGAAGACTTCGACCCAGTCATTGTCTTCAATGTCAGCTTTTTGCGCATCAACCTCTGAGATCCAGACCACCGGACCACCACGGTTGAGCGTGAGCATCAACAGGTTGTCGGTGTATGTGGAGTGGATGCCCCACTTCTGGTGCGGGGTGATGAAGTTGAGGACCAATTGCTTTCTGCCGAGAGATTTATCGTCGATCACCGGTTTGACGCCTTTGGTGTCTATCGGCGGCCTGTACACGCAGAAGCCTTCGCCAAACGCACGCATCCAGAGGTGATCCTGATAGAGTTGCTGACGACCGGAGATCGTTCGCCACGGGATCAGCTCATGCACGTTGGTGTAGCCTGCGTTGTAGCAAACATGCTCAGATTCAATGCCGGACCATGTCGGCGAAGAGATTATCTTACGTGGCTGAGCGACGATATCGCGGAAGCGGATTTTCTCTTCTTCCTTCGGCAATGCCAGATGGGTGTGGTCTCTGCCAGTGAACTCAGAGAGAGCAGCCCATGCTTTGACAGCCACTTCACCATTGGTTTCCGGGGCCAGAGACAGGACAACTTCACTTGCATCGATATCCGTTTCGATCTTAGCCAAGCCTTTGGTTGGCCCGTCTTCCAATACCTCACCATTTAGGCCTTTGAGGAGGTCTACTTCGTGCTCGGTGTTCCAGCTGATGCCTTTGCCACCGTTGCCGAGTTTGCTCATCAGCGGGCCAAGAGCCGTGAAACGCTTGTAGATGTTTGGATAGTCTCGTTCGACAACCACAACGTTTGGCATTGTCTTGCCGGGTTGCGGATCAATATCCCCCTTCTTCCAATCCGCTACGTCGAATGGCTGGGCGATTTCACCAGCTGTGTCGTGCAGGATCGGGACAAGGACGACGTCCTTTTCCTTGCCGAGAACTTCTTGTGAGACCTCAGAGAAGGACTTGGCAATACCCTTGAAGATCTCCCAGTCACTGCGGGCTTCCCAAGCAGGATCAGCTGCACTGGAAAGGGGATGAATGAAGGGGTGCATATCCGAGGTGTTGAGGTCGTTTTTCTCGTACCATGTAGCCGTTGGCAGCACGATGTCTGAATAGACCGCTGTCGTTGACATGCGGAAGTCCAGCGTGACCAACAGGTCCAGTTTGCCTTCCGGTGCATTGTCATGCCAGACAGCTTCTTTCGCACGCTGGCGGCCTTCCTCTCCCAGATCCTTGCCCAGCACACCATGCTCAGTGCCGAGCAGATGACGGAGGAAGTATTCATGGCCTTTACCGGAAGAGCCCAGCAGGTTGGAGCGCCAGACAAACAGATTCCGTGGCCAGTTGGCCTCGTTGTCGGGGTCTTCACAGGACAGTTTGAGACTGCCTGATTTTAGCTCCTGAGCAATATAGTCTTTTGCTTCTTTGCCACTCTCTTCTATCGCCTTAGCAACCTGAAGCGAGTTGGTCTCAAGTTGTGGAGCTGACGGCAACCACCCCATACGCTCTGCACGGATGTTGTAATCGATCAGCGACGCATCCCAGTCCCCATCGGGCGCGGTTGGCGATAAGATCTCATCCACCTTGAGCGTTTCATAGCGCCATTGATCTGTATGCGCATAGAAGAAGGATGTTGAGTTCATATGCCGTGGTGGGCGTGTCCAATCCAATGCAAAGGCGAGTGCTGTCCACCCGGTTTGCGGGCGAAGTTTTTCCTGCCCCACATAGTGGCTCCAGCCACCACCAGATTGACCAACGCAGCCGCACATCACCAGCAGATTGATAATACCGCGGTAGTTCATATCCATGTGGTACCAGTGGTTTAGACCAGCACCGAGGATGACCATGGAACGTCCGTTGGTCTTCTCAGCGTTTGTCGCAAACTCGCGGGCCGTTGTGATGATATGATCTTTGGGAACGCCAGTGATTTTCTCTGCCCATGTAGGCGTGTAAGGCAGTTCCTCATCATAGGACTTGGCAGAGTTTGGATCATCCAATCCGCGATCCAGACCGTAGTTGGCAATGAAGAGGTCGAAAACGGACGCTACAAGCGCTTCACCTTCCGCCAGCTTCACTTTCTTTGCGGGGACTTTGCGCACCATCACGCTTTCATGGTTGGTTCCCGCAAAGTGGTCATGCTCGCGATTGCCGAAGTATGGGAAAGCCACGTCAGCGACTTCATCATGATCAGCTTTGTCAATGAAAGACATGGCGAGGTCCGTGTCTTTGCCAGCGCCGTCTCTTTCTTCAAGATTCCATTTGCCTTTCTCCCCCCAGCGAAAGCCGATGGAGCCATGCGGAACCACTATCTTCTTCGATTTGCGGTCCAGGGCAACGGTTTTCCATTCCGGATTGTTTTCTTCCCCCAGCTTGTCCGCAAATTCGGAAGCACGCAGGAGGCGTTCCGGGATGTATTTGCCGTCTTTTTTGACGAGGCGAACCAGCAGCGGCATGTCGGAGTACTTACGGCAGTAGTCCTCGAAGTATTTTGCCTGCCTGTCTAAATGATATTCACGAAGGATGACATGACCCATGGCCATCGCCAGAGCTGCATCAGTGCCTTGCTTTGGATGGAGCCAGAGATCTGAGAACTTGGCCGCTTCCGAGTAATCTGGGCAGACCACAACTGACTTGGTGCCTTTGTAGCGAACCTCGGTGTAGAAGTGCGCATCCGGTGTGCGCGTTTGTGGAACGTTAGAGCCCCACAACATCAGGAAGCCCGCATTGTACCAATCAGCGGATTCAGGCACATCGGTTTGCTCACCCCATGTTTGTGGTGAGGCAGGAGGCAGATCGCAGTACCAGTCGTAGAACGACATGCATGTGCCACCGAGCAAAGACAGGTAGCGGGTACCTGCTGCGTAAGAAATCATGGACATAGCCGGAATTGGAGAGAAGCCAACGACGCGGTCAGGTCCCCATTTCTTCGCGGTGTAAGCATTTGCTGCTGCGATGATTTCGTTGACTTCTTCCCAAGTGGCTCGCACAAAACCGCCGTGTCCGCGCACTTTCAGGTAATCTGCGCGCTTTGCAGGATCATCCTGAATGGCTGCCCACGCAGCGACCGGCGATTTCACTGTCCGCTCGTTACGCCATAGCTTGAGGAGGCGAGAGCGTATGAGTGGATGCTTCACCCGGTTTGCGGAGTACATGTACCAACTATAGCTGGCACCACGAGAACAGCCCCGTGGCTCATGGTTTGGCAGGTCCGGGCGCGTACGCGGATAATCCGTCTGCTGGGTTTCCCAGGTGACAATCCCGCCTTTGACGTAGATCTTCCAGGAACAGGAACCAGTGCAGTTCACACCATGGGTCGAGCGTACGATTTTGTCGTATTGCCATCGCTTTCGATAGCTGTCTTCCCAGTTTCGGTTCTCATTGGTTGTAACACCGTGCCCGTTTGCAAAGGTACCAGTGTCCTGTTTTGCGAAGAAGTTCAGTTTATCGAGTAGTAGAGACATCTGAAATGCCCTTCACGTTATTTGCTTAGCACGGAACGGAGGCACCCTTGCGGGTGTAGAAGAACCACGTGATCACCAGACAGATCACGTAGAAGATGCCAAAGGCCCAAAGCGCGGCATCCGGACCACCTGTGTAGGCGATGGATGTTCCGTAGGCTTTGGGGATGAAGAAGGCACCGTAGGCTGCGATTGCAGAGGTAAAGGCGATGATGGCTGCGCTTTCACGTTCTGACTGGCGCAGATGAGCTGTTGCATCCAGCTCTGGCATCAAGAGGCCGACCTGTTGGCGCATGATGGTCGGGATCATCTGGAATGTGGAGGCGTTGCCTACGCCTGTCAGGAAGAACAGTGCCATGAAGCAGGCAAAGAAGCCCCAGAAAGCCCCCGGCTCTGTTTTGATGGACAGGAAGAACAGCACGCCACCAACAGCAACCGCCATAAACAGGAAGGTCCAGAAGGTTACACGGCCACCGCCGTACGTGTCGGAAACCCAACCCGTACCAGCCCGGGAGAGTGCACCAACGAGAGGGCCAAGGAATGCGAAGGTGAGTGCGTTCACCTCTGGGAACTGGGTCTTCATGAGCAGCGGGAAGCCTGCGGAATAGCCGATAAAGCTGCCGAAGGTTCCCGTGTAGAGAATGCACATGATCCAGTTGTGCGCTCTTGAGAAGATGATGGATTGCTCTTTAAAGCTCGCTTTGGCATCAGCGATATCATTCATGCCAAACCATGCAGCCAGCGTCGCGATGATGAGGAATGGAACCCAGATAAAGCCAGCATTCTGGATCCAGAGTTGGGATCCATCCTCAAGGATTTGAGGAGCGCCACCGATCGCACCGAAGACACCAGCTGTGATGACAAGCGGCACCACAAACTGCATGACGGAAACGCCAAGGTTTCCGAGGCCTGCATTGAGCGCAAGCGCGTTCCCTTTTTCCTTCTTTGGATAGAAGAACGCGATATTTGCCATTGAAGAGGCGAAGTTACCGCCCCCGAAACCGCAAAGCAGGGCTAACAGAAGGAAGATGCTATAAGGCGTGGTGGGGTCCTGAACTGCGTACCCGATACCCAGAGCCGGAAGAAGCAGCGATGCTGTGGTCAGCGTTGTCCAAAGGCGGCCACCAAAGATAGGGACCATAAAGGAATAAAAGATCCTGAGTGTCGCGCCAGAAAGGCCTGGCAGAGCAGCCAGCAGGAAGAGCTGGTCTGTCGTATAATCAAAACCGATGGCGGGTAGCCTTGCGACAACAACACTCCAAACGAGCCACACTGAGAAGGCAAGCAAAAGTGCCGGAATAGAGATCCAAAGGTTCCGAGAGGCGATCGCCTTTCCTTTGGTTTCCCAGAATTCCTGATCATCCGGCCGCCATTCAATTAGTGTGTGCCCTTTTTGAGTGTTGTTATCAGACATACATTCATTCCTTTTGGCTACATGCCCTCCCCAGACCGAATGTCCAGAAAGGGCTTCGCTGGTTACGGATACTTTTCTACGCCTGCAGGTCCGTCCGGACCTTCAACCGGCTCGTCCGGGAGATCAGACAGATCTGTTTCGTCTTGCAATTCTGGATAACGCTTGCGCTCCATCCTGCGGATGGCGACGTGCATCCACACAGTTGAGACCGCAACAATGATGAAGAGAAGCATGAAGGGTGCCGTCCAAATGCCAGTCCAGTCGAGCAGAACTCCAAAGGCGATTGGCAAGAAGAAGCCACCAAGGCCGCCGATCATGCCTACGAGCCCTCCGGCAGCACCAACATGATAGGGGTAGTAAACCGGGATATGCTTGTAGACCGCCGCTTTACCAAGGCTCATGACAAAACCCAGAACGACGGTCACAGAGACGAAGGCACCAACACCAAGACCGAAGTTAAACTCGATTGGGCCGTCAATACCGCTGACAACATATGAGGTTTCGGGATAGCTCAGCAGGAAGAGGCAAAAGAGGGAGACGATAAATGTGAGGTACATGACAAAGCGTGCGCCCCATTTGTCTGACATCCAACCGCCCAGCGCTCTGAAAACAGACCCAGGCAGTGAATAAAGGCCAGCGAAAACGCCAGCCGTCGTGAGCTCCAATCCGTAAGCCCCGGTGTAGTATCGCGGTAGGAATGATGCGAGCGCGACAAAGGCGCCAAAGACGAAGAAGTAGTAGGTCGCAAAACGCCAAACTTGCAGGTTCTTCAACGGAGCGAGCTGCTCTGCTGTAGATACAGCTTGCTTACCTTCTTTCTTGCGCTCCTGCTGAGACGGGTCATCTTTACTGAACAGATAAAACAGGACGGCTGTGACTGCCAAAACAATTGCATAAACGCGGGCTGTGCCTTCCCAGCCAACTGCTACGACCAAAAATGGTGCTACGAAGTTGGTAACTGCTGCACCGACATTCCCGGCACCAAAAATGCCAAGTGCGGTGCCTTGTTTCTCTTTTTCAAACCACTGGGAGACATAGGCTACCCCGATAATAAAAGAGCCGCCGGCCAATCCAAGGCCCAAGGCGGCTAACAGAAACACTTCATAGGTTTGTACTGAGGTGAGCAACCAGACACAGACTGCTGTAATGAGCATCTGCAGTGGGAACATAATCCGTCCACCGAACTGCTCTGTCCATACTCCAAGGAAAATGCGGCTCACAGAACCGGTGAGCACTGGTGTGGCAACCAATAAGCCGAACTGAGTATCGGACAACCCCAGTTCGCCTTTAATGCGCACGCCAATGATGGAAAAAATGGTCCAAACTGCAAAACAGATAGTAAAAGCAAAGGTACTGAGACCCAATGCCCTATATTGATCGGAGCGAGTAACACCCTCAAGTGAATGCATAGTATTTGTTCCTGAATTCTAGCAGGTAAAACAATCCACATAGAATCTCAGGAGCTTTAGCACCCAAAAGTAGAGCAACTCATAGAAAGAACAGGATTAAACGAGTAAAATTGAAATACAACTTGGAGTAAAACTATGTTTTATTTCCAACTCACGGCACAATGAAAAACACCTATCCAGTCTACACTGATGCTGGTATGTTTCGTTTAGAAGCGGGGATTTCAAAGTTAAAGCAATGTCTTACATCAACAATGTCAGGATGTTTGTGCGCGTGTTTGAGCTTGGCAGCATGTCTGCTGCGGCAAGGGACATGCATGTTTCTCCTGCAGTTGCGTCCTCCCGTATTGGAGAGCTTGAGAAGCACCTGGGCATTCGCTTGTTTAACCGCACCACCCGCACCATCCAACCCACTGAGCAAGGTAGCATTTTTTATCCTGGCGCCCGTAAAATGCTGGAAGCAATGGAAGAGGCTGAAGCGGCTGTTCAGGAGGTGACACACACTCCACGCGGCTCAATCTTTGTTTCTGCTCCACTCGGCATAGGGCGGCGTTTGATCGCACCGCTTATTCCTGAATTCCACGATGCTTATCCTGAAATTCATGTTCGCCTCAGGCTCTCGGACCGTCCTCTTAACATTACTGGAGAAGGTTTGGATCTGGCATTCATTCTGGGACAGTTACCAAACTCTGAAATGCGGCTGAAAAACCTGTTGGACTGTCCTCGGGTACTGTGCGCCTCCCCTACCTATCTTGATCAGCGTGGTGAGCCACTGCAAGGGGCAGATCTCCAAAACGGAAAGCATGATTGCCTACTGCTCCAGTTTCCCGGTTCCTCTGAAAGCCGATGGACGCTTCAAACTCCTGAGGGCTTACAGAGCTTCACAGTTGGCGGCCCGTTCACCTCTGATGACGGCGATGTGTTGGTGAACTGGGCACTCGGCCATCACGGCCTCATCAATGCCCCCTTGTTTGATGTTGTCGATCATTTGCTCAGCGGAGACCTTATCGCCGTCTGCACTGCTACCCCTCCTGCTGATGTGCATTTGGCATGTCTATTTCCGCACAAGCGCTATCAAGATCCTAAAATCCGGCTCTTTCTTAATTTCATCAGTGAGCGATTGAAGACGTATCTAAAAGACAAGAGTTCTCAGTACTCTACTCATCTTCTGAATAAGTAATTCTTGATTGAAAAGTCGTTTATGTATCTATTTCTTTTTCCGGCTATCCGCGAAATACTTTCAAAATAATTTTGATAATCCAACTCATTTATTAGGCTAAACTGATAGATGGGAGGAGTTTGGTGGCCCTGCCAGCTGACGAGCTTAATGGACACGGTTGATACCAGCACATTTGCCCAGTGCTTCGAACAGTGCCTCGTCGATCCCTAATTCGACGAGTGCACCTCCCCGGCAAGGAATTCAACTTAATTCGGGTTGCTGCACTTACGCGGACTGCCATAGCGTGAGTGTCGTACAAGGAAGTAAACTTACATATGAGTACCCAAACACTGCCACCCCGCACCTTTGATGCCTCTTCTGAGGGCATATCACCTTCTTCTTTCTACGCACCTTCGGGAGGCTTGCCTCCGCAAACACAAGTCATGACAGACCGGGCAGTGTTTACTAATGCGTATGCCGTTATTCCCAAAGGCGTGATGAGGGACATCGTGACCTCAAATCTGCCTTTCTGGGAAAAGACGCGTGCCTGGATTATTGCCCGACCACTCTCTGGGTTTGCTGAGACGTTTTCGCAGTACATCATGGAAGTTCAGCCAGATGGTGGCTCCCTTAAACCTGAACCAGACCCTGAAGCGCAGGGCGTGATGTTCGTTGTTCAAGGTGAGATTACGATCACAATGAGCAATGAGGCTTTCACGCTTACCGAAGGTGGCTACGCCTATCTGCCTGCTGGAGCCCAATATGAAGTGCGCAACGATAGCTCTCTAGCTGCCACTTTCCATTGGGTTCGAAAGCGCTATGAGGCTGTCGAAGGCATTGCGAGACCCGACGCGCTGTTTACCCATGAAAAGAATGCTGTTGTTGCTCCCATGCCAGATACCAATGGAGCCTGGTCGACGACGCGCTTTGTAGACCCCGGTGATATGCGCCACGACATGCACGTCAACATCGTGAACTTTGAGCCCGGTGGCTGCATTCCGTTTGCTGAGACCCACGTGATGGAACATGGCTTGTATGTTTTGGAAGGGAAAGCAGTCTATCGGCTGAATAACGATTGGGTTGAAGTGGAAGCCGGTGACTTTATGTGGCTGCGCGCTTTTTGTCCGCAAGCTTGCTACGCTGGCGGTCCAGGCCGTTTCCGGTACTTGCTTTACAAAGACGTCAATCGACATGCCCAGCTCTGCTCGTTTCAAAGGTGATCAGATATGGGTAATCAGGTCACAACAGAGCGCACCATACGGATTGAGAAGCTCACCTCTGCGGTATTTATGCCGTTTGGTGAACTGATTGAGACCGGCGGGACATCACCTATCCTAATCAACGAAGGCCGATGTGAGCGTTTTTCTGATCTGGCTGGTGTTGAGTTTATTGGTGGCCGCGCTGGTGTCAGCCTGTTTCAGGCAGAGCTTCGCAACCTGCCGCACACGCTGACGATGTTGGAGCGCCATCCATTGGGCTCGCAATGCTTCATTCCGATGAACCAGTCAGAATATCTTGTCATAGTCGCCGAAGATGAAGGTGGACGGCCTTCATCACCTCGTGCGTTTATGGCGAGTTCAACCCAGTCCATCAATATCAAACGGAACACATGGCACGGCGTTCTGACTCCCATCAACGGGTCAGGACTGTTCGCTGTTGTCGACCGGATTGGGGACGGAAACAACCTAGAAGAACACTGGCTGAAGGAGGCCTACTTAATAACGGAATAACACTGTGCGTCATTAGTAGGAGGGGACTAAATGACCAGCAATTCCATCGGGACACCAGAACAACTGCGTGATCCGAACTACACACCTGCCTTACATAAGGCGGTTCCACTTGGCATTCAGCATGTGCTTGCCATGTTCGTCTCAAACGTTACTCCGGCGATCATTATTGCCGGAGCTGCCGGATTTGGGTTTGGCTCTGATGCAGGGGCGCAGGGCTTCCCGGACATGACATACATGATCCAGATGTCCATGCTGTTTGCCGGAATAGCGACGCTTTTTCAAACAATTGGAATGGGAGCAGTCGGAGCCCGCTTGCCGATTGTGCAGGGTACCAGCTTTGCTTTCATACCCATCATGATTCCACTCGTTGCAGGTAAAGGTGTTGAAGCTTTGCCTGCTCTGTTTGGAGGCGTGCTCATTGGTGGTTTGTTCCATGCCATTCTAGGGATGTTCATTGGCCGCATTCGCTTTGCCTTACCACCGCTGGTGACTGGTCTTGTCGTAACCATGATCGGTCTGGCGCTGGTGAAAGTGGGCATTCAGTATGCTGCGGGTGGTGTGCCTGCCATTAACAAGCCTGAGTATGGAAGTATGCTCAACTGGTCTGCTGCGCTCATTGTAATTCTCGTCACGCTTGGCTTGAAGTTCTATGCCCGCGGGATCCTAGCTGTATCTGCCGTGGTGATTGGCATACTTGCAGGATACCTTTACGCGATGATGGTTGGCATGGTGACTGTGGATGGGATTGCTGCAAGCGTTGGTCGCTCTGCATCTTTTGCCCTGCCAATGCCGTTTGCCTATGGCTTTGATTTCAGCCTTGCTGCTGTTGTTGGCTTTTGTCTCATGGCGTTTGTGAGTGCAGTTGAAACTGTTGGAGATGTCTCTGGCATTACCAAAGGTGGTGCAGGTCGTGAGGCGACTGACAAGGAGATCCAAGGGGCAACCTACGCTGATGGTTTTGGCACCGCCATAGCCGGTGTTTTTGGTGGTTTGCCGAACACATCCTTCAGCCAGAATGTGGGGTTGATTGCCATGACAGGCGTGATGAGCCGCCATGTGGTGACCATTGGTGCCTTGTTCCTCATCGTGTGCGGACTGATACCCAAGGTTGGAGCGATCATTCGCACAATTCCCATCGAGGTGCTCGGCGGAGGTGTGATCGTTATGTTTGGAATGGTGGTTGCCGCTGGCGTCTCCATGCTCTCCGACGTCAACTGGAACCGCCGGAACATGGTGATCTTCGCGATTGCGTTATCAATCGGCCTTGGCTTGCAGCTGGATCCAAAAGCTGTTCAGTATCTGCCTGACACACTGCGCATTTTGATGACGAGTGGCTTGCTTCCTGCAGCTCTGATCGCGATTGTACTCAATCTTGTATTGCCAGAAGAGCTTACTGCCGAAGCAACGGAAGAAGTTTCAGGCGGCATGGCCTCACAAGAGGATGCACCACTAAAACCAGCAGGCTCCCAAGCCTAAAGAAACTCCCCTCGCCGTTTTGCTATGGCGAGGGGAGATTCTCTTATAGTTTCTGCCATGCACCGCCGTTCTGAGAGCTTTTCACGGCTGTTTCAATGAAGTTCAGCCCATCCAACCCATCAGATACAGTCGGAAGCAGTTTGCTCCACTCGGGTTCTGACTGGCCTAAAATGCGCGCAGCCAAAACATCAGCAAACTCGTTATAGATTGTTGCGAAGGCTTCCAGATACCCTTCCGGATGACCACCTGGAATGCGAGAGACTGCATTTGCGGCTTCTCTTGCATCGGGGCCGCCACGTGTAATGCGGTAGCTTGACTTCCCATAGGGTGAGTAAACCAGATGGTTCGGGTCAGCTTGCACCCACTCAATACCGCCTTTGTCTCCATAAACGCGCAGTCTCAGCCCATTTTCGTTACCCGGAGCAACCTGAGACGCCCACAGCATTCCTTTGGCACCATTTTCATAGCGCAACAGCATCTGCACATCATCATCCAGCGCTCTGCCCTCTACGAAACTTGTCAGCTCCGCCAAAACTTCCGTTGCTTTCATGCCGGATACGAAGGAGGCAAGATTGTAGGCGTGCGTGCCGATATCTCCGATACAGCCGCCTGCTCCGGATCGTTTTGGATCAGTACGCCAGCTGGCTTGCTTTTGGCCTGATTGCTCAATCGGCTCAGTCAGCCAATCTTGCGGATACTCCACTTGAATCAGACGAACTTTCCCGAGTTCACCTGCCTCAATCATAGCTTTCGCCTGCCGAACCATTGGGTAGCCGGTGTAATTATGCGTCAACAGGAACAGCTTGCCAGTTTCCTCAACCAGTTGAACAAGCTTTTCGCTTTCTTCACTCGTCGTTGTCATCGGCTTATCGCAGATGACATGGATACCGGCCTCGAGCATCGCGCGAGCTGCCGGATAGTGCATATGGTTAGGCGTCACAATGGCAACTACATCGACCGGATCATCCCGAAGCGGTTCTTTTTCTGCCATTTCTTCGAAGGAGGTATAGGCACGATCAGATGAGATATAGAGTTCTTCAGCTGACGCTTTTGCCCGCGTTGGATCAGAAGAAAGGGCTCCAGCAACAAGTTCATAGCGATCATCCAAACGCGAAGCGATGCGGTGAACTGCACCGATGAATGCACCCTGACCGCCGCCGATCATTCCCAGACGCAGCCTACGTCCCAATTTTTTCGGAATATCCAACACTTGTTGTGGCTCAGCAGCTTCGACGGTCATTATGCATTCTCCGTATTTCTCAGGCGCAGATATCGGTTAGCGCAACAGCACCACCTGAACCTGTAGGATCATTAAGTCTGAGATCGGTAATTGCAAATGCTCTTTTGCAAAAGTGTTGGTCATTTCGGAGAAACTGTTTCAAAATCCAGACTGAACTATTGCTGACTTAAGGGAGAGCAGAAGGTCTTATGCCGAACTCATCAGAGACCACCCGAGCCTATTACGAGAAGAATGCAGAGAGCTTTATCGAACGCACACTGCATCTGGACATGGAGGAGCACTACCAACGGTTCCTCAAGAGAGTGCCGCCAGGTGGGCGAGTTCTCGATGCGGGATGCGGGTCCGGGCGTGATGCCTATGCTTTCAAGCAGCTTGGCTTTGAAGTTGACGCCTTCGATGCATCTGCTGAAATGGTG
Organism: Pseudovibrio sp. Ad13; assembly: GCF_001623225.1. Lineage (NCBI taxonomy): Bacteria > Pseudomonadati > Pseudomonadota > Alphaproteobacteria > Hyphomicrobiales > Stappiaceae > Pseudovibrio > Pseudovibrio sp. Ad13. Next base: position 603,414 of record NZ_LMCC01000002.1, on the reverse strand, counting down.
AAATCGGCTAGTAAACTGACCGGTATAGATGTCCAGCAAAACACATTTCAGGAATTTAACAGCGAGCAGGTTTACGATGCTATCTGGGCCTATGCCTCATTGCTTCACGTTCCTTATTCTGAACTTCCTCTCGCACTCACCAATCTCTGCAATGCCCTCAAGAATGGCGGCACCTTGTTTGCTTCTTTCAAATTGGGAGAAGGAGAAGTAAACCGCGATGACGGGCGTCGCTTTTCCATGATGACCGAAGCCCACTTCAGCAACATCCTGCAGCAGGTCCCGAACCTACAGCTTCAAGACGCCCGCATTACGCTGAGCAACAAGCCCTACAGCCCTCACGAGAAGTGGCTTACGATGATCATTGAAAAAGTAGGCTAAAGAACAAATGGCGGAGAGTGAGGGATTCGAACCCTCGGAACACTTGCGTGCTCAACGGTTTTCGAGACCGCCCCGTTCGACCACTCCGGCAACTCTCCTAATTGATCCTCGTGGTGAGGATTGCAGGACCATATAAAGAAGCTTTCCCTTCGGCAAGCCCTGCGACCGCTATGCCGCAGATAACTCACAGCTCACGCGTCACCTGCCAATAAAAAACGCAGTGAGCGAACCCACTGCGTTGAAATGACTGTCCATTTCTGGAGAGTTATGCGGCTTGAACGTTTTCAAGGAAGGCTTTGATCGAGCGGTTAAACTGATCAGCTTCTTCAGAGATGCTGTCTGCCTGATTGTTGATGTCTTCTGCCGTTTTGGTGGAGTTTTCAATAGTGCTGGCAACTTCCCCCATTTCGGACTCGCCAATACGGGACTGATCAGATGCATCGGTCACAGAACGCGCGATTTCGCCAACAGTTACAGACTGCTGTTCTACAGCTGCTGCCACTGCTGAAGAGCTGGTGGATAGCTTCTCCATCATGCTCGTCACTTTTTCGATGGAGCCAACGGCATCAGTAGACACCTGCTGGATCGCATGGATCTGTTGCGAGATTTCTTCCGTTGCCGTGGTGGTCTGGTTTGCCAGATGTTTCACCTCAGAAGCCACAACCGCAAAGCCTTTGCCCATCTCGCCAGCACGCGCTGCCTCAATGGTGGCGTTGAGAGCAAGAAGGTTGGTCTGGTCTGCGATATCCTTGATCAGGCTAACAACTTTTCCAATACGGGATGCAGTTTCAGCCAGCTCCTGAATTGTCTTGGACGTGTTAATGACAAGCCCACCGACTTCATCGGCAACGTCTTTGGAGTTCACCGCTTCAGACGCGACTTCCTTAATGGAAAGAGACATTTCCTCACTGGCAGATGCCACTGTTGCCACTGATGTTGATGCGTGGCTGACCGCATCACCTGCTTTGCCAGCTTTATCAGAGACACTTTCTACAGTGACATTCAAAGCGAAGGAGGCTTCATGCAAAGACTGGATTGCGGAGTTAAAGCCATCACCTGCGGCCGTTGCTGCTTTTTCAAACTCTCGCACCAGGAGAGCAACTTTCTGCTCACGTTCCTGACGACGTTTGTTATCTTCATCGCGCTCATCGTTCAGCTGATTCCGCTCAATGGCGTTGGCACGGAAGACTTCCAGGATCTTCGCCATTTTCGCGAACTCATCCCGGCCTTTGGTGCCCTCGATATTGATTGAGACATCCCCTTTTGCCAGAACGCCCATGGCCGTATGCAGATTCGCCAGGGGCCGAGAGATGCGCCATGCAATATAGCCAGCAATCATCAGGCCGATAATGCCCATGGCGCCAGCTTGCAACAAGAAGCGCTGCATGCTTGCCGCTGATGCCTCATTATGAAGCGCAGTTGCTTCGGCTTCACCTGCCGCACCAAAATCGTTGAGCTGTTGCGCAGCCGGGATCATTTCGTCCAGTTGTTCCAGAGCGAAGACCATTTCCTCCTGAATGTCAGCATTCAGAGTTTCAATCTGCTCTAGCGTCTCTGTGTAGGTTGCCCAGAGCTCGCTCACTACCTGAGATGTTTCTTCTGGCATTTTTGCAGTTTGAATGACCATGCCAAACTGCTCTATGCGGCTTTTGAAGGTGCTCTTTTCAATTTCATACCCGTCAACGCCAATGGTCCATTCCATGGCTTGAAGATCTTTTAGCAAACCAGCGACACGATGAGTGTCTTTGCTGACGTTCAGTTTCCGGCGTGCCTTATTAATTTCGAGCTGCATTGTGGAACTTGCCCCCTGAAGGACTGAAATGAGACCTCCATCTGAGCTGGTTCCACGCTCGAGCGTCGCTTCAACCACTGCGCCAAACGTCTCTGAAAACCCGTAGGCATAGCCTTCCAGGTTATCGTAGAGTTCGTCCTCAATGCCTGAAACATTCAGTTCACGTGTTTCTTCTACCAATACAACAACGCGCTCACGAGCATCTGCTGCAATGTCAGATGCCTCTGCTTTTGGATGAAGCAAAAACTCCCCACCAATTGCGCGCATACGATCTACTGCTGCACTAATCGCCTGAGCGTTTTGCATCAGCTGGTTATAGGTCTGCGTATTTTTTTGAAACTCAGCATTCTGGCTGTTCATTTGGGAGAGGGAAATCAACGCCCCACCCAGCACAAGTATCGGCAACAACCCAAGAGCTGTAACTCTAGTTACGACGGAGTATATCCAGGCGAACTTTGGAATGCGCATTTTATGCCCCCCGCACGTATGCGGTTTAATTCATTGGATGATAATGATCGCGAGATTGTCACATACATTCCATATTCGGCGCTCATTTCTCCCCTAAGCACTTGTATGGAACATGCACAAATCTCTTTGCGCTATTGTTGGCTGGCGAAGGTTTATCGATCCTTAAAACAATCATAGAATGAACCTTAAAACGCAGCGTAATAGGTATTTGGACGTAACAATTAGATCGTAGGTATAAATCTGACTGCGCAACCATAGCGCGAATCACTCCAATACAGGAGCGTTCTTTGACAGTTGAGTATTCGTGACATAAATCTCACCTCTCGTATTTCTAATATAATTGGCGAGATTCTGCGTTGACATTCCAGAATGCCTGCGTATATTCCAGCAGCTCATAAATTGCGGGGAAACCCGTGTTTTCGCGCTGTCCGAGGCAAGACATCGAAACCGCCTTCTGGTTTTTTCCAGAGTTTGCGGTCGATCTCCCCGAAACGGGACGTTCCTAGAGCATAAAGGAAACGGTCGACAAAGTTCGCAGTTTGCTGCGACGCCAAAGGGTGCGCTTAGATAAGAAGGACATGCGCATGTTCGCAGTCATCAAAACAGGCGGTAAACAGTACACTGTTGCTGCTGACGATCTTCTGAAGATCGAAAAAGTTTCTGCCGAAGCTGGTGAAACAGTAACTTTTGACGAAGTTCTCATGGTTGGTTCAGATGCTGAAACCACCATTGGTGCACCAACCGTTGAAGGCGCTTCTGTTGTAGCTGAGGTTGTTGAGCAGGGTCGTGATCGTAAGATCATCATCTTCAAAAAACGTCGTCGTCAGAACTCCCGTCGTCGTAATGGTCACCGTCAGGCTTTCACTACTGTGAAAATCACCGACATCCTGACCAGTGGCGCTAAGCCAGCTAAAAAAGCCGCTGCTCCTAAGAAAGCTGCCGCTGCACCAGCTGCTGAAGGCTCCGACGATCTGAAAAAATTGCAGGGTCTTGGCCCAGCAATTGAGAAAAAGCTGAATGCTGCAGGTATCTCTACCTACGCACAGATCGCAGCTCTTTCTGCTGAAGACATCGCCCGCGTTGAAGAAGAAACTGGCACTAAAGGCCGCTTCGAACGTGATAACTGGGTTGCACAGGCTAAGGAACTCGCAGCGAAGTAATTCGCGCAAGTTTCTGTCCTAGAGATTAAACGAGGAGTACTTCGTTATGGCTCATAAAAAAGCTGGCGGTTCATCCCGCAACGGTCGCGACTCAGCTGGTCGTCGCCTTGGTATCAAGAAGTTCGGTGGCGAAGCCGTGATTCCTGGCAACATCATTGCACGTCAGCGTGGCACTAAGTGGCACCCAGGCGCAGGTGTTGGCATTGGTAAAGATCACACCATCTTTGCGACCGTCGAAGGCAAAGTTGCATTCGAAGAAAAACGCAATGGCCGAACATTTATTAATGTGATGCCGGTGGCACTCGCCGCCGAGTAACGCTGACGTGATAATCCAAATCGTCGGCGTCTCATCAGACCCCGACGGATTTGGAAAAATCCGGTTCAGATCGAAAGATCAGAAAAAGGGGAGATGGGACGCCATCTTCCCTTTTTCTTTGTCCAGTGGGATGGGCAGTAGACCGGAGTTAAAACCATGGTAGTTGAATACGAAGAAATCCCAGAAGAAAGCAGTTGCATTGCGGCCGGGTCGCCGCAGGACACCGCGCGTCTTGTCATCGACCGAGCGCGCAAGGATGATTTGGCTGACATCCTGTTTTTGGCCAACAACCGTCGGATCGCTGAGAAACTGACGAACATGCCGCATCCATTCACGTATGAAGACGCTAAAGCGCTCGTGAAACGGTGTGATGTGCAGTTGCCATCTCAGGCGACGTTCGCGATCCGCATGAAGAACACTGGCCGTATTATTGGCGCTATCGGTTTCAACCCGCTTGCCGAAGACTTTGGTGCTGTGCACCTGGGTTATTGGGTGGGCGAGCCATTCTGGAACCAGGGATATGCGACAGAAGCTGTTCAGTCTGTTATCGAATTCGCGTTTTCTAATGGCGTTAAGGAGCTCTCCGCTTCTTGTCGCGTGAGCAATCCTGCCTCGCACCGCGTGCTGTCAAAGTGCGGCTTTAAGCAGGACGGAACGACAAAGCTGCATTCTCTCGGCGCTATGGCCGTGGTGGATGCCACACGCTTTACACTGACCCGCAGCCAATGGATCGCGAATACGCGATGGGGCTCTGCTGGTTAAGTGATGCCAGATCAGCAGGTTGCAATGACAGCAACCTGCTTTCGGCAGCGTGATTGTTGTTTGGCTGTAACGGCTTACTCTCAACCACACAAAACCAGCAGGCTTTTACCTGATCCTGATGCAGTCGCTCTGTCTGCAATCCGGGTCATTAAGGCCATGCTGCGTTTTACCTTCACTTACCTACTCCAACGAACGATTAGAGAAATATGAGTTTGATTTACAAGGCCTTTTACAATGTTGACTACAACTATAGATACCCAAAGACTGAGGCTTCGCCCGTTCCAATCTGACGATCTCCCTCGCTTTTGGGAGATCGGACCTTCTAACTATGAAATAGCACGCTGGCTCACCGGGTTAACGTGGCCTCCAATCATGATGGAAGCCGAAGCCTTTATAGAACAGGCGTGCCTTGCAAATGCTGAAACGGACTCATTTCCGTTTGCCATCGACTGTAACGGACAGCTTATAGGCGGCGTTGAAGTCCAAAAATCCGGTGACCTCAAAGAGTTCCCGGAGCTACCAACCATTGGCTATAGGCTTTCCGAAGCCGCACATGGCCAAGGGTATATCACTGAAGCATGTGTTGCTGCGCTGCATTGGGGCTTTGCGCGCGCTGCATGTGACACCTTCGCCGCTCGTGTGTTTGCGACGAACTATTCCTCTCAGAAGGTATTGAAAAAGCTAGGCTTTGAGCCTGCTGGTGTTTGCCTTCGGTACTCTAAATCTTTGCAACAAGACATTGAGAATATCATCATGCATCTGCCGCGGGATCGGTTTGAGGCACTGCATGGTGATGCGCATGTGATGATGGGAGCAGCACAATGACCACTTTTCCTCGTTTGAGAACAGCCAGTCTGACACTTCGGGAATGGAGAGAGACGGATGCGCCTCGCATTCTTAAACTGCTGCAAAATCAGAATGTTACTCGAATGCTGGCGAGTGCTCCGTATCCTTATACCAAAGCGGATGCTGAGGTCTTTCTGCAAAGGTTTATGCCCAGAGACCTTGGCCATGGAGTGAACTGGGCCGTTGAGCTGCAGGGGGAAGTGGTTGGTGGCGTTGGTGCTGGCCACCTTTCCAGAAAACCTGAACTCGCCTTTTGGCTTGCAGAAGAACATTGGAAAAAAGGCATTATGTATGAGGCAGTTAGTGAGGTTCTCCGTTACTTGCTGCTGGAACGTGAGCTGCCTTCCGTCTTTGCCGATGCCTTTAGCGACAATGCGGGATCTCAGGCACTGATCCGAAAACTTGGGTTTGTTCATACCGGACAGAATGAGGGACGAAGCCGTGCCCGCCTCGCGGGCAATTATCCGACAGAAGAGTTCCTCATATCCCCGCTTGATTTTATCAGTGCACAGCAGTCCAGAGCGCAGGAGGCAGCGCAATGATTTTTCCGGAATTACAAACCAACCGTTTGATTTTAAGAGCACTTCAGCCGGATGATTATCCTCGGCTGCGGTTCCTGTTTTCTGATTTTGATGTGGCGCGGATGACTGCCAGCTTTCCGCATCCGATCACTAATGAGTGGGCGCATGAGTTTATCACTCGTAGTCATTCTAATGATCTGAATTCGGATGTGGTTTGGGCGATTGATAATGGTACCGGCTTCATCGGGTCCATTGGCGCACACCGGATCGGCAAATCTGCTTCTTTGGGCTATGCGCTTGGAAAATACTACTGGCGGCGGGGTTATATGAGTGAAGCCGTGCAAGCCGTTGTAAACTATCTACAAAATGAGCGTTGCGTTGAGAACGTTGATGCGTGCGTTTTTTTGGAGAATCCTGCGTCATTCCGCGTTCTTATGAAGAATGGCTTCGTTCCAACCTCTGTCTGCACGCATTCCTGCGCTTCCAGAGAGTCCGACGAAATTGAGACCCAAAATTTCGAACTCAAGCTGACACAGTCTGCTGAGCAACCACAGCTTGCCGTGGCGGGGATAAGATAGGATGGCTTTTCCAGAACTGAAAACAGACCGTCTTCGATTGCGCATGATTGAAGACGGTGATCTGGATCGCCTTGTCCAGCTGGCGAACTCTTACGCGATTGCGAGCATGCTCTCTGGCATGCCGCATCCGTTTACAGAAGAGACTGGCAGGTTCTACATCCATCGCGGCAAAACCAATGATCCTGCCAGTGTTGTGTTATGGGCCATTGATGATGGAACTGGCCTTGTCGGTTGCATCTGGTCAAAGTTTGAGGATGGTACTGGTTGGACCGGTTATTGGATGGGTGAGCCTTATTGGGGGCGTGGCTACATGAGCGAAGCTCTACGTACAGTTCTGCGTTTCGGATTTGAGCAGCGCTTTGTTACGAACTTTGGGGCCGGTGTGTTTGCCGACAATCCCGCCTCCTCTCACTTGTTGGAGAAGATGGGCTTCAGCAAAGTAGGCGAAGAAACTATCCCCTCTAAAGGACGCGGTGATATCATGGTTCCACATCTCCGGCTTGCATTGCCCAAAGCCGATTTTGTGGACCTAGCAGAAGCGGAAGGTTGAGCGACATGACAACCCAAAGCACCTTCCCCGTTCTACGCAGCGAGCGTCTAGTCTTGCGGGAGATGCGGTCTGAGGATTTAGAGCGGCTTTGTGCGTACTTGGGGGATTTTGAGGTCTCCAAGTCGCTGAGCAGTCAACCGCATCCGTTTTTGGAAGCGGATGGGCGGAATTATATTGAGCAGGCGCTTGCCAACAACACAGCTGAGAATGTGACCTGGGCTATTGAGTTTGAGGGGCAGTTTTGTGGTGGTTTTAAAGCGAAAGAATTGCATGGAGCTGCGAGCGTTGGCTACTGGCTTGGGCGCGAGCATTGGGGCAAAGGGCTGATGAGTGAGGCTTTGCGTGTTGTTCTTGATTATCTGTTTGAAGCGCGTGCGCTGCATGTGGTGCGGACCGGAGTGTTCAAGGAGAACCCGGCCTCCATGCGGGTGCTGACCAAGATGAGTTTCAAGATTACTGGTGAGGCTAAGCACGCCTGCCGCGCGCGGGGCAATGTGGAGTTTGATGAGATCCAGCTTCAGATAACCCGAAATGACTTTCTTCGGCTGACTAATTCAGACGTGAATTCGTGAGTATTCAAAATGTTTCCTGACCTAAAAACAGACAGGCTGATACTGCGCCAGTTCAGGCATTCTGATCTGGAGCCACTTTGCAAGTTCACCGACAATTTCGCAGTTAGTAAAACACTCTCTGAAGTGCCTTACCCTTATTCCAAGGCAGACGGAGAATGGTGGATCAACTACTGCCTGACCACTCCACTCTCAGAGAAAATCGCCTGGGTGATTGAGGGGCCAGCTGGCTTTTCCGGCGCGATCACTCTGATGAAGCTTCAAAGCGGCAAGCCAATTCTTGGGTATTGGCTTGCTGAGCATCTGTGGGGCAAAGGCTATATGAGTGAGGCTGCTCAGGCCGTTACTGCATATGGTTTTGAGACACTTGGCCTGCCCACGATTTATACCTCTGCGCTTGAAGAGAACCCCGGAAGCCTGCGCGTTCTGACCAAACTGGGTTTTCAGGAGGTTGGAAGAGGCTTTTCAACACCGCGCTCCCGGCCAGAAGAGAAGCTGCCGAATATTTCTCTCAGTTTAACGCGGGAACAGTGGGCAGCACGACATGTCCCTGCCTAACGACCATCATGGAATTACCGAGTGCTTGCGGCACAGCGACCAAGCACTCCAAAACGCAACAAGTTGGATTAATGATGTTTCCTGAACTCAAAACAAACCGCCTGACACTCCGCCAGTTTCAGCAGGATGATCTGAAATCGATCTGCGAATACATCAGCAACTTCGAAGTCAGCAAGATGCTGACTGTGGTGCCTCACCCTTACACAAAAGCGGTTGGAGAATGGTGGTTGAACCACATCAAGGAGACACCGCTAAGCGAAGAGACGAACTGGGTTATTGAATCCGAACATGGGTTCTCAGGCGTCATTGGAATACGCATCCCAGAAGATGGCTTCCCGCGCATTGGTTATTGGCTGGGGCAACCGTTCTGGGGCAAAGGCTATATGAGCGAGGCAACTGAGGCGGTGGTCAATTACTGTTTTGAGGAATTAGGTTCTACCAAAGTGACTTCCGGGGCATTTGAAGAAAATGACGGGTCTCTGAATGTGCTGGCGAAGAACGGCTTCCAGACAATCGGCTCGGAGCCAGAAAAAAGTCGCGCTCGCGGAGAAGAAGAAGTCACTCTTATCAACGTGGAGCTCACCCGGCATTTATGGGAAGCCATGCGGGCGGTGACGGTTTGAAGGTGAATTGCTTGTCGCGTGCCGATGGGTGCGCGCGACAAGTTTTGGGATCAGTCGAATAGCAGCGGTATCATGATGTGCATGGTACTGTGCATGAAGATGAGAAAGCCCGGACCGACCAGAAAAAACAGGCTCCCCATTATAATGCCGGGAACGAGAATGCGTGTGGCGATCAAGTTCCACAATAAGATGCTATCCAGTTCTCCAAGCTCATGAAGGAAGACAAAAGCTAGTGCTGCGATGAGGATTGCAGTGCCAGCAGACCAGAACACGCGATACCTGTACTCAACGCCTGCCAGCAGTTTGAACATTCCGAAGAAGACCAGCGCACTCAATAACATGCGGAAGACGAGTTCTTCGCCGTAACCAGCCACCATGCCAAAGAGATAGCCTGGTCGTGAGCTTTCTTCTGCCGGTACGAAGTCAGGCAGTTCACTCCCGAAAAACGCCCAGATAATGCATGTGATGATGATTGCTGTGCTTACACCGCTCACGATCTGCAAACCGGGTGTGTGCTTTATCAAGCCTGCCCAGCCGAGTTTGTTAAAGCAAAACCAGCCCAAAAGCAGTGAGGTAAAAATGATGAGCCAGGTAGAGACGTAAATCGGCACGATCTTGATGAACGGATCTGCCCAGAAAATCTGACTTGTGTCCTGTTCGGTGAAAACCAACAGGCCAATGCAATAGAGAACAAAGACCTGAGCCCAGACGATTGTTGCCATGAGCTGGTTGCGAAAGGTGGTGGGGAAGTAGTTGTGTTGGGAAGAGGATGTCATTGTATTTCCTCCGTCCTTCTCGGAGACATTGTTGAGAAGGAGAAATGGAGAGGAGGGCAACGTCTCAAACGATTTCGCCTGAGAGGCTGCCCTACACATCAATTCTGGCTCAGAGTTTCTGGCCGTTGTTGATGATGGTGGTCGATGCCGGGACTGCATTTACGACGGTTTGAAGCGCCATGCAGGCTTTCTCACTCGCCTCCACCAAAGAAGCAATCAGAGATGGGTCCTCTTGCGATTCGATGATGATGACTGTCTCGACGCCTTTTGAAACACCAAGCATGTCCGAGCCTTCTTCAGCGGTCATTCCCGGGATTCTGGACTGGAACTTCATTTTCTGCTCCAGCTTGATGGAGGAGATGTTCAGCTTCCGGGACTGAGCCAACCCATGCACATGCGTGAGCAGGCAGAAGCCGATACCCGCGGCCAGGTAAGACAATGGTGCGGGAGCTGTATCCGTGCCGCCAATGGATGAGCCTTCGTCACAGAGAACTTCAAACGCGCCAAAGCCAGGGACGTTGGGCTGGACCACGCCGGTCTTGACCAAGCCGTCGCCTGTGAGCTCTGCGAGGAAATCGACCTCAAGTTCCATGCCGTCTTTCGACTTCTTGATTTTGTTTAAGCTGATGTGCTGGGGCGTTGGCATGGCCGCTGCCCGGGTCACGATGGGATGTGTCACAGTGTTATTATCAAGCATCTCTACCTCCGTAAGTGTACGATACTGTACCGTACACTTAGCAGATAAAAATCACTTTCGTCAAGCATGACTGTTTTCAGCTGGTCGGCGCTGGCTGAGATCAGGCGCCATATGCTTTCATGAAATCATGTACACATTGGCGAACATGATCTGAGATTTCCTGTAGAGTCGGTGCGGATTGAACGCCCAGCAGAAGAGCGAGGTGAGTGTCCTCGCGCAACATACCCATGAAGATGGCCGCTGTGTTTTCAGGGTGTTCGATGGCGACGATGCCCAGACTGTTCGCCAGTTGGAGCTGCTGTGCAATGCTGGAGGTTGCCCGTTTGGGGCCAAGCTGGAAGAATGATTTGGTAATATGAGGAGCGCGACTGCCCTCACCTATCAACATGCGCCAAAGGCCCAGAGTTCTGTCATCATAGATGAGGGTCAAGACAGCCTTGCCAAAGACAAACAGAATCTCTTCAAGCTCCTGACGGGAGCCGCCATCTTCGTTTGAGTCGAGGGGTTTAATGGAGAGGACAGGCCCTTCAGACAAGTTGCTGACAATCTCTGCCAACATTGCTTCTTTGTTTTTGAAGTGTCTGTAGACTGTGGTTTTGGAGGCGCGGGCGCGTCTGACGATCTCATCCATCGAGGTGTTGGCATAGCCAAGTTCGATGATCGCATCAGCTGCAATTTCTAAAAGCTCATTTTTCCGCTTTTCGCCGCGCGATACCTTTTTCTCTGATTCCATGCAGGTTTTCCGTCTCTCACGTGGGTACGATACCGTATCTTACACTAAGCTCTAGTGAGTTTGGTGAGGAGAAACAAGATTGCAAGGGACTGGAATGTGGGGGCGTTCAGCTGACATCACGGCGAAGCATGATGTTGAGAGCCGGATTTTGGGAGGATGGGATTCTGTAAGAGAGGCGTTTTGGCTGAATGGAAGCCTGATGGCTATCTCATTGTTGGTTTATTGATGTCTGGGCCAAAATCCAGACAAAAAAAAGAGCGCATTGCTGCGCTCTTTTTCACTGAACAGCTCGAATTATACGGTTTCGAGGTTTACAGCGCTCTGACGGCCATCACGACCAGCTTCCAGTTCGTAAGTTACGTCCTGGCCATCAGCCAGAGTAGACAGACCGGAGCGCTCTACTGCAGAGATGTGAACAAATACGTCTTTGCTTCCATCTTCAGGTGCAATAAAACCGAAACCTTTAGTGCTGTTGAACCATTTCACGGTGCCTTTAGCCATCGTGATATCTCCTAGTTAGTGTGCCGCTGCGACATGCAGATGGCTTTGGTTGCGTCAGGGCGAAATCGAGTGCACTGACGCCTAAAAAGGAGACAGGGTGTCGATAGTCTTAACGTAGAGACGGCATTCCACATATTGACTGATAAGTAAAGATCCAGCTTTCCATTTGATGCCTGTAGAACCAATTTTTTTAAATTCTCTGTGTTTTTACTGAGTCAAATCCTAACTTATTCCCTGATGTTTTCACAAAACGCATAAAAGTTGAGGGAAAACCCGATGTTAGGTCACCTTGTGGTTGCATTGCGGGTTTTGCCGATATTCGCGCAAATATTCCTCACTATGTGAAAAAAATTCCATGAACATGCTCTAAGCGCTTGCAATAGGGAGTGGTCCGAGATAGTGACCGCCCCCAAGCTTTTAAGTTCCTCTCGGATTTTGAAACCTCCAAGATGCTGTTGTCTGCTTACTTTGTTCCCCTGTGAATAAAGATGCAGGCGTCGATCACCTTTGATTCTCCGATCTGTGTGTGTTTATCGGACAATTGAAGATGGGTCCTGCTCTTCTGATCTGGCTGGCGCGACTGTTTATGCGTTCCGCGACTTTCAGCAGATGGCAGGATAGGGTCTTTGAGCAAGGTTGCGGCAACAGCCTTTCGCTCCCTCGTCCCGTTGTGATTGTACCCAGCACTCGTGACAGGGGGGCACTCGAGATCTCAGGAACCAAAAGCAAGGGTTGGATAGCACCGGCGCGTTGCGAGCACATGGCTCGACGGGTTTGACGCTATCTTCGTGTACTTAAGAGAAAGAGCGCCAGCGACAACAAGCCAAGCGCTCCAAGAAGAATAAGAAGAGATTGTCATGTTCCCGGAGTTACAATCCGAGCGCTTGATCCTACGCGATTTTCGCGAGAGTGATTTTGATATTCATAATGCGTCTTTGAATGATTTCGATGTGAGCAAGATGCTGACTGTCGTTCCTCATCCTTATACAAAGGATGATGGTGACTGGTGGTTTGACCATTGCCGCACGACATCTCACAACGAAGAGATCAACTGGGTGATCGACAATGGCGAAGGCCTTGTCGGCGTCATCGGCATCCGCAATGTCTCGACAACACCGCACCTCGGTTACTGGCTGGCAAAATCCCAATGGGGTAAAGGTTATGCCAGTGAAGCAACCAATCTGGTATGCGACTACGTGTTCAACCGGCTGAATGCGGCTGCGATGAACACTGGCCTGTTCACCATTAATCCGAAGTCTCTGAATGTGCTTCAGAAGAACGGGTTTGAGGTGACTGGCGAGACTAAAGAGAAGAACCGCGCACGTGGTGATCTTGAAATGGATTACACTACAGTTACGCTGACCCGGGACAGATGGACATCAATGCAGGCGATTGCCGCCTGACGCCCCAGTCTCTAAAGCAACTTGTCTTTAGAGATTTGTTCTTGCGCATCTGAATTTTGAAAGGCTTGCGAATTGATGTTCGTGAGCCTTTTGGCTGTTCAGGGCAGTAAACCATAAATCAGGTTGCTTATTCTTTTCCGGAAAGCGCTAGACACTTTTCGGGAACACGCTTAAGCAATAAAATTAGCCAGATTTGCCGTTCCGCCCTTGGCGGGAGCGCAATAGGGCTTTATGACGTCCTCCAAAGAACGTCACAGGTGGACGAAAGAGAATAAAATGAAATTCCTCGATCAGGCAAAGATCCTCTTTCGTCCACCTGTGACGTTCTTTGGAGGACGTCATAAAGCCCTATTGCGCTATGTTGCCGAAGGTGGACCCGACGGCGGTGATGGTGGCCGTGGTGGCGATGTATGGGTTGAGTGCGTTGATGGCCTCAACACACTGATCGACTATCGCTACGCCCAGCACTACAAAGCAAAAATCGGCATGCATGGCATGGGCCGCAACAGAACCGGCGCCAAGGGCGACGATGTTGTGCTTCGTGTTCCTGTAGGCACTCAGATTCTTGAAGAAGACAACGAGACCGTTCAGGCGGACATGACCGAGATTGGTCAGCGCTTGTTGCTTCTGAAAGGTGGTAATGGCGGTTTCGGTAACGCACACTTCAAATCCTCAACCAACCAGGCACCGCGCCATGCGAACCCTGGTCTTGAAGGTGAAGAAAAGTGGATCTGGCTGCGGCTGAAGCTGATTGCGGATGCTGGACTTGTGGGCCTGCCAAACGCTGGCAAATCCACCTTCCTCTCCGCTGTATCAGCAGCACGCCCGAAAATTGCGGATTATCCGTTCACCACGCTGCACCCGAACCTGGGTGTGTGTGAACTCGACAATCGCGGCTTTGTGCTCGCTGACATTCCGGGACTCATTCGTGGTGCACACGAAGGTCATGGTCTTGGCGACCGTTTCCTTGGCCACGTGGAGCGGACTCGCGTTCTGTTGCATCTGGTGGATGGCTCTGGAGAAGAAGACCCGGCAGATTCTTACCGCACCATTCGCGGTGAGCTGGAAGCTTATGGCCATGGTTTGGATGAGAAGGCTGAGATTGTTTGTCTTTCCAAAGCAGATGCACTGACAGACGAGTTGCGCGAAGAGCGCTTTAAGTCTCTTGAAGAAGCCTGCGGTCAGAAGCCTTTGATCATTTCGTCTGCCAGTGGTGAAAACATCGACACTGCTCAGCGCATGATCATTCGTGCAATTGACAAGGATAAGCAAGACGAGGCCAATGCCATTCCTTCTGATGGAATTGAGGAGTGGCGCCCGTAATGGCTCGAAGTCTGAGCGACTATAAGCGCATCACCGTTAAAATCGGCTCTGCCCTTCTGGTAGAAAAGGGCCGATTGAAACGTGAGTGGCTGGAATCGCTGGCAGATGACCTTCAGGCTCTTTCCGAAGCTCGGAAAGAAGTGCTGGTGGTCTCTTCCGGTTCCATTGCTCTTGGTCGTGGTGTGCTTGGTCTGCCAGCTGGTCCGCTCAAACTGGAGCAGGCGCAAGCCGCCGCTTCTGTGGGCCAGATTGCACTTGCTCAGGCGTATTCTGAAATTCTCGGTGCGCGTGGTTTAACGGCTGGTCAGATTCTGCTGACGCTCGGCGACACGGAAGAGCGTCGCCGTTACCTCAATGCGCGCGAGACGATTGGCACTCTGCTGAAGATGGGCGCTGTGCCGATCATCAACGAGAATGACAGTGTGGCTACCTCCGAGATCCGCTATGGCGATAACGACCGTCTGGGTGCCCGTGTGGCGACTATGGCGAGTGCGGATCTTCTTGTGCTGCTGTCTGATGTGGACGGGCTTTACACCGCCGCTCCGCAGACAGATCCTGATGCCATCTTCCTGCCTGAGGTTCCTCAGGTGACACAGGAGATTGAGGCTATGGCCGGTGCGCCGGGAACGGCCTTCTCCTCTGGTGGCATGAAGACCAAGATTGATGCGGCTAAGATTGCGCAGAGCGCTGGCACGTCCATGATCATTGCCAGTGGCAAGACCATGAACCCGCTCGACGCAATTGAAAATGGTGCACGGGCAACATGGTTCCCTGCTCCATCCTCACCCGCCCGCGCCCGCAAAACGTGGATCAGCGGTCACCTGAAGCCGCATGGCACCATTCAGCTGGATGCAGGTGCGCTGAAAGCTGTGAAGGCGGGCAAGAGCCTGCTGCCAGCAGGGGTGACCAAAGTGGATGGCACATTCACACGTGGTGATGCTGTGCGTATTATAGATGCGGACGGGCATGATGTGGGTCGCGGTCTTGTGGCCTATGATTACGGTGAGGCCTCTCTCATCATCGGGCGTAACAGCAAAGAAATTGAAGCCATTGTCGGCTATCCGGGACGGGCAGAAATGGTCCATACGGACGACCTTGTGCTCTCTACATCTGATTTGGACAATTCATAGAAACTGTTTAGGTTGACCAAGTTCAACCAGTGATGACTTAAGGGTTTTGCAGATGCTGAATACTTCTGAAGTGGCAAATGCGGACAACACCGATGTTCGCGACCTGATGGCAACTCTTGGCAAGAAGGCACGCGCAGCTGCACGTACTCTAGCCATTGCCCCCACAAGCCAGAAGAACAAAGGCCTGGAAGCGATGGCAGCTGCCGTTCGCTCTGCAATCCCTGAGATCCTCAAAGCGAATGCGATTGATCTGGAGAGCATGCAGGCCAATGGTCAGCTGGCATCCTTTATTGATCGCGGCACATTGAACGAAGAGCGCATTGAAGCCATTGCCTGCGCACTGGAAGACATTGCCAAGCTGGACGACCCTGTCGGTTCTACGATAGCAGACTGGAAGCGCCCGAACGGTCTGGATATCTCGCGCGTCCGCACGCCTCTTGGTGTAATTGGCGTAATCTACGAGAGCCGCCCGAACGTGACTGCGGATGCCGGAGCATTGTGCCTGAAGGCTGGTAATGCTGTTGTACTGCGCGGCGGATCAGACACCATCAACTCCAACCTTGCTATCTATAAAGCTTTGCAGGCTGGCCTTGCAGACGCCGGATTGCCAGTAGATGCCATTCAGATTGTGCCGGTGAAAGACCGCGCTGCTGTTGGCGAAATGCTTAAGGGTCTGGATGGTAATCTTGATGTGATCATTCCACGTGGTGGCAAGAGCCTTGTTGCACGTGTTCAGGATGAGGCCCGTGTGCCTGTGTTTGCACATCTGGAAGGTCTGGTTCATATCTTCATCGACAAAAAGGCCGATCTGGATAAGGCGATTGAAATCACCGTCAATTCCAAGATGCGCCGGACGGGCATTTGTGGTGCTGCCGAGACGCTACTGGTTGATGAAGCTGTGGCAGCAACCATTTTGCCGCCAATTCTTGCTGCTCTTCAACAGAAGGGCTGCCAGATACGCGGTGATGAAGACGTTATGATGCTTTGCCCAACCGCTTCTGAGGCGACTGATGACGACTGGTCGACTGAATATCTAGATGCGATCATCTCTGTGAAGATTGTTGGCGGTCTGGAAGATGCGATTGAGCATATTGGGATCTACGGTTCCAATCACACGGACTGCATCATCACAGAAGACCAGATTGCGGCCCGCAAATTCCTTGCAGAAGTGGACTCGGCTATCGTTCTTCACAATGCATCCACACAGTTTGCGGATGGTGGTGAGTTTGGCATGGGCGCCGAAATTGGCATCGCAACTGGCCGCATGCATGCACGCGGACCTGTTGGTGTGGAACAGCTGACCAGCTTCAAATACGTGGTTCGCGGGAACGGCCAAACACGTCCATGACGAACCCCGACCCCACAATGCGCGATAACCACGGCAAGCTTGGGATTGTGCAACCAGACTGGATGCGCCTTCCCTATGCTGCACCGGGCAATCGCATTGGTTTGTTTGGCGGGTCGTTTAATCCCCCACATCCCGGCCATCTTATGGTGGCGGAGACGGCATTGCGGCGCTTGAACCTGCATCAGATCTGGTGGCTGGTCACGCCCGGAAACCCACTGAAATCTCACCGAAACCTCGCGCCCCTGGAAGAACGTGTTGCCGCCGCGCAGGCTTTGGCACGGCACCCACGCATGAAGGTGACGGCCTATGAGAAGGTACTTGGCACCTCTTACACGGCAAGTACGGTGGAGCAATTAAAGCTGCGCAGACCGCATCTGAATTTTGTCTGGGTTATGGGTGCAGACAATCTCTCCAATTTTCACCATTGGCAAAACTGGCAGAGCATTATAGAAGGGGTGCCTGTGGCAATTGTTGACCGGCCTAAAGCGACCCTTTCGTCTCTTTCCGCTCAAGTTTGCCAAAGGTATGCCTTTGCTCAATTAAAAGAAAAAAGTGCAGACCAACTGCCTGAGTGCAAAGCCCCGTGCTGGACCATTTTACGTGGTCCGCTGGATGAAACCTCTTCCACCCTCCTGAGGAACAGAGGACACACTCCAGGGTAACTTTACGCTTTTTACGGCAAGTAGTGTCTTGAAAATGCCATAGGGACCTGAGTATTCTTCTTGACGGAAGGCTTGAGTTTGTGCATTTCAGGCTTTTCGACCGGCAGAGTACTGCTTTCTCTAACCATGGCGAGGGCTCTTAAGCTGACCATGACAACTCAACATGAAGGGACGGACACCATCGCTCCTCTTCAACCGCATGATCCCACCAATGAGGGGGACGTGCTTGCACTGATCCTCAACAGCCTGGAAAATTCCAAGGCTGAGGATATCGTATCTCTAGATCTTACAGGCAAATCTGCTCTGGCTGATCACATGGTTGTGGCTTCTGGCCGCTCTCATCGCCATGTGGGTGCTGTTGCCGACTACCTGCTCCGTGATCTGAAAGATGCTGGCTACGGTAACGCTCGCGTTGAGGGCATGCCGCATTGTGACTGGGTGCTCATCGATATCGGTGATGCAATCATTCACATTTTCCGCCCAGAAGTCCGCAGTTTCTACAATGTAGAAAAAATGTGGTCTGCGGATAGCTCTGCACCGACGCAGTTCATCGGATAGTATCAGTGCTTCTTTGAAGCACTGACTATTACACCAGTCAATTCTCTGCCCCTTTGGGGGAATGAGGGAGTCTGGGCAAATGCCGCTGATGCAGGTGCTGCTCCATCTGCATGAGATCTTTTTGTGGGTCACTACGATCTAATCCCGGAGACTTTATGAAAGTCACGATTGCCTGCGTCGGCAAAATGAAAGCTGGCGCGGAAAAGGACATGCTTGAACGCTATCTGGACCGAGCCCGCAAAGCTGGCCGTTCCGTTGGCATTACTTCTGTGTCCGTGGTCGAATTTTCAGAGAGCCGGGCTGCCCGTACGAGTGATCGAAAAGACGAAGAAGCGCAACTGTTGCTCAATGCGCTTCCTTCCGGTGCGATCCTGATTGCACTGGATGAGCACGGCAAGGCACTTTCCAGCGAAGCCTTTGCCAAAAAGGTTGGCGGTTGGGCCGATCAGGGTATTTCGGATATGGTGCTCGCCATTGGCGGAGCCGACGGCCACGGCCAGGCACTGCTGCAACGCGCAGACCTGAAGCTCGCTCTGGGCTCCATGACATGGCCACACCAACTCGTCCGGATCCTGTGCGGCGAGCAAATCTACCGCGCAATCACCATACTGACAGGGCATCCGTATCATCGGGCGTGAATGGTGCGGAGGTTGCCGCTCTTATTCCAAAACCTTCCACTAAGACTGTTTTGTATTTGCCCATTCCGGTTTCACCTGCCCGAATGGCTACTGTAGATATTGATGTTTTTACTGGAAGTCGCTAAGCCTTCAACGTGGTTGACACTTCCTTAACGCTGTCTGGAGCATTATCCTCGGCGTTAACTTTGGGGCTGCGTGCCTGTTGTTTTGCAGGGTTGGTCTACGTCGATATTTTAGTATTAAGGTCAGCGTTTTGCTCTGCGCTGCACTTTGGGAGTTCAATTGTTGCGTCTTAGGGGAAACCTGATCCTCCGATTGGTGACAAGCTTTGCCTTGTTTTTTGCGGTAGCGCTTGTTCTGCCGCTGCAAAGTACTGCGCAAAAACTGACGAACGTTTCCTTTAAAATTGAAGATGGCAAGATTGATCCAGAAGATCCGGCGGCAATTGCCCTGCTCCAAAAAAAGGAACGGGAAAAAGAGCTTCGCAGCCTGAATGAGAATATCTCCCTCTCCAAAGAGAAACGTGAAGAAATTCAGCGATCCATTCGCGCGCTGGAGCGTGATGGCGAGAGCCTGAGTGGAGAGTTGATCCGTACCGGTGAGCGCATGAAGAAACTGGAAAACCAGTTGGAAGCCACTGAAGCACGTTTGGGCCGACACAGAAAAAATGAGCAATCTGTCCGGGCGTCATTGAATGAACGTAAAGATGTTTTAGCTGAAGTTTTAAGTGCTTTGCAACGGATCGGTCATCGCCCGCCGCCAGCTATGGTCGTGCGTCCTCAGGATGCTCTTGGTGCGGTACGCAGTGCGATCCTGCTCAACTCAATCATGCCGGAAGTGCGGATTGAAGCGGAAGCGCTGGCGAGTGATCTCGCTGAATTGTCTCGGCTTCGAGCAAAAATTGAAGCAGAGCGTAACCGGGTTCGAAGTGGTGCAATACAGATGGCGGAAGAGCGTCATCGTGTTGAATTGCTTTTGGAAAAGAAGAAGGCAGCACGGCAGGAAAGCCTTGCAGCGCTGGAAGCCGAGAAGGCTCGCGCCAAGGAACTTGCCGAAAAGGCAACCTCTTTGAAAGAGTTGCTTGCTACCCTTGAGCGAGAAGTGGAAAGCAGCCGTCGTGCAGCGGAAGCAGCGCGACTTGCGGACATTGAGCGGCAAAACCGGATCGCCTCCGGTGATCCGTTTGCTGATCCGAGCCGATTGAAACCGGTTGTTGCTTTTTCGGATACCCTTGGGCTTTTGCCTGATCCGGTGTCTGGAACGCTCCTGCAAGACTTTGGGGTTGCAGATGGATTTGGCAACGTAACAACTGGCCAATCCATTGCGACACGCCCGAATGCCCAGGTCACCTCCCCCACTGATGGTTGGGTGGTGTATGCAGGGGATTTCCGCTCTTACGGGCAGATGGTAATTGTTAATGCAGGCGGCGGATACCATGTCCTTATGTCCGGGCTGGACGATGTCATGGTGGAGTTAGGGCAGTTTATTCTAGCTGGAGAGCCAATCGCTAAAATGGGAGAAACGCGCCTCGCAAGCGCTAATAACCTTAATTTTAGTTTGGACCAGCCGGTTTTATATGTAGAATTCAGGAAAGACGGCACTGCAATCGACCCCAACCCATGGTGGTCACGCGCCGAAAACGAAAAGGTTCGCGGATGATACGGAAAGCATCGCTTTTGTTGGTTGGCGTAGTCATGGGGGCTACGGCGGTCGTAACATATTCTCAGGCACCATTCAGATTTGCTGAACCAGCTTCTGCTGCGTCTCCTGATACCTACAATCAGCTCAATCTGTTTGGCGACGTGTTTGAACGTGTGCGCTCTGATTATGTAGAGGAGCCAGCTGACTCCAAGCTGATCGAGACCGCTATCAACGGCATGCTCACCAGCCTTGATCCGCACTCCAGCTATCTGCCTCCAAAGAGCTTCCGCGATATGCAGGTGCAGACCCGCGGCGAGTTTGGTGGCCTTGGTATTGAAGTGACCATGGAAGACGGCCTTGTGAAGGTTGTTGCTCCTATCGACGACACTCCGGCTTACAAAGCAGGCGTACAGGCAGGTGACCTGATTACCCATCTTGATGGGGAACAGGTTATGGGCCTTACCTTGAATGAGGCTGTCGAAAAAATGCGCGGTCTGGTGAACACAGACATCGTCATTACAGTGCGTCGTGAAGGTATCAACGAACCAACCGATATCACCATCACCCGTGATGTGATCCGCATTCGCTCTGTTCGCTGGAACAAAGAAGACGACATCGGTTACATCCGCATCACGCAGTTTAACGAACAGACCTTTGATGGCCTGGAAAACGCTGTTGATGAGCTGACTGCTGAAATCGGCGAAGATAACCTGAAGGGCTTTGTGCTGGATCTGCGCAACAACCCAGGCGGTTTGCTGGATCAGGCGATTGCTGTTTCTGATGCGTTCCTGAACCGTGGTGAAATTGTTTCTACCCGTGGCCGTAATGCTGAAGAGACCCAGCGCTATAACGCTCGCAATGGTGACCTGACTGAAGGCGCGCCTGTGATCGTTCTGGTAAATGGCGGTTCTGCGTCAGCTTCCGAGATTGTAGCTGGTGCTCTGCAGGATCATCGCCGCGCAACTATTCTGGGCACACGTTCCTTCGGTAAAGGTTCTGTACAGACCATCATTCCACTTGGTGCGAATGGTGCGATCCGTCTGACAACTGCTCGTTATTACACACCGTCTGGCAACTCCATTCAGGCTAAGGGTATCCGCCCTGACATCATTTCCTTGCAGGAACTGCCTGATGAGCTGAAAGGCCGTGCTGAAACCAAAGGCGAAGCAGGTCTGCGTGGTCACCTTCAGGCTGAAGAAGGCGACGAGGGTTCTGGCAGTCAGGCTTATGTGCCACAGGACAAAGACAAAGATGTGCAGCTGAACCTGGCAAAATCCCTGCTCCGCGGCGAGAAGACTGATGCAGCCTTCCCACCAAGTGCAGACAGTGCAGCAAACGAATCCAAATAATTCAGAGTATCGAGCGCTTCATCCGGAGCGCTCGATTTCTATCTATTTGTTTTCAGGCATATACCTCTCCGAAAACCGGTAGCCACATTTCGGGGATATGCTATAAAGTGATTAAGGACGCCGCGCTAAACCTTCGTTTGGCGCGGCGGAATTTTATGACAGGGTGGGGGCACCAATGGTTAGGAGCGATTTGACAGCTCCGCTTGGAATGAACAAGCGTCGGAGCATCGGGCGATTGCCGCTCGGCCTGATTGGTGTCGCCATCATGACTGTTATTTTCACCACCGGCTTTATCTGGATCGGCATTGTTGATGACCCCAACGGTGGCGAGCCGATGGCGACTATCGAGCTTTCCAGCGCTCTTGATGGTGTTGCTCCCAGTGATATCGAGATTGTTGATCTACCGGATGGTTCTCAACTGGCCCAGATTGGGTCTGACCAGTTTAATGCCAATGGTTTTGGACAGGATGGCAGCTATCGTCCCTCTCGTCCGGCAGGCGCAAACGCGCAGGATCAGGCCAGTGGACCTACATCGCTCGTCGACTTGGCCCGGCGTGTTGATTATGAGGGGCTGGATGGTGGCTTCTCAAGCGAGTCGCTTTCTACCGACCCAATTGATCAGCTACTCGAGCCCAACAAGTTCGGCTCCCTTCCCAAGATCTCTGCTGAGGGTATTCGACCGCTTGATGCCTATGCACGGCGGCCTAACCCTGCAGCGCTGACACAGGCGCGGATTGCTATTTTAATCAATGGTATCGGGCTTAACTCCGATATGACGCTCAAGGCCATTGAGGATCTCCCGGCTGACATCTCTTTGGGGCTTTCTCCATATGGTGATGACATCAACAGCTGGATGAAATCCGCACGCCTTTCCGGGCATGAAGTGCTTCTTCAAGCTCCAATGGAGCCGTTTGATTATCCTGACAACGACGCTGGCCCGCAAAGCCTGTTGACCAATCTGGACAGGAAGCAGAACGAGGAGCGCCTCTCCTGGGTTCTTGGGCAGACCAGCAATTATGTAGGGCTTGTCAATTTCATGGGCGACCGTTTCACCTCTAACGAGACCCGTATGAGTGAGTTCCTCAGCAAGGTTCGTGATCGTGGCCTGATGTATGTTGATGACGGTTCGTCTCCCCGCTCAAGAGCAAGCGAGGTTGCCGGGACGCAGAAAGTGCCATTTGTGCAGGCTGATCTGGTTCTGGACCAGAACCTGAGCGCCGAAGCCATTGGTACACAGTTGCTGGAATTGGAAACAATTGCTCGTCAACGCGGCATTGCCGTCGCAACTGCGACTGCTTTCCCTGTTACGTTAAATGCTTTGGAGGCGTGGTCACAGCGGCTGGAGGAGCGCGGTCTTTCTCTCGTTCCAATCAGCTCTGCTATCAATTCCACACGCTAGAGCCTGTTGCGTTCATATGAACTCACGCATCATGCTCCAATCTTTCTTCTGCGCGTAGTCCCGAAAGATAGCTCCGGTTTTCGGGACTACGTACTCAACTCTCTTTATTGGACCAGACATGACCGATTACAGCGCTCTTCCTTTTCGCCCTTGTGTTGGCATCATGCTTATCAATAGGGATGGGCTTGTCTGGGCCGGCAAACGCTATGGTGACAAACAGCCTATTCCTGAAGAGTTTGCCTGGCAGATGCCACAGGGTGGCCTGGACAAAGGGGAAGACCCGCTGGAAGCTGCGAGACGTGAGCTTTATGAAGAGACCTCTGTGAAGTCCATCACACTGCTGGCTGAAGCGCCTGACTGGTTCTCCTACGATTTTCCTGAGGAGATTCAACGCCAAGTGCGCAAGGCTAAGTATCGCGGCCAAACACAACGCTGGTTTGCATTCGGCTTTGATGGTGATGACAGCGAAATCAACATCCTGACTCCACCTGACGGGCATGCGCAGGAGTTTTGTGAGTGGCGCTGGGAAAAAGCCGAGAACCTTGCCGGCCTTGTGATCCCGTTCAAGCACCAAGTCTATCTGGATGTGGTTGAAGCGTTCTCTGAGTTCACAAGCTGATACGGCTTGGAGATGTTGTACCATCTCGCCAGTGTGGTTTTCTAATACGTAGAATATCGGCAACCATCAGGTTTTGCTTAGCGCATACATTTGGAATGCGCTAAGCAGCTCACGTGAAGAACTTTTTTCGGGCTTCCTGTTCGATCGCATGCCGGAGTTGCAGGTCTGCTAGTTTTGCCATTTCGGATTTCCAGTCTGGCGTGCCTTCAGCTTTTTGAACAACAAGCCGCTGAGCATCTATCTCTTTCTTCAATTCAATCTCGCGCGGTACAGCCCCGGCATCAGCCATGATCCTCATGCCTGCAGCTGTATCAAGAGAACCAGGTGCACGCGCTGGCAGCGGCTTACCCTCTCCTTCAAGATTATTCAGCTGCCCTTCTGCTTGTGCTTTCAGGATTTGCCGCTCTGCAAGATTTTTAAAACCCATGATCTGTACTCATTTTCCTTTGAGATTACCTGAAAATCTGTAGGGTAGACGTAAGTCAGAACGCGATATTTGTCAATTTTATTGACAATAAAACGAATTAAAACATGTAAATCAAATGCTTAAAAAACCAGAATCCAAACCCGAAATGCTTTATGCTGGCATTCAGATGACCCGACCGTTGCTCCGTACCATCAGCAATCGGGTTGAGGCGGATCTTGAAGGAACCGACCTTACTGTCGGTCAGCGTGCTATGCTGGAAGCTACGCTTGCTTTGGAGCAGGCAACAGCGCCGCAACTCACTGATTTTCTGCAGCTGAAGCGCCAATTTGTGGCCAAGGTCCTCAAAGAATTGCTGGACAAGGAGCAAGTGGCACAGGTGAGCAATCCGCGGCACAAGCGCTCCGTGTTTTATTGTTTGACACCATCAGGCAAAGCGCTGATTAAAAAAGTTCGCAAGGCCGAGATGAAACGGATAGAAGAGTTCGCGAAGGTATTTTCCGAGGAAGAGGTGGAAACCTATTATCGCATGCAGTGCGTTTTGAATGATGCATTGTCCAAGCGCTCTTAGGGTCTACCAGTTTAAAGATGCGCGATTGATTGCGGTTTGCTGAGATTGGATTGAGATATGAGCAGGTTCTGGAGCCCGATTGTCCAAAAACTGGAGCCCTACATCCCAGGGGAACAACCGAAGCAACAGACCTTTATCAAACTGAATACCAATGAGAACCCATGGGGGCCTTCTCCGCGTGCATTAGAAGCAATTGCTGCGGCCACAGGCGATGCGTTACGGTTGTATCCTGACCCGTCAGCTTCTGACCTGAGAGCGAGTATTGCATCCTCTCTTCAGCTGACCTCTGACCATATCTTTGCGGGCAATGGCAGTGATGAGGTGTTGGCGCATGCGTTTCATGCCTTCTTCAGCGGGAAAGCACCAATTCTCTTTCCGGAAATCACCTACGCGTTCTATCCAACCTATTGTAAGCTTTACTCGATTGAACATCGGCTGATGCCCCTCGGCGATGACTTCCGTATCAACCCCAGCGACTTTGCCGGGACTTGTGGTGGTGTGGTCATCGCAAATCCGAATGCGCCAACCGGTCTTGCCATGCCATTGGAGGATATCGAGGCAATCCTCAAGGCAAACCCGGATGTGGTGGTTCTTGTTGATGAGGCTTACATCGATTTTGGTGGGCAAAGCGCGGCTCAGCTTGTACCAGATTATGACAACCTGCTTGTGGTGCAGACTTTCTCTAAGTCCCGCAGCCTTGCAGGAATGCGTGTTGGGTTTGCCGTGGGGCAGCCGCATTTGATTGAGGGATTGCACAGGGTCAAGGACAGCTTCAACTCCTATCCACTCGACAGGCTTTCACTTGCAGGCGCGCTTGCTGCCTGGGAGGACACGGAGTGGTTTGAGAAGACGCGCGACCAGATTGTTGCAGATAGAGAGAAGCTCACCGAGAACCTTCAGGCGCTCGACTTTACGGTGCTGCCATCTTCGACAAACTTCATTTTCACCTCTCACGCGCATGTTCCGGCGGAGCGGTTACATGCCGATTTGAGAGATCACGGCATTCTGGTTCGGTACTTCAAGAAAGAGCGGCTCAACGACTGGCTGCGTATTTCTATCGGAACCTCTGAAGAATGTACCACACTGGTGAAAGTGCTTCGGACGATGCTCTGAATATATTTTGTTATTTTACGGGGCGTTAGATTTAAATG
The DNA here is from genome assembly GCF_001623225.1 of Pseudovibrio sp. Ad13. Lineage (NCBI taxonomy): Bacteria > Pseudomonadati > Pseudomonadota > Alphaproteobacteria > Hyphomicrobiales > Stappiaceae > Pseudovibrio > Pseudovibrio sp. Ad13. The sequence goes on along the minus strand of NZ_LMCC01000002.1, from coordinate 577,370 downwards.
TCCTGCTCGTGTCGTGGTCATGTCGGCTGTTTGTCATGGTGTTTTAATTAAGAAGCTTCCAGATTGCTCCTAGTTGAAGAACAGGAATTTTTCCGTGATTGTCAGAAAATTACGCATTGAAAAAGGGCTCTCTCAGGAACAGCTCGCACACATGGCAGGTATCAGCACGCGGACACTGCAGCGTATCGAGCGCGGCGCGAATGCGAGCCCTGAAACCCTGAAATGCATTGCTTCTGCTCTGGACACGGATTTTGGTGATCTCAGGAAGGAACAGGACATGCCCTCAGCATCCAATGGAATTTTGCCCGAGCTTTCCGGCAGGGAACAAGAAGCTATGGAGTATGTGCGGGACATACGAAGCTTTTACATGAACCTGATCCAGTATGCCGTTGTGATTACAGCTCTGGCGGTGCTGAACCTGCTCACATCACCGGATTACCTCTGGTTCCTGTGGGTTGCTTTTGGGTTTGGCATCGGCCTTGTTGCTCATGGTTTGAGTGTGTTCGAGGTCATCAATCCATTTGGTGGTGATTGGGAAAAGCGTCAGATAAAGAAACGGTTGAGGCAGCGGCAGTAGCCGCTGTTATTCTAACACCGGCTCCCAGTTCTGCTCTTTCGCCAGAATACCGAGCAGGCACAGCTCGATAGCGCTGGCCAGCGTATCCTCAAAGTTCATCTTCAAATGAGCCAGTTCAGGATGCTCCAGCACTGCCAGTGAATTTTTGCGGTCTGCTTTCATCGGCCAAAGCCCTGCAACAATTGTGAAAACGTACTGGACCGCCGCAAGAGCTCCTGCCTCACTCATGTGTGGAAGGGCAGCGGTCAGTATCTCTGCCATCTGTCGGTGGCGATGCAGGAACTGCAGCTTCGCTTCTACAATGCGCTGTGTTGAGAGATTGTGCTCCAGAATTGGCGAAAGCTGGCTGACCAACAAACACAAGCGCGGATGCGCGAAGCACACCTTGGCCCAAAGCTTTGCAATACCTTTGAGATCTCGTTGGCTTTTAGGCTCAGCCAGGGACTTTTCGAAGTCAGCAATCATGAGATCCGCCTCTTCCTGAAGCAGCGCGACAAGAATTTGCTCCCGGCTTTCATAATATCGATAGAGACTGGATTTTGCGAGGCCAACCTCCCGTGCAACTGCGGAAAGGCTCGTGTTTTCAATACCTTCTCTATCCATCAAATTGCGCGTTGATGTGAGGATCATCTTCTCTCGTTCAGCAAAATGTTCCGCTGTCCGCGCACGCTGATAAGCTTTTGATTTTTCGCTCATATTCTCAATCACTCTTCGGCACGCCACATAAACGACCAATGGTCGGTTATTGACTCTCGTAAGCTCTCCAAATAAACTACCGGCGTTCTGTTATTTTAACAATCTCAGGAGAGATACTTTGCAACAACAGCCAAATAATAAAAACAGTCAAGACCTTACAGGCAAAACGGCTGTGGTTACGGGCGGTAATGTGGGCCTCAGTTTTCAATCTGCATTGGAATTAGCTGAGAGCGGGGCACATGTGGTGATTGCTTGCCGGTCCGTTGAAAAAGGCGAGACAGCAATGGCAAGGATTCGCCTAAAGGTGAGCTCTGCTTCGCTGGAGGTGATACCGCTTGATCTGACCGACCGGGACAGCATTCACCAGTTTGCTCAGGTTTTCAGCAGCAAGCATGACCGACTGGATATTCTGCTCAGCAATGCAGGTGTCGTGAACCTGAAAGAGCTGGCACGCACCAAAGAAGGTTGGGAAATGCACATCGCAACCAACCATCTAGGGCACTTTCTTTTGACTGGTTTGTTGTTTGAAACGCTCGTTGCAACACCTGATGCACGCGTGGTGACCGTTTCCAGTGGTGCATACAAAGCTGCAAAAATGAACTTTGATGACCTGCATTGGGAAAACCGCCCATATGCACGGATTGGCAGCTACGCAGAGAGTAAGCTTGCCAATCTCCTGTTCATGTCTGCTTTGCAACGCCGATTTGATGCGGCTGGCTCATCCGCTAAGTCTATGTCTGCTCATCCCGGTCTTGCGGCGACAGAACGGCAACAATCTATTGGCATTGGCGGATGGTTGTCCCGTGTGATGGCACGACCAGTCTCATTTGGTGCTCGCCCTCAGATGATGGCAGCCACAGCCCCTGACCTTCCAGCCTGCTCCTTTCTCGGTCCGCGCTTTGGCATGTGGGGTTCCCCAAGCCCAATCAAGCTTTCCGGCCTAGCTATTGACGAAAAGGTGCAAGAGAAACTCTGGGTTATTTCGGAGAAACTCACTGAGTTTCAATATCCCAAAGCCACCGAAAATGCCTGAGGGTGTGGCACACTAGGAAGAGGTGCCCTGGTCCCATTCAGCTTTAACCGTTTCGCTTTGCTCATCTACCAGTAGTACTGACTTGTGCTTATTGTACTCGTCAGCGGAGACAAGCTGCGCTAAAGCCCAGACGGCTGTGGCGCGGACGGTTTCGTCTTCGTCTTGCAGGTGGTTTTGCACGTAGGGGATGAGTTTTTCTTCTGCGCTGTTGCCTGCTGCGATGAGGCAGTTGCGGATGAAGCGGTTGCGGCCAATGCGCTTAACCGGAGAACCAGAGAAGAACTTGCGGAAGGTTGGATCGTCCATTTGCAGCAGCTCTGCAAGGGCTGGTTCCATCAGGTCTTCGCGGGCCTGTAATTTGGCTTCACTAGCGGACTGGGCAAACTTGTTCCATGGGCAAACAGAAAGACAGTCATCGCACCCATAGATACGGTTGCCAATTGGTTTGCGGAATTCCAGCGGGATTGGGCCGTGGTGCTCGATGGTCAGATAGGAAATGCAGCGGTTAGCATCTACTTGATACGGCGCTGGGAAAGCCTTCGTCGGGCAAACTGTGAGGCAGCGTTTGCAGTTGCCACAATGGTCGACTTCCGGTTCATCCAGTGGCAAGTCCAGTGTTGAGAAAATGGCCCCGAGGAAGAACCAGGAGCCAAGCTCTCTGGACACGAGGTTTGAGTGCTTGCCTTGCCAACCGAGCCCAGCGGAATGAGCCAGAGGTTTTTCCATTACCGGGGCCGTGTCCACAAACACCTTAACATCCCCACCGCCTTTGGAAACCAACAGGCTGGCCAGCTCTTTCATTTTGCCTTTGACGATGTCGTGATAATCGCGATTGCGGGCATAGACCGAAATGTGCGCTTTGTCTGGCTTGTCGCGCATTTCCATCGGGTCGATGTCTGGCCCGTAGTTCATCGCCAGCATGACAACAGAGCGGGCTTCCGGCCACAGTTCCAACGGACTTGAACGCCGGACTTCAGTTTCCGGCATCCATTCCATTGTGGCGTGATAACCCTGCTTGATGAAGTGATGCAAGCGCTCTGGCGCAAATGGGATTGCATCCGCTGTGGTGATGCGGATGTCATCGAACCCGACTGCACGTGCGCGTTTGATCAAGTCCGCTTTGACCCGTGCAGCTTGTTTTTCCGTCAGCTGTGTATCTGAATGAGGTTTTAGAAGTCCAGATCCGCGTAGGTCTTTGCCGCTGGCATGCCGAGCATCTTGTCCGCCAGAATTGGGCGGAAGCTCGGACGAGATTTCATCCGCGCGTACCAGCTCTTCACGTTTTCGTCCTCGGACCATGGAACTTCACCAAGATAGTCTGCACAGGAGAGAAGACTTGCCGCAGCCAGATCAGCGAATGTGAGCCGATCACCAGCCAGCCACTTACGTGTTGCAGCAAGGTATCCGATGTAGCGCAAGTGGTTCAGCATATTGACCCGTGCGATCCGAAGAATGCTTGAGTCTGGCTGTCCGCCACCCTGGCTATCCGGCATCTCCTGTTTGTAAATGCGTTCTTGCACGATGTAGCCAATAACCTCACCGAGGAATTTTTGCAAAAACCAAGAGACGAGACGACGTGTTTCTGCACGTGCTTCAGGATGATCTGGCAACAAGCGGCTGTTAGGAATCGCATAGCCGCGAGTTTCGTCCAAGTATTCCATGATAACTATGGGACCGCACACAGCGGGGCCATCATTTTCCTTCAGAACGGGAATCGTTCCTGCTGGGTTCATCATGAGGAAGTCGTGACGACGTGCCCAAGGGTACTCCGTCTGACATTCAAACGGAGTTCCATATTCTCCGAGCGCTAAGCGTGCGAAGCGCGATTCAGGAGAGAAAGGATGATGATAGAGCTTGAGCATTGTTCTGATTTATGAGCAAACCTGTAACCAAAAGGTTGCTATAAAAACGTAATTTGTCTCAAAAGAGTCTTGAGACCATAAACCATACGAAAATACGGGGACAACCTCACCAATGTCATCTGGGGAAAGTTCGTGGAGACCATCGTTTAATGACAACTGAAAGTATCGTCGGCGCTCTGCTGCTCGGCATCATTGAAGGCCTGACTGAATTCATCCCAGTTTCCTCAACTGGGCATCTGTTGCTGATCGGGCATTTTATCGGGTTTAAAAGTGAAGGTCGCGCCTTTGAAGTGATGATCCAGCTTGGAGCCATTGCAGCGATCCTAAGTGTCTACTTCACACGGCTCACAAGAATTGCAATTGCACTGCCAACAAGTGCAAAAGCCCGGCATTTCACACTAGGCGTTCTGCTTGCTTTTCTGCCTGCTGCAGCGATTGGCGCGCTGGCTTACGATTTTATCAAGGCGGTTCTGTTTGAAACACCCGCCTTGGTATGCGTGTCGCTGATTTTCGGCGGTATCATCATGCTGTTGGTTGATAAAATGCCTTTGCAGACGCGCTATACCAACGTGGAAGACTATCCACTTTCACTTTACATCAAGATCGGCTTTGCACAGTGCATGGCGATGATCCCCGGCGTGTCTCGTAGTGGCGCAACTATTGTCGCTTCGTTGCTGATGGGCACGGACAAACGGTCTGCGGCGGAGTTTTCATTCTTCCTCGCTATGCCGACCATGGTTGGTGCGTTTGTTTTTGACTTTCTGAAGAACAAGGACGCGTTAGGGCAAGATGACTGGACCCTGATTATCATCGGGCTCGTCTCTTCCTTCATTGCCGGTTACTTCGTTGTTCGCAGCTTGCTGGATTATGTCTCCAGGCATGGCTTTGCGTTATTCGGCTGGTGGCGCATCATTGTAGGTGGGCTTGGATTGTTCGGCCTGATCCTCACCCAGAGCTAACCGCATTTATAAATCACCTTCAAAGCGTCGCAGACATGCGGCGTTTTTTTATTTCAGGTCGGAAGCTGGGGTGTGTTTGAAGCTGTATCCCTTGTTCAACCATTCCTGAAATCTATTTTGCGTGTCTGGATCACTGAGCTCGTAATGTGTCACCAGTCCTGATTTCGGGATGTCCTGTCCTTTTCCCAGCAAGGCCATGTCCAGCGTTTGGCAGTTGGTGTGATAAAGTTCAACAGTCCCTTTGTCTGTCTTTTGAAGATAGGCGGTATGAGAGATGTGACCGGATCTGTCATCAACAAAATTAAGAACACCGGACTCTTCTACCTTAGAATGGTCGAACTCTTTTTCAACTGTTTCAGTGGATACCCCCATCAACTCAGGATAACCTTCCGGGTAGCCATTCACCTTGGCCGCACCCATCAGGCTCGTGCGCAAAAATTCTGGCAGGTTGCCTTCTATGACACCAACTTTCATTGCTGCGTTGTAGCAAACCTGCGGGCGCCAGCTCTCTTTCTTTTTGTCGTAATCAGCAATTAGGCCACCCTGAAGCTTTTCATCGCCCACCCGTTTGCTTTCGGGTTTACTCGCTTCTGAAGAGTCGAGCCAATCCATCTCTTTGCGGAGTTTTTGAAGGGCTTTATTGCATGACTTCAGCGCCTTGTTGACATCATCAATGTTGCGAGCTTGAACACATGCTTCTGCGTTGCCGATTTCTTTAGCGACATCCTCACAAACCACATTGAACTTGCTTAGCTTTTTTGCATTGTTTTTGCTGAAATAAGCAAGTTTGACAAATTCGGCCTTACGCTGACTATGCGTTTCGTACTCTTCATGGAGCCCACTCACTTCATCACCAAGTTCTGATAGGGTTCTTTCTGCATCGTCGATTAAACCGGACAGCTCCGAGATGCATTTTTGTAAGGCTGTAACAGTTGATGCGACAACTATTTCATTCTTGTCATGGATTGCGGCAACAGAGGCTTTGAGCGCTGATTGCGTTGCTTTATCGAGCTTCTTGAAGGTCGAGCTGAGGCTCTTATAGTTCCGCAGGATAGCACTTTTTGCATAGAGTTCGGAAATAGACTGCTCAAGCCACGCAAACTCCGAAGCATCATCAGCGGATGCTTCGGCACCTTCACCTCCCGCAGCAGCTGCACCATCTCCCAAGGCTCCTTCTTCACCTCCAGCGGCTCCACCTTGCACATTAATGCGGAGGAGTCGTAGCATTTCCTCTGTCCATTTATGCTCTTCTGGGGTCAAGTTAGTCAGCGGCATGTTTTTATTCCAAGTTTTGACGGTACGACGTCCACAGAGACTTCAAATTATACGGCATTATGCGGTACTCTCATGGTAGCGTGGTGGCTTTTGGTGCTGGTGGTGAATATTTGCTTAGGCTGTCCTCGTGAGGTTAGATCAAAATAGACTGGCATCTGAGTTCGTATGGCCTGCCTCAGGCTTTTTCATAGATAAGGCATTAAAAAACCCCGCCAGAAGCGGGGCTTTGTGTTTTGGCATTTGCTTGATCATTATGACTTAGAAGGTCTTTTCGCGTCGTACTGTCCATGCGGGCGGAATTTATCAAGATACGTCGGCAGAATTGCTTCCATGGAATGCGGCTCAATGCCAAGTCCCTCAAAAGTGCGCTTTTCCGATTGAGCTTCCTTGCTCACAACGTTATCGCTCTTCAGCAAATTAACCTGATCGACGGTCAACATGGGCTTTGGCAACATCTGCATGAATTTTGCCTGAATACGGGCGATCAGGAACGGCAAAGTAACCAGCATACGTTTGCGGTGGATCACTTGCATCAGCAGCTGCAAACATTCTTTGAAGGTCGCAACCTGAGGTCCGCCCAGCTCGTAAATCTTGCCAGCTTCAGCCTTGTTTTCGATGGCATTAGCAATCGCGAGCGCAACATCACCCACATAAACAGGCTGGAATTTGGTGTGACCGCCGCCGATCAGAGGCAATATCGGGAAGAGCTGCGCCATGCTGCCGAAGCGGTTGAAGAAGTCGTCTTCTGGACCGAATACGATGGAAGGACGGAAGATGACTGCATCTGGCATTGCATCCAGAACGGCTTTTTCGCCAGCAGCTTTCGTTCTTGCATAAACAGCCGGGCTGTTTTCGTCTGCTCCAATTGCAGAAACGTGCACCAGTTTCTCAATGCCCTGCTCTTTACAGACCTCTGCTACTGTTGCCGGGCCTTTTGCCTGAACACTGTCAAACTTCTGAGCGCCACTCTCATAGAGAATACCCACAAGGTTAATGACTGCGCAGGCACCTTCTACAGCGCGCTCGACAGATTTTTTGTTTCGCACACTCGCAGCAACAGGCATGATCTGCCCCACAGCCCCCAGCGGCTGCAAATGCTCTGCAAGATCAGGATGACGAACAGCAGCGCGGACGCTATATCCACGCTCTGCTAAAATCCTGATAACATGACGACCAATAAATCCTGACCCGCCAAAAACGGTTATAAGTTTCCCGTTAAGCGCTTGCGCCATTTTCATCCACCTTTGCCAAAATTTTGCGGTACGCGTATTAGCGCGCATAACCCTCAAAAAAGCTATAATTCATGGGATGTTAATACGCTTAAGGGTTTGGGATGTGAAGGCACTCTGTGGAGAAATTAAAACTCTTTGCAAATGTGTGATTGACAATCTCAGCCCAGATCACTAGAACCCAGCCTCACAGAGCGGCGCTGCCAAGCAGCAACCCTCTGAAAGAAAAAGATGATATGCCCAGATGGCGGAATTGGTAGACGCGCTAGCTTCAGGTGCTAGTGCCCGCAAGGGCGTGGAGGTTCGAGTCCTCTTCTGGGCACCATCTTTTCTTCACAAAGCTCTCCCAAAAACTACAGAGTAACTTGACCGTTTGGTGTAGAACAGACAAAACACGTCTCATATACCAAATCGCGCTTATTCTTCGAGAGCAACAATGACAATCAGATTTCACAAGAACGATCTTCCAGACCTTTCCAACTATGCCTCAGCTGACGCTGTTGCAGTAGACTCTGAGACTCTCGGCCTGAACCCACACCGTGATCGGTTGTGCGTTGTTCAGCTTTCCTCTGGCGACGGCTCTGCTGACGTGGTGCAGATTGAGCGCGGCCAGCTGGTTGCTCCTAATTTGCAAACGCTGTTTGAAGATGAAAGCAAGCCAAAGATTTTTCACTTTGCCCGCTTTGATGTTGCCATATTGAAAGAGTATCTGGACATTTGCGTTTCTCCGGTCTGGTGCACAAAAATCGCTTCCAAGCTCGTGCGTACCTACACAGACCGTCACGGACTGAAAGATCTCTGCCGCGAGTTGATTGGTGTTGACCTTTCCAAACAACAGCAGAGCTCTGATTGGGCAGCTGAAAAACTGACAGATGCACAGCTGGCCTATGCTGCATCAGATGTTCTGCACCTCCATAAGCTTAAAGAACGCCTTGAATTTATGCTGGAACGTGAAGAGCGTACCGAAATTGCACAGAAGTGCTTCGAATTTCTGCCAACACGCGCACAGCTTGATCTTGCAGGATGGCCTGAGAACGATATTTTCGCACATTCTTAAGCGAAACTCGAGTTTTCTACCAGTATTTGCGGTTTAATGGGCTTCAGCATTTGTAATTTGTTGAAGCCCCCCCATTTAGGCAGCTAGTGTGTACTTACCGCTTCCTTTCGGGTTTTTACCTGAAATTTGCGTATCAACGGAAGTGGCTTGTGCCTGTAAGATACTGGTTACTCACTGTACGAGAGACCGGAAAATGGCAACCGGACAGCGATCCCCGTCTGTATCGCGTTCAGAATGTTCCAGGACTATGAATGACAACAATGGAAAACATGCCCAAAGAGTTTGCGAATGAAGCGCAAACACGGCTTGAAAAAGCGCGCAAATCTGCACGCCGACATTCCATTCTCGTTCGTTTGCTTCGATTTGTTCTTCCTGCTGGCGGATTACTGATCGCTGCGGGTGTGATTGGCATGATTGTTTTCCAGAACATTCTTGCTGGCCTGAGCATCGGAGATATCAGCCTGACAACTGAAGGACTGGTCATGTCCAACCCGCATCTGTCGGGAAATGATGGCGATCGTTCATACAACGTTCAGGCGGATCGAGCTATTCAGCGTATCACAAACCCGCAAGTGATTGATTTGGAGAATATTGTGGCCGAAATCACAATAGCTCCAGGGGAAACTGTTAGTATTACCTCTCGAAACGGGACGTTTGATACAGAAATGGAAACCCTGAATCTCACTAATGGGACTACGGTTGCGTACAGCAAAGGCTATTCCGCAGAATTTGAGTATCTCGATATCGATATGAAGACAGGTACAATCCAGACCAACGATACAGTTGATGTCACGTCTGATGGTGGCTATATCGATGCTGGATCTATGGAATTTGATCAGAAAAATAATGTTTTGAATTTTCGCCGGGGCGTCAAGATGAAGCTTTTGCCCTGGGCACTGGAGAACGGTCAATGATTAACCGGATGAGAATATTCTCTCTATCTTGTCTTATGGCATTCGGGCTGGCTGGCATAGCCCACGCACAAACGTTCTCCGATTCATTTGCCGGATTTGGTTCTAACAATAAAGAACCTATTGAGATTGAAGCGACTAACCTTCAGGTTCGTGACAAAGACAAAAGCGCTATCTTCAGTGGAAATGTTGTTGTTACCCAAGGTGAAACCAAGCTGGAAACCCAGCGCTTGATCGTGTTTTATGCTGGCTCCATGGCCAATGGCACAGCGGATGGCCAAGCCGTCCAGCAGTCCATTTCCCGTCTTGAAGCAAAAGGCAAGGTTCTGATTTCCTCTAAGGATCAGGTCGCAACTGGTGACGATGCCAGCTTTGACATGGACAAACAGGTTGTAGTGATGACCGGCAAGCGCGTTGTTCTCAGCCAGGGACCAAACGTAATTGTTGGCAAGCGCCTTGTGATCAACCTGGAGACAGGCAAAGCAAATCTGGATTCCAGCGAAACTGGCGGTAACACTGGTCGTGTGCGGATGCTTTTGCAGCCGAACAGCCTTGAAAATAAGAACTAAAGCAAAATAGGCCACGCTCTTGAGTGCACACCCAATTGATCCTCAGACCCCAACGCACCAGCCAGAAGGCATCAAGTACGCCGCCCCTTCGGAGGCGGTACTTGAAGTTGATGGCATCGGCAAGAGTTACGGACGTCGTCAGGTTGTCAAACATGTCAGCTTGAATGTACGGCGTGGCGAAGCTGTGGGACTGCTGGGTCCAAACGGAGCTGGTAAGACAACCTGCTTTTATATGATCACCGGTCTTATTCGTCCGGATCATGGTTCAATTCGCCTCGATAACTTCGACATGACACAGTTGCCAATGTATCGCCGTGCACGTCTGGGAGTTGGTTATCTGCCTCAGGAAGCCTCGATTTTCCGCGGTCTTTCTGTTGAAGACAACATTCGTGCTGTTTTGGAAGTGGTGGAACCGAACAAGAAGCGCCGTGAAGAAGATCTCGACTCGCTTCTAACTGAATTTGGTGTCACACACCTGCGTAAATCGCCAAGTATCGCACTCAGTGGTGGTGAGCGCCGCCGCGTTGAGATTGCACGCGCTTTGGCAACTCGCCCGTCCTTTATGCTGCTTGATGAGCCGTTTGCGGGTATTGATCCAATCGCGGTGGGTGACATTCAACAGCTCGTACGCCACTTGACCCAACGCGGTATCGGCGTGCTGATTACAGACCACAACGTTCGTGAAACGCTTGGGCTGATTGATCGCGCATATATTATCGCGGCTGGCGAAGTTCTGACAGAAGGCAAGCCACATCAGATCGTTGCAGATCCGGATGTAAGGCGTTTGTATCTCGGGGAACAGTTCACTCTTTGATTTCCAACCTATGCCGAATTGCGTAGAAGAGTGTTGCAGGCTAGTTTGCAGCACTTGGAGGACGAAACAACTCTATGGCAATCGGTCCAAAATTAGAATTCAGACAAAGCCAACAGCTTGTCATGACGCCGCAACTGATGCAGGCGATCAAGCTGTTGCAGCTGTCGAATGTGGACCTGATTGCACACGTTAATAGTGAGTTGGAAAGTAATCCCTTTCTAGAGCGAGATGACAACCCAGATGGCGCTGGACCCGCTGAAGAGACCACCAATTCGGAAACCACTCCAGAAGCTGACAGTAGCCCTACAGAGATGCAGGAAGGGGATTGGCTCAATAACGAGCTGGAAACAACCCCTGAAGCAATTTCGAGCAATCTGGATTCTGAACTCTCTAATGTCTTTCCTGATGACAATGGCGAGCACCAGGCCGTTGATCCGGTTCAGCAGAAGGCGGATAACTGGCAAGCACCGAGCCACAGCACTTCCTCAGGAGCCTCTGACTACAATCTTGAAGCGTTTGTCGCCGCAGAAACCTCGCTGAGTGAGCATCTTCAGGAACAGCTCGGTTTTGTGCTCACGAACCCTGCCGATGTTCTGGTCGCTCATCAACTCGTCGATTACATTGATGAAAATGGCTATCTGCGCATTGATGGTGCGGAGATGTCTGAACGTCTCGGAGTTTCGGAACAAGACCTGGAGCGCATTATTCTTGCTTTGCAGGGGCTAGATCCGGTTGGTGTGTTTGCCCGTGATTTGTCTGAGTGCCTAAAACTGCAACTTAAAGAGAAAGATCGCTACGACCCTGCCATGCAGGTACTTGTCGAGAACATCGAATTGCTGGCTTTACATGACCTCGTAAAACTCAAACGTATTTGCAAAGTGGATGATGAAGACCTCAAGGACATGATTCTTGAGATCAAGGAGCTCAATCCAAAGCCTGGTGCTGCTTTCAATACCGAAATTACCCAGCCGATTGTGCCAGATGCATTTGTTCGTCCTGCTTCAGATGGTGGCTGGACCGTAGAGCTCAACACAGAGAGCCTGCCTAAGGTTCTGGTGAGCCAGAGTTACTACTCCGAGATCTCTCAGGGCTCCAGAAACAATAAGGAACTGGCGTACTTCACCGATAGTCTGCAGACCGCAAACTGGCTGGTCAAAAGCCTTGATCAGCGAGCACGGACAATTCTGAAGGTGTCCTCTGAGATTGTTCGTCAACAAGACGGTTTTCTTACTTATGGTGTACAGCACCTTCGGCCAATGAATCTACGCGTTGTGGCAGATGCCATTGGCATGCATGAATCCACCGTCAGCCGTGTCACATCCAACAAATACATCGCTACGCCACGTGGTATTTTCGAGCTGAAATACTTTTTTTCTGCCGCAATTGCCTCTTCTGAGGGCGGTGAATCGCACTCAGCGGAATCAGTACGCTATCGAGTTAAGCAACTTATTGACGCCGAAGATCCCAAGAAGATTCTTTCAGATGACGCTCTTGTGAAAATTTTAAAAGACGACGGTGTGGATATAGCGCGACGAACTGTAGCTAAGTATCGGGAAGCATTAAAGATTCCGAGCTCAGTTCAGCGTCGGAGAGAAAAGAAAAGCCTGACCTAACCCACTGATATTTCTCATGGTTTCAATGAGACATAATAGGGTCCCGATCAGTTAATAACCTCTATAGGATGTTTTTCTGTTCTCATAGATTTTTCTAAGAACTCGAAAACAGTAGCACTTTAAACTTAGCTGGTCCAAACTACATGTGTTGAAGGGTTCTTTGCTCTTTGGCTGAAGAACCTGTCAGCGAATAAGTCGACACAACATAAGAGGTTCCCATGACAATTAGAATTTCGGGGAGGAACGTGGACATTGGTGACGCAACCAGGACACACGTTGAAGACCGGATTTCCGATGCACTGGATAAATATTTCCCAGGAGCATACACGGGTCATGTGACAATCGCTCGCGAAGGCTCAGGCTTCCGATCCGACTGCACAGTCCACCTAAGCACGGGAGTTGTGCTTCAGGTTTCGGGTGACAGTCAGGATCCGCGACAAAGTTTCGACAAAGCAGCCGAACGCATTGAGAAAAGGCTAAGGCGCTACAACAGAAAGTTAAACGACCACCACACAAATGGCCTCCCTGCAGAGTGGGAAACATACGGCGCAACATCGTATGTTCTTGCTGATCCTGAGCAGGAAGAAGAGGTACCCGCCGACTACAGCCCACTTGTGGTTGCAGAAACTGAAGCGAAAGTGAAAACACTGACTGTCGGAATGGCAGTTATGGAGCTAGATTTAAGTGAAGCTCCCGTTGTAGTGTTCCGCAACGCTGGTAATGGTGAGGTAAATGTCGTATTCCGTCGTCACGATGGAAACGTTGGCTGGATTGATCCAAATCTCGCTAACGGGGCTGCTCCTAACTGATAATCATGGTCATCACGACCCTGTACAAAGCCGGTTTTCACCGGCTTTGTATTTTGCATGGACACGGATCAAGGAATGGATCTGAACGAACTTCTTCGTCCTGAGGCTGTCATTGCCAACCTCAAGGCAAACAGCAAGAAACAAGCCCTGCAGGAACTTGCAGAACGGGCCTCTGAGATTTGCGGAGAAACTGAGCGCGATATCTTTGATACGCTGCTGCAACGCGAACGTCTCGGCTCTACAGGTGTCGGAAACGGCATTGCAATTCCGCATGGAAAAATCGTGGACCTTGACGGGTTACACGGCCTGTTTGCGCGACTGGACAAACCGATCGAGTTCGACAGCTTGGATGACCAGCCTGTTGATCTGATCTTTGTTTTGCTTGCGCCAGAAGGCGCTGGAGCGGACCACTTGAAAGCTCTGGCACGTGTTGCTCGACTTTTGAGGGATTCTGATGTTGCAAGCAAGCTGCGCGCAACAACAGATGCTGCTGCAATTTATTCTATTCTGACCCACCCACAGGCTTCGCCTAACGCAGCCTGAGGCACGTCAGCTCAAAAACAAAAAAGCCTGGATCGGACGCATTCCAATCCAGGCTTTTTCTTTGCCTAATTCACTGGGTTTGAAGAGCTTTTCTACGCTTTGAAACGCTGTCCTTCGCTATTACTCCCTCTGAGAGCTCCCAGTAATTGGTTTAGTGGACGCTCAAAGCTTCCAGATCATTCTCAATTGCGTTTGCAATTGCTGCATTACGTGTATCAGTCAGAACCAGTGGTGTTCCGTCAGCAGCCAAAAGAGCCCAAGCAGGAAGGTCTGCATCCTGCAGCTCTGCATCAGGGAACATCTTCTTCAGGTCATTTGGAGAAACGCGCCTAACATAGGCGACTTCACCAGCTCCGAGTTCTTCAAAATTTTCGTACGGGTCGTCGGCCAGCACAGAAGGGGCGCGTGTCATCGCCTTCTCCTTGAGAGTTACTAGAGCAGGCTGCGCATGTTTTCGCTTCAAGCTCTAAGTCTTTATTGTCGCGCGCATCTTTGCCCAAAAATCGGTTTTCCGCTTTCCGGAGATACGCTCAATATTCAGATCAGCGCGAAGAAAGGATTGCTCCTTTAATTCAGTCCCCCGCCGAGATTTCAATCCGGCGAACGATACGCTCTGGCTCAGGACGAGCAAGATCAATAGACAACAGACCATCTCGCAGGTCTGCCCCTAAAATCTCAATGCCTTCGGCCAACACAAATGCGCGTTGGAACTGTCGTGCAGCTATACCCCTGTGTAGGTATTGGCGAGTTTTGTCTTCTTGTTGGCGACCACGGATTACCAATTGGCTTTCCTCAACAGAAACATCCAGTTGGTCACGTGTGAAGCCAGCAACCGCAAGTGTGATGCGGATGACTTCACCTTTCTCTTCAGTGGCAACGAGGCGTTCAATATTGTAGGGTGGGTAGCCGTCATTGGCTGCTTTGCTCACCCTGTCCAATACGCGCTCAATATCATCGAACCCCAACATAAATGGGCTCGAAAACGCAGATACTCGCGTCATAATCCAAGTCCTTCTTCAAGCGACCCAGCTCCAGACCCTCATTAGGCATCCGGTGTGAGAGCATCTCGCCCTCGGTCTTTCCTCTGGAATATGGCGGTTAGCGGCGAAGGTTTCAAGTTAACTTAATGATACTCAATTAATTCTCCCGGATCGCAACGGTATTCTCAGGCCCCACAACAAGCTTGGGTGGTAAACTTGCAGGACTTTAAACAGTGCTGCTTTGAGCCCTTGGTCTGTTTGGTCCTTCGTTTCCCTTCCCTGCTGCCATGCCGGGAATGACAGGTTTACGTCCCCCTTAAGAAATCGTAGCGTCTGCTTTTGGAGAATGTTGCCTCAAGGGGAGTGATAGGAATGGACATTGCTGAGGTAGATAACTCACGTGCCACTTTGATGGTGAAGGCTTATCCGTTTGCGCTGATCGCTATCAGTCTCCTCATTAACCTGTTCGTCTTCGGCATTAAACCGCTCGTCATCACTCTTCCCTCGTCAGAAGCAATCGAAGCCTTGATCATCTCTGCGGTCCTGCTTCTTGGCAATCATACCTGGCTGATGACTGTCACGGAGCTCACGCGCGCTAAGTATGATCTGGCGACAACACCAGAAGAGTGGGAGCAGAAAGGCGGGCGCCCGTCTTCAATTGCTCAAGATGCTCGTGACGCGCTGGAACGTCGTCACAATGCTCATCGCAACACCACCGAGAACATGGTCTACTTTCTGCTGTTGGCAACTGTTGTGGCTATCGTTTCGCCTGTCACTCTTATGGTGCAGGTTTGGATAGTTGGATTTGCCGTTGCCCGGCTTGGCTACACTTACAGCTATCTATCAGCCCAAACCGGCCTTCGAGGCTTGTTTATGAGCCTGAGCTTGCTCAGCCTTTATGGGATGGCCAGTTATCTCGTAATGGCGATGTTTGTTTGATCCTCAACGCCAAACAGAAAAGCCGGGGCAATGCCCCGACTTCTGCTTGTCACAGATCACCGTGAGCGAAATCGGTGGTCTATGATTTTCGACGTCTCACAGGCTCACCAGCTCGCGAGTTCATCAAACTTTTCAATCTGATCCGGCTTAATCTGGCCTTCATCATCGCGGCCAAGGAAGATTTTCAGATAACAGTTACCATCTGCATTCAGGAAATTGATGGACACTGCCAGCTTGGAGAAGAATGGGCGCTTCAAAAACATGATAGAGTGGCACGCATCTGCCTTGATATGGCCGGAGAAGCCGCCTTCTGTCTGCTTAAGATTATAGAACCCGCGCGCATAGCTGCCTTCCGGGAACGGACCTTTCACTTCAAAGATCATGCCTCCAGTGTTTGCGATGCTTGTGACGTTGCCCCAGGCAGGGATCGCCTTGATCACTTCGTCAAAACGTTCGCCTGAATGTTCACGCCACATTTCTTCTGGCAGGCAGCGGATTGTGTCAGCCATTGAGAGGCCGTGCTCTTTGGCAATGCTCTCCAGAATGCCTGCTGGGTTTTCTGCAAGCTTCTCTTTTAGCTCTGCGATTTGTGCGTTCATGCTGCCTCTTCCTGATAGGTTTTGGTTTCTGGCTGCAAGCTTGCGGAGTGCAGCTTAAAGGCAGCCTTGAGATAAGTGAGAAGGGTTTGGTGCCAAAAGCGCCCTGCTGTGGTGAGGGAGATAATCTCCTCACCCGCGATCAGGCCAGAGCACTGCCAGTTACTCAACAATGGGTCTATGGATTTGCGAAAACCACGGGCGCTGACTTCTGTGCGCTCCAGATGCCCGAGGTCGAGGCGCATCTCTTCTATTCCAGCAGCCAGGAAATTGAGGGGAGAAGACAATGGGTCGGTCCTGTGCAAACGCGACAATGGCTTCTCCCCCTCCTCCAGACACCGCATGTAGTCCACGATTCCTCCATGGATGCCGTAGGAATATCCGTTGATGTTGCCGCCTGCTCCCGAGCCGAATGCAAGGCAGTCCGCACCGGACTTGATCAATGTGTTGTAAAGATTGCGCTCGCGGGTCTGTCGGCCCCAATGACTGGAAGAGATCTGTTTCCAACCTTGGCGGTGCATGTACTCTAAACCCTCGCCGTACATGGCTCCCTGCTGCGGCAAGGATGCTGCAGGATCACAAGCCCCCTTCTCAATCGCTTTTGAAAGGGGACTGCCGGGAAAGACTGCGAGTGTGTATAGATCGACACCATCCAAGCCCAGATCCACAACAGTTCTTAAATCATCACGCCAGATTTCTGCGGTTTGATAGGGCAGACCTAATATCAGGTCACAGACGATTGCAGCACGGTTACGGTCTCTCAGGCCTTCAAAAAAGCGGATTGCTTCTGATCCGCTCGCCTTACGACCCTGCCGCTTGCGGACTTTGGTGTTGAAGGATTGAACTCCAGTTGAAAAGCGGTTGGCACCTGCATCCAGACAGGCATCAATCTTGTCATCATCAAAGTGAAAGATGCGTCCCTCAACTGTGATCTCACAATCGGCTGAGAGAGGATAAAGTTCTCGGATACGACGGATCACTCTTGCAAGGTCATTGGCATGCAAAGCTGTCGGAGTGCCGCCGCCAAAATAAACGGCGTTGATTGGTGAGCTTTGAGAAGCTTGGGAAGATGCCTCCAGCTCAAGTTCTTTGATTAATGCATCAGCATATGGGGCTGAGTGTTCATCATGCCATTTGTTGCGGTAGAACCCGCAGAACAGGCAGTGATTGGCGCAAAATGGGACATGCAAATACATGACGGCCATGCCAGACCGTTTGGATTTTTGAATTTCCTGCCAAACAAGCTGGCGCTCCCCTTCCGACACAGCCTCACCAGCAGAGCCGGGCATATGGGCACCACGGCGCTCAAATGCATAGCGGAGAGGATCGTCTGTTTCCTGAGCGAAGAACTTTTCCAGCGCAGCTTTCATCGGTCAACCTAGCTTTGTTAATTTGGTTGGCTCGCAATGCGCTGGCTAAATATGAGTATTTACATCAAGTTTTGTTTTTGAGAAGAGAAGTTCGCTCACGTGCGATAAAATGGCACAGGTTTTCGACTGCCTCCATGTGTACCACAAGAAAAAGGCCCAGCAGATGCCGGGCCTTTTGAAAGTTCTATCTGAGCAGCATTTAAGCTGTTTCGAGTGCGCCTTCCAGCTCGATACGTTTGCCGGATTTGGTGTCAAACGTGTGCAGCTTTTCTGGCTTTGCTGTCACTTTCAGGATCTGGCCTGGCTCGAAGTGCAGCTTACCAGGAGCACGAACTACAACGTCAACGCTACCTTCACCAATGGTGCCGTGAACGTAGCTCTCAGCGCCCACAGGCTCAACAACATGCACGGTCAGTGCAGTGTGCAGTCCGGAGTCGAACTTCTCACTCAGCTCTTCAATGACAAGATCTTCCGGACGAACGCCGAGGATCAGGTCAGACAGATCTGTGTTCAGTTTCACGTCAACAGTTGCGCCATTGTCGAGTTTCCACTCATTGCCGCTCTTTGCCAGCGGCAGCAGGTTCATCGCAGGAGAACCGATGAAGGTCGCAACGAATGTAGACGCTGGCATTTCATAGACATCAATCGGAGACCCGATCTGCTCTACAACACCGCCACTGAGAACAACGAGACGATCTGCCAGTGTCATTGCTTCAAGCTGATCGTGGGTCACGTACAGACTTGTGGTGCCTAGTTCTTTTTGAAGCTTCTTGATCTCCATGCGCATCTGCACACGCAGCTTTGCATCAAGGTTAGACAGAGGCTCATCGAACAGGAATGCAGCAGGTTCGCGAACAATCGCACGACCCATTGCAACACGCTGGCGCTGACCACCAGAAAGCTGACGTGGCCGACGATCAAGGAAATCTCCGATTTCCAGAATTTCAGCCGCTTTGCGAACGCGCTTTTCGATCTCATCCTTAGGGATGCTGCGGTTTTTCAGGCCATACGCGAGGTTGCCGTAAACGGTCATGTGCGGATAGAGCGCATAGTTCTGGAACACCATTGCGATGTCACGATCAGCGGGCTCTACATTGTTGACCAGACGGTCCCCGATAAATAGCTCACCATCTGTGATGGTTTCCAGACCTGCCACCATGCGCAGCAGAGTGGATTTGCCGCAACCGGAAGGGCCGACGAGAACAATGAACTCACCATCCTTAATGTCGATGGAGATGCCTTTTACCGCTTCTACGTTGCCTGCGTAGATTTTGCGAAGGGTATTAAGTTGAATGCCTGCCATTTTTATTTCTCGCTTTCCACGAGCCCTTTAACAAACCAAGACTGGAAGATCACCACGATCAGAACAGGTGGAAGCATTGCAAGTACTGCAAGTGCCATTGCCTGGTTCGTATCCGGGATCTGCGCACCAATCCACACCTGCAGAATCTGCTTCATACCACGCACTAGCGTGAAGAGGCTTTCATCTGTGGTGATGAGTGTTGGCCAGAGGTATTGGTTCCAACCAAACACGAACATGATGATGAAGATTGCAGCAATCATGGTCTTGGAGAGTGGAACAAGAATGTCGATGAAGAACTTCAGCGGTCCTGCACCATCGATACGCGCAGCTTCAACCAGCTCATCCGGAACGGACTTAAAGAACTGGCGGAAGTAGAAAGTGCCTGTTGCAGACGCAATCAATGGGATGATCAGGCCTGAATAGGTGTTCGCCATACCGAGGCCCTGCACAATCTCGTAGGAAGGCAGAATGCGCACTTCCAGAGGTAGCAGCAGGGTGGAGAAGATGATCCAGAAGAAGAACGTGCCAAGCGGGAAACGGAAATACACGATTGCGTAAGCCGCCAGCATGGAAATGATGATCTTACCGAAGGCAAAGCCAAGGCCGAGAACCAAAGAGTTCCACAGCATGGTCAGACCAGTCACAGACTTGGTAAAACCGCCAGCTTCTGTCAACACCTGCTTATAAGTGTCAACGAAATGGCCGCCTGGAGAGAGCTGAAGGCCATCTTTGTAAATGGATACAGCATCATGACTGGAAGTCATGAGTGCGTAGACAACTGGCACCAGCATAAAGAGGGCGCCGAGAACGAGGATCACGTGATCCCAAAACTGTGAGCGTTTCATCTATCCCTCCTTAACTGTAGTGCACGCGACGTTCGATCATGCGGAATTGAACCACAGTGAGAGCGAACACGAGTATCATCAAGATCACAGACTGTGCTGAGGACCCACCAAGGTCGTTTCCGCGGAAGCCATCAAGGAACACCTTGTAAACGAGCGTTACAGGGTTGTTGCCTGGCTCACCCTTAAGCACCAGATCGATAATACCGAATGTATCAAAGAGCGCGTAAGTGATGTTGATGATCAGCAGGAAGAAGCTGGTTGGAGCCAACAGTGGGAAGGTCACAGTCCAGAAGCGACGTGAAGAAGATCTACAATCAACCGCAGCTGCTTCCTGAACGGATTTTGGAACACTCTGGAGACCAGAGAGGAAGAAGATGAAGTTGATCGGAATTTGCTTCCAAACCGCAATCACGGTCATAGCAAATGCAGTATCAAAATAGTTCACACCGATCTGCATGTTCCAGCCGAGGGCGTGGGCAAGATCGTTGAGTGGGCCAATGTGCTGGTCAAACAGCATCACGCCTACAAGGCCTGCGACGGGAGGGGCGATCGCATAAACCCACATGAGCAAAGTGCGGTATGTGGAGGCACCTTTGATAACGTTGTCTGCTTTGACTGCCAGCAAAAGAGCAATGCTGAGAGAAAAGAATGTCACCGCAGCTGAGAAGATCAGCGTGAACCATGCAGTTCTGCTGTACTCGCTCGCGGAAACAACGTCTTTAAAGTTATCTAGGCCAACAAAGGTGGAGCCGAAGCCAAACGGGTCTTCAAGATAGAAAGACGCCCTGATTGCTTCTGCGGCTGGCCACAGAAAGAAGACGCCAACAATTGCCAACTGCGGAAGCAGCAGCATGTATGGCATCAATGGATGTGAGAATTGAACTCGTTTCATGGACTGGCCTGGTCGCTGTTTTCGTTGTGGTGGCCGGTTGCTTAGCAAGCCTGACCGCTTGTTCAGAAAAGCTCACTGCGCTCTTTGACGCATGGGAACATTCTATTTCCAAAACAACCTGAGACCGGAGACACTTAAAAGCGTCTCCGGTCTTAGCGAAAGTCTCAATGCTAAGTCTTAGTTAGACGTCTTAGCAAAGCGAGCCAGAAGCTTGTTAGCTTCGTCTTCGATGGTCTGGAATGCGTCGTCTACGGATTTATCACCGGAGAAGATTTTACCGTATTCACGGTTCATCACGTCACGCACCTGAACGTAGAAGCCCATGCGGTAACCCTTGGTGTTGTCTCCACCTGGCAGTGTCAGCTGCTTGATGCCGATTTCAGCTGCAGGTACACGGTCGTAATAACCATCCTTAGTTGCCAGCTCATATGCAGCGTTGGTGATTGGCACGTAACCAGTTTCCTGGTGCCAGTAGTACTGCATTTCTGCGGAAGTCAGGAAGGAGTAGAAGTTCGCAACGCAGTCGTTTTCTGCTTTTGGCTTGCCGGACATTGCGAAGAGTGCAGCGCCACCGATGAAGGTGTTGGTGCCTGTTTCGCTAACAGAAGCCCAATGAGGCAGGTAGGTTGCGGAGAATTTGAAGTCTGTGGATTTTGTCAGGCCACCGAAGGAACCTGAAGAACCGAGCCACATTGCAGCGGAACCGTCCTGGAATACCTTCTGGTTGTCACCCCAGCCAGTGCCGTAGTAACCGAACAGCTCAGCGTCGAGCCAGCCTTTAACCTTTGTGAAGTGCATTTTGATCGCATCGTTGTTCACGAGGATCTTAGTGCCTTTCGCGCCGTTGTAACCGTTGTTGTTGGTTGCGAATGGCAGGTTGTGGCGGGACATGAAGTTTTCGGTGAAGATCCATGGCAGGTGTGACTGTGCCAAAGGAATATAACCAGCAGCTTTCAGCTTAGGAGCGATCGCTTCGAACTCTTCCCAAGTCTTAGGAGCTTCAACGCCTGCTTTCGCCAGTGCTTCTACGTTGTAGTAGAGGATCGGGGTAGAGGAGTTGAACGGCATGCCGATCATTTTGCCAGCTGCGTCAGCGTAGAAGTAACGAACACCAGCAATATAATCTTCGATGTTGAATTCAACACCAGCGTCTTTCAGAAGGTCTTCAGCTGGAACAACTGCGCCCTTTGCACCGATGATGGTAGCGGAACCTGCATCAAATACCTGAAGAATGTTTGGCTGTTCGCCAGCACGGAATGCCGCAATACCAGCAGTCAAGGTTTCTTCGTAGTTACCTTTATAGACTGGGGTCAGCTGACACGCGTCCTGAGACGCATTGTATTTGGTGGAGATTTCGTTGACAACTTCACCCAGACGGCCGCCCATTGCGTGCCACCAGTTGATTTCTGTCGCAGCGAAAGATGCTGTTGAAGACATTGCGAGTGCTGCAAAGGTTGCGATACCAGTTGCTTTACGAAGAGTCATTTTTGTTGCCCCCCAGTGGGAAAGTTGAAAAAATCTAACATGCGAAGCGGAGTTAACACCTGATCCATCGCTGTGACGATCCATCCCCTACGCCTCATCTGCGATATCACTTAGGTGTTTCACACTAGGATGACAGTTTCTTGAAGTTTCGATGAATTGCAATTGGATCTTCGTTTTTTTTCATAATTATCATGAGATTGTCATGTTTCGGAAAAGCGAAACCGATCCAAGGCGACTGTTTTTTATGCAATATTTTCTGCCGTTCAGCATGATTGAAGTGTCTAAAATTGGAAGTTTTGTTTCGAAAAAATTCGATACGAAAGATTTCGAATGTTGAGCATTATGCAAAGATTTGTCGGCTAATCACTTGATATAAAGGAGAAATACCTAGACGGCGAATAAAATCTATTATTGCGCCTTGCACGTTTCTGCGGATGAGCTGTCTTAATGCTTTAAGGCGCAGTTTTTCGAATGCGAAAGGCACTCAAACTTATCCACAGGCGCACTGTGTGCAACTCACCGAATGCAACTTCTAATGCAAAAGTTTGCATGCTCGAAAAGATGAAATGTATTCGTTTCAATCAAATAGAGTCATCTAATCGCGTTTTGTGACAGCACTGAAGGCGCGAAACTTACGCTCCACGCCCTCAAGTTGAGCTTCTTCAGACTGAAGATATGCCCCAAACTAGTTGGAGGGTAGCAATACTGCATCGACCACATGGATAATTCCATTATCTGCAGGAATATCGGCGCTGATCACGTTTGCCTTGTCGACTGTCACACCTGACGATGTTTTTGAGACGGAAAGTGTCTTGTCTCCAGAGCCCTTGATTGTCTTCACATGAATTGTCCGGCCTGGAAGGTCAGTGGACGCGAGCTTTCGTGGCAGGACATGGTAGCTCAGGACCGCGATCAATTGATCTTTGTTCTCAGGCTTCAGCAACATTTCTACTGTTCCATCCGGAAGAGCAGCAAACGCTTCATCGGTCGGAGCAAAGACTGTCAGGTTTTCACCGTTCGCTAATGCGCCGTCCAAACCAGCGGCCTGAGCTGCAGCGATAAGGGTGTTAAACTGCCCTGCCCCTTGAGCTACTTCTACAATAGTTCCTGCATTAGCACTTACTGATCCAGCAAGAACAAGCGAGCTTACAAAAGAAATCATAGATAAACGCATAGAACCCTCCACTCCCCAGAGATGTAAATCAGGGAATTACATTAGGTTTGGCTGCGACACCCTGCCGCGCACAAGTTCTTATACTGACCGGAATTGAAGGCAGATCACTCTGATCTGAATTTTATTTTGTTTCCTCAAAAGCACGCAGCGCTTCATCTCGTGATTTTTTGAGATCAACGATTGGCAACGGATACGTTTCACCCAGCACAACGCCTGCATCTTTCAAGATGTCTTTAGGAGCTTCCCAGGGTTTGTAGAGATATTTGTCCGGCAGTTCTTTGAGCTCCGGGAGAAAGCGACGGGTGTAATCACCGTGGCCATCAAACTTCTCGCCCTGTAGCACGGGATTGAAGATACGGAAGTACGGGGCTGCATCAGCTCCACAGCCAGCAATCCATTGCCAACTTGCACAGTTGTTGGCGAGGTCTGCATCCACCAGGCAATCCCAAAACCATGCCTCACCTGAGCGCCAATCCAGCAGCAGGTTCTTTACGAGGAACGAGCCAACGACCATCCGCAGGCGGTTATGCATATAACCGGTTTGCCACAGCTCACGCATGCCTGCATCTACAATTGGGATGCCTGTCTGCCCGTTTTGCCAAGCCAACAAGCGTTGGTCGTTAGAAACCCACGGAAAGTGATCGAATTTAGTATTGAGATTGTTTTGAGGAAGCGTTGGGTTATGGAACAGCAGGGAATAGGAGAACTCACGCCAGCCTAACTCACTCCGGAAATGGTCAATGTCATGTGTCTCTTCGTGCATATTGAGCGCCCACCAGACTTGATTGGGCGAAATCTCTCCAAAATGCAGGTAAGGCGAAAGCCGTGAAGTATGCGTGAGAGCGGGAAAATTACGCCCCTCCTTGTAATTGGAGATGCCGTTTTCGAGAAATGAATAGAGCCTGTTTTGCGCCGCCTGCTCTCCATGCTCCCAACAGTTGCTCAGTCGCGCTGACCATGGACGGTTGTCGATCAGTCCCAGTTTATCAAGAGACAGCGCTCCATTTGTACTCACCTGATGTAACCGCATGGGTTCAGGCGTAGGTAAGGGCTTACGCGGCTCTGGCGCTTGCAGACAGCCTTTACGATAAAACGGAGTGAAGACTTTGTATGGGTCACCATCTGGCTTTGCCACTTGCCATGGTTCCCAAAGAAACGAACCGTTGAAGCTCTTAGCAGTTATGCCAGTCTCTTCCAGCTCAGATTTCAGCTGTGCATCATGTTCTATGCGCCAGGGCTCGTAGCATCTGTTCCAGAAAACGCCCGTCCCTTCCGTCTCCTGAAGAAGAGTCTTGATAATGACAGATGGGTCACCGCGCATTATCAACAGCTGCCCGTTCAAGCTTTTATTGAGAGCTTTTAAAGAATGGTGCAGCCAGTTCAGCGTCGCTCCACCATGTTCGCGCGCGCCTTTTTCACCGTCAGTCAGGATGTAGAGTGGAATAACCGCGCCGGCCTCGCAGGCCGCAGTCAGAGCAGGATTATCACTCAAACGAAGATCTTGACGGAACCAATGGATAACAACGGGTGCAGTCATCGACAGCCTCTGCTCAAAAGAACCAGTTGCGGCAGATGTATAGCAATTTCCTTGCGTATCAATGGCGATAGAGCTTCAATTCTCATAGTGCGCAAAGCATCATTGCCGCGAGACTGGCTTTGTTTATCAAACACGTTCCAAAACGACGTGAAGTCAGCCAAAACGTTGAGAGGACGATCAGGTATAAACTAAAAGCATTGTTGGGAGCTTTTTTGAAAGAGCCGGATATTCTTAGCTGAATTTTTTGGCAGAATGATTTTGGTGGAGCCTAGGAGGATCGAACTCCTGACCTCTTCGCTGCCAGCGAAGCGCTCTCCCAGCTGAGCTAAGGCCCCATACCATGTAGCATTTGAAACGGGCTTGGGTTGCCCTGCTACGCAATCTTCAAGGAAGGTGTGCATTTCTCGCGAAATACTAGACATTCTTCGCAGAACATCAGACATTTTTGCAAAATGTCTATGGTGGAGCCTAGGAGGATCGAACTCCTGACCTCTTCGCTGCCAGCGAAGCGCTCTCCCAGCTGAGCTAAGGCCCCATCATTTCTTCCTTAGGCACTGAAACTTCAATGAAGTTTGTGTGCCGATGGAGGCGGAACATAGATGGGCCGCCCCCACATTTCAAGAGAATACTCTCTTAACAGCCTGCAGTTTCACAAGCTGTGGAAATTTTAGACTTCGTCGTCGTCGCGAGCCACAACGATGCCTGGTACGGCAGCGTCTTCATCATCTTCATCGTCGAGGAACACATCGGAGTCATCACCACTGATATCATCAGTGATCGTTTCATCTTCCAGCTCAGGAATATCTTCACCAGATGCTTCAGCGTCTGCTTCTTCCAGAGAAACCAGTTCTGCATCGTCTTTGACCAATGCTTCCTTAGCTTCTTCTTTCTGAACAGCTTTTACAGCCTTGGCTGTTTTTGCTGTCATGCCCAGATCAAACATGTCGCCGCACTTAGGACAGATGATCGGGTCACGTTTCAAATCGTAGTATTTAGCGCCACACGCCGCGCACAGGCGCTTGGTTCCGAGTTCCGGTCTTGCCACGGTTCTCACCTTTGTTTGTATCTCGTTGACGGCCCCCTTAGCCTCAGGTTGGCCATCATGTCAAAGATAAATCTTAGAAATCTACCCGAAGTCGTACATTCACTGCCGAAATTTCGCAATAGTTCAATGCGCCCTAGGGTGACTGTCTTTTTCTTCCGTGCTAGGAGGAACTAGTTTTTTAAGTCTCGCAACCCCGGAAATGAACATGTCCCATAATTCGTCACCGCAAATTGTGACCGCTCACAGCGGCTCTCCGCTCAATGGTCAAATCAAAGTTCCAGGTGACAAGTCTATCTCCCATCGTTCTCTGATGTTTGGCGCGCTGGCGCTTGGCAAAACCACCATCTCTGGCCTTCTCGAATCAGAAGATGTGATTGGCACTGCAAATGCTATGAATGCGGTTGGTGCCAAGTGTGTTCGTCAGGAAGATGACACATGGACGGTTGAGGGTATTGGACTGGGTAGCCTGCTTGAGCCGGAAGCTCCAATTGACTTTGGAAACGCGGGTACAGGCGTACGTCTAGCAATGGGTATTTTTGCGAGCCACCCGATTGCCGTCACCATGACTGGCGATGCCTCGCTGTCTGGACGCCCGATGGGCCGCGTCCTTAACCCGTTGCGTGAGATGGGTGTTCAGGTTGTTGCGCGTAACGGCGACCGTTTGCCAGCCTCTATCCGCGGCAGTGACACACCAATTCCAATCACTTACCGCGTGCCTATGGCATCTGCGCAGGTGAAATCCGCTGTGTTGCTGGCTGGTTTGAATACCGCTGGTACAACAACTGTTATCGAACCTGTTGCGACACGTGACCATACAGAGAAAATGTTGGTTGGCTTTGGCGCAGACCTGAAGGTTGAAGTGAACGAGAGCGGTGAGCGTATCATCACGCTGCAAGGCCAACCGAAGCTGCAGCCTCAGGATATTACGGTTCCTGGTGACCCATCTTCAGCTGCCTTCCCGATTGTTGCTGCTCTGATCACACCGGGTTCTGATGTCACCGTTGAAGGTGTGCTTTTGAATGAGCATCGCATTGGACTTATTACTAGTCTGCTTGAAATGGGTGCAGACATTACCATCTCGAATGAACGGGAAAGCGGCGGAGAAAAGATTGGCGACATTCGCGCCAAGTATTCGCGATTAAAGGGTATTACGGTTCCAGCGGACCGGGCACCTTCCATGATTGATGAATATCCAATTCTTTCTGTTGCTGCTGCTTTTGCTCAAGGTGACACTGTCATGCTTGGTCTTGAAGAACTGCGTGTCAAAGAGTCAGACCGCCTGGCTGCTGTTGCGCGCGGTTTGGAAGCAAACGGCATTCCGTGCGTTGAAAAACAGGACAGTCTGACTGTTACTGGTGGGGCAAACAATATTGGCGGTGGCACTGTTACAACACATCTGGATCACCGGATCGCAATGAGCTTCCTTATTCTGGGGCTCGCTGCACACAAACCGGTTCAGGTCGATGATGCAGCGCCAATCGCGACAAGCTTCCCAACCTTCCTCTCCATGTTTGGTGAGCTGGGTGGCAAGCTTGAAAATAAAAATGAGGAAGCTGCATGATTATTGCTCTGGATGGACCAGCGGCATCTGGCAAGGGAACGCTCGCACGCCAGCTCGCTGCGCATTTTGGACTCCGCCATCTGGATACTGGTTTGACGTATCGTGCTGTCGCCGCTGCGCTGCTTGCGCGCGGCCTGCCACTTGGTGATGAAAACGTTGCAATCTCTGTCGCCCAGAACCTTGATCTGGGTAATTTGGATCGCAATCAGCTCTCTTCCCATGAAATTGGTGAGGTAGCCTCTCGCATTGCAGTTCTTTCTGGCCTGCGCGAGGAACTGGTGAGCCTTCAGCGTGCGTTTGCTGATCAAGAGCCGGGTGCCGTTTTAGATGGCCGTGATATCGGGACTGTTGTGTGCCCGGACGCGACCGCGAAACTGTTCATTACCGCCTCTCCGGCAGCCCGTGCAAAGCGCCGGACAGACGAGTTGAACGGCAAGGGAATTCCAGCAGATTTTAATGAAATCCTAGTGGATCTGGAGCGCCGCGACGAGCGCGATAGCACCAGAAAAGACTCTCCATTAAAACCCGCTGAAAATGCACACTTGCTTGATACGACAGAAATGGATATAGACTCCGCATTTCGTGCGGCTGTGGATATCGTCGAACGCGCCCGGAATTCAGCTGTTTCATAACAGCCTTCGGAGTTCGCGTTTGTTATATCAAGCGACTGTTACGATACCGAATTTGGACAAGAGTGACCGCTTTCGCCGGCCCACTTACTTGTAAGTGGTTGTTTTTCAACGCGAGTTGAAAACCGGAAGCCCTTGTCCTTTAGTGTTAACACAAACCCGCCGGCGAGCGCCATTCTTATGGCATCAGGAGATTTTATGGAAAATCAAAACTTTGCTGCTGAAGATTTTGCAGCTCTGTTGGAAGAATCCTTTGCGACTTCCGACCTTTTTGAAGGCACCGTTGTAAAAGGCATCGTTGTTGCTATCGAAAAAGACCTCGCAGTCATCGACGTAGGTCTTAAGGTTGAAGGTCGCGTTCCTATGAAGGAATTCGGCGCTAAAGGCCGTGACGGCGAAATGGCCGTTGGCGATGAAGTAGAAGTTTACCTTGAGCGCGTTGAAAACGCGATGGGTGAAGCTGTTCTGTCCCGCGACAAAGCACGCCGCGAAGAAAGCTGGGTTCGCCTTGAAGTTGCTTTCGAAGCTGGTGAAAAAGTTACTGGTCAGATCTTCAACCAGGTTAAAGGTGGCTTCACCGTTGATCTGGACGGCGCAGTAGCATTCCTGCCACGCTCTCAGGTAGACATCCGTCCAGTACGCGACGTTACTCCTCTGATGCACACTCCACAGCCTTTCCAGATCCTGAAAATGGACAAGCGCCGTGGTAACATCGTTGTGTCACGTCGTACCGTTCTGGAAGAAACACGCGCTGAACAGCGTTCTGAACTCGTTCAGAGCCTGGAAGAAGGTCAGACCGTTGAGGGTGTTGTTAAGAACATCACCGACTACGGTGCATTCGTTGACCTTGGTGGCATCGATGGCCTCCTGCACGTTACCGACATTGCATGGCGTCGTATCAACCACCCAAGCGAAGTTCTGACAATCGGTCAGACCGTGAAGGTGCAGATCGTTCGTGTGAACCAGGAAACACACCGCATCAGCCTCGGCATGAAGCAGCTGGAAACCGATCCATGGGATGGCATCGAAGCCAAATACCCACTGGATTCCAAGTTCTCCGGTCGTGTTACCAACATCACCGACTACGGTGCATTCGTAGAACTGGAGCCAGGCATCGAAGGCCTGATCCACGTCTCCGAAATGTCCTGGACCAAAAAGAACGTACACCCAGGCAAAATCGTTTCTACTTCCCAGGAAGTTGAAGTGGTTATCCTTGAAGTGGACGCTTCCAAACGCCGTATCTCCCTGGGCCTCAAGCAGACTCTGCAGAACCCATGGGATGCATTCGCACAGCAGTACCCACTTAACGCCACCGTAGAAGGTGAAGTTAAGAACAAGACCGAATTCGGTCTGTTCATCGGTCTTGAAGGCGATGTTGACGGCATGGTTCACCTGTCCGATCTGGACTGGAACCGTCCGGGCGAGCAGGTCATCGAAGAGTACAAGAAGGGCGATGTTGTTAAAGCAGTCGTTCTTGACGTTGACGTTGAGAAAGAGCGTATCTCTCTCGGCATCAAACAGCTCGACGCTGATCCGTTTGAATCCGCTGGCGATGTTGTTCGTAAGGGCGCAATCGTTAAGTGTGAAGTGACTGAAATCAAAGACGGTGGTCTCGACGTTAAACTCGTAGACGGCGACCTCTCTGCATTCATCCGTCGCGCTGACTTGTCCCGTGAACGTGGTGAGCAGGATCCTACCCGCTTCAACGTTGGCGATGTGATCGAAGCTCGTATCACTCAGTTCGACAAGAAGACCCGCCGCGTTGGTGTTTCCATCAAGGCACTTGAAATCGCTGAAGAAAAAGAAGCGGTTGCACAGTACGGTTCTTCTGACGCTTCCTCTTCTCTCGGCGACATCCTCGCTGCAGCTATGAAGAAGCAGAACGACGACGAATAAGATCTAGCAATAGATTTTGCGAGAAAGCCCGCTCATTTGAGCGGGCTTTTTTGTTGCGTTGATGAGTGCGTTCATTTGCGTTGTTTCGCATTTTTTTGCGCGCTTATGTCTGAAAAGAGCTTTGGAGCGTCCTGTTTCAGGGAGTTCTGCCTCTCGGCAGAGTTAACCCCTGATCTTCTTCAGGGAGCTCATCAGGAATGCTCTCGGACCTTTTGGCATTGCGAGTACGATGCGCTTTGCTAAAGGGCGCAGGTTCTTGAGCCAGAGGCTGGCATAGAGCTGTCCTTTGAAGGAAAGCGGGCTGACGGCATCAAAGACGCTGGCGACCTGTGAGGCCCAAGTCATCTTGTAGCGCGAGGCTGGTTTTAGGAAATCGATCTTATCGATCCCAAGCGCAAAACACGCCTCGATGACGTCCATCTGGTGAAGTTTACCGGGACTGGATTGTTCGTAGTCCGGGTTCCAATCGGCCATGTAAGCGGAATAGCAGCCTTCGAACAGGAAGCCCCATTCGGTAGAGATTGGCAGATCACCATGCTTCAGCTCGAAAGCGATGAGTTCGCAGCCTTTGGCCGTGCCGTTGCTTAATGAGAGAAGGACGTTCTGCAAGCCATCGCCTTCCAGAGCGCGCGATGAGTAACCCATGGCTTCGACCCAGTTCTCTCGCCCGTTTAGAGTGCGTAGAAGCATGGTTTCGAGTTCCGGGTCTTCCTGTCGGATCACGCGGTGCGAAAGGCCTGTTGATTTGTGGAGACGATTGCGCTGGTTGCGGATGGTTTTGCGGGAACGGGCGGAGATGGACTTCAGATAGTCCTCAAAACTATCCCACTGGTTCAGATCCAGCCATGGAGCGCCATCAGCCTCTCCGACCTCAGTGAAATGAGTGCTGGCGTACTCATAGAGTGCACCGCCCTCTCTGATCTGGCGGAGGTGGATAACATCTGCACCAGCCTTTTGAAGGTGGGGCTTCAAGTAATCCAACACGGCAGCAGGGTTATAGCCGGGAGTAAGCAGCATCTCTGAGTACTGCTGAAAAGGCTCTCCTAAACCAGTCAGCGCTTTCAGGGACTTTTGCTTTTCAATGCGCAACGGCAGAACCGCGATCAGGCTTTGCTGGTCGTAGACAGCGAAGATTTTGGCTGATTGGACCGATGCAGGATTTTCAAGCATCGCCATGGTCCAGGCATAGCTTTGAAAGACCGGATTGCCATTGGAGGCCTGCTCCAGCTGGTGCCATTGTTGCTGGAGTTCAGCTACTTCAACAGCAGACTGCAACACGCACACAGACGGGTTTTGAAGTGCTTTTGTTGCAGAGCTCTGCTGCACAGAGGCGAGCTCGTCTGATGTGATAACATCTGCCTGCAACAAACTTCTCCCTTATTGATGCATAAAATGACTTTAACTAAAGCAGTTTGCGTATCTTTATCCGAAAACCGGCGTCTACTTTTCGGCGATATGCTTGAAATGACTGAATCTCGTGGCTCTCGCCCTAGAGCACGTCGCGTTCATTCGCATTCACACACCGTGCTCTAAAATCTTTGTTAGAGCGAATTCTGGTCGTTTGATTGAATCCAATCAAACGGAACACGCTCTAACTCCTGATATTTATACATAGTTATTTTCAACCAGTTAAAAGTAGAGGTATTTTATAGAAATCTGAGCATTTGAATTTCTCACATTTCCGTTAGGGACCTCAGTTCTAGAAAAATTGTCTCCTCAGCATGGTTTCTCTCAGGGTGATGACAAATCGTCACTTGATTTATTGCCCTACAGAAAATGGAATAGTCCTGATTTAATTCAGGAGGGTTTCATGAGTGATTTGAAAGTTGCGCTGATTGTTGCTGGTGGCAGTGGTATGGGTGCTGCTGCGGCACGTAAGCTGGCAGGGGACGGTTATAAAGTCGCCATCCTCTCTTCCTCTGGCAAAGGCGAGAAGCTGGCTGAGGAACTTGGTGGTGTCGGTGTGACTGGCTCCAACCTTGAAACTGCGGACCTCCAGCGTCTTGTTGATGTTGCGATGGGCAAGTGGGGCCGTATTGATACGGCTGTCAGCAGTGCTGGCCATGGGCCTAAAGGGCCAGTCCTTGAGCTCACCGACGAAGATTGGGCGAGAGGGATGGACTTCTATCTCATGAACGTGGTGCGTATCACCCGCATCGTTACCCCAATCATGGAAGCTCAGGGCAAAGGCAGCTTCGTCAATATTTCCACCTATGCCTTATTTGAACCTGAGGAGCTTTTCCCGACTTCCGGCGTGTTCAGAGCTGGCCTTGCTGCTTTTACCAAGTTGTTCGCTGATAAATATGCTTCCTCAAACATTCGCATGAACAACGTGCTGCCGGGCTTTATTGACAGCTTGCCAGAGAAGGAAGAACGTCGGGATCGCATTCCAATGGGGCGTTATGGCACCTCGCAGGAAGTGGCTGATCTGATTGCTTTCCTTGCCGGAGACACCTCCAGCTACATGACCGGACAAAATATCCGCATTGATGGCGGAATTACGCGCTCAATTTAGGCTGGACAATTTTGCGAAGGCATCTATCGCAATTTGCGGGATGCCATTCTCTCTCGATTAATCGGAGAGATCTTAAACCTGTACGATCAGAAAGGGGCGGAAACGCCCTTTTTTTAACGCCGCAACTCCTCCTCACCAGAAAGAAACAAAGCAAATTGTGTGATATGGAGCATTTACATGCGCTCAATTTTAATTAATGTAAATATTAATTCACTTTAATCAAAATAAACATAATAGATAAGCAATAGTAAATTGATGATAAGTTTTGATAACAACTTTTAATTTGCTATACACCACCTAAGATAGAGTCGTTTTTTGAAATTTTCTATTTCTGATTTCTATTTATCTTCAAGTAACATCTGTATATTACTTTACATGGCGAGCAAGAGAGTATCCCATTCTCTCAAACTCCACTGTGCTGTTTGTCTTGAAACATCGTTGAGGCCAATAACAAAAATAAGGTCCGGCAGCTTCAAGACTTCGGAATGCCCTAGCGGTCCGCCCGAAACCGCAGGGCTAACTGGAAACCCGTTTTACGCCGTCCTTGCAGCAATCGGCTTTGGGTTTCCAACAGCGCGCGGTGAACTATGCCCCTAGTTCTCGCGTCAAGAATTAAGATCACTGAACCTATCGGTTTTCAGAGCAATCGATAAAACAGTGGCCCAAAAAAGACGAAAAGTCCAACTGGCCCCATGGCCATACAGATCCCGTTCCGTTCTCAGCTCCCCCCCACCTCCTGATGAACGGAACGGATTTTTTATGCGATAAACATATGCTAGTTGCGACCATGCATTTATTTCGGGTATGACATTTCAAAAGGTGGCACTCCCCAGCCACGTCATTCAATCCGATAGGCAGCAAAAAACTAATGAAGAACTCTGCTAGCGAATGTCACAATATGACTCAGATCCGCGCAGAAATTGATCGTCTGGATTCCGAGCTGATTTCCCTGTTTGCAGAGCGCTGGACTTACATCACACGCGCCGCTGAAATCAAAAAACCAATTGGCCTGTCTGCCCGCATTGAAAGCCGGGTAGAGGAAGTTGCCAGCAACGTAAAAGCCCATGCCCGTGCGCATGGCCTGAATGCGCAGACCTATGAGACCATGTGGCGCGCACTGATGGAAAGTGCGATTGCGCACGAAGAAGACCTTATGGAAGCAGAGGAAAACGCAAAATAACATAGTATCGCCATTTTCTCTGGCATCTTAGTCGACTAGCATTACAACCAGAAATTTTCGGAGAATTAAGAGCCTACTTCCCCAAATTAACCGTTTGGCAGGGACAAAGCTTAATTTATGGTCGTGTTTTTACCGTCTGCAGAGAAAGAACACTTGGCTTATTCAAAAGCTTAGGTATTGTTTCCCTATAGTCGCTTAAATGAGTTTGACCGGGAAGACCCCATGAGTCTAGACAGTGACGTTCTTATTGATCGCAGACGCCTGAGACGTAAAGTTTCGTTCTGGCGCGTCGTTAGTTTTTTAGCACTTGCAGCTTTGCTGTTGTGGGGAGGCGCTGAGGCAACTGGCCTTGGTGAGCTTGCCCGTTCTGAAAAGCATATTGCTCGCATCGAAATCAACGGACCGATCACCTATGATCGCCGCCAGTTGGAGATGCTTGAAGCAATCGCAAAAGATGACACCGTGCAAGGCGTCATCGTCTCCATTAATTCTCCCGGTGGCACCACTTCCGGTGGTGAAGCGCTTTACAATGCGCTGCGCAAGATTGCTGAGAAGAAGCCTTTGACAGCGTCCATCACGACGCTTGGTGCTTCAGCTGCTTATCTTTCCGCAATTGCCAGTGATCACCTTGTTGCTCAATACACCTCTTTGACCGGTTCTATCGGTGTTCTCTTCCAGTATGGCAATGCAAAAGGGTTGCTCGAAAAGATTGGCGTTGAAATGGATGCGATTAAAAGCGCACCATTGAAAGCTGAGCCAAACTTTTATGAGCCAGCCACGCCTGAAGTGAAGGAAACTTTGCAGGAACTGATTGACGATACCTATATGTGGTTCGTTGGACTTGTTGCAGAACGCAGAGGCCTTTCTAAAGAGCGTGCACTTCAGCTGGCGAACGGTCAGGTTTACACCGGGCACCAGGCAAAAGACCTTGAACTGATCGATGAGATTGGTGGCGAGCAGGCCGCGCATCAGTGGCTTATTGACGAAAAAGGACTTTCCAGTGATTTGGAAATAATCGACTGGAAACCAGAATCAGACGAGCGGTCACTCCCGTTCCCTGCAAATTTATTAGGCTTTTTGGGTAGTGAGAACCAGAATTTGGTCATCTCACTTCTCAAAACAGCAAAAAGTGTCGTAGATTCAAGCCTACCGCTTGACGGTCTCGTGTCTGTTTGGCAGGCTCCGGATGCGGCAACAGTCTCAGCACTTGGGGGGGCAAAGCATGATTAAATCGGAATTAGTACAGACTATTGCGGAGCGTAATCCGCATCTCTATCAACGCGATGTAGAGAATATCGTAAACGCCATTCTTGATGAAGTTACTGAAGCGCTGATGCGCGGTGACCGCGTCGAGCTGCGTGGCTTTGGTGCGTTCTCAGTGAAGAACCGCCCGGCACGCGTTGGACGCAATCCAAGAACTGGCCAAAAAGTTGAAGTTGGCGAAAAGTTCGTTCCGTTCTTCAAAACCGGCAAAGAAATGCGCGAACGACTGAACGACGGTACGGATCACGGCGAAGACGACTGATCCTGGAGTAATACATTGGCTCGTTTCTTTCGGAATTTGCTGCTTATACCTATAGCAGCTCTACTTGTTGTCCTTGCGGTTGCGAACCGGCATTCCACGCTGATTTCGCTTAACCCCTTTAACCCAGAGGACCCGATGTTGACGTTCAACATCCCGGTTTTCTGGTTGCTGTTTGGCGCTGTTGGACTGGGCGTGATGCTTGGCGGAGTGGCGACCTGGATGCGACAAGGACGGTTTCGTAAAGAGGCTCGTGTTCAACGACGCGAAGCGAACCAACTGAAACATGAAGCGGATTCACTGCGTAAGGTGGCACAGGGTGACATTGCACCCGGTCTGCCATCACCAGACCATAAAAAAGCAGCCTAACCGCTTTATTACTCTGCCCTGACGTTTAACACGGGGATTGCGAATGCGGATCATCACAGCTCAGGACATTGAGGGGGTGATGAGCTTTCGCGATCTTCTTGAGACGCTGAGACGTGCATTTCGTGTTGGTGTGGTGGCCCCTTCCCCGCACACACAAAGAATTGCACGTCCAACCGGCCTTGATAACGGCTCTCTCACCATCTCTTCTGCATGGCATGACTTTGCGGCTCAAGACACTGTTGAGCGCGGGTTTATTGGCACGCGTCTGGAAAGTTGTCTTCCCACATCACTGGAGCATGACGCACCTGCTGTTGCTGGTGTGTATCTTTTGCAGTCTGGCAAAACGGGGACGCCGCTTGCGCTTCTGGATGGCAAAGCGCTCGTCAACTGGCGCACAGCTGCAACATCGGCGCTGGCATCCTCGTATCTTTCGCGCGAAGACTCTTCCCGTTTGCTGATGGTGGGTGCTGGAAACCTTGCACCTTATCTGATTGATGCGCATGCTTCTGTCCGCCCCATCAAGGAGGTTCTGGTCTGGAACAGAAGCCCTGCTGCTGCTCAGCAGTTGGTGGAGCATATGCAGGGGCAACCTTTTA
This sequence comes from Pseudovibrio sp. Ad13, assembly GCF_001623225.1. Taxonomy (NCBI): domain Bacteria; kingdom Pseudomonadati; phylum Pseudomonadota; class Alphaproteobacteria; order Hyphomicrobiales; family Stappiaceae; genus Pseudovibrio; species Pseudovibrio sp. Ad13. The sequence continues at coordinate 540,989 of NZ_LMCC01000002.1, read as the reverse complement.
AGGTTTCAGCGACAACGGAACTGGGTGGGGCTGTCAGAGGCGCAGATATTGTGTGCTGTGCGACGAGTGCGAACACGCCGATCATTCAAGGGGAATGGCTACAAGAGGGAACGCATCTGGATCTGGTTGGCTCCATGCATGCTGATCAGCGTGAGTGCGATGATACGGTTATCTCACAGGCGCGGCTGTTTTTGGACAGCTATGACAACACCCCAACAACCGCTGGTGATCTCAAAGAGCCGCTCGCCGATGGCGTTCTGAGCCTGCAGGACATTGCGTCTGATCTGGCGGAGTTGTGTCAGGGCGACCGCGCAGGCCGGCGCTTTTACGAGCAAATCACGCTGTTTAAGTCAACGGGCACGGCTCTGGCTGATCTTGCCGTTGCCGGACACGTTTATTTGCGCGTTTAGAGCATGTGGCGTGCAGGCGCGTAGCTCTAGTTCTTTATTGCGCGCGTAGTCTTGTCCGCAAATCAGAGCCGCTTTTCAAGATTACGCTCTCGCTGAGGACCTTAGTCCAGCTCATCCATGTCTTTCTTCTTTGGTGGTGTGTAGCTGGGCAAATGCCAGTCTTTTGCTATTGCACCACCACGTAAAATCATCGCTGCAGCAAAACCCAAAGCAGCAGCGAGGTTGCTTTCTCCTGTTGCCATGAGCGTAGAGGTGTATGTGATCGCACCAGCAAGCGCAGCCGCAAGGTAGATCTCTCTTTGCAGCAGTGCAGATGGCTGGCCAGCGATGATATCGCGCAGGATTCCACCAAATGTCGCCGTAGCAACACCCATGAGGACAGCAACCGCGGCAGTATCACCCAGTGAAATCGCTTTTGCAGCGCCCATTACCGAATAGGACGCGACACCAATCGCATCGAGCCAACGCAACGGGCGGCCCCATGCTTCGACCTTATGAGCGATGAACCACATGGCAATTGAGACGGCCACACAGACATAGAGGTAGCTCTCGTCTTCGATCCAGAAGACCGGCACATCAAGCAGGGTGTCCCGCAGGGTGCCGCCACCGATACCTGTCAAAGAGCAAAAGAACAGAAAAGCGATAAAATCCTGACGCAGACGTGCAGCGACCAGCCCACCAGTCACGGCGAATACGGCCACGCCAAAAAAGTCCAGGTACTGCCAGATCTCAGAATGCATCTACGTCATGCCCGCAAAGTCGTTGAATTCAAGTCTGCTGGTATTAGACAGCCATCTTAAAAAATCAACCGGAGAACTACACTACTTCATTTGTGAGATTTAAATAGCCTTAGATCCTGTGAAGCGTTTGGGGACAGCGCCGAGAACTTCAAATCAGCCCTGCGTTTCTTGCAGAGCTTCAGGCATCACCGCAACAAAAAACGGAGACCGTGTATCGACCTCCGTTTTGAAATTCTTTGAGAAGCCCTCGGTGTTTTGAGGGCTTTGGTGTTTAGGCTTCTTTGTCTACTGTGGAGCCTGGCTCTGCTGTTTTGTCGGCAACTGGAGCGATTTTTGGGCCGCCTTTGGAGACACCAACCATTGCAGGGCGCAGGACGCGCTCGCCGATGACATAGCCAGCCTGAACAACCTGAACCACAGTGTTATTTGGAACTTCTGTGTTCGGCACTTCAAACATCGCCTGATGGAAGTGCGGGTTGAACTTATCGCCTTCAGGTGAAAGACGCTTCACACCGTGTTTTTCCAGATGGTTGAGCATTTCGCGCTCTACCATTTCAACGCCTTCAACCAGCGCCTTCAGGTTTTCGTCGTTTTCACGTGCGTCATCTGGCAATGCATCGATTGCACGACCAAGGTTGTCATTGACCACCAGCATGTCGCGCGCGAAGCCTGCGACTGCGTAGGCTTTGGCGTCTTTAACTTCTTTTTCAGTCCGACGGCGCAGGTTTTCCATCTCTGCCATGGTGCGCAAAGCGCGGTCCTTCAGGGCAGCGTTTTCTTCTCTCAGCGCCTCGATTGGATCTACTTCCGCAGCAACTTCTGCCTGCTCGGCTCCATTCGCAGTTTCGTCAACCACAGCTTCCGGATTTACCTGCTCTTCTGCCTGCGGAGTTTTATTTTGATCGCTCATCGTCATCCCGTCTCTTAAAACTTGCTCTTTTTACCATGGAGCAAAGCACTGCAAGGGCTGCCCTAAGGCGCCCGCGCAAAAATCTATCCGGTCTTTATTTAGTCGCTGTTTGACAAAAACAAAAGACCTCCGGCCACTTCCATGACCGGAGATCCTCAGAATGCCCGATTTTACTCAGCATTTCGTTGCAGATACCCTCAAAATTAAGAGTACTGCTTGATCCAATCAGCAATTTTGCCCTTAGGCTGTGCGCCTACGAGGGTTGCAGCTGGCTGACCATCCTTGAACAGGATCATGGTTGGGATAGAACGAACGCCGTAATTCATTGCGCTCTGCTGGTTGCTGTCGATATCCAACTTAGCAACTTTGACCTGACCAGCCATTTCCTCAGAGATTTCTTCCAGGGACGGCGCAATCATTTTACAAGGACCACACCAGGTCGCCCAGAAATCTACGAGAACAGGGGTCGAGCTCTGGAGTACTTCAGCTTCGAAGTTACCGTCTTCAACATTCACAGTGGCCATTTTTGCCTCTTTTCATAGTGCAGGTTGAGTCGCCCCAACTGAGCAAACTCTGTTGCCCTGAAAGTAAGAACGCAAGTGCCGAGCGTCAAGCGAACGAATTCTCAACATTCGACTAGAATTTAAAAGATTTCATCAGTTCCACTGGTATTTCTACCAAATGGGGACCTGACGTATAGAGGAGCAGCGCTCTTATTCTCCGATCAGGATAAAGCTCAGAAAGCAATTTTCTATAAACAGCCAGCTGCGCAACATACGTTTCGGAGACTTCGTGCACGCTCCTTGGGACGTAGGCATTTGTCTTGAAGTCGAGAATAATCACTTCTTTGTCATTGACCAGCAAACGGTCAATCAGACCGAAGATTTCAACCGGCTTGCCATCCTCTCCCGTGAGCATACCCTGTATTGGAACTTCAGCTCTGCCATTGGCGCTGAACAGCTCTGCAAACTCTGGGTTGCTCAGCGTACCCAACACATCATCCAGCAGACGTTCTTTTTTGTCCTCGAACCGTTCTGGCAGGGAACTGGCAAGGAACCTTTCAGCAGATGCCACGCGTTGTTCATCGGACAGATCGGGCAGGAACTCCAGCAGTCTGTGAACGATACGACCACGGACCAGCGGCCAGTCTTCTGGCTGGCGGGCTGCTTCCAGAGCATCTTTCGGATCTTGCTGCTCGATGTTCTCTTTTGCTTCCATCTCCTCAAAGGCGGCAGATGGTTTTACGCGGCGGATACGCTCAGGCGTGCTGACGTTTGTCGAGACCCAGTCCGGCATAACAGCCTGTTTCCGGCTCTCAATCTTTTCAGCTTGCGGCAGGATCGGCTCTGGCTTTTCTATGCCATTCTTGGTCCAGATCCACGCTGACACTTCGCCGTTGGCATCTGTCTGTTCGCGTGCTTCCTCAATCAAACCGTTGCGGGTAAGTGTGTACCAGCATTCATCATGCGGGCCACGCTTTGGTGACCAGCCACACACGACAAGACGATCCTTGGCACGGGTGAGCGCTACATAGAGCAGACGGCGATACTCTTCTTTCTGCTCTTCTGCCAGCAGTTCCAGCGCTTCTTCATGCCATTCGGTGCGCTGTGCCTTGTTGGGCAACCAGACAAGAGCGGGTGCGGCCTGCGTATCCCCTGCCCGCTGTTTTTCAACCATCACCGGCGCATGCAGGCTGGAGACGGGTGCGTTGCAGCCATCAGCGAGAATAACGTAGGGCGCTTCCAATCCCTTGGAGCCGTGGACCGTCATGATGCGGACCATACCTTTGGCGGCGTTGAGCTCGCGTTTGATCTCAGTTGGCGCTTCGGCAAGCCACGCAAGGAAGCCTTCCATGCCGGGGGTGCCGCTCTTTTCATAGGTGAGCGTCAATGAAAGGAACTCATCAAGCACGTCATCGACTTCCGTGCCGAGGCGCTCTCGGAACTTCTGGCGATAGCCGTCGGTTCCCATGATCTTGGCGAAAAACTCGAAGGGTGGAACGAAGTCGGCGCGGTCACGCCAGACAACCAGCTGCTTGCGAATTTCCTGCCACTTCTCGCTGTTTTCGGATTTTCTCAGCAGCTCATGCCAGAGGGTGCCCGGTCTTGGGACACCCGGTGTTTCGTGGGCGATTTCGAAGAGATCATCATCAACCAAGCCAAAGAGCGGGCTTTTGAGGACGCAGGCGAGAGAGAGGTCATCTTCTGGCAGCAGAATAAAGCGGCCCAGCGCAACGAGATCTTTGACGGCGATGTGGTCTGTGAGGACGAGGCGGTCAGAACCGGCTGCGGGAACATCTAAGCGTTTGAGCTCGCGGTTGAGCGCTTCCACAAACTGGCCGCGCTTGCGGACCAGTACCAAAACATCCCCCGGACCGGCGATTTTGCGTTGATCCCAGTCCTTGATCTGCTCTGCTATGCGGGTGGCAAGGCGCAGCATGGGGTTGCCGGTGCCGATGGCATCAATCGGCTGGGTCCAGTCGTCTGGTTCCAGCGTTTCTACGGCTTCTTCCAGTGGCCAGATTTCGACGCGGCCCGGATCGTTGTGGCGGATGGCTTCATGCACGGGCGCTACGTTGTCCTGTGACAGGCCTTTATAGGTTTCCGGTGTGTCGAACACCTTATCGACCGCGCCCAGCACATCCGGTGTAGAGCGAAAGGACAGGTTGAGTTCGATGCCTTCGAAGTTCTTCTGTGCTTCCTGAGCCCGACGGGCGAAGAACTTGCGCATCTCAGCAAAGTAAGCCGGAACAGCGCCCTGAAAGGAGTAGATGGATTGCTTCTCATCCCCCACCGCGAAGATGGTGCGGACTTTCTCTCGTGCACTGTCTCCAGCGAAGAATTCTTCTGCCAGCGCGCGGATTACCTCCCATTGGCGTGGGCTGGTGTCCTGTGCTTCATCAACTAGTATGTGGTCGAGGCCTTGGTCCAGTTTGTACTGCACCCATTGAGCGGCCTCAGCGCGGGACAGGAGCTGCGCAGATTTAACCACCAGATCTTCAAAATCGAGATAACCGCGACGGAGTTTTTCCGTCTCGTAATAGCGTAGAACCGCATCTGATAGGGTGAGGATCGCTTTGGTTCCAGAAACCGTTATGACGGCATTCAGGTGCTGCAGAGCCTCCAATACGCGCATTTGCTCGGCAAACAAGCGCTCGACCACTTCCGGGAAGGCTGTTTGAACCTTCTTGGTGGCGAGAGACTTGCGCGGGCTAAGGGTTCCGGTGAGGAAGATTTTCAACCATGCGATGCGCCAGGCTTCGTCGCTTTTGTGCGTGATGGCCTGATCCAGAGCAGCCGCGCGGTCCTGATCTGTCTTGGAGCCGACGCGTAAGGCTTCCGCAAACGCTTTTACTTCGTCGTCAGAGAGAGAAACATTCCGTCGCAACGCAGATGCAAAGCCAGATATATCATCATCCGGCATGACGGAGAAATCAGCGTATAGCGCGGAAACAGCGCTTTCCAGGTCACCATAAGGAGCAACCCAGCGATAAAACGCATCGCGGCGGCTGATCAACTCGGAGAGAGCTTTCTCGACGCCTGAATCCGGTAATAGCTCGATAAGCTGGGACAGAGCTGACCCGATGTCGGAGTCCGGCTCAATCTCTGCGCTGTGCAGAACGCTGGCGCGGGCCTCATTGAGCAGCTCTTCCGCAAGACGGTCATCCAGCACGGAGAAGTGGCCTGCGACATTGGCCTCCAGCGGGAACTGGTGCAGCAGCGCTTCGCAGAACGCGTGGATGGTCTGGATCTTCAGACCGCCCGGTGTTTCCAGTGCTTTGGCGAAGAGGCGGCGGGCGTTGGCCAGCTGCTTGGTAGAGGTTGGACGCCCCTCGATGTCCTCAATCTCAGCAGACAGCTCAGCATCGCTCAGCTGTGTCCATTTGGCGAGGGAATCGAATACGCGGGTTGCCATCTCCGCCGCTGCTGCCTTGGTGAAGGTGAGGCAGAGGATGCGGGATGGATCAGTGCCGGACAGCAGCAGGCGGACTACGCGGCGGGCAAGCACGAAGGTTTTGCCGGAGCCTGCGTTTGCACTCACCCATGCAGAATTTTCAGGATGCGCTGCGCGTTGCTGGCTGTCGAGGGTTTTTGCCGGAATATCCATTATGCATCCTCCCCGTCTTCTCCAAGGGACCATTCCTGCACGCGGGCAAGGTGATCATAGGAGGCGGCCCATTCCCTCTCCTTCAGCACACGTGCTCTGGAGAGATAGCCTTTGCGTGGGTTTTCATAGGCCGCGACGAGCTGTTCCAAGCGTTTCCATGCTTCTTCTGCCAATTCTTCGGCGGTGCTTTCCTTTGGCACACGGCTTTCTAACTTCACAGCATCGCTGCCGCCTTTGAGCTGGATGTAGAGCATGTCGGAGATGGGCATGTCGTGGGGCAGATCCTCAAAACCCTTACGGCGGATCATGGCGACTTCCAGTGGCAGTTGTGGTGAGAGCAGCGCTTCCACCTGTTTGGCGGAGGGCGGCTGGCCGGTTTTGTAGTCCACCACGCGCAAGCTGTTGTCTTTCAACTGGTCAATGCGATCTGCACGACCTGTGAGCGTAAAGTTGCGCTCCGGACGTTGCATTTCCACTTTGCCGTACTCCTCAAGGAAACGGTCATAGATTTTGGGTGCGACTTCACCTTCATACGCAACAAACTCTTCTGCAATGCGCTCAAAGCGCGGCCACCACAGGGCGCGGATGGCTGGGAAGGCATCCAGTGGGCGAAACAGACGGCCACCTTCAGTTTTTAGTGCTAGAACTGCCTTGTCGTCGAATGGCCCATCCCAATCCTCAAGGAAGTTTGCGAGGGCATCGTGGATGATGTTGCCTTTGTCGGCAGCGCCCGGTTCGCCGCCGATTGGGTCAACTTCATCCAGCTTCAGGACGTTTTTGGCATAGATGAGGTACGGATCGCGGATCAGGTTTTCGATGGCGGTCACGGAGAGCTGGACTGGACGCGCTTCCACTGGCGGTTTTGGCTCAGGGCGCTTGGCCGGGCGGACTGGTGTTTCGGAGCGGTCGAGCACGAGAGCCAGCTCGGTGTAGCGCTTGCCTTTGGCGCGCATTTGCTGCTCTACGCTTTGGCCTGCCAGCGTGACGATGCGCTGGAGCCAGCGGGAGGCGACGGTTGGGGAGCCATCTACACGCTCAGAGCGGGAGAGCACCACTTCCGGCGCGCCGAGGTTCCAGAGGAAATCGTGGGCGGAGGTGCCTATTTTACGCTCTGGCGGATCGAGGCCGATCTGGCCTTTCATGGGGCGGTTGAGCCATGGGTCGTTACGGGTGCGCTGCGGCCATGTGCCTTCGTTCAGTCCGCCGAGGACGACGAGGTCATAGCGCTGCAAACGGGCTTCCATGGGTCCGAGCAGATGGATGCGGGGATCGGCAGGTGTGCGGGAGCGGACGGACCCACCGGTGATGAGAGCGCCAAACACGCCGGGCCATTCATTGGCAGGCACGCAGAGGCCAGCTGCATCAGCTTCCAGCAAGGACGTCAGGGTTTCGGCAAGCGCCTTTCCGTTTTCGCCACTGAACAGTTCTTCCGTGGAGCCGTTTTCATCAGCCCCAAGCAGCAGGACTGCATCCACATGGGTTTTGATGATGTCTTCGACCGGGATCTCATTTGGGTTTTGCAGCAGGGCTTCCAGTGGGCCGAGGGCTTGTTCCAGACGGTCCAGCAGGGTGTTGATAGCGTTCCAGTCTTCTTCCACCAGCTTGCGCCAGCGGGAAACTGGTCTGTCGGCCTTTTCCATGGCCAGATCATGAGCTGCGGCCACTGCTTCACGCAGACCACTGAGGCCCGGCCTTGGATGCGGGCCACGCAGGACACCGCGTTCCAATGCACGGGCGGCGGAACGGACTTCCTTGGCCTTCATACCGAGGAAGGCGAGCGGATGTTTGAGCAGAGCCAGCAGGTTGACGGGATCGAGGCCTTGCAGGGCGAGCTTTGCGGTGAGGATGGCAAGCACCATGGGCGGTGTTTGCTCCAGCGGGCGACCAGCGGTGTCATCCACGATGATGCCCCAGCGGGTCAGCTCTGAAGCCACACGGCGGGCCAGTGTTCTGTCCGGTGAGATCAGCACGGTTGTTTTGCCTGCTTCCACCGCTTCACGCAGCAGCAGCGCAATGGAGAGCGCTTCTTCGGATTCGTTTCGCGCTGTGATCAGCTGCGTGCCTGCGAAGGCGGTCTCTCTGTGCTCTGCCAGCTGGGAGGTGAAGAAGTTCTGCCACTCTTCCGTTGTCTCTGCCGGACGGAGTGCTTCGTTGACGATCTCGCAGCGCAAACGCAGAGCTTCGCTTTGCGGTGCGCCCAGCTGTGTGACGTCTTCTCGTTTTATGCCCAGCGCAAGGAGCAGTTGGCGGAGGCTGTACTGCGGGTGGCCGGGAACGCGCTGTGGTTCTGTCGGGCTGCCAAGTGCCTGCCAGCTTTCGGCATCCATGCCCATATCGAGCGCCGGAAGCACAAGGGCTCCGTTCTCCAAGCTCAGCACGGCTTTCATCAGCTCGGCGGTGGCTGGGAAGGAACCGGTTGCACCAGCTACAATTACCGGACCGCGTGGCGATGTTGTGCGCAGGCGGGCGGCTTCTGCGCGGATGAGGGCTGAGCGACGCTCCTTCGGATCCATCATGCCGATGGCTTTGAGGTGCTCTGGCCACAGGTCGGTGACGATCTTCAGGAACTCAAGCGTGATCTTCCAGTATTCGGCGTGGTCGTCAGGGACAAGACTGCCCAGTTCTGCCCAGCTGGCTTCCTCTGTCTGCACTTCATCCATAAGCGTGAGCAGGTTGCCCGCAAGCCATGCAGCATCAGCGGAGGACGCTGGAACGCGGGCAGGATCATCTTCTTTAAGCTGAAGGATCTGGCGACGGAGCTGGCCTTTCCACGCCCAGACAAGGCGGGTCATGGCCAGTTTTCGTTCCATGGTGGACATTGCGGGTGGCAGCGCCTCGCCGTCTCCATGACCTTTCAGGATATGCTCTTCCTCGTCCACATCACCAAGTGGCAGGATCTTTGGCAGCAAGGCGGCTTTAGAGCCTAAAGCTCTGCGCAGGACATCTGGCAGAGTTCTGGCAGCACGGCGGGTTGGCACGTAGATGGTGACGTCAGCCAGCGCCAGCGGGTTATCGTCCGCCTGAAATCCGGGGATCAACTGCCCAGAGAGCAACGCTTCCACAGTTGCCTGCAGAAATGGCGTGGATGGGGAAACGCTGAAAATATTTGGGGTGGCCGCCACCGGAGCCTCCTGAACAGAACCGAATGCTCCTTTTTAGTTCAGTTTTCAGCGGATCACACAGCAAAAAGCACGGCGCGGTTTTATATCCCCGCGAGTTTCATGGTGAAGCTGGTTTCTTATGCGCAAAGTAAACCAAGAAGCCGTACCAAATCACGAAAATAGGTGTTGCTATTATGGACAGAGTGCTGATTGCAATCATGATGAAATAGGCGGCATCATTCGATGTCTCATCACGTAACCCACCCATGACCTCGAATACAGCGTGCTCCAGATTGAGGGCAACAAGCGCTGTCACAATCAATGTTAAAGGCAGAACGGTTGCCACGAAAACAGCTCTGCCACTAAGTTTGGCAACTCTTTGCAAAAAGACTGCCAGTAATGCGACTCGCCAGCTTGCGACAACAGCAAGAAATAGCATGTTCGCAACTTTCGCATTTCCTAGCGACATAAAGCGCTCAACAGGAATGGAGTAAAGAGCGGCAGGGAGTGAGGTAAGGCTGATGAATAGAAGGATATTTTTATAGCTGAAGTTCTTAGGTTTCAAAGGCTGCGCTATAGCCCAAACCAGACCAGCCAAGACATAGATATACAAAACCGAGCCTAAGCCTGCATATTGCCACAGCTCTGCGGAGGGATGATCCCAATAACGACCGATGCCCACCAACCAGGTGACGAGCAAGCCCCAAGCTAAGTAGGCTGAATAAGACCTGCCCAGTGGCGGCTTGATTGGGCGGAACAGAAGAAAATTAATCTGATCCTTTAATATTGCGCTGAAAATTGGTTGCATACGCGTCTCTACGAGAAATCCATTCAACTAAATCACTTGGTGGCCCTTGTGTGAGGGCTTGTAATTTATTCATGTTGCAATGACACATCGCCAATACGCAACTGCAGGAATGCGTTTTGTGTCCCTGTATTTTCAGGGGCCAATCCCACGCCTCACTCACGCCCGCAGGTCAATTGCGTGGTTGATTTGGATGCCGGTGTTTGCAGCACAGTAGGTGGGGAATGGTTGGCGCTCGGACATGTTGATGTCGCGTTTGATCCATTCCCGCTCTTCCAGCCGAACCAGCGAGGCTGACAATGCGCGGTCGGTGATTGTCGTCAGGTCTGATCTTATTCCCGAGAAGCGCTGGGGGGTAGCAGTGAGTGCCAGAATGGGAACCGTCCAGCTTTTGCGCAGTAAGGCAAATTCCTTTTCATCGGGAACTGCGGCCACGATCCTGCTGGCGATTTCGGCGGCTTTGACACCTTTTGGGGTCAAGCGGAACTCCGGGCGGAGTGGGTGGCCATGGCCCGGGTTCCTCTCCAAGAGTTTGAGCTGGGTGAGATGCTCAAGACTGGCCGCGAATGACGTGCGGCCAGCACCAGATGCGGCCAGCAACGGAGCCTGCCTGCCGGGAACCCCTGAATGTAATAGGGCCAGAATGTTTAGAGACCAAGCCCGAGAAGTGAGCTTGACAAGTGTCGAAATGTCCATAAAGTATAGTTACTTTATTTTTTCACAAAAGGAAAGTTTGATGTCCTTAGTTTCTTTGGAAAATACGATTACCCTCGCCATTTCTGTTCGTGATCGCCATGTGAGCGCTGAATGGTACAGCTCCATGCTCGGCTTTGAGTTGATCCATCACATTGATGAGGCTGGCTGGAGTGAGATGAAGACAAAAACTGCTGGCGTCACACTTGGGCTGGGTGAACAGACAAAGCCTACCCCCGGCAATACCGTTCCTGTTTTTGGCATTGGTGATATTGAGAGTGCGCGCGGTGCTTTGGAAGCTGCGGGTGTGAAGTTTGACGGTGCGACCGAAACCATCGAGGGCATGGTAAGCACAGCCACGTTTTACGACCCAGACGGCAACGCGATGATGTTGGCACAGGACCTGACTGTGCCTGCGTGATACAAGTGCCAATTACACGCTTACCTCAATGGGCAACTGAAAAACCAGTGTCCCATTGAGGTGAGCGTAAGCTTTGCAAGGCGGGGCTTAACCTGATGGCATTGCACTGAAAGCGGTCTATACTCTGCCGGATGTTGCAGCCTGCTAAGATTCTCATTTTGACCTACGGCTCTCGCGGAGATGTGGAGCCCTTTATCGCATTGACCTGCGGGCTTACAGCTCGTGGTCACACGGTTACACTCAGCAGTGCTGAAAAGTATGGTGACTGGGTCAAGAGTTTCGGTCTGGCGTTTGAGCCACTTTCGAACGACACGATTGATCTGATGACCACTCCTGACGGGATTGCGGCGCTGGAGGGATCATCCGGGCTCTTAAAGAGAGTTGCAGCAGGTACACGGCTCGCGAAGAAATCCGGACGGCTGAACGATGGGCTCAACCGTGATGCGTGGCAGGCTGCCCAAGCCGTTCAGCCTGATCTTATAGTCTTCCACCCCAAAGTGATGGCTGCGCCTCATATTGCAGAAGCATTGAACATTCCGGCTGTGATGGGGTTGTTGCAGCCGATGATCGTTCCAACAAACGAGTTCCCTGTGGCGGGGATGCCCCGCTTGCCAATACCGGGCTACAACAAGCTGGGGTACGCACTCGTCAAACTCTCTTATTCGGCTTTTCGTAAATCAATCAATCAATTGCGCACGAAGGCTCTGAAACTGCCAGCAATCCGGCATCGCAATGAGGTTTTGTTTCCCCGTGGCGTCCTACCAATCAAGACGCTTCATGCGATCAGCTCGTGGGTTGTTCCCCGGCCAAAGGACTGGCCGGATGAGGCGGTTATGAGCGGTTACTGGAGTTTGAAGTCTGACGGGGACTATGAGCCACCAGCAAATCTGCGCAGTTTCCTCGAGCGTGGACCTCCACCCGTTTACATTGGGTTTGGCAGTATGACAGTTGAGGACCCGAAAGCGTTGCAAGAGGTTCTTGTTGAGGCCCTGCGAAAGGCGAATGTTCGCGGTGTCCTCTCAACTGGCTGGGCTGGGTTTGATGCCATTGAGAGCGACGATATCCTGAGTGTTTCTGATGTTCCGCATGAGTGGCTGTTTCCGAAGATGGCAGCTGTGGCGCACCATGGCGGCATGGGAACCACTGCTCAAGGTTTCCGCGCAGGCGTGCCTTGCGTTCTGTGCCCCTTCTTCGGCGATCAGCCCTACTGGGCTCAAAAGAGTGTTGCTCTGGGCGTTGGCGCCCCACCTGTGCCCCGCAAAGCCTTAACTGCTGACAAGTTGGCACACTCCATTCACCTTGCAGTCAATGACGCTTCACTGAAGAAAAACGCGAGTGACCTTGCCTTGCACCTGCAAAGCGAAGACGGCGTGGGTACTGCAGTCGCAGAGATTGAAGCGTGTCTTGCTGGTGTGGGTGGCACGTGAGCATGTTGGCTGGTCCTGTCTGCGTGCGCGTTGGCGGGACGGAGGTCCGCTATGTGGTGCCATGAGTGCTGGTGTTAGTGGGTGGGGTTCTGGATCCCGCATCGAGTGCGGGAAGACGGCGGGAGGGGTGCGAGTCTTTCCAAACCTCACTATCACCGTCATGCCGGACGAAGCGAAGCGGAGATCCGGTACCCAGTGCCATGGGGGCTGGTGTTGTTAACGGGGTTCAGGGTCCTGCATCGTGCTGCGCTTGTGCGAGATGACGAGGGAGAGGCTGGCTGGTGTCCAGCGTATCCTAGCGGCAACAGTTCTTTTGCTTTTGCAACTTTTCGTTGACAGGTGGGCGGTTCCATTCCACATTCATATGTGAGGCTTCGAAACCTCTTTCCACGCGGTACCCGCTCCCGTAACTAGCGGATTTTTTGTGCCTTTTTTCTGAGGGCGCAAACCCTTTGCTATGAGCGGGAGGGCGGTGAATACAATACTTCCTTCGGGAGGGAATAAACTCGCCTGCCGTGGTCAGGTTTCGAACCTCCCGCTCGCCAGCGGGCCTTCGAAAGCCCAATGTCGTGCGGTTCATTCAACAGCCAACCACGTGAGGGCTTTGATTATGGACGACACTGCATGCGCCTGTGGCGCCACAAATACTCTTCAGAATGAAATTGACGACGTGAACTTTGCTGTTTCTGATCTTCAGAACCTTGCTTATATGCAGCATCTGGTGCTGAGCGAGCGGATGAAGAACAGCAGTGAACGTGACGTTCTCTTCACTTTGCACCATGCATTATCTGACCGCCTAGAGGCACTTGATAAGACCTGCGGAATTTTAACCGATGCGTTGTCCGGCACGTCCTTCCCTAAAGGACTTTCCGGTCACGCGACACGCAGCGTCGCCTCTCCACCACCGGTCGAAACCAATATTGTGTCTCTTGATTAGATCACTGTGAACGGCACTCCAAGGGCTGCCTCAGCTACCCTTGCACAGCCCTTCATGAGTGTCCTGCTGGTCTGCGGCCGGGCGAAGTGTGCCCGCAGGCCAGCGTTTTGCGTGTGTGTTTTTTGATGCGTTGATGGGGATTGGATTTAGGGCATATTCTTTGTGGGATGTGCTCTGTTAATCCGCAAACTCAAGGGGTTATGGGTCCCTGATCAAGTCAGGGATGACGTCATAGAGGGTGCATTTTCTGAATGGAATCACTCAGTCCCACGATTTATCCTCTGCCGTCATGCCGGACGAGCGGAGCGGTGATCCGGTATCCAGAGCCCAGGTGTTTGTGGAAGTTTCCCAAATACATTGAGTATTGGCGCATCAGCTATGGGGGAGGTTGGCTGAGGTGGCCCGCACAATTTGGCGGGCCTGTCCTGTTTTTAGATTAGTTTGCGCTGTTGGCGATGGCGCGTTCGGCGTCATCGAGGCCTTGGGGCGTTCCAACGTGCAGCCAAAGGCCATCGCCTTCGACACCGAAGAGGCGGCCATTTTCAATCGCTTTGTCGAACAGCAGATTGAGGGAGAATGGGCCTTCCGGCGTATCCTTGAACAGCCGTGGATGGATCATCGCGGTACCGGAGTAGATGAAAGGTGCCACTGAGCGCTCATCGCGGCGTTCCAGTTTGCCCTCATCGTCCATCAGGAAGTCGCCTTTGCCGTCGTAACCAACCGCATTGACGGCTGGTGCGAGCAGCATCAGCATATCCATCTGATTGTCATCCCAGGTTTCTACGAGGAGATCCAGATTCGGCTTTACCCCTTCCAGCCAGAAGCTGTCGGAGTTTTTCAGGATGAACGGATCGGTGCCCAGAATTGGTAGGGCTTTTTTAATGCCGCCGCCGGTATCCAAAAGCTCTTCGCGTTCATCTGAGATCTTGACATCCAAGCCTTCAAACCTGCGGGCATGGGCCTCTACAAGGTCTGCGAGGTAGTGCACGTTGACAACGCAGGTTTCGAGGCCAGCATCCTTCAAACGTGATGCTGCGCGCGCGAACATCGACTTACCGTCCACCTCGATGAGAGGTTTTGGGGTTGTCGCCGTCAGGGGCCGCATACGTTTACCCAGCCCTGCGGACAAAACCATTGCCGATTTGGGGTGGAAGGAAATTTCTTTAGGCATCTCGTTGTCTCTGTCGTTTTGTTCTCTTGTTTCAGTCGCCACTTTGGCTCGTCTCATTTGACGAGAGTATGACAGTGAACATGGGTTTGAGTTTTACTTCCCCTAATTGTGCAAAGCACTGCCGCACATAATTGCGGATGCGAGGAAGCATCTCCATGTATTTAGGTTTTCCGAGCTGCTTATCAAGACGTACAAACGCGCCAAGGATTTTGGCATTGCGCTGCAACGCCAACACAGCAACAGCATTCCGAAACGCCATTTCATCAAAAATGGGTTTATGTTTTCTTGCCAAGTCGCAATATCGCTGCAGTAAATGCTCCTGCAGGCCGGCTGGCATGTCCACGCGTGCATCGTACACGAGCGAGGCGACATCATAGGCCGCGGGGCCCATCATTGCATCTTGGTAGTCAATAAGACCCAGCTTATTGAGGCCTGATGCTTCTGGCAACCACATGATATTCGGGCTGTGGTAATCCCGTAAAAGCAGCGTCGGTTCACTCTGAAGGACTGGCTCCAGCAGCTCTCGCCACGCTTCAACGTAGTCGCGGCCTTGCTGTTCAGTTGCAGGCTCTCCACTGGCGTAAGGCAGATACCATTGGAGGTAGAGGTCAGCTTCCGTAATCAGCACTTCGAAATCACAGGGTTTCAGCTGATGGGGTTTGCCATCCGCCTGCAGCCCTGTTTGCCAGTCGCAGCTGTGGAGTCGGGCAATATCATCAATGGCCAGCTCGTAGCGCTCTTTAACCGCCTCACCGTTTTCGGTGATAATCTGGTCGCCGAAATCCTCCAGCAGCGCCAATCCGTTTTCCGGGTCGGCGGCCAGTCGTTTTGGTACGCGGAACCCATGATCCGCCAAGGCGTTGCCGACGGCGAAGAAGGCAGTAACGTCCCTGGCGCGATGCACGGTTTCGCCATAGGTTTTGCCAGTGGGCAGACGCGGCTCTGGCCCAGTTGGCGGACTATCCATAAAGACGACTGTCTCACCGTTTTTGTGAAGTCGAAAATAGGTCCGCATGGAGGCATCGCCCTGCACATGCTCACGCTCGGCATCAATCCAGCCAGATTTTTGCAGCAGAGCGCGGCGGGCGGCGAGGCGGTCAAGGCGGTTCTGCCAGCTTTCGCAGTTGGCTGTGAGGGTGATCTCGCGGGTGTCTGGCTCGGTGCCTTCTGTCAGCTTCAGGTCCAGCGCTTCCGGCCAGTAGGATGGATCTCCCATCTCTGGCCATTCAATCAGCGCGACTCCGGCTTCCAGATATTCGTCGAGCCCAAGCTCCTCCAGCTCTTCCGACTCTTCAATGCGGTAGAGGTCGAGATGAGCGACGGACATTCTTGGCAGGTCGTAGGTTTGAACGAGCGTGAAAGTGGGGCTTGGGACTTCCAGATGAGGGTCAGCTGCCAGATGCCGCAGCAGTGCTCTGCTCAAAGTGGATTTGCCCGTGCCCAGATCTCCGGAAAGAGCAAGTACGTCTCCCTCTTTCAGCAGCTCAGCCAAATCCGCAGCAAAGAGCTCTGTTGCTCTCTGATTGTCGAGAAGTACCTTCATACAATTCGCCTCAAGAGCAGCTGCACATAATCGCGCTCACGCAGAATGCTCTAATCTATACTTTCCAAGCGTCCCCTTAAAGAAAGACTGAACTTACTTACCAAGGATACGTACCAATCTATTAGAGCAGGTCGCGTTCATTTGCAGACACACGACGCGCTCGGAATTCCTCAAGTGTAAGCACTTGCCAAAACCAGCAAGGGAACTCAAGCCCCAGAGGCATTTATCTGACCGAAAACTGAAGGATGAGTTATTCCGCCGCTTCCAGCGAATGGACATGCGGCTCAAGCGGGAAGGTGCAATCCACTGTGGTGCCCTGCCCTTCGGCGGAGGAAATATCGACTTTACCGCCGTGGAGCTCGACAAAGCTTTTCACGATCGACAGGCCAAGGCCAACGCCCTGACGATTTCCACCTGCACCGCGGCCTACAAAGCGCGAGAAGACCTGATCCAGCATCTCCTGAGGGATGCCTGCACCATGATCCTTGATGCGGAAGCGGATTTCGTTTTCCTCTCGCTGGCAGCTGATGTCTACCAAGCCGCCTTTGTTGGAGTAGCTGATTGCGTTGGAGAGCAGGTTGAAGAGAACCTGACGCAATCGACGCTCATCTGCTTTGAGATGGCCAATACCCTCAGGCATGTGGGTGCGGAGCGTGATGTTGGATTCGACCAGACGATCTTTCAGGCCTTCGACAGCTTCAGATACCGTCTGCGCAACATCGACCTCGGAGATTTCGAGTTCCATGATGCCGGCATCAACGGTTGCCAGATCAAGGATGTCGTTGATGATGTGCAGCAGAGCAGACGAGGATGACAGGATGTAGTCGGTGTATTCTTCCTGCTTCGGAGACAGATCGCCGAACTTGGCATCACCCAACAACTGAGCGAAGCCGATGATGGTGGTCAGCGGAGATCGCAGCTCGTAAGACACGTGTTGAATAAAGGCGTTCTTGAGCTGGTCGGCTTCCTGAAGCGCATCATTGGTGGCGTGGAGGGCACGTTCCACGTTGACCGTATCAGTGACGTTCACGAAGGTGAGTAGCGTGCCACCATCTGGCAGCGGTACGGTGACGTAGTCGATAACAGACCCGTCGATCCGCTCCATGCGACCAGAAACGCTGGTGCGGTTGTCGGACAGGCCTGTTACGCCACGGGCGAGCTCTTGCCAACGATCGGACTCACCCATCAGCTCCTTGCAGGTGTCCAGCAGGTCATTGACATGCGGATCTGCTTCGAGGAACTCCTGAGACAGGCCCCAGACCTCGGCAAAGGCCGGGTTAGACAGGCGCATGCGTCCGTTGGAGCCGAACACGGCGACAGCTTCTGTCAGGTGGTCGAGCGTTTCTCGCTGTACCCGGGTGAGTGCGTTGAAGCGGCTTTCCAGATCCAACTGCTCGGTCACGTTCTCATAGAAGTACGTCACACCACCTTGCGGATGCGGGCTGGCGATCACGCGGAGGGTCCGTCCATCTGGCAAATGCCACCAATACGCCTGTGCATCCAAGGCATGGTAGCATTCCAGATGTTTGTTTCTCCAACCACGATAGTCAGCCTGCTCTGGCAGTTTACGAGCTGCGCGCAGGGCGTCGAGCAGCTCGCCTTCTTCCGGCTTGGTCTCCAGGAAGCTCTGATCGATATCCCATAGGGAGCGATAGGCTGCATTGTAGAACTGGAGACGATGATCAGCGCCAAACACGGCCACAGGTGTTTGAAGCTGATCGAGCGTGCGCGTATGGGACTCTAGTGTGCGGCGAAGCTGCCCCTGTACACGTTCAAGCTCGGAAATGTCCTGAGCAAGACCGGCATTGCCATGCTCAGAATTCACGTCAGTCAACTCAAAGACGCGCCGTTCACCCGCTGCCACAACTGGCATTGGCGAATGATAGACACCGTCAGTCTGGCGCATCATGTTGAGTTTGTTGCGGCCTTTAGCTTCCAGAAGCTCGATCTGTTCATCAACCACAGTGCGGGTGCTTTCGGCCTCGACAGCATCCACATAAGCTGAGTTGACCCAGACGAGCTGGCCATGGTTGTCGCGCTGCCATGCAGGCCCCGGCAGTGCATCCAACAGGCTATGAAGCGAGGAGATCTGCTCGCGCAGTTCTTTGTTTTGCTCAGCAAGGCGGGCGCTGAGCTGACGGTCTCCGGTCAAATCACGCAGGCGCAGGACTGCCAATCCACCTGCTGTATGGCCGGATGCTTCCAGATAGACCCCGTCGGTGGTCGTTAAGGTTAACCGGAAGACTTCACCATGGCCGCGCAAATGCTCCAAGAAAGCGCGCAGGGCCTCGGCGGATTTGACGTCCAACCATGTCTCAAACTCGACGAGCTGCGAAAGGCCGCCTGCAAGTTCAAGGTTTTCAGGTAGATGCCCGGCAACACCGGGATGTTTGGCCTCACCATCCCAGACTAAAAGGAGACTGTCTTCTGTTTCCAGCAAGCTTTCAAGGCGGTCAATGCGCGCCATCGCATCGGCTCGGTCCTGACGCAATTGCAGGATGGACAAAGAGTCATTCCTGCGGATGCGGACAAGCACAACGGAGGCTGCGACTGCGTACAAGGCGATGCCGGCCGTTGCCGCGACCCAGACAACCTTGAAGGCGTCAACAGAACTACCTGAAAGAGCTGGCAGAATATCCATAGCCTGAGAGAAACCAGCAGCACCCAGGAGAGCAAACACAGCAACGCCCATCAGGTTCAGAACGAGTCTAAACCTTCTACGCCACAGCACGTTAACACGCGCGTGTTTATGCCAGGATGCTGGCATGTTGTGCCCCTTTCTTCGCCGCCTCAGATTCGCATCACACGCCGCATTGGTGTCACGAATCGCGAATAAGTCGCTCAACTGCCTAACTTAACGACTGATTCGACAATCAACATAACCTGATTGATTTTTGGGAAGAAGAGGATCTTTACAAAAAGTAAACAAATTCTGTGGGCGAAATAATCATCCACTACAATCTGTAGTAAGCCCAACAAGCGCACCCCCAATATATTGAAAGTGCGCTTATTGGGCCTAGTAGAATTCATGGAGCTGTTAACGCTAAGTCCCTTAGCGTTAACAGCAATTGCGATGGACGCTTATCAGTACTTGTAGTGCTCTGCCTTGAACGGACCGGATTTGTCGAGACCAAGGTAGTTGGCCTGATCGTCAGTCAGTTCAGACAGGGTTGCACCAAGCTTCTTAAGATGCAGGCGCGCAACCTTCTCATCCAGATGCTTTGGCAGCACGTAGACTTCGTTTTTGTAGTCGTCGCCTTTGGTGTGCAGCTCCATCTGCGCCAGAACCTGATTGGTGAAGCTGGCGGACATCACAAAGGATGGATGACCTGTCGCATTGCCAAGGTTAACCAGACGGCCTTCGGAGAGAAGGATCAGACGCTTGCCATCTGGATACTCGATCAGGTCGACCTGTGGCTTCACATTGCGCCATTTGTAGTTACGCAGTGCAGCAACCTGAATCTCGTTATCGAAGTGACCGATGTTACAGACGATCGCCATGTCTTTCATGTCGCGCATGTGGTCAGCTGTGATGACATCTTTGTTGCCGGTGGTGGTGACGAAGATATCGCCTTCACCGATGGCCTGCTCCATCGTCTTCACTTCGTAGCCGTCCATAGCAGCCTGGAGCGCACAGATCGGATCGATCTCAGTCACGATCACACGGGCACCAGCGCCTTCCAGAGACTGCGCAGAGCCTTTGCCAACGTCGCCGTAACCAGCAACAACAGCCACCTTGCCAGCCATCATTACGTCGGTACCACGGCGGATACCGTCTACAAGAGACTCACGGCAGCCATAGCGGTTGTCGAACTTGGACTTGGTCACAGAGTCGTTCACGTTGATTGCAGGGAATGGCAGGTCGCCCTTTCTCTGCATTTCATAAAGGCGCATAACACCCGTGGTTGTCTCTTCGGAGACGCCCTGGATATTGCCCTTAACTTTGGAGTAGAAGCCCGGGTCTTTTTCGAGGCGACGCTTGATCGCTGCGAAGAGAGCGGTTTCTTCTTCATTAGACGGGTTGTCGAGGACGGATGGGTCTTTCTCTGCTTTTGCGCCGAGAAGAATCATCAGAGTTGCGTCGCCGCCATCATCCAGAATGAGGTTTGCGGTTTGGCCGTCGCCCCAATCGAAGATTTTGTCCGCATATGTCCAGTATTCATCAAGGGTTTCGCCTTTTTCAGCGAACACCGGAATACCAGCTGCCGCGATTGCAGCCGCAGCCTGATCTTGCGTGGAGAAGATGTTACAAGATGCCCAGCGAACTTCTGCGCCCAACTCAATGAGGGTCTCAATCAGAACCGCTGTCTGGATGGTCATGTGCAGGGAACCAGCGATGCGTGCGCCTTTGAGAGGCTTGCTTGCACCATATTCCTCACGACAAGCCATCAGGCCTGGCATTTCGGTTTCGGCAATTTCAATTTCAGTACGACCCCACTCTGCAAGTGAGATGTCTTTGACGTAGTAATCGTTAGACGCAGTCATTAAATCTTCCTGAAAGCCCGGGCCCATAGTCCCCTCCCGCGTGATTGATGAGTGCTCGCAAAATGAGCGCCCACTGCATGCTGTTATACATCACAGAGAAGTCAGAAAGCAATAAAGATATAAAGGTTTCTTTATATCAGCCTAAAATACAAACAAACGCAGGCGCGCAGAATGCTTTATGCGCTTCTGGGTAGATAAGGCTCTAGAATTTCTAGGATATTTTCAGGGAAGACTGTCAAAGATGTTGTCTCGAGTTCTTTCCGCGTCCACCAGCGATGCTCTCTCATTACCTGAGTTTCTATCTCTGTGTGGTTGGAATAGTCGATTTTCGAGTCAGAAACCGTGACAAAGAAAAAATGTTCTTCAGCATCTACCATCTCACCGGATGGTGTCTGAAAAACCGCTCTTCTGACGTGGATCACCTCACCGACAGGTTCGGTGATTCCGGTTTCTTCCAGAAGTTCGCGGCGGGCGGCATCTTCAAAACTCTCACCCGGCTCAATACCACCGCCAACGGTGGCCCAATAGTCCTGGCCTTTGAGAGGGCCTTTATCGAACTTGAAATTGAAGAGGAGAATTCGGTCTTGAGGATCAACCACCAACAAACGTGAAGCTGGGCGCTTTTTCATGCGATCCTCTAGATGCTTGACTTATTTAGTCTCTTTCACCGAAACCATCTTCCACCAGATGCGCAATCGCGGAGATGGCTTCTTCTTTCTGATTGCCGGTTACGACAACGTGGATCGAGCAGCCTGTGCTGGCTGCAAGCATCATCAGTCCCATGATGGAGGTTCCACCAACAGTTTGGCCGTCTTTGGAAACTTTTACATGGGCATCAAAAGTCTCAACCAGCTTGACCAGCTTAGCTGAGGCGCGCGCGTGCAAACCACGGGTGTTCACGATGGTCAGATCGCGAGCTAACACTGTGCATTCATCCATATTTTCTTAGCCTTGCCCGGACAGGACCTGCGAAGCTACGGAGATATACTTCTGTCCTGCACTGCGGGCTTCTTCTACCGCTTCGGCGAGCGATTTTTCATTTCGAACGCTTGCCAGTTTTATGAGCATCGGCAGGTTTACACCAGCTACGACCTCAACGCTACCACCATCCATCACAGAAATAGCGAGATTAGAAGGCGTACCGCCAAACATGTCGGTAAGAAGGACAACGCCAGAGCCGTCGTTGACAGCTTCAACGGAACGCAGGATGTCCTGACGACGTTGTTCCATATCGTCATCTGGGCCGATGCTAATGGTTGCTACCCGGTCCTGTGGACCTACAACATGCTCAAGAGCCGATTTGAACTCTTCTGCCAACCGACCATGGGTGACAAGAACTAGACCAATCATATATTTCCCGCGAACTAACAGAGTGTCTACTCTTAGGTTATTCCAATCCTACTTTGTTGAAGGACACGCTGCAGTGCAAGAAAAATCAGCATGCTCATACACAGAGGGCTAATAGTTGTGCACTGGATTAGTAAAAATAAGTGCATTCGCGAGCCGAAGAGCGGCTAAATGATCTTCTTTAGGTACTTGTTGTCGAATTAATTTGACTGAGCAAAGTTCACAGGTCTGCGCCTGCTCCTCCGGCAATCTATCGATTTCCTCTCGGGCTTTCAGATCCAGAACCATATGGATTACTGCAGCATCGAGGTAAGGAACATCGACAACGCCATAGCCTCGCAGCTCGGCCTTTCCCTTAATTGGATTTGGGCAAGACCCTATTAAGCGACTATTTTTCTCAGCAATGTAGACACGATCATCAGCAACGAGGGCTGCAAAACTGCCTTTAAGATGCGCGCGCTGTATCAATTCCAGCGCCAGCGCTGATTTGCCGGTTCCAGAGGGACCGCGGATCAGAATGCCTTTCGTGCCAACCACCAGACAGGTCGCGTGTATCGCCTGACCTTCTGCTGCCTGTACACTTTGCTTCTGATCCAGTGTCGTCATGAGGTTGTTTTGGCCCTCAGTTTGATCACGAACCGGGCACCAAGCACTTTCGGCTCTTGCCCCTCTTCCTCAGAGGTTCGGTTCATGACCGAGATTTCACCCCGGTGTGCTTCGATAATCTGCCGGCAGATCGAGAGACCCAAGCCGGAGTTGTTTCCGAAGCCCTCATATTCCGGTCTATCCGTATAGAAGCGCTCAAAGACGCGTTCGCGGAGTTCTTCTTTGATACCAGGACCAGAATCTTCGACCCAGATGATAATCTGGTTGCTCTTGCGCTTGGCCGTAACTGTAACAGGAGTTCCTTCTGGTGCAAATGAGCGCGCATTGTCGATCAGGTTATTGATGACCTGACCGAGACGCTGGTCATTGCCGTGCATCTGGAAATTCTTGTCAGTCTTGGATGGCTCAAACTTCAAATCGACATGGGCGATATCATCACAAGCGCGTTCATTGGCAATGGATACGACAGCCTGCAACAGCGTTGCCATATCAACATCGTGAGATTCTGCACGAGACATTTCCGCATCAATCCGCGATGCTTCAGAGATGTCCGTGATCAGACGATCAAGACGTTTTACATCATGCTGGATGACTTCAAGCAGGCGTTCGCGTGATCGCTCGTTCTTCGCCAAAGGCAGTGTTTCAACGGCACTTCGAAGGGATGTCAGCGGGTTTTTCAGCTCATGTGCCACATCTGCGGCAAAGCTCTCAATCGCATCCATACGGCCATACAGAGCCTTGGTCATATTCCTCAGCGCACGCGCCAGATGACCAATCTCATCGTAACGATCTTCAAACTCAGGGATTTCTTCTCGGGTGTTGATCGCAGACTGCACTTTTTGCGCAGCTTCTGACAAACGGCGGACTGGCCCTGCGATGGTGCCGGCTAACAGCACGGAAAGGATCATCACCACAACAGCAGCAACGAGGAAGATCTTTAGGATCGCATTGCGCTCTGCGGCGACGATATCATCAATGTCTCCGCCTTGTGTCGACAGGAGCAGTGAACCTAGAACACCGCGGAAACGTTGAATTGGCACGGCAACGGCGACAACCATTTCGCCTTTTGCGCCAACACGTACAACGGATGCAGGGGAACCAGCCAGAGCGGCCTCGACCTCAGGGTATTCGCGTCCTTCCGTCCGTCCTACTTCTTTATATGGCGGGTACTCGCCACGACGGATCCAGAGTTTCAGCTCCTCCCACATCTTCTGGAAGAAGGGATCCTTGCTTTCGTCCGGTGGTGGCAGGTCGAAGCGGAAGATCTGGTTTTGGGCATGGAGCTGGCGTGAATCCAGCATCAACATGCCTTCTGGGTCGTAGATTCGGGCCCGTGTTTTGGTGGGCGATATCAGTCGCCGGAGTATAGGTCCGACAATCTCAGGGTTGATCGGGAAGTCCAGACTTCCCAGCGTTGAGCGAGCACTGGTGGATTCTCCAGCTTCCAGACGCAGCAGCATCTCCGGATCAACCATAAGAGAATCGCCATCGCTTGTGGTGGACGCCGCGATGGCACCTGCAATGATCTCGCCCTGAACCAGCAGTGACTGAACGCGTGCATCGATCAGACCGGCCTGAAACTGGTTCAAGTACAGAATGGAGATCACCATCGCCAGAAGACCGACGAGGTTGAGCACCAGAATGCGGCGGGTCAAAGAAGAAAAGGCATAGATACCGGCGAGCGAGATCCAGCGCGTAAAGACGCGTTGGCGTACTTGCCTGCGTCCCAGCCAACGGAACGCACCTGTATGTTGCGGGTCAAGAGTATCAGAAGCGTCGTCTGCTTCGATGTCTTCCCGCTTTTGCTCTTCTTTATTTTCCGACATTCGCTCTTATCGAATTCTCAGGAACGTGTGTTCTCAGGTTTTCCAACCTTCAGACAGCCCTGTACGAGCTGCTTAAGACTAGTTCTCGCGGAAGCGATAACCTACACCGTAGAGTGTTTCGATCATATCAAAGTCATCATCAACCACTTTGAACTTCTTGCGAAGGCGCTTGATATGGCTATCGATGGTGCGATCGTCAACATAGACCTGATCATCGTAGGCAGCATCCATGAGCGCATTACGGCTTTTCACAACGCCTGGACGCTGAGCGAGAGCAAAGAGAATTAGAAATTCTGTCACTGTCAGCGTGACCGGCTTTGCAAGCCATGTGCAGGTATGGCGTTCTTTGTCCATGACAAGGTTGCCACGTTCCAGCAACTTGGAAGTCTCAGTCGCAGCACTTGCAGGATCTCGCGGTGCAGCACGGCGCAGAACAGCCTTCACACGCTCAACCAACAGACGCTGAGAGAATGGCTTACGGATAAAGTCGTCAGCGCCCATTTTCAGGCCAAACAACTCATCAATCTCGTCGTCTTTAGACGTGAGGAAGATCACAGGCAGATCGGACATCTGGCGAAAACGGCGCAGCAGCTCCATTCCATCCATACGCGGCATCTTGATATCAAAGATGGCAAGATCCGGCGGGTCGGCCTGGAGCCCTTCCAGTGCGACTGTTCCGTCTGTATAGGTCTGGACCCGATATCCTTCGGCCTCCAAAGCTATTGAGACGGATGTCAAAATGTTACGGTCGTCATCGACCAGAGCAATCGTTGGCATATCAGAGACCTTATTCCTCTCTTGCACGTTTCGCTACTTAGTTGGGATTTGAGATTAACTTGCGCGATCCCTAACCTCGAAATAAGGCAAAACCCTGTTTTAGCAAGATACTCGGAAAAATTCCTTATTTAGCGCTACTTTTGACAAGGTTTCGCCTGCCAAGTGCCACGTGTTCTTCATGAAGTGTATCGTTAAACGCTTAAAAGTGAAAACCAAGTTTGTGTAGAGTTTATTTTTATAAGCAAAATAAATCTATGCCAGCAAAAGGTCGTATTTCAATCGGTTTAATAGAAAAACGCAGGATTTCTGGTCTTGCTTTTGTAAGCATGACTGCCCCATCCAAGGGGCGTTATCGCTAAATTCACTGGCACAGTGCCATTGAATGACGCAAGCTAAATAGTGAGCCGATTAAGGACTACTGAACATGAACGAGTTCGGACTACGGAATTCCGCGTTTGGGTGTGACACCTTCGGACTGAAGGGCCTCAACAGTGTGTACTGGAACCTGACCGAAGCTGAACTTTATGAGCATGCTATCAGGAACGGTGAAGCACAGATCGCCGCTGGCGGTGCTCTTTGTGCCGAAACAGGTGCTCACACAGGACGCTCTCCAAAAGACAAGTTTGTTGTTCGTGATACCAAGACCGAAGATACGATCTGGTGGGACAACAGTGGCGCGATGAGCCCGGAGAACTTCAATGTTCTTTTGCAAGACATGCTGGCCCACGCTGAAGGCATGGACCTGTATGTGCAGGACCTTTATGGAGGCGCTGACCCTGCGCATCAGCTGAACGTTCGCGTTTATAACGAGCTGGCATGGCATAACCACTTTATTCGCAACATGCTGCTTCGCCCGTCCCGCGAAGAGCTGAAAAGCTTTGAATCAGAGATGACCATCATCGATCTGCCAAGCTTCAAGGCTGACCCAGAGCGTCATGGTTGCCGGAGCGAGACGGTTATTGCTTGTGATCTGACCAACAAGATCGTTCTGATCGCCGGTACTGCCTACGCCGGTGAAATGAAGAAGTCTGTCTTCTCCATGTTGAACTACATGTTGCCAGAAGACGGTGTGATGCCAATGCATTGCTCCGCGAATGTTGGCGATAACGACGATGCTGCTGTTTTCTTCGGCCTGTCCGGCACCGGCAAGACCACGCTTTCCGCTGATCCAGCCCGTACGCTGATCGGTGACGATGAGCACGGTTGGGGGCCAGAAGGCATCTTCAACTTTGAAGGTGGCTGCTACGCAAAAACCATTCGCCTTTCTGCAGAAGCCGAGCCAGAGATTTTTGCGACCACGCAGCGCTTCGGCACCATTCTTGAGAATGTTGTGCTGGATGAGGCTCGTGTTCCAGACTTTGACGATGGTTCCAAAACGGAAAACACGCGCTGCTCCTACCCTATTCACTTCATTCCGAATGCAAGTGAAAGTGGCCGCGCGCCAAACCCTAAGAACATCATCATGCTGACGGCTGATGCGTTTGGTGTTTTGCCTCCAATCGCAAAGCTCAGTGATGCTCAGGCGATGTACCACTTCCTTTCCGGTTATACCGCGAAAGTTGCTGGCACAGAGCGTGGGGTCACTGAACCGCAGGCGACATTCTCCACCTGCTTTGGTGCACCGTTCATGCCGCGTCATCCATCAGAATATGGTGCGTTGCTGAAAGATCTGATCCGTGAGCACAGCGTGGATTGCTGGCTGGTGAATACCGGTTGGACCGGTGGTGCGTATGGTGTTGGTCACCGTATGCCAATCAAAGAAACCCGTGCCCTGCTTCGTGCTGCATTGGACGGTTCTTTGAACACCGCTGAATTCCGCAAGGATGAGAACTTCGGCTTTATGGTTCCTGTTGCGGTGCCAGGTGTTGATACCAGTATCCTTGATCCACGGAGCACCTGGAGCAATCCGGCTGAGTATGACGTGCAGGCGAGCAAGCTTGTCGACATGTTCGCTGCAAACTTCCAAATCTTCCAGGATCACGTTGATGATCTGGTCCTTCATGCAGGCCCGATCACCAAAATTGCTGCTGAATAGTAATCATCAGTCCCCCGAAGAGAGCGCTGGAGCGAAAGCCCCGGCGCTTTTTTGTTTTACTGAACACTGTTCTGTTGTTGCATCCCCTTGAACAAGCAGGCTAGGCTCCTCATTCTATTAGGGCATCGTCCTACGCGAGATCTCTCAGGTTTTTCGCATAGGAGGACGCTTAGGGACCCTGTTTATTTGCGAGCCTGTCATGTCTGTTTCCACTTTGCCTCAAGAGCTTTCCAAAAACCTCGACGTCCTTGGTGTTGCTGAGCGCTGGCAATCAGAAGGGCGCAGACTGGTGCTGGCGACGGTGATTGAGACGTGGGGTTCAGCGCCGCGCCCTGTTGGTAGCCATCTCATTATTGATGAGAGTGGAGAGTTCGAGGGATCAGTGTCCGGCGGCTGTGTGGAAGGCGCTGTGGTTGCTGAGGCCATGGATGTGCTGGAAGATGGCAAAGCGCGAAAGATTGAGTTTGGTGTCGCTGATGAAACTGCGTGGCGCGTTGGCCTTTCCTGTGGTGGCAAGATTGGCGTTTATCTGGAGCCTCTGACATCAGAGGCGGATCACGGACATGTTCGCTTGCTGAACACTTCCAGAGCTGCACGCCAACCTGCAGCGCTGCTCACTAATCTGGCAACCGGTCTGTCCTCTGTGATGCTTTATGGAGATGATGCAGAGGATGGTGCCATTGCCGCTGCTTTTGAAAACGGTGTTCGCAGTGGCAAATCTGGGCGAGTACAGGCGCAAGACGGCGAAGAGTACTTCCTGAGTATGCAGGTTCCGGCCACGCGGATTGTGGTGGTGGGCGCTGTTCACATTACACAGGCGCTGGTTCCAATTGCACAAACGGCAGGGTTTGACATTACGATAGTCGATCCACGCACTGCGTTTGCCTCTGAAGAGCGCTTCCCCGAGGTGCCGTTGCTGGCTGAATGGCCGCAAGATGTGATGGCGCAGTTGAAGCTTGATCCTTTCACCGCCGTTGCTGCGGTGACCCACGACCCGAAAATTGATGATGTGCCGCTGATGGAAGCGCTGAAAGCGGGCTGCTTTTATGTCGGCGCGTTAGGAAGCCGCAAGACACATGCAAAGCGCTGTGAGCGCTTTCTCGCGGCTGGCGTGAGTGAAGAGGACTTTGCCCGCATCAAAGCGCCGATTGGTCTTGATATTGGCGCCGCCAACCCAGCTGAGATTGCAGTGGCCGTGCTTGCGGAGATTATTGTGACCCTGCGTGGGACCAAGGCAAACCAGAAGAAGGCAAGCTGACGTGAAATTTGGAAGCAGATCAGCCGCAGAGAGTGCAGGATGTTACCTTGCCCACTCCATCAAACATAATGGCCTCTCCCTCTCCAAAGGACATCAGCTCAGTGATGCGGATGTGGGACAGTTGATTGCAGCAGGGTTTGCGGAGGTTATTGTTGCGCAAGTTGAGGCAACTGATTTGCACGAAGATGACGCCGCTGCTTTGCTGGCCAACCATGCTTGCGGCGCAGCTGTTTCTGCTTCTCCCCCCTTTACAGGACGGTCCAATCTTTATGCCTCGCAAAGCGGGATTTTGCAGGTAGATGCTGAGAAAGTGACAGAAGCTAACCTGATTGATCCGGCCATCACGTTTGCCTGCTTGCCTCCGTTCACAGAAGTTCGCGAAGGGCGCATGCTTGCGACTGCGAAGATTATTCCGTTGGCTGTTGATCAGAAGCTGGCACAGAGCGCTGCAAATAAGATTTCCGAGGCTATCTCCGTGGCTGCTTATGCGCCGAAATCGGTTGCAGTCATTTCCACGACGCTTCCGCATCTGAAAGAGACAGTTATTGCGAAGAGCCTTCGTGTTTTGCAGGAGCGGTTGGACATTGCAGCAAGCACGATTGCTGCGGATGTGCGTGTGCCCCACGAAGAAGAGGCTCTCACGAATGCGCTTGGCACAGAGCAAGTGCAGGACGCTGATCTGATTGTTGTGTTTGGCGCTTCAGCCGTGGTGGATCAAGGAGATGTTATTCCTGCAGCTCTTCAAGCAGCTGGTGGTGAGCTCATCCATTTTGGGATGCCGGTTGATCCGGGCAACCTGCTCGTACTTGGGGAGCTGAATGGCATCCCAGTTATTGGTGCGCCAGGATGTGCGCGGAGTCCGCAAGAGAACGGATTTGACTGGATCCTGCAGCGCTTGCTGGCCAATATCCGCGTTACCAGCAGAGACATCATGTCGATGGGGGTTGGTGGGCTTTTGAAAGAAATCCATAGTCGTCCTCAGCCCCGAGACCATCCTCTCTCTGAGGAGGCTGACAAAGCCACCTGCAGCGGTATTCTACTTGCCGCAGGTAACTCCTCTCGCATGGGGGATCACAACAAACTGCTGGCGCTTATTGATGGGAAGCCTGTCGTCCGGCTTGTTGCCGAGCATGCGCTTGCGAGTGAGTTGAATGAGCTGATTGTCGTCACAGGTGCGATGGCCTCTAAGGTGGAAGAGGCGCTTTCCGGGTTGCCGATCCGGTTCAGACATAATGCTGAGTACGATGAAGGTATTTCATCCTCCGTCAAAAAAGGAATCGAGAGCGTCAACGACCAATCACAGGCTGCACTCATTCTGCTCGGTGATATGCCTTTCGTATCCACGGATGACATCAACAAACTTTTGGAGAATCACGATTCCAAGCAGGATCAGCTGATCGGTGTCTCTACAACGCATGGCAAACGAGGCAATCCAGTGCTTTGGGATCGTGCGTTTTTTGATGATCTCCTCAGTCTGCGAGGTGATATTGGCGGCAAACCAATCATTCAGCAGAATCCTTCGGTGGTTTACACCGTGGAGCTTGGAGAAGCGGCGCGACGTGATTTGGATGTTCCCGAAGCACTTCACAATGCCGGTGGTGTGCTGGGAAGGCACTCTGAAAAACCATAATTCGCCACAATTGATGAATCAATTTGGTGCAGTAACCACAACAATTCAGCAGAATTCACGTGGTGGTTAATATTGGCGCATACACATCCACTCTGTTATCTATTTGTTTTACTTACACAATTAAAAATCAGAAAAATATTTTATCCAGATTTTCTTGTGTAAGCATTTTTACACAGCTAAAAATATCTAGCAATTTGGAAAGGGGAGAGATAATCTTTTTCCCGTCCGGTAAATTTGTTTGCTTTTAATGTAGCAAAAGAAAATTCCGGTGATCCCATAATCAAAAATGGTTCCAACGATCCAACGGCGAGCATGGTATTCACGCTCCTCCCGCGTGCATGCAAGTGTTGATCGACTGGCTCCAAAGAACAAGGGTAGGTAAATGAAAGCACCAGTTATGCCTAAGGCGGGTCAGTGTAAGTGGACTGAAGGTGACAGCGGGAGCTATACATTCCCTTGCAAGAACCGCGCTGAAAATGGCTCTTATTGCGACCACCATCGCACGATAGTTTACGAGACACCAGAGCAGCGCAAAGCGCGTGCTGAGGAAATGCGCGCTGCAAACGCAGCAGCAAATAAAAAGAGACTTGCAGCCTAATCGACTGGGCTGCTCGTTCATCCTGCGCTCTTTTCTCCCGCTAACGGTTTAAAGAGCCTGCTTTCTGCATAGGCAGATACAAAAAAGCCTCGGCACTGCCGAGGCTTTTGTTTTTCTTGGCATCGAAGTGCAATCAGGAAGCTTTGATAGCTGCCTGCAGCTCTTGCAGCTGGGAAAGTACCAGCCGTGCAGCCTGACGTGCATCTTCGTCCTTAGCATCAGCTACATCTTCACTCGCATCTTGAATCTGCTGTGCGATGTAACCTGCATCAAGATCGGCCATCGGGATCGCCTGTTCCGCCAGAACAGTCATGCCAGACGCGGAAACGTCAGCAAAACCACCCCGCACGAAGTATTCGTGCTTGGAACCATCTTCGCTGAGCGCTTTAACAACACCCGGACGCATGGTTGACAAGAACGGCGAGTGACCAGCGCCAACACCAAATTCACCTTCAGTGCCTGGCACGATTACGTCAGTAACCTTTGCCGAGAGCAGAAGGCGCTCTGGTGAAACCAGCTCAAACTGAAATGCTTCAGCCATTTAGCTCATCCTCTATCCGTTTCTAAGAGTGACGCCAGAAGCGTCACCCAAAGAAGTCACCGGTTCGTAAGAACCGAGATTAAGCAGCGTCCTCAGCCAGCTTAGCCGCTTTCTCGATTGCCTCTTCCATAGAGCCAACCATGTAGAATGCAGCTTCTGGCAGGTGGTCGTATTCACCAGCAACAAGGCCTTTAAAGCCTTTGATGGTGTCTTCGAGCGCAACCAGCTTACCTGGGGAACCAGTGAAGACCTCAGCAACAAAGAACGGCTGGGACATGAAGCGCTCGATCTTACGTGCGCGAGCAACAACCAGCTTATCTTCTTCAGAAAGTTCATCCATGCCAAGGATGGCGATGATGTCCTGAAGTGCTTTGTAGCGCTGAAGTGTTTCCTGGACCTGGGTCGCAACTTCGTAGTGCTCGTCACCGATGATGCGCGGGTCAAGCATACGAGAGGAGGAATCCAGTGGATCCACTGCAGGATAGATGCCTTTTTCAGCGATCGCACGGTTAAGAACCGTAGTCGCGTCCAAGTGAGCAAATGTGGAAGCAGGTGCAGGGTCAGTCAAGTCATCCGCAGGAACGTAAACGGCCTGAACGGAAGTGATAGAACCTTTAGATGTGGTCGTAATACGCTCCTGCATGCCGCCCATATCGGTAGCAAGTGTAGGCTGGTAGCCCACAGCAGAAGGAATACGGCCGAGAAGTGCGGACACTTCAGCACCAGCCTGCGTAAAGCGGAAGATGTTGTCCACGAAGAACAAAACGTCCTGGCCTTTATCACGGAAGTCTTCCGCGATGGTCAGACCTGTCAGAGCAACACGTGCACGTGCTCCTGGAGGTTCGTTCATCTGACCGTAAACAAGAGCAGCTTTAGAACCTTCGCCGCCTTTTTCCTTGTTAACGCCGGATTCGATCATTTCCCAGTAAAGGTCGTTACCTTCACGAGTACGCTCACCAACACCAGCGAATACGGAGTAACCGCCGTGTGCTTTAGCAACGTTGTTGATCAGTTCCATGATGAGAACGGTTTTACCAACGCCCGCACCGCCGAACAGGCCGATCTTACCACCCTTTGCGTAAGGAGCGATAAGGTCAACAACCTTAATGCCGGTTGGAAGGATCTCAGCTTCTGTAGACTGTTCTACAAATGCCGGAGCTTCCTGGTGGATACCGCGTTTGGCATCATGTTCAATTGGACCAGCTTCATCAACAGGCTCACCAATCACGTTCATGATGCGGCCCAGAGTGCCGTCACCAACAGGAACTGCGATAGGTTCGCCAGTGTCGCGTACTTCCTGACCACGAACGAGACCTTCGGACGCGTCCATGCAGATTGTACGTACTGTATTTTCGCCCAGATGCTGAGCAACTTCGAGAACCAGACGGTTACCGCCGTTGTCAGTTTCCAGAGCGTTCAGAATTGCAGGGAGTTCACCTGGAAAGTGAACGTCGACAACAGCGCCGATTACCTGCGTGATCTGTCCGACTTTCGTGTCAGCCATCACTTAAATCCTCGTCTCAACTCGGTCAGAGCGCTTCCGCGCCCGCAATAATTTCAATCAGTTCCGTCGTGATCTGTGCCTGACGCTGACGGTTGTACGTCGTTGTCAGTTTGTCGATCATCTCGCCGGCATTACGCGTTGCACTGTCCATAGCGGCCATGCGCGCGCCCTGCTCGGAGGCACCGTTTTCAAGGATTGCGCTGTAAATCTGAATAGCGACGTTACGTGGCAGAAGAGTCTCAAGGATCTCCTGTTCACCTGGTTCGTATTCATAAAGCGCGTCCTCAGAGGAACCGTCCTGAGCTTCATCTTTCGCTTCAAACTGAGCTGGGATGAGCTGCTTGGCGGTCGGAACCTGACTGATTACCGATTGGAACTGCGCGTAAAACAGTGTGCAAACATCGTATTTCTCATCCTGGAACATTTCCATGACGAGATCGCCGATGTGCTTTGTGTCGCTGAATTCAACAGATTTCAGGCCGCGTAGTTCGATATTCTCTACAATGTACTGACCGTAGCCACGCTTCAGGGCGTCATGCCCCTTCTTACCAACGGTGACGATCTTGACCGTCTTACCTTCGGAAAGAAGTTTGTCTGCGTGCTCACGTGCCAGACGTGCTATCGACGAGTTGAAACCACCACAGAGACCACGCTCTGCTGTGCAGACGAGGAGCAGATGTGTCTGATCCCGTCCTGTACCCGTCATCAGCTTCGGCGCATCATCCCGACCTTCGAACCCAGCTGCAAGATTGCCAAGTACTGTCCCCATGCGTTCAGCATAGGGACGACCTGCTTCTGCAGCATCCTGGGCACGACGCAGTTTCGCCGCGGCCACCATTTTCATGGCCTTGGTGATTTTCTGCGTCGCTTTGACCGAAGCGATGCGGTTTTTTAGGTCCTTGAGGCTCGCCATGGGCGCTCTCGTTCCTTATCCCGTTGCTTCGAATTAACCGAGGGTCTTGACGTAAGCTTCCACTGCAGCTTTCAGCTTGTCTGTCAAATCGGCGTCGAGTGCCTTCTTCTCCCAGATAGCGGAGAGAAGGTCTGCATGTTCTGCACGCAGGAAGCGCAGCAGGCCAGCTTCAAAGTCGCGAACCTCGCCAACCGGACGATCGTCCAGGTAGCCGTTCACACCAGCGAAGATCACTGCAACCTGTTCTTCCGTTTTAAGCGGAGAGAACTGCGGCTGTTTCAGCAATTCGGTCAGGCGTGCACCACGGTTCAGAAGCTTCTGAGTGGTTGCATCCAGATCAGAACCAAACTGCGCGAACGCAGCCATTTCACGGTACTGAGCCAGCTCACCCTTAACCGGGCCAGCAACCTGCTTCATCGCTTTAATCTGAGCGGAAGAGCCCACACGAGAAACTGACAGACCAACGTTAACCGCTGGACGAATGCCCTGGAAGAACAGATCCGTTTCAAGGAAGATCTGACCGTCGGTGATGGAGATCACGTTGGTCGGAATAAACGCAGAAACGTCACCACCCTGAGTTTCGATCACAGGCAGCGCGGTCAGAGAACCGAGGCCGTGGTCTTCGTTCAGCTTCGCAGAACGCTCGAGCAGACGGGAGTGCAGGTAGAACACGTCACCTGGGTACGCTTCACGTCCTGGTGGACGACGGAGCAACAGGGACATCTGGCGATACGCAACAGCCTGCTTGGAAAGGTCATCATAACCGATCACAGCGTGCATGGAGTTGTCGCGGAAGTACTCACCCATTGTGGTGCCTGCGAACGGTGCCAGATACTGCAATGGAGCAGGATCAGACGCTGTTGCAGCAACAACGATGGAGTATTCCAGAGCACCAGCGTCTTCCAGAGCTTTCACGAACTGAGCAACAGTTGAACGCTTCTGGCCAACCGCAACATAGATGCAGTACAGCTTTTCGTGTTCGTCGTCAGATGCGTGCAAAGGCTTCTGGTTGAGGAAGGTGTCGAGGATGATAGCGGTTTTACCGGTCTGACGGTCACCAATCACCAACTCGCGCTGACCACGTCCGATTGGAATCAAAGCATCAATCGCTTTAAGACCTGTAGACATTGGCTCGTGAACGGACTTACGAGGCAGAATGCCTGGTGCCTTCACGTCAACGCGACGACGTTCAGTAGATTCGATCGGACCTTTGCCGTCGATTGGGTTCCCGAGTGGATCGACAACGCGACCCAACAGACCCTTACCTACTGGAACTTCCACAATAGCGCCGGTACGTTTTACCGTGTCGCCTTCTTTAATGTCACGGTCGCTACCGAAGATAACAACACCGACATTGTCAGTTTCAAGGTTCAATGCCATTCCCCGGATACCACCTGGGAATTCAACCATTTCACCCGCCTGGACGTTGTCCAGGCCGTAAACGCGGGCAATGCCGTCGCCTACGGAAAGTACTTGACCAACTTCAGTCACTTCAGCTTCTTGGCCGAAGTTCTTGATCTGGTCCTTGAGGATAGCGGAAATTTCCGCAGCCCGAATATCCATCAACCGACCTCTTTCATCGCGAACTTAAGAGAGTTGAGCTTGGTTCGCAGTGACGTATCAATCATCCGGCTGCCGATCTTCACGATCAAACCACCAAGAATGGATGAGTCCACCTTCACTACAATCTTCACATTCTTGCCCGTAGAAGCGTTGAGTGCTTCTTTAAGAGCTGCGACATGCTCAGCGTTTAATTCCGTTGCAGAGGTTACTAGAGCAGTAACTTCTCCACGCTTTGCAGCAAGCTGCTCACGGAAACCCTGAATCATGCCTGGAACGGCAAAGAGGCGCCTGTTTTGGGCAACCAACTTCACAAAATTTGCGGTCAGGCCGGAAATTCCGGCCTTTTCCAAAATAGCAGAGATCGCCTTTAATTGAGCGTCTGCACTAAAAACGGGGCTCTTGATAAGACGATCAAGATCAGCACTCTCGTTCAAGAGTGCCTCAAACTGGTCGAGACCCTTCTCCACCTCTGCCGTCGCACCCTGCTCCTCAGCAAGGTCCAACAGCGCAGAAGCATAACGCAAGGCCACGCCCGAAATGAGAGATACGTTGTCAGTCACTGGATCCGTGCTCTCCCGCGCATACAAGATTCTGGCGGCTGGCTCGCCGGAAATCCAAATCCTTGATAAGTCGCGTCTAATTCAATTTGAATGGCACAATCTGAGATAACCGTGCCGATAAAGCCGCGCTTCGCATAGCACACGCTTGAACACCTTGCAACATGGCGTAGGTATTCCAACGCATACATTGAGGTATCAAACTTTCTGCGCAGCACTACATGAAACTTTGGGGGTCAACATCAACCTGCACTCTGATACCGCCAGTTGGCTTGGGAGCGGCAGACAACCAGCTTCTCAGAAAGCCTTGTAAATCAACACTCCGGGGTGCGATTGCGAGCAAACGGAACCGATATCTGCCCCTCACCAACGCCATTGCAGCCTCTGCCGGACCGAGGATTTGAACGCCTTCTGAACTAGGACTATTTACTGCAAGAGTTTTGGAAAATTTTTCGGTGAGAGTTCTATCCGCTCCAGAGATAATCAATGCTGCGAGTCTCCCGAATGGAGGCAGGCCGGCGTTTTCTCGCGACTCGATTTCCGCAGCGTAAAATTCCTCGGGATTTCCGGAGAGAAGTGCCTTTATAACGGGTTGGTCAGGGTTGTAAGTTTGCAGCAATCCCCTGCCTTTTCCGTGTATTCGGCCAGCACGTCCCGTCACCTGAGCCAGAAGCTGGAAAGTGCGCTCTGCTGCCCTTGGATCGCCATTTGCCAGGCCCAAATCAGCATCAACCACCCCTACAAGGGTCATTAATGGAAAGTTATGCCCTTTGGCGACCAATTGCGTGCCGATGACAATGTCAACTTCGCCCGTTTCAACGAGCTTCATTTCGCGATTTATGCGCTCTGTTCCGCCCGGTAAATCCGAGGAGAGAACAAGGACGCGCGCCTCGGGAAATAACGCTGAGACATCTTCAGCAATTCGTTCCACGCCAGGACCACACGCAACCAGCGTATCGGGCTTGCTGCATTCGGGGCATTTATCCGGCATAGGCTGTGAATAGCCGCAGTGGTGGCATACTAATTTGCCCTTAAAGCGGTGCTCCACAAGCCAAGCTGAGCAGTTTTCACAATGGAACCGATGGCCGCAGGTTCTGCACAGGGTCAGTGGGGCATAACCCCTACGGTTCAAAAAGAGCAGAACCTGATTACCGTTGGTCAGTGTTTCCTGAATCTCATTGACCAGTGCAGGTGCCAGCCATTTGCCTCGCTCAGGCCCATCACAGCGCATATCAATGCCTTTGATTACTGGCATTTCCGCACCGGAAGCACGCACTGGAAGCACAATTTTCGTGTATCGGCCGAGCTTTGCATTTACCTGACTTTCCACAGATGGTGTTGCACTGGCGAGCACGACAGGGAAACCAGAGATATGCCCTCGAACAACGGCCATATCCCTAGCGTTGTAGGGAACGCGATCATCTTGCTTGTAGGCCGTATCATGCTCTTCATCCACGACCAGCAAACCTAGCCTGTGAAAAGGAAGGAAAAGTGCTGACCGCGCACCTACAACGACCTTCACTTCGCCATTTGCGACTCCCCGCCACGTTCTTGCGCGTCGTTTTGGAGGTACTTGCGAGTGCCATTCGGCTGGTCTGACCCCAAATCGCTGCTCAAACCGCTCCAAAAACTGGTTGGTGAGCGCAATTTCGGGGATGAGAACCAGAGCCTGCTCGTTGTTTCTGAGAGCTTCGGCGACGGCTTCGAAATAAACTTCGGTCTTTCCTGACCCTGTCACCCCATCGATAAGGAAGGCTTTGAAGCCTTTTCCGATGGACTCACACAACTGATTCGCGGCACCTTCCTGAAGATCTGTCAGCTTTCTGCCCGGAAGAGATGGATCAGGATCCGGTAGTGGCGGGGTTGCTGGCAGCATTGCTTCTTCCAGCACGCCTTGCTTTTTAAGGCCGTCGATGACCGAGGAGCTGACACCAGCAGCTCCCGCTAAACCGGGGCGTGTCCATGCCATGCCATTTTCGACGAGTTCCATGACTTTTGAGCGCGCAGGTGTCATGCGGTCCGGCTGCATGCCATCAATGTAGCGCACACCAGAGAGCAGCGTTTCTGGTTCCAAAGCCTCCTCAGAACGCAGCACCATGCGCAAAACCATGCCGGGAGCGCCCAGCGTCCATGCGGCAACCCAGTCTATGTATTTCCTAAGATCTTCAGCGATTGGGGGCGTATCGTAGACATGCAGGATGCTTTTCAGCCTTTTGGGATTAACCTTTGTGTCTGGTTCTCCATCCCAAACGGCACCGATCACCTCACGCGGGCCAAGAGGCACACGCACGATGGAACCGGGGCGTACGTCCATGTCAGCGGGTACTTTATAGGAATAAGCACCTGCGACAGCGACAGGAACCAGCACAGGTACAATAACCTCTGGTTCACACATCTGGCCGTTGCCAAAAAACTCAGTTTGCTGACTCACGAAACTCCATTCCTTGTTGAGCACTTGCTGGTTTTGCCGCGCATTCTTATCCTAAAACCGAAATCCAGTTTTCGGGAATACGCTTTAGCGGGTTTTACTCTTGTTGTTTCTATACACTCTGGGCTAAACACATACCGGAATTCCCCCCTAGGCCTCCGGTACCCTACGAGAGGCTACTAAGAAATCAGGAGCCTTTCCGGCATGAAATTCTTCGTTGATACTGCTGACACCAACGACATTAAAGAGCTGGCTGCAACCGGTCTTCTCGATGGTGTTACCACTAACCCATCTCTTATCATGAAATCTGGCCGTCCAATGAAAGAAGTCATCGCAGAGATCTGCGAGCTTGTGGATGGTCCTGTTTCTGCTGAAGTTGTCGCAACCGACGCTGAAGGCATGCTGAAAGAAGCTGAAGAGCTGATCGCAATTGCAGATAACATCTGCATCAAGCTGCCTTTGACATTGGAAGGCCTGAAGGCTTGCCGCGTTCTGGCGAACAAAGGCGTGCAGACCAACGTGACCCTTTGCTTCTCTGCAAACCAGGCTCTTCTGGCTGCAAAAGCTGGCGCGACCTTCATCTCTCCATTCATTGGCCGTCTGGACGACATCAACATTGAAGGCCTGGACCTGATTGCTGAAATCCGTCAGATCTATGATAACTACGGCTTCACCACCGAAATTCTTGCAGCTTCTATCCGTAGCGCAAACCACGTAAAAGACTGCGCGCTCATCGGCGCTGATGTTGCAACTATCCCACCTTCAACACTGAAGGGCCTCGTGAAGCACCCATTGACCGACAAAGGTCTGGAAGCATTCATGAAGGACTGGGCAGCAACCGGTCAGAGCATCGTTTAAGCTCATTTCGTTTTCGCATATCGCGATGATATTAAGCGCGGGCCATTGAGTCCGCGTTTTTTGTTTTATCGTGCAGTCTCAGCCAGCCCAAGCCTATCTAAAATTCAGGTATCCGCAGTATGACCACGAAAATCCTGATAAGTGCGTGCTTGCTTGGTGAGCCAGTCCGCTACAACGGCAGTGGCCTACCACTTGAAAGCAGTATTCTAACTGGTTGGAAGGAAGCCGGTATTCTGGTGCCCCTTTGCCCGGAAGTCGCAGCAGGATTTCCAACACCGCGCCCACCAGCTGAGATTGAAGAGAACCAATTGGGCACAGATGTTCTCGAAGGCCATGGCGGAATTTTTGAAGACAATGGGCGCGACGTCACCAACCAGTTTCGCCTTGGTGCTAGCATCGCGGTACAGACCGCTCTTGAAGAAAGTTGCCGTTTTGCTTTGCTGACGGATGGCAGCCCATCCTGCGGGAGCACTTTTATCTATAGTGGGCATCATGATGGGCAAACTCGTTCTGGCCTGGGTGTCGTCGCTGCTGATCTGCTCAAGAACGGCGTTGAGGTATTTGCTCAGCATCAAATTCGTGAATTAGCAGCGCGATTGCGCTCTTAGAACCTCCGTTTAACCCTCAATCTCTCCTCCCCTCATCTTGCTTGGCAAGGTTCACACCCATTCATTCGGTCAAAGTGGACCAGCACAAACCAGTATCCACCGCGTCAAACAGTGTTGGCAGGGTTTTCTTAACTCTCCCTCGCCAGTTTCTGATGGTGAACTTGAATATGTCGCGTGCATTTCATTCACGCGCCTCATTCAAGATCTTTATTAATGCGTATCCTTATCTGAAAACCGGAGACCACTTTTCAGGGATACGCTTGCGAAAGACTCCTTCATGCGTAACCTCATCGTATTCTCTGCTGCCCTTTTAGCTTGCATCTGGACAACTGCAGCCTTTTCTGCGCCGCCAACCAGCTTCTCTCAGGCCAAGCGCCTGTTGGAGAAGCATATTTATCCGTCAGAAGAGTATCGCGAGACCTTCTATTGTGGTTGCACCTACAATGGAAAGAAGCAGGTTGATGCGGACAGTTGCGGGTATACTCCGCGCAAAAACGCCAAGCGCGGCAAGCGGATTGAGTGGGAGCATATTGTTCCGGCCTCCCGTTTTGGCAAAACCCGGGCTTGCTGGAGTGAAGGCGACCCTGCCTGCACCACCAAGAAGGGCAAATCCTATAAGGGCCGCCGGTGCTGCTCTAAAGTTGATGCAGATTTCAAGCGCATGGAAGCTGATCTCCATAACCTCGTTCCAGCCGTTGGTGAGTTAAACGGAGACCGCTCCAATTATCGCATGGCCGTTATTACTGGCGAAGACCGGACTTACGGTGCTTGTGACTTTGAGATTGACAGCAGCCGGAAAGTTGCCGAGCCGATGGCTGAGACGCGCGGTGATATTGCGCGGATCTATCTGTACATGCAGACCACCTACGGCATGCCTCTGACAGAGACTGAAGTGGAGATGTTCAACAATTGGATGGCAGAGGATCCGGTCTCTGAAGAAGAGCAGCTGCGTGATGCTCGCATCCTGGAAATTCAAGGCAACACCAATCCACTTATTTCGGTTGGTTTCTAGCTAGGTCCTCTTTTCGCTTCCTACCGTCATAATTGTGTACCGACACATCATCTACCCTAGGGTAAGGTGTTATGACGGTGGGAGGGTACAATGGCAGTTGAAACTGAGAATCTTAAATTCCTTGTTGGTCCGAAGACAGTCCTCGATCATTTACCGGATAACCCGCTGGATGATCTTGAGGGAGAGATTATCGGGTTTATTGATGCTGCAGAGCGCTCGCTCGACATAGCAATTCAAGAAATAGACAATAAACGCATAACCAACGCACTTATCAACGCAAAGCGACGCGGGGTGCGGGTGCGAGTGGTGTCCGAGGCGGATTACCTGAGCGTAGATGAGCCAGCAGACGACCCGCACTCAAGCGACCCTCGTGTTGAGAACGAGGTGAACCGGCAACTTCACGCGGCGTTGCTGCGCTCTAAGGTGTGGGTTCGGACTGACTTTAACCCACGGATATTCCATCAGAAATTCATCATTCGCGATGGCAATGCTGTTCTGACCGGCTCCACAAACTTCACTGAGACCGGCACACATCGCAACCTGAACCATCTTCTCATCATCAAGAATGAGAAGGTTGCCGATATCTT
Source organism: Pseudovibrio sp. Ad13 (assembly GCF_001623225.1). Classification (NCBI taxonomy): domain Bacteria; kingdom Pseudomonadati; phylum Pseudomonadota; class Alphaproteobacteria; order Hyphomicrobiales; family Stappiaceae; genus Pseudovibrio; species Pseudovibrio sp. Ad13. The sequence goes on along the minus strand of NZ_LMCC01000002.1, from coordinate 499,591 downwards.
TGAACGGGAATTCAGGGAGATTAAACGGGGGCGATTTGGCCGATACAGCGTTGATGACAACGAAGCCGAGAACACACCGAAAGAAGTGATTGTTGACGACATCCGCGTGAAAGTTTGCTTTGCACCGGACCACGCACCAGAGATGGAAGTCACCAAACAGATGACAAAAGCTAAGGAACGAGTGGACTTTGCTATCTTCACCTTCTCCAAAAGCTCCGGCATTGATGATGCCATGTTGCTGCTGATGGAGGCTGGGCGAAAGGTGCGTGGTGCGCTTGATGCCCGGCAAGGCGGACAGGACTGGGCAGCCACTCAGCCTTTAGCAGAAGCTGGTGCTGATTTGCATTTCGTTCGCGGTTCAAGCCGAATTGGTAAGCTTCATCATAAGCTTATGGTAATTGATGATAGCATTATGATTGTCGGCAGCTTCAATTACACAGGCCCGGCGAACCGGTTTAATGACGAGAACATCGTCGTTTTGGGGGATTCTGTGGTGCCAACCGAGAACCAGAAACGGTTTGCGATGGCCGCTCGGCAGGAAATTGACCGGATCATCAGTGATCACGGGCAGCCAATCGTCATCAACTGAATTTGCGCAGGCATTTCGCAAAGGCGTGTATGTTTATCTTTTGGTAACCATTCAGCCAGATTTGGCGCTTACACTTTGCGAATGGCAAATTCCCTTGATAGCGGCGAAGACTTACTCATCATCTGCAAACCAGATGTTACCGCAGCGATAGAAGACTGGATTGATCATCTGGGCTCTGAACGGCGACTGGCTGAACGGACACTGGAAGCGTATGAGCGCGACACCCGTCAGTTCCTGCGCTTCATGACCAGTTATGAAGGCGAACCGGTTGCCCTGCGGCATCTGGAGTCTTTGAAACCAAAGGACTTTCGCGCATTTCTGGCGACGCGTCGGAGGGATGGCGCGCAGACGCGGACGCTTGCCCGCGGGTTGGCTGGCATCCGCTCCTTCCTCTCGTTTCTGGAGGAGCGCGGTGAGGTGAATGCGGCTGGTGCTGCAGCTGTTCGTACGCCGAGACTTCCCCGCAGCCTGCCCAAGCCTATCCCCGTTGAGGAAGCCAAAGCGATTGTCAGCAGCGATCTCGCTTTTGAGGACACTCCCTGGGTTGAATCCCGCAACGCAGCGGTGTTCACACTGCTCTACGGTTGCGGTCTCCGTATCTCTGAAGCGCTGTCTCTGACATCGGCCTCAGCGCCGAAGGAGGGGGATAAGTCGCTGAAGATTCGCGGTAAAGGCAACAAAGAACGGCTTGTTCCGGTTCTGCCAGTGGTAATAGAAGCTATTGAAGCCTACAAAAAGCAGTGCCCTTATGATCTGTCGGGCAGCTCACCGCTGTTTCGCGGCGTTCGTGGTGGCCCGCTGAATGCGCGTATGATCCAGCTGGCCATGCAAAAAATCCGCAGTGCTCTTGGTCTACCAGACACCGCAACTCCTCACGCTTTACGCCATTCGTTTGCAACTCATTTGCTCTCTGAAGGCGGGGATTTGAGGAGCATTCAGGAGCTACTGGGGCACGCAAGCCTTTCTACCACACAGATTTATACGGAAGTGAACAGTGCACAGCTGTTGGACGCTTATGACAAGGCACACCCGCGTCGTTGATAGGTTGTCCCCCTCCCTCACATCACCTTGATCTCCCTTAGCAGATCCCCTAGGTTCGTCGATGTGAAACGGGGTGCCCGACACGTGTGTTGTGGCTGAGATCATACTCGAAGAACCTGCTCTGGATAATTCCAGCGAAGGGAGCACTCACGCCGTGTTGGGGGATAGATTGTCTGGCAGTTTGCCAAGTCCCTGATACCAGCTCTCTTTCGCACAACAAGACCGAGGATAAAAATGGGTCGTGTCGAAAGCGCTTGCGCAACTCTTTCTGCAATTCGTGACAACAGTCCACTCGTCCATAACATGACGAACATCGTGGTGGCCAACACCACAGCGAACGCCCTGCTGGCCATTGGCGCCTCCCCTGCCATGGTGGATGGCCCAGAAGAAGCCCCTGAACTTGCAAGTGTTACAGGTGCATTAGTGGTCAACGTTGGCACGGTTACCCCTGCTCAGGCAGAGGCGATGAAGCTGGCAACTGCTGCTGCCCACAAAGCTGGTCGCCCTTGGGTGCTGGACCCGGTGGCTGTTGGAGCGCTGACCTTCCGCACCAAGCTAGCTGGTGAATTGCTGGAGAATAAGCCGAGCGTCATTCGTGGCAATGCCTCTGAAATCATGGCACTTGCTGGTCAGGGTGCAGGAGGAAAAGGCGTTGATAGCACCGATAGTTCGGAGGCTGCTCTCGCAGGAGCGAAAGAACTGGCGAAGCAGACGGGCGCTGTTGTTGTTGTCTCTGGTCCGGTCGATTTCATCACTGATGGTGCGCGCACTGCTGAAGTCGCCAACGGGGATAAGATGATGCCTTATGCGACTGGTCTTGGCTGTACGGCAACGGCTTTGACTGGCGCAACACTGGCAGTTTGCGATGACCCATTTGATGCTGCTGTTGATGCAATGGTTTTCCTCGGAGTGGTTGGTGAAATTGCTGCAAAAAATTCAGCAGGACCAGCAAGCTTGCAGCTGGATATCATTAACGGCCTCTATCAGCTGAACAGCGATATCCTCAACGCAACAGCACGGATTGAAATGCATGAAACCGTTGCTTGATCTGTCCGTTTATCTGGTGCTGGGGCCGCAAGACTGCCCCGGTCAGGATCCCGTCGACATAGCAATCGCAGCCGCACAAAACGGCGCTACTGTTGTGCAGCTTCGTGACAAGACTGGCAGCACGCGCAAGCAAATTGAGCTGGCAGAGCGGTTGATGCGAGCGTTGAAACCGTTGAATGTGCCGCTAATCGTCAATGATCGTGTAGATGTTGCCTTAGCGGTTGATGCGGACGGTGTTCATGTTGGGCAGGATGATATGGATGCCACGAAAGCCCGGGAGCTGATCGGCTCAGATAAGCTGCTAGGTCTTTCGGTCAGCACTCAGGACGAGCTGGATACTGCGGATATTTCCGCCTGTGATTACCTTGGCATAGGCGCCTGTTTCCCGACGAACAGTAAGGATGATGCGGCTGACATGGGTATGCAGAGCTTTGCCGGTTTAACGGTTCAATCTCAGTTGCCTGTGGTTGGAATTGGCGGAATTTCGCTTGCTAATGCGGATCAGGTGATCAAAGCTGGAGCTGATGGGATTGCAGTTATTTCAGCAATCTGTGGGGCATCCAGTCCATCCGCAGCTACGCGCAAGCTTCAGGACATCGTCAAAAGCGTAAAAGACCTAGGGTGATAGGATAAAACACGCATTTACTCCTCGCAGAGCCCATCTACATTGATATATGAGAGGACTAGGCGGGGAGCTTTTAGTCATGAAACTTAGACAAACATCATTTTTGTGCATATTCTTCTGCACGTTTGCCTTTCTTGTTTCTGCAGCTCAAGCGCAAACCGCCTGTGAAGTCCGCAAATCAGAAATGGCGGAGCTGGGGGATTGGGAAAATCCCAAAGCACGTTTGAAAGAGCTCTCTCAGATTGAAGTTGAAGGGCAATGCCTTGACGGCCAACTGGTTGTGCGTGCTCGTGCCTTCACCAGCTGCTCTCCTCGCGATTGCAAATGGGGTTGGGCTGCAGGACAGCTTAGCTTTTCTGGCGTACTCACGTTCCGGTTCGGTGGTTTCTTCAAAGCCCAGCATATTGAGCTGCGGCCAATGGGAGAGCGCATTCAGGCATATGTCCGCACCGAAAACCATGATCCAACAATTCCCAACAAGACCCGCAGTTATATTCTGGTCCGCCAGTAGCAAAAAAGCCGCCTCAGTTTCCTGAAGCGGCTTTTTTTTAATCCAGAAATTCCAGATTACATATGAATTGGCTTGGCGAATGTTGCCATAGCAGCTTCTTTCACTGCTTCGGACATGGTTGGGTGCGCGTGACAGGTGCGACCCAGATCCTCAGAGGAACCGCCAAATTCCATCAGAACACATGCTTCGTGGATCATTTCGCCAGCACCGAAGCCAACGATATGAACACCAAGCACGCGATCTGTTTCAGCGTCAGCCAGCACTTTGACGAAACCGTCGGTGTGCAGCATTGCTTTTGCACGACCATTTGCGGAAAACGGGAACTTGCCGGACTTGAATTTGATGCCAGCAGCTTTCAGCTCTTCTTCAGTTTTGCCGACGCTGGCCACTTCAGGAGAGGTGTAAACAACACCAGGAATGACGTCATAGTTTACGTGACCAGCCTGACCTGAGAGCATTTCTGCAACTGCAACACCTTCGTCTTCCGCTTTGTGCGCAAGCATCGGGCCAGCAATCACATCACCGATAGCAAAGATACCGTCAACGTTGGTTTTGTAGTGGTTGTCTGTCTTCACGCGGCCACGCTCGTCCAGCTCAACACCTGCTTCTGCCAGACCAAGACCTTCCGTATATGGACGGCGACCGATCGCGACGAGAACCACGTCTGCATCCAGAGTAGCGGCGGCGGCTTCACCTGCTGCTGGCTCAACGGTCACTTCCAGAGCACGACCTTTTTTCTGAACCGCAGTTACCTTCGAGGACAGCTTGAACTTGAGGCCTTGCTTTTTCAGCATACGGAGGAACTGCTTGGAAACATCTGCATCCATTGGGCCGAGTATCTTGTCCATGAACTCAACAACGGTCACTTCAGCACCAAGACGGGCGTAGACAGAACCAAGCTCAAGACCAATAACGCCAGCGCCGACAACTGTCATACGGTTCGGCACTTTATCCAGAGACAGGGCGCCAGTTGAAGAGACGACAGTTTTCTCATCGATCTCGATACCTGGCAGAGGCATCACGTCAGAACCTGTTGCGATAACGATGTTCTTGGTTTCAACGATGGAAGTAGAGCCGTCTTCAGCTTTTACTTCTACGCGACCAGCACCCAGCACGCGGCCAGTACCAAAGTGAACGTCGATCTTGTTCTTTTTGAAGAGGTAATCGATACCGGTCACATTGCCGTCGATCACTTTATCTTTGTGCGCCAGCATTGCCTTCCAGTCCACTTTTGGCTTGGACGTTTTGATGCCAAGGGCTTCAAAGCTGTGGTTTGCTTCCTCGAACATTTCAGAGGCATGCAGCAGAGCTTTGGATGGAATACAACCAATGTTCAGGCAGGTACCACCATGGGTCTTACGCTTCTCAACCACAGCAACTTTCATGCCGAGCTGAGCTGCCTTGATTGCACAAACATAACCGCCTGGGCCGGTACCGATGACGACGAGATCGTAGGACATTTGCAAATCCCTGTAAGTAGACGGGAGAAGGCTGCAACGAAGAGAAGTGCGCCAATTTCCCTTAAAACAAATGTGCCCGGCCAGTGCCGGGCACGTTTATATCAGAGGTCCAGAATCAGACGCTGTGGATCTTCAAGGCTCTCTTTAACACGAACCAGGAAGGTCACTGCCTCTTTGCCGTCAACGATACGGTGATCGTAAGACAGAGCCAGATACATCATCGGACGGATTTCTACCTGACCGTTGATCGCAACCGGACGCTCCTGAATTTTATGCATACCGAGGATACCGGACTGCGGTGCATTCAGGATTGGAGAGGACATCAGGGAACCGTAGACGCCACCATTAGAAACGGTGAAGGTACCACCCTGCATGTCTGCCATGGAGAGCTTGCCATCACGGCCTTTACGACCGAGGTTGCCGATTTCTTTTTCGATTTCAGCAATAGACATCTGGTCTGCATCACGAACAACAGGAACCACGAGACCCTTCGGAGTGCCAACAGCAACACCGATATGAGCGTAGTTTTTGTAGATGATGTCAGTGCCATCGATCTCAGCGTTTACAGCCGGGATTTCTTTAAGAGCATGGGTAATTGCTTTGGTGAAGAAACCCATGAAGCCGAGCTTTACGCCGTGCTTCTTCTCAAAGATGTCCTTGTACTGCTTGCGCAGGTCCATGATCGGCTTCATGTCCACTTCGTTGTAAGTGGTCAACATAGCCGCAGTGTTCTGAGCATCTTTCAAGCGGCGCGCAATCGTCTGGCGCAGCTTGGTCATGCGAACACGCTCTTCACGCACTTCGTCAGTCGGAGCTGAAACGGCGCGCACTGCAACAGGAGCTGGAGCGGCTGCCGGAGCAGCAGAAACGCCAGCAGCAACAGCTGCGAGAACATCACCTTTAAGAACCTGACCGCGTTTACCGGAGCCTGCAACCTGATCAGCGGAGAGACCTTTTTCAGCCATCATCTTTGCTGCAGAAGGTGCTGCTGGCATGCTTGTGCCAGAAACCACTGGAGCTGTTGCGGCAGCTGCCGGAGCAGCAGCGGCAACAGCTGCGCCGTCGCCTTTAGCGATTTTGCAGAGCAGGTTACCAGGCTCAACAGTTGCGCCAGTTGCCTGAGCGATTTCAACCACGGTACCAGCAACTGGGCTAGGTACTTCCTGAGCAGCTTTGTCTGTTTCCAGCTCAACGAGGATATCGTCAGCCTTTACAACGTCACCAACTTTAACTGACCATTCGCCAACTTCAGCTTCGGTAACACTTTCACCAGCGTGTGGTACCAGAACTTCAACTGTTTCAGCAGCTGCAGTAGGCGCTGCTTTAGCAGCCGGTGCAGCTTCGGCAGCAGGAGCGGACACAGCACCAGCTGCGCCCTCTGCGATGGAACCAAGAAGGGTGCCAACTTCAACAGTCTCGCCTTCTTTCACATCAATGCTGTCCAGTTTACCGGCTACAGGTGCAGGCACTTCAACAGTTACCTTGTCTGTTTCCAGCTCAACCAGTGGCTCATCTGCATTCACCGCATCGCCCGGTTTTTTGAACCATTGAGCGATTGTTGCCTCGGTTACGGATTCACCCAGAGTGGGTACTCGAATTTCCGTCGCCATTGTCTCTATCTCTTTTCGTTTCAGGGCCCCTAAAAGGCCTGTCGGACTTACCTGATTACGAGGTACTTACTCGGCGAATGCATCGTCGAGGAAAGCTTGTAGCTGAGCCAAGTGCTTTGACATCAAGCCGGTTGCTGTTGCAGCAGCTGGTGGACGGCCAACGTAACGCGGGCGATGCACTTTTGCATTCACATGCTCCAGAACCCATTCAATGTACTGTTGAATGAAGAACCATGAGCCCATGTTCTTTGGCTCTTCCTGACACCAGACTACGTCTGCATTCTTGAAGCGGCCCATCTCTACGCACAAGGACTTGGTCGGGAACGGATAGAGCTGCTCAACGCGGAGGATGTAAACATCGTTGATGTTACGTTTCTCACGCTCTTCGAGCAGGTCATAGTAGACCTTACCTGTACACAGGATCACGCGACGGATGTCTTCATCCTTCTTCAGCTCAACAGTTGAACCTGGGTTCGTCTGAGCATCATCGTGAAGGAGACGGTGGAAGCTTTCGTCTGCGCCGAAATCTTCCAGTTTGGAAACTGCACGCTTATGGCGGAGCAGAGACTTTGGCGTCATCAGAACGAGTGGCTTACGAATGTCACGCTTCAACTGACGGCGAAGGATGTGGAAGTAGTTAGCCGGTGTCGAACAGTTGGCTACCTGCATGTTGTCTTCCGCGCACATCTGCAAGAAACGCTCAAGGCGTGCTGAGGAGTGCTCAGGCCCTTGACCTTCATAGCCATGCGGCAGCAAACATACCAGACCGGACATTCGAAGCCATTTACGCTCACCAGAGGAGATGAACTGGTCAAACAGCACCTGCGCACCGTTTGCGAAGTCACCGAACTGTGCTTCCCACATGGTCAGCGCATTTGGTTCTGTCAACGAGTAACCGTATTCAAAGCCCAACACTGCTTCTTCAGAAAGCATTGAGTTGATGACTTCGTAACGACCCTGCTTTTCACCAACGTGGTTCAGCGGGATGTAACGGTCTTCGTCTTCCTGATCATACAGAACAGAGTGACGCTGAGAGAAGGTACCGCGCTCACAATCCTGACCGGACAAGCGAACGGAATGGCCTTCTTTCAGCAATGCACCGAATGCCATTGCTTCGCCCATTGCCCAATCGATACCTTCACCGGTCTCAATCATTTTGGCACGGTTGTTCATGAAGCGGCGGATCGTGCGGTGTGCATTGAAGTCATCAGGAACATTAGTCAGCTTGCCGCCAAGTTCCTTGAGTTCATCCATTGAAAGACCAGTAGAACCACGACGCGGCTCATCGACTTCCTTAGCAATCTTCATCTTAGACCAACGGCCATCAAGCCAGTCGGCTTTGTTTGGCTTGTAGGTTTGGCCTGTTTCGAACTCACGATCCAGATGCGAACGCCAATCAGCTTTTGCTTTATTAACGTCCTCAGCAGACATCAGACCTTCTTTGACCAGCTTGTCAGCATAGATCTGAAGGGTTGTTTCATGCTTGCGGATCTTGCGGTACATGATTGGCTGCGTAAACGCAGGCTCGTCACCTTCGTTATGGCCAAAGCGGCGATAACAGATGATATCAATCACGACTGGGCGTCCGAACTTCTGACGATATTCAGTTGCAATCTTTGCGGCAAAAGTCACAGCTTCCGGATCATCACCATTTGCATGGAAGATCGGCGCTTCAATCACTTTCGCGGCGTCAGACGGATAAGGTGAAGACCGTGAGAAACGTGGGTTGGTTGTAAAACCGATCTGGTTGTTGATGATCACATGGATCGAACCACCAGTGCGGTGACCACGAAGCGCGGACAGACCGAAACATTCAGCAACAACACCCTGACCAGCAAACGCAGCATCGCCGTGCAGAAGCAATGGGAGGACGTTACTGCGGTCAATTTCTGATGTCTCTTTCCAATCAGAAAGCTGGTCCTGCTTGGCACGAACCTTACCCAGAACAACCGGGTTTACGATCTCAAGGTGAGACGGGTTCGCAGTCAAAGACAGGTGAACGTTGTTGTTGTCGAAGGAGCGGTCAGAAGAGGCACCGAGGTGGTACTTCACATCACCAGAGCCTTCCACATCATCAGGAGCATATGAACCGCCCTTGAATTCATGGAAGATCGCGCGATGTGGCTTGCCCATCACCTGAGACAGAACGTTCAAACGACCACGGTGTGCCATGCCCAGAACGATGTCTTTAACACCAAGAGCACCACCGCGTTTGATGATCTGCTCAAGCGCCGGGATCAGTGCTTCACCACCGTCCAGACCGAAACGCTTTGTACCGGTGTATTTCACATCAAGGAACTTCTCGAAGCCTTCGGCCTCAACAAGTTTATTGAGGATCGCTTTCTTACCTTCCGGTGTGAAGGCAACATGCTTGTCCGGACCTTCAATGCGCTCCTGGATCCATGCTTTTGCAGCTGGATCAGAAATATGCATGAACTCGACACCAAGGGTGGAGCAATAGGTCCGTTTCAGAATTTCCAGCATCTCACGGATGGTGGCGAATTCCATGCCCAGAACGTTGTCCAGGAAGATCTTCCGATCCCAGTCCGCTTCAGAGAAGCCATAGGTCGCGGGATGCAACTCTTCATGGTCACCAGGAACAGCAAGGCGGAGCGGGTCAAGATCAGCATGCAAGTGGCCGCGCATACGGTAAGCACGGATCATCATGATCGCACGAACACTATCGCGAGTTGCCTGCAGCACCTGATCTTCGGTTAGCTCAACACCATTCTTCTTGGCCGTGGACTTGATCTTTTTGCTGACTTCTTTTTCAGCGGGCCAGTCGCCATCAAGAGCTGAAACCAGTTCACCATTTGCTGGAACTGGCCAATCAGAACGCTGCCAGGTTGCTCCGCGAGCTTCCTTGATTACGTCTTCTGGATTGTCCTGAAGCGAAGAAAAGAATTCTTTCCACTCGGGGTCGAGTGAATTCGGGTTTTCCTGATATTGAGCATAAAGCTCTTCAATATAAGGAGCGTTGGCGCCGTAAAGAAACGACGTCAGCGCGAATACGTTGTTCGCGTCCTGCCGAGCCATCGTTTTTAAGCGGACTGTTGATCCGCCCTACTTTCTTTGGGCGGGTGTCACACACCACATACCCTTGGGTCCCGCGACTGACAGCAAGCCTGGGGACTTACTGCCTTCTCAAGACTGTCGATGAAAGTGATTCACCGACAGTCGATTTAGTATGCCTCCTAAATGGTATAGGAGGTGTAATTATTAAGCACCCTGCTTCAACTCTTCGAGAAGAGCAACAAGGGTCTTGCCAAGCTTAGCTGGGGATGGAGATACACGGATGCCCGCGTCTTCCATTGCAGCGATCTTGTCGTCCGCTCCGCCTTTACCGCCAGAGATCACAGCACCTGCGTGACCCATGGTGCGGCCTGGAGGCGCTGTACGACCAGCGATGAAGCCAACCATTGGCTTAGAACGGCCTTTTGCAGCCTGTTCTTTGAGCCATTCAGCTGCTTCTTCTTCTGCAGAACCACCGATCTCACCGATCATAATGATGGATTCTGTTTCTGGATCATCCAGGAACAGGTCCAGCATATCGATGAACTCAGTGCCCTTTACAGGGTCACCACCGATGCCGACTGCAGTGGACTGGCCGAGGCCTTCCTGCGAAGTCTGGAAGACTGCTTCATAAGTAAGTGTACCTGAACGGGAAACGATACCTACAGAGCCCTTCTGGAAGATGGAGCCTGGCATAATGCCGATCTTACACTGTTCAGGTGTCAGAACGCCTGGGCAGTTTGGACCGAGAAGACGGCTGTCGGATGCGTCGAGGCGAGCTTTAACCTTCACCATGTCTGCAACCGGGATACCCTCAGTGATACAAACGATGAAAGGAATGCCAGCGTCGATAGCTTCGATGATTGCTGCGCCTGCACCTGCTGGTGGGACGTAAACAACAGAAGCGTTTGCACCGGTTGCGTCTTTCGCTTCTTTAACGGAAGCAAAGATTGGCAGTTCAGCAGCAGATTCAAGTCCGGAAGACCAGGTTTCGCCGCCTTTTTTAGGGTGTACACCGGCAACCATTTGGGTGCCGAAGTATGCCAGTGCCTGCTCAGTGTGGAATGTGCCGGTTTTACCGGTCAGACCCTGAACGATGACTTTAGTGTCTTTGTCGACGAGGATAGACATTATGCGACCTCCTTCACAGCAGCCACGATTTTCTGAGCTGCATCGTCGAGATCGTCAGCAGGAATAACATTCATGCCGCTTTCGCTAATGATCTTTTTGCCAAGCTCAACGTTGGTGCCTTCGAGGCGCACAACGAGAGGAACCTGAAGACCAACTTCTTTAACAGCAGCCAGAACGCCTTCTGCAATAACATCACAGCGCATGATGCCACCGAAGATGTTGACCAGAATGCCCTGTACGTTTGGATCGGACGTGATGATCTTGAACGCAGAAGTTACTTTCTCTTTGGTAGCGCCGCCGCCAACATCGAGGAAGTTTGCAGGCTCAGCACCATACAGCTTGATGATGTCCATGGTCGCCATTGCCAGACCAGCACCGTTCACCATGCAGCCAATGTTACCGTCAAGAGCAACGTAAGCGAGGTCGTGCTTGGAAGCTTCGATCTCTTTTTCGTCTTCTTCGGTCTTATCGCGCAAGGCAACAATGTCTTCGTGGCGGAACAGTGCGTTGCCGTCGAAGGATACTTTCGCATCCAGAACGCGCAGACGACCACTTTCCATAACGATCAATGGGTTGATTTCGAGAAGCGCCATATCCTTTTCTACAAATGCTTTGTAGAGGATTGGGAACAGCTTCATACCATCCGCGCGTGCTTCACCTTCAAGCTTGAGGGTGTCACAAAGAGCAGATGCTTTGTCTTCGGTCACGCCCTGAAGCGGATCGATTGGCAGAGTGAGGATAAGCTCTGGCGTATTGTGCGCAACTTCCTCGATATCCATGCCGCCTTCAGTGGATGCTACGAAAGCAACCTGACCACATGTGCGGTCGACGAGCAAAGAGAGGTACAGTTCGCGGTCAATGTCCGCACCGTCTTCGATGTAAAGACGGTTTACGACTTTACCAGCATCACCGGTCTGTGCAGTCACCAGAGTGTTGCCGAGCATGTCAGCAGCGTGGGACTTTACTTCATCCAAGTTGAATGCAAGACGAACGCCGCCTTTTGCTTCTGGGCCGAGTTCTTTGAACTTACCCTTACCGCGACCACCTGCGTGGATCTGAGACTTCACAACCCACAACGGGCCTGGAAGGCTTTTTGCAGCGGCTTCAGCTTCATCAGCGGAGAAAATTGCAACACCTTCAGCAACAGGTGCGCCGTATTCCTTCAGGACCTGTTTGGCCTGGTATTCATGTATGTTCATCTGCCCTTCCCATTCTAAGGGGCCCTGCCGAAGCAGGGAGCTAGACTGGCAACGCCTAGTGCTGCCAGTCTTTCAGATCATAGCTTGCGTGGCTTATGCCAGAGCAGGCTGGATTTTCTTACAAGCGTCAACAAGGCCGTTTACAGAAGAAACGGATTTGTCGAACATCGCTTTTTCATCGCTATTGAGATCAATTTCAATGATACGTTCGATGCCGTTTTCGCCAATAACAGTTGGCACGCCAAGGTACATGTCTTTCTGACCATACTGGCCGTCAAGGTATGCAGCACATGGAAGAACGCGCTTTTTGTCTTTGAGATAGCTTTCTGCCATTGCGATAGCAGATGCAGCTGGTGCGTAGAATGCGGAACCAGTTTTCAGAAGACCAACGATTTCTGCGCCACCATCACGGGTGCGCTGAACGATTTCTTCGAGACGCTCTGCAGTGAGCCAGCCCATTTTCACCAGATCGGTGAGTGGAACGCCAGCAACAGTGGAGTAGCGTGTCAGTGGAACCATTGTATCGCCGTGACCGCCAAGAACGAATGCGGTTACGTCTTCTACGGATACTTTGAATTCTTCAGCGAGGAAGTAACGGAAGCGAGCGCTATCCAATACGCCAGCCATGCCAACAACTTTGTTTGCTGGAAGACCGGAGAATTTCTGCAAAGCCCAAACCATCGCGTCGAGCGGGTTGGTGATGCAGATTACGAATGCGTCTGGAGCGTACTTCTTAATACCAGCGCCAACCTGCTCCATAACCTTCAGGTTAATTTCAAGCAGATCATCACGGCTCATGCCAGGTTTACGAGGAACACCTGCAGTCACGATGACGACATCAGAACCAGCGATGCCTTCATAGGTGTTTGTGCCAGACAGACCAGAGTCAAAGCCGTCAACTGGAGAAGATTCTGCCAGGTCCAAAGCTTTGCCCTGAGGCATACCTTCAGCGATGTCGAACAGAACGATATCACCCAGTTCTTTCAGACCAGCGAGGTGTGCAAGTGTGCCACCAATCTGACCGGATCCAATCAAAGCAATCTTGTTGCGCGCCATGAGGAGCTCCCCTTTACGTAACATAGAACCATGATATATGGTGCCTATTTGTCGCAGTGGGTAGCGGTTTTGACGGATGTGCGCAACCCAAATGAAGCACACATCCGCGTTATTTTCCGTAAAATGACGTTTTTTTAGCAGTTTGGATAAGCTCTCAATACGTCATTTCTGAATAAAATTAAATTTTTTCAGGTTTCGATATTATGCTCACGCATCAAGTACTCTTCCGAACGCATTTCGATCAAGCGCGAAGCTGTCCGATCAAACTCAAATGCTTCGGTTCCAGATGAGGCAACATAGAGCTCCTGCGGCTCTGCGCTTGCCTGAATCACGAGATGAACGTGATTGTCGTAGAGCGTATCAATCAGATTGATGAATCGCTTTGCTTCGTTCCTACGCGCCTTGTCCAAGACAGGTACACCTTCGAGGAAAACTGTGTTGAAAGCATGTGCAATACGCAGGTAATCAGAGGGCCCTAGCGGGGTGCAACACAATTCCTGAAATGTGAACCAGACAATCGCGCTACAGGTGCGGCTCACGGGTATTTTCCGGCCTTTATTTTCCAACTCAATAAGATGGCACTGAAGGCCATAAGTCATACTAGCCCAAAGTTTCTCCATTTTCTGAAGACTTTCAGGACCAAGCGGCTCAAGATACGTGTCGGAGCCAGAGAGCTTCTCGAGGCGGTAATCCGTCGGCGCATCCAAATGGATGACACTCATTCGCTCACTCAAAGAACGGATGAATGGAAGAATGTGATTTCTATTCAGTCCGTCTTTATAGAGCTCATCCGGCACCACGTTTGAGGTACACACGACGACAACGCCAGCCTCGAACAATTTGCCGAAAAGCCGCCCGAGCAACATGGCATCTGCGATGTCGGTTACAGTGAACTCATCAAAGCACAGGAGCCGCGTTGTACTGATGATCTCCTCAGCAACCGGGATGATCGGATCGCGGTCTTTGATCGTCCCAGCACTGATCTTCTTGCGGACCATAAATATGCGATCGTGGATCTCCTCCATAAACTCATGGAAGTGGGAACGATGCTTTTTAGGTTCAGGACTTAGATCGTAGAACAAATCCATGAGCATGGTTTTGCCGCGTCCTACAGATCCCCAAATATACAGGCCTTTGATGTAGTCTGGCTCTTCCTTGCTTTTTCCAAGCAGGCGACCTAACAGCCCCTTCTTTTCTTCCGGCTTTCGCTGCACCATTTCTGCAGTCAAAGCATCCAGAGACTTTGCCACCTGAATTTGCGCCGGATCGGCTTCCAGGTCGCCCCGCGCCACCATCGCTTCGTAGTGGGCAAGGACGGTTGTTAGGTTAGACGTATTCTCAAGCACGGAGCTCACATTCCTTAAGCTGTATTTCAGAGGGCAAATCACGCCGATCCGATGGGCTATATTTGCCCATGGCATAAAGGAGAGCGCTACCCAGACGCAAGTACAATAGGGTTTATTCGTAAAACCAACGTCTCACATCTGATCAAATTCTGCGGCGCACTTAAACAAAGGCAAAAAGCGCTGCACCTGATATCGGCGCAACGCTTCGAAACTTATAGGATCATCAGATGATGATTAGCGGGCGAAGTTGATTGGAGCGCCGTTCGCTGTTTGACCAGAGAAGTTGGTTCCAGCCCCAGAGAGGGTCGCAACGTTTCCGCCGCCAGCGTCTTTCAAGACAACCTGACTGCCATTCAGATTCCATGCAGAAATCTGAGAGAGCGTTGCATCGCTACAGCCGCGCGTATTTGCACGGTAACCGCCGCTCCACTTGGTCAGCGTCATGAAGAGCTTACAGTTGTCGCCACCTGAAGAGACGCTCCAGCCGCCAAGCAGATCGGTACGGCCCACAGAGCCACCTGTTGCATTGACGTTTGGAGCAGGAGGTGCAGAAACAACCTGCGAATTAGCGTTCGCGTCCTGACCGTCAACCAAGATCTGGCCTTCAGCGCCTGGCTGACCAGGAGTGATCGGCGACAGGGTCTGACCCTCGATTGGTGAGATCGGAGAAGCAGGCAACGGAGAGACATAGCTACGGGTATACGTCGTCCGTTGGCACGCTATTGTGGAAAGTGCAATTACAGAAACAAATGCAATCGTCAAACTACGATTCATAGTGGTGTCATCCCAGCCTTGTGAATTAAGGCGTATTAACCATAAAGACCTTAAGAAACTGCCCCTAAAACAAGGCAGGTGAAAGGTTTACCACTCAAAAAATTGTGAGTTTCCCACTGAAACCCCTATTTCCTAAGGGAAACATGGGAAAATCTGACAACTCTCATAAAGCATTGGGCCAGCCAACCTTAACAAGCTGCACGCCAATTTAGAGAATCACTAGAAAAAACCTTAGAGGAGGTTGCAAGATCTATAGATTCTTTAATTTTGCGGAATGCATCTGTTGCCTCTTTTATGTTCCGGGGAACATCTTCATCTAGGCAAATATCCCAGTTCAACTTTACTGGATGACCGGGCCACATTGGTTGCTTGTCAAGAAGCACACTTGTCTGAAGTCTTATTATATAGTCAGGTTGAGGTGCATGGGGTAGCGAAAAAATTGTCCAGGGCTTCGGATGCAATCCCCCCTCATCCATACCGTTGGCGAAAAGAACCTTCTTGGTAAGCGAAACCATTTCCTCTCGGGGCAAGGGGCCACCAGAGAAGGCACGCAACTCTCCCATTGAGGTTTGGTTTAAGTAGGCTTCTGCGGCCAGACTCAGAAATGAATTATCTACGCAAACAAACAGTACATTTGCCTTAGTCATAGGCACGTCTCCACTGGAGCGCCGGACAATGTCCAATCATTCGGTGTCACTCGATTCCAGCACTTCATAGTGCCTTTTTTCTTCGGATAGATGACAACCAGACGATGCGCTTAAAATAATTGCGATTAGAATTGGAATGAGCGAAGCCGATGTGCGGAAATAATCGCAGTGGAGGCTTCAAACCTAAGTGAACTCAGTTCACTTTGTTTCTCTATGCCTGTATAAAGGCTCCGATTTTTCTGAGTTTATTTGGAGCTGCACAATGTCTTTCCCTTTATGGACCATACTGATTGCCGGTCTGATGCCATGGCTTTCTGTTCTTCCTGCCAAATTTTCCCGCAAGTTCGACAACTCAAACCCAAGAGACCCAGAGTACTGGAAAGAAGGATTTCGCTTGCGCGCGCGCTCCGCAGAGATCAACGGCCTCGAAGCTTTCCCTCTTTATGCAGTATCTGTGCTCGTTGCCCTCGCCTATGGCGGTGACCCAGACTGGATTGAAAGACTGTGCGGTTTATTCATCGCAATGCGCGTGCTGTTCGTCGCATGCTATTGGCTTAACCGCGCCACCCTGCGTTCTCTTGTCTGGTTCGTTGGTTTGATTTGCGCCGTTGCGCTGTTCACGTCTCCGGCGTGGTCATAACAGCAAGCGCTGGGGGTCATAATCCCCGCGATTTCAAGGTATTGTGAGAAAGGTAAAGATCTTTCTCACGCAAACTGGCACGGTTCTGCTGTTTCTGCAGGACTACAGGTGAGAGAAGTAAACAGAAGGCCCTGTGAGACCCTTAGTTTTTAGGGATGACCGCCCATTTCAGGAAGAAACGATCTGCTTGGGCAGCCGTTTCCTGAGTAAACTGGCGACGACGGCGGGCCAGCAATGCAGGGCCAGCCTCCAATTCAGCCAGGATCAGATCATTGATAGCGCCAGCAGGGCGAACGACATCCTTGATCATCCCAGCCTCGCTACGTTCTACCAACTCCTCAATCTCACCACGTAGCACAGGGCGAATAAAGGTCGCCTCGGCAATATCTGAGAGGCGAGAAGGCGGAACACCCTGATAGCGATTCTGGTTGTACCAGCGCAGCACCAGTGATGAGCGGATGAGGTCATACAAGCGTTCAGGCACGATCTCGCCGAGTGACACACCGTCAAATCGGTGCTTCTGTCGCTCAATCCGATTGTAATGATAAAGTGCGAAGCGAACCGGATCACAATGTTCAAGGGCAAAGGAGATCAACGACTTCGGAAACTCGTCATGCCCCGCATATGGATCCTTCAACTGAACCCAATCTAGCGGTTCAGGATTGCCTTTTAACAGCGCAATGAGCGTTTTTTTCAAGTCCCAACCAGACACATTTGCCGGGACATTCACATCAACGTCTACCGTCTCATCGACCGGAAAAAGAGAAAGGTAGTGCTCAATTGATCGAATGTAGATGAACCGACAATTGGCGTAGTGAGCTTCAGATTTTTTATGAAGATACAGGTGCGAAAGATCGCCCGCGTGCAGAACACGCAGATTTCTTTCGTTTTCCAAGTCACGAAAGTTCTTTTCCAGCTCCATAAAAACAGAAGAGCTTTCCGAACCAACCTGTGAAGGCGCACCCACCAATATTGCCTACCTGAAATCTAAGAGGCTTTCCCTCGTTGCACTTACCCTTGAACGCAATTCAGGGCAAGTGCACGCAAGCAGTTTGCTCTCTAAGTTTTAGGAAAACAGAGAGATTGAGTGAAGATACGTCACTTCTTATTTTGCTTCTGAAGACAGAGCATCAAATGCACTGAGCGCTTCTGCTGCGTACATGAGAGAAGGTCCACCACCCATGTAAACAGCAACACCGAGAGCTTCCATCAGCTCTTCACGGGTTACACCATACTTGATGCAGGCTTTTGCGTGGTATCCAAGGCAGGCATCACAGCGTGCAGCAACACCGATGGAGATCGCGATGAGCTCTTTTTGCTTCGGTTCAAGAGCACCAGTTCCAATCGCACTCTTTGCGATTTCGCCAAATCCCTTCATCACACCAGGAATACCCGGGCGCAGTTCAGCGATGCGACCATCCGTTTGGGTGAGGAATTCTTGCCAATTTTCTACAGCCATGCTTCGACTCCTTTTATATTAGATATTACTAATACTAATAATTCGCAAAAATCCAACAATGACTAAAATCAAAGAAATCGCGCTTAGCGCATTAATATCATTCGTGTTTTTACATAATTTGCCCGTTAATATGACGCATACGTCATTGCAATCTCTACTCAGCTATGATTACTGAAGGAACTCTCGTTTTTTCATTTTCGGAAATTGATATGTCCATCGCAGAAATCCTGACTGCAAAGGGCCGGGCTGCTGACCTGCTCGCTGCCGCCCGTGATGCATTCCTCACCCAAGGGTACAAGAAAACCTCGGTGAGCGAGATTGCAGATGCCTCAGGTATCTCAATGGCACACATCTATAACTTCTACCCAAGCAAGATAGACCTTGCCTGTGCTGTTGTCGCTGCAGAGGTGGTGAAGCTGGTTGCGCGCCTTGAAACAGCGACTGACCCCAACGCCAGTGCCTCAGCACGTCTGAGCAAGTTTCTCATGATGGAATTTGAAGAGACATATCGCCTGCTGGAACTCAACAAGGGTCTGGCAGACTGCTTGCAGGTGCTGGAACAGAAGCGCCCGGAAGACTTTGAAGAACTGTTCCGGCTTGTGCGACAACCAATGCACACTATCCTGCATTCCGGCAACCTTGCTGAGGAATTTGACCTACGAGAAGTCAGTCAGGTGGCAAGACACATTCACGCTGCAACGATGAAGTTCCGCTTTCCTCAACTGCACAGCCACGAACCCTATGAGATACAGCGCAAAGAATGCATTGGCGTTATCAAGCTGGTTCTGCGAGGCGTTGAGCGACGCTAGAGAGTTGCTGACTTTTTCGTAAACCTGCTATGAGCTCATTGACGGTTTCGTAGGGATTGCAGATATTCCCCCCTTGAAACTGAGAAATCAGCACATCAGTGCTTGTCAATTTCAACTAGCCTTAACGCAAATTTTCCTTTTTAAAATCAAGCATTTATAAAGATCAGAGTTCTAGACTTATTTGTATCAAGTTACCTATCACGTCTGATTATTTAGCCGTGTCATCCTCTTGCGTATTTTGGGGGAACCAATGAGTCGCTTAAGAGTATTTGCGTTTGCGGTATTGGGATTGCTCGGCTTCAGCAGCCATTCCTATGCTGTTGAATACCCACCTGGTGTAGAGGTGGAAGAGCCTTATGAAGTTTACGAGGAAGAAGTTGTTGATGGGCTGATCACCCCACCTGAATATGACTGGGATGGCTTCTATCTTGGTGTGCAGGGTGGCTGGGCCCGCCTTCATGGCACGAACCGCTTCAACAACAGTGGTACGCAGTATAACGGCGGGACCGTTGGGTTATATGGCGGCTACAACTACACTTATCAGAATATTCTGATCGGCGTAGAAGGCGAAGGCGCTTACTGGTCTTTTGGTGAGCGTTCTCGCGGTGAAATGTCATTGCGCTCTGATTACTTCGCTGCCGCAAAGATCCGGGCCGGCCTCACCTACGATTGGTTCATGGCGTATGTGACTGGTGGTGCAGCTGTTTCCACCTTCCGTGCCTCTAACCCGAATTTCGGTCCTGGCTCCGACAGCAATACCATGCTTGGCTGGGTTGGCGGTGCTGGCCTTGAGATGTTCGTCACAGAGCGAGTGATTGTACGCCTGGACTATGAGCGCATTGTCTTTCCCGGTCGTAGCTTTACCGTTGGTGGAACGCGCTTCAAGGAAGACATTGACAGCGACGCTATCCGGATCGGTGTTTCCTATAAGTTTTAGGCTATTAGCCTCAAATGAAAAAAGCCGCCTCATTTCAGTGAGGCGGCTTTTCTTGATTTTACAACGTGCTCACACGTTGATTAAACGCGACGCTCGACCATCATCTTCTTGATCTCAGCAATTGCCTTTGCAGGGTTCAGACCCTTTGGACATGCCTGAGAGCAGTTCATGATGGTGTGGCAGCGGTACAGACGGAACGGATCTTCAAGATTGTCCAGACGCTCACCAGTTGCCTCATCGCGGCTGTCGATCAACCAACGGTAAGCCTGTAGAAGGACTGCAGGGCCGAGGTAGCGATCACCATTCCACCAGTAGCTTGGGCAAGAGGTGGAGCAGCAAGCACACAGAATGCACTCATAAAGACCATCCAGTTTCTGGCGATCTTCATAGGACTGCAGCCATTCTTTCTCAGGCTCAGGTGTCGTGGTTTTCAACCATGGCTCGATAGAGCGGTGCTGCGCGTAAAAACGTGTCAGATCCGGCACAAGGTCCTTCACAACAGGCATGTGCGGCAGAGGGTAGATTTTGACGATCTCGTGAGAGCATTCGTCAGCACCCTTTGTACATGCCAGTGTGTTGGTTCCGTCGATGTTCATCGCACAGGATCCGCAGATCCCTTCACGACAAGACCGGCGGAAGGTCAATGTTGGATCGACCTTATCCTTGATGTAGATGAGCGCGTCCAGCACCATTGGGCCACAATCGTCCGCATCAACGTAGTAGGTGTCGATGCGTGGATTGCGTCCGTCATCCGGAGACCAGCGGTAGATGCGGTACTCACGGGTGTTAGTGGCGCCTTCCGGCTTTGGCCAGACTTTGCCCTCTCCCATCCGGGAGTTTTGTGGCAGTTTGAAT
Organism: Pseudovibrio sp. Ad13; assembly: GCF_001623225.1. NCBI lineage: Bacteria > Pseudomonadati > Pseudomonadota > Alphaproteobacteria > Hyphomicrobiales > Stappiaceae > Pseudovibrio > Pseudovibrio sp. Ad13. The sequence continues at coordinate 478,843 of NZ_LMCC01000002.1, read as the reverse complement.
TCAGCCATAACAGTTACTCCAGATTTCGGCGCCTTAGTAGACGCGGGCTTTCGGTGCGATCTTCTTCATGTCGATGCCACCTTGATCGTAGGTAGTCAGCGGCTCGAGAACAACCGGACGATAGCTCAAGGTCACCTTACCATCCTCAGAGAGGTGAGAGATGGTGTGCTTGCGCCACTCGTCATCATTACGACCACCGAGAGGACCATCTTTATAGTCTTCACGAGCATGAGCACCACGGCTCTCTTTACGCGCTTCAGCGCCATAAACAGTGGTGATTGCATTGGCCATAAGGTTTTCAAGCTCAAGCGTTTCGACCAGATCAGAGTTCCAAATCATGGAGCTATCAGAAACGTGCAATTCGCTCATTTCATCCCAGATAGCGGAGATGCGCTTACATCCCTGCTCCAGGCTTTCCTGAGTACGGAACACAGCCGCATCTTCCTGCATGGTCTTCTGCATCTTGGAGCGCAACTCAGCCGTTGGGGTAGAGCCCTTAGCAAAGCGCAGCTTATCGAAGCGAGCCATGATTTTCTGACTGGAAGCTTCGTTAGGCTCTGGAATTGGAGCTTCACGATCAACAACTTCACCAGCGCGGATTGCTGCTGCACGACCAAACACAACAAGATCGATCAGGGAGTTTGAACCGAGGCGGTTTGCACCGTGAACGGACGCACACCCAGCTTCACCAACAGCCATCAGACCCGGCGCGATTGCGTTTGGATCTTCTTTGGTTGGGTTCAGTACTTCACCCCAATAGTTGGTTGGAATACCACCCATATTGTAGTGAACAGTTGGCAGAACCGGGATCGGCTCCTTAGTCACGTCAACACCAGCAAAGATGCGTGCGCTTTCGGAGATACCTGGAAGACGTTCTGCCAGCAGATCAGGATCAAGGTGATCCAGATGCAGGAAGATGTGGTCTTTGTTTTTGCCAACGCCACGACCTTCGCGAATTTCCATCGTCATACAACGGGAAACAACATCACGAGAGGCGAGATCTTTCGCGGAAGGAGCATAACGCTCCATAAAGCGCTCACCCTCGGAGTTTACGAGGTAGCCACCTTCACCACGCGCACCTTCCGTGATCAAACAGCCTGAGCCGTAGATACCGGTTGGGTGGAACTGAACGAACTCCATATCCTGCAGAGGCAGACCCGCACGAGCGATCATGCCACCGCCATCACCTGTACAGGTATGGGCAGATGTTGCGGAGAAGAATGAACGTCCGTAACCACCAGTGGCCAGAACAACCATCTTCGCAGAGAAGCGGTGGATTGTGCCGTCATCGAGGTTCCAGGCGATCACGCCCTCACATACGCCCTCTTCTGACATGATCAGATCAAGTGCGAAGTACTCGATGAAGAAATCAGCGTTGTGGCGCAGAGACTGACCATACAGCGTATGTAGGATCGCGTGACCAGTCCGGTCAGCAGCAGCACAGGTGCGCTGTACTGGGGGACCTTCACCGTAGTTCTGCATGTGGCCGCCGAATGGGCGCTGATAGATCTTGCCTTCTTCCGTACGGGAGAAAGGCACACCGTAGTGCTCAAGCTCATAAACTGCCTTTGGTGCTTCACGCGCGAGGTATTCCATCGCATCCGTGTCACCGAGCCAGTCAGAGCCCTTAACAGTGTCATACATATGCCACTGCCAGCAGTCTGGCGTCATGTTCTTCAAGCTTGCTGCAATACCACCCTGTGCTGCCACAGTGTGGGAGCGAGTTGGAAACACCTTGGAGATACAAGCTGTTTTCAATCCCTGCTCAGCCATACCGAGCGTTGCCCGAAGGCCAGCACCACCAGCACCTACAACCACAACGTCAAACTTGTGGTCTACAAACTCATAGGCCTTGCCGCTCTGGCTTGGCGCTGTCGATACACCGGTCTGTTCAACCATCTAGATCAGCCTCCGAAGCTGATTTTAAGCACTGCAACCACGGAAGCGAGTGCGATAAAAGAAGCGAAGAAAATGTTTCCCATAAGAAGAAGAAGCTTTAGCCCTTCTGAATGGAAGTAATCTTCGATGATGACTTGCATGCCCAGCTTCATGTGCAGGCAGCCGACCAAGATCACCAAAAGCAGCAAGGTGGAGATGATCGGGTTTTGAAGTGCTTCAGTGAAACTCGCATAATCAGCGCCTTGCAGCGCGATAACGAGGATAACAAAGAAGGAAATAAGGAACACATTTGCTACAGCGGTCAAACGCTGGCGCCAGAAATGCGACGTGCCGTCCTTAGCTGAGCCAAGGCCGCGAACTTTCCCGAGCGGAGTGCGCATATCGGTCATTGATCTCTCCTTAAGCGACGATGAAACCGATGATCCAGAGGATCACGGTAAGAGCAACAGAGCCTACGATTGTCGCGCGAGCCATCCAGTTCGCTGCAGACAATTCAAAGCCATGCCCCATGTCCCAGATGAAGTGACGCAATCCGCCAATCATGTGGTGCACAAGTGCCCATGTGAAGCCGAAGAGGACCAGACGGCCCAGGAAGGAACCGAAAACGTCCATTGCGAATTGATAGGACTCAGGACCTGCTGCTGCGCAGATGAGCCAGAACGCCATCAAAATCGTTCCAAAATAAAGCGCCGCCCCGGTGATGCGATGTAGAATGGACATCACCATCGTCACGATCGGCTTATAGATCTGAAGATGGGGCGATAATGGCCGGTTGGCCTTGAGGTCAGCGTTCGCCATAAATCTCTCTCCCGTCCCTGGTTACAGTTACGCTTACGTAAACGTAACAAAACAAGGCGTTGTATGAGGTTCTAATACCTTCAGTTTCGGGGTGCGTCAAAGCATCCTATGCGACTAAATGCTTTTTCTACTAGGTTTGCCCTTAAAATTGGCCGAAATGATTAGATTTTGCGGTGTAAATTTTGTTGGTTTCTACCCGATCAAGTAACAAGAATCTGGTAGCTTATTATCTTGAGTTTTGTAGTCATATTTTAATTTACTGAAATTGTGCGAAATTTTTCAGAAAATCACTTAAAGTCAAATTACGTTTACGTAAACTTTATTTAATGTGAGCGAGCTGACGCGACCCTCTACTTCAAATCTAGAGCAGCCGATCTTGATTTCCAGTTTAGGCACCTATCCCGTGCTCTATTCACTGGTAAAAAGAGACGGAGCAGGTATGGCCTGCCCCGTGTTGGTAATAAGCTACTGCAGATCAAACTCACAATACTCAACGCCGCTATCATACAGCGTTGAAGAGGTGCATTTGAGATCGATCAGCTCAGAGACATTTGCAAATAACGGTGTCCCCACCCCGCATATGACAGGTGCAACTTTCAGGCGTAGGACATTGATTAGTTTAGACGCAGCCAGCAAACCTGCAAACATCCCTCCTCCGCACAGGTAGATATCGCCACCCTGCTCATTCTTCAGCGCAGAGATGTGCGTGGTGAAGTCTGCTCGCACTGCCTCAACCTGAGTGTCTTCAGGCAGCTGAATTCCTTCTGAGAAAATCAGATGCCGCATATGCGGGTAAGCTTTAGCGCCTGCGGGAAGACCATACTGGTAGGCAAACTCATAGGTATGGCGTCCCATGATCACAGTATCATAGGTCGCTAATCGCTCTTTGTAAGCGTCTACATGATCACCAGTATGGGGGAAGATTGAAACATCGCCATTCGGGCCAGCAATAAAACCGTCGCGACTAACGGCGACGTCATAGATAACGCGTCTCATAAAGACTCCATCAAAAACAGACAGGCATCAAACACCACCCACGTTGATTGTGGGAGTGCTGTTCAACAGAATTGAGTTGCCTTAGTTGTTCACCGACAGAGTCCTCCTCATTGCCGGATTACATGCTGAAACAGATTTCTCTCCGGATCAACCTGCACGAAACGAAGAGCAGTCAAATGGGGGGAAAAGAGAGTTGATGTGATGTTTGAGTAACAAAGGACAGCCAAGCTTCGCTCCCTTAAATCTCATAGAACAACACTCTTCAGAGCGCTTTTTCCATGTATCTGACGGTCTTTCCTTTTCCTTCCAGCTTAGCTTCCCCGACGATTTGAAAGCCTAGTGAAGCATGGAATGCGTCTGATGCCGGGTTGGGAGGATCTGAGTTTACTTCACATACAATGCGCTCGTATCCCTTTGCCTTCGCGAAGTTGAACAGGTCATCGTAGAGTTTGCCTGCAATGCCTTGTCCTCGTGCAGCTTTAGAAATTACAATCCGATCGACATAGAGAAAGTTGTCATAGCCTGCGCAGAACCATTTGAAATTAACTGAAGAATACTCGCCGCCCTGATCGTATGTGATGAGAAGACCAGCTTCCTTGTCAGCAATCCTTACATAGGTTGCTTTCTTGATCAGCTCTGCAAAGCCATCACGTGTCATAGAGGACAATTCGACAGCATGCTCTTCGTTCAGAGCGTGCGTCCAGGTTAGATCGTCAGCAATAAAGCTTCGAATAGGCAACGCAGCTACTTCCTGTTATTTCTTAAAATTGTAGTTATTATTGAGTCTAGACGGATAGATTGCGTTTTGTTCGCAATGTCTTGAAAACGTGCACCATAAAGATCGTCGCAAAGAGTGGAGTGATCAGGTTCACGATTGGAATTGCTAGAACAAACGCAACGATCAGTCCGGCTGCAAATACGGTTCCGCCTTGCGATTTACGAAAAGCTTTTGCTTCTTGCGGCGACATAAAGCGCATTGCCACAAACTCAAAATATTCACGGCCCAACAGATAGCCATTCACGAGCAAAAATGCGATTTGGCCGATACCGGGAATGAAGAACAGCATCAGAGCGAAAATGTTGGCGACAATGATAACGCCGACAAAACGGAGAGCTGTTACAATAGACTCGCCAAGCGGCAGCGCTTTGCCTCGCCTTTCATTGGGATAAGAGTGCTCTTCAACAAGTTCGGAAATCTGATCTTGATAGAAGGCGACGACCATCGCTGAAACCGGAGCCAGGATATAGCCGAGACCGATTAATGCGCCGATGCCTGTTACGATACTGACCGTCGTGTCCTGCCAGTCTTGTGGTAAGTCTATGAAATACCCGACTACGCCTTGAATAGCGATCCAGACGACAAGAAGAAGAAGCAATGTTAACCCTAAGGCTTTGAAAAAGATGCTTCTGAAATGCGGTTCAAAAACCTGCGAAAATGATTTTATTGCTGCCGATAACATCTCTTGTGCCAAATTTATGAAAACAGATGGCACTTAGATAAGCATTTCCCCGAGCCGCAACAAGAGCTGACGCTTGTAAAGCAGCTTGCCACCCATCAGGATCAACAGGCTGCTTCAGTTCTTTGCGCCGGAACGTTCCCAAGTTTACTGCGCGAGCTCCATCTCATCGATCAGCTGCCACTTCAGGCTCTCGAGACTAGCGGAACACTTCTCAAGATCGACTGGATCAAACCGGAACCAGCAACCACCTCCAACATTTGGAGGCTGATCGAAGGCGCGGTCGATTGCATTGTTGGCGAGGTGGCATTTGAGCAGCGTTCCCACGCCTCCATGGCCAGAAAATAGAACAGGTTCGCCACTTGGAATCGCGGTGAGCGCCTGTTTAATTGCAGTGACGACACGACTTTGCGCATCCAGCGCCCGTTCCCAGCCACGAACGCTCACTGCGGGGCGACTGAAGAACTCATCAGCGACAAGCTCAAACTCATCTGGCTCAAGAAAACCGGTTGAGCTGCGATCATTTTCGTGAAGGCCTGCGGATGTGATCAGCTCCATACCCAGGTGGCTCGCGATAATCTGACCAGTTTCGATGGCCTTTTTTTCGCGATTGGAAATGACATGGTCAATTTCCAAAAGCCACGGTTGGCGTAGACCTTGTTCTAAACGCTCGCGACCTTTATCCGACAAATCCCAGTGCGGAACTGGGGTTGCCGGGTCGATGTCAACATTTGGGTGGGTCAAATATATACAGTAAGTCATGGCACCTCCCCGGTGCCATCAGGCACCTGTTAAATAACCACTGGCTCTACTCGTCCATGGGTCATTTTTCCTCGATATATTTCTTGATCAAATGATGCGCGATAGAGATGTCAGGGGGGCAAATTAATCCCGACTCTGCTTCGCCTTGGAGCATCTTCAGTGTCTCCTCTTTAGAAAACCACTGACAATCCTCCATTTCTTCATAGTCGATATTCAAGTCAGTCGTCAGCGCTTCACCGTGGAACCCGATCATAATATTTGATGGGAATGGCCAAGGCTGGCTGGCGACGTATTCCACTTTGCCGACTTTAACGCCTGCTTCTTCAAAAACTTCTCGGCGGACGGCGTCTTCAAAGGTTTCGCCTGGTTCCACAAACCCGGCGAGTGTTGTGTAGACATTTTCCATCAGATGGTAAGGACGCCCCATCAGGCATTTGTCCCCGTGGGTGATCAACATTATCACCGCTGGGTCCGTTCTTGGGAAGTGCTGCGCAGAGCAAGACGGACAATCTCGCCGATAACCAGATTCGGCGAGTTCCGTTGGCTGTCCACACTGAGAACACATCTTATGGGAGGAATGCCAGCGGCCTACAGAAGCAGCCTGTGCCATCATTCCAAGCACTTCCTGACTGGCTGCTCGTTTCATCGCTATTCCGCGCAGTCCGTATGCCGCGAATGCTCCGAGTTTTTCCAGTTCCTCCTCAAGCGTTTCAGCATCCACTGTGTAACGCACGCCAAAGTATGGGCGGTCTCCGTCAGTTTCGTCAATGCCAAGAAAGATGGTTGTCGGATCAGTGACATTCAGAGTTCTGAGCATCTCAACGGGATGGATGAAAGGCTCAGTCATGACCTCTTTATTGAAGATGAAAGCGTCGTTTGACTGAATTAAAAAGCGGGCACCCGGACTCGTCTTTAGCGAGTTAACCCATTCAGTATCTTTACGTTTTTCACCACAGCGATTAAGCGAGTTGGCAGAATAACAAAGAGCTGCAGAGGCGTCATACACCTCAGCTGTTTCGGCCAGCATTTCGAATTCCTTAAATTATAAACTTATGTAAAGTGAACCCGAGATAGCACTGAAATGCAATGTTGTGGCGACATTTTCTGAATTCGGATTTGGTAGAACTCTTCGAAGATTCACAGTCTCGTCCACAGTAGCAAGAGGTAAACATCAATGAACGCTTGCAAAATACAGGTAAAGCGACCATATACACGATCGGGAGGTTGGTGGTGGACGAGCCACTCGCCAACCGGGTCAGATCCGGAAGGAAGCAGCCCTAACGAGTCCATGGCACGGGTCATCGTGCCAGCCTCCCACCTAATTTTCCCCGCGCCCATACTCGACAAGCGGCCGGTCTTCGTCTTGAATGGCCGGGAGTAAGTTTTACCTTGCCTTTGAAGTGGCTGAGGATTTGGGCGATATGGACGGAATAGACCTTCAAGACGAGCACCAGACAACAACAGGCGCGGAAGATAATTCTTCCAGCAGCGATGGTGCATATCGCGTTCTCGCCCGTAAATACCGACCTAGTTCGTTCGATGATCTTTATGGTCAGGAGCCGATGGTTCAGACTCTGCAGAATGCATTTGAGACTGGACGTATCGCTCAAGCCTGGATGCTGACCGGGGTTCGCGGTGTCGGTAAAACGACCACTGCGCGTATTCTGGCCCGTGGCCTAAACTACGAGATCTCAGGCGAAATTGATAAACCTACCATACACTTAGACAAACCCGGCGTTCACTGTCAGGCGATCATGGAAGGCCGTCATGTCGATGTGATCGAGATGGATGCTGCGTCTCATACTGGCATTGACGACATTCGCGAGATTACCGAAGCAGCGCGGTACCGTCCGGCGAGTGCACGGTACAAAGTGTACATCATCGATGAGGTGCATATGCTCTCCAAGTCGGCATTCAACGGGTTGTTGAAGACGCTGGAAGAGCCGCCGGAGCATGTGAAATTCATTTTTGCGACTACAGAAATCCGTAAGGTTCCTGTGACTGTCCTCTCCCGTTGTCAGCGGTTTGACCTGCGCCGGATTGAGAGCTCTACGCTTGTTTCTCTGCTGCGCGAGATCTCCGGTAAAGAGGGCATAGAAATTTCTGATGAGGCGCTGGCTCTGATTGCCCGCGCTGGTGAAGGTTCTGCGCGAGACAGTTTATCTCTGTTGGATCAAGCTATTGCGCATGGTGCGGGTCGCATTGAGCCGAACGAAGTGCGCCAGATGCTGGGCCTTGCTGACCGCAGCCGGGTGATAGATTTGTTTGAGCACGTGATGCGCGGCGACATTGCCAGCGCTCTTGATGAGCTCAAAGCCCAGTACGATGTCGGCGCCGATCCGGCAGTTGTCCTCTCTGACCTTGCAGACTTTACCCATTTGGTGACTCGCCTGAAAGCAGTGCCGAAGGCGGGTGAAGAGAACTCTGTCACTGAGAGTGAGCGGCAGCGTGGGCGGGACTTTGCAGAAAAGCTATCGATGCGTGTTCTTTCCCGGACATGGCAGATATTGCTGAAGGGAATTAACGAAGTACAGAATGCGCCGAAACCATTGGCTGCGGCTGACATGGTTTTGGTGCGCTTGTGCTACGCCTCTGATCTTCCTGATCCGGAAGAGGCGCTGAAGCTGCTGAAGGCTGGCAAGTTCTCCCCTGCTGGCGGCAATGCGCCTGCGGGTAACGCGCCGCAGGGCGGTGGCGGATCAAGCGCCAGCGCTGTTCCATCCGGTGGCGGCTCAGCCCCTCAGTTACGTGCTGTGGCTGGTGGCCAGCCGATGGCACAAGCTATTGGCGCTGCACCGCAATCAGCCCCTCAGATGCGGCAGGCCGAGGAACTTAAAGAGAAGATTGCGATCCGCTCCTGGGCTGAGGTTGCTCAACTTGCAGCCCGCATGAAGGACATTCCAGTCAAGGTTTCAGTTGAACGCGCGCTGCGTCTTGTCAACTTCCAACCGGGCCGTATTGAAGTACAGCCGACTGAGATTGCGACAGCTGATGCAGCTGGAGAACTGGGCCGAAAACTGACAGAATGGACGGGTCGTCGCTGGATTGTTGCGGTTAGTCGTGACCAAGGCCGACCGACTTTGCATGAGGAAAAAGAAGCTAACCAAAGACAGTTGGTTTCTGATGCACATTCTGATCCGGAAGTGGTGAAACTTGTTTCTGCCTTTCCCGGAGCTAAGGTTGTTGACGTGCGCATTTTGAAGCAGGAGGAAGATCTCCCCCTTGAAGCGGCGTCCGAGTCTGTCGACATAGAAGACATGGACTCTATGGATTTCACCCAAGATTTCTAAGGTTTCTGTGCTATGAAACCTTATGAACCGAATTGAAAGAGCGCTGATGTGTGCTCAAGAGACGTTTAAGGAGCGAGTCGATGGACTTTCTTAAAATGATGAAGCAAGCCAAGCAGATGCAGGAAAAGATGGGCGAGCTTCAGGAGACTGTAAACGACCTTTCCGTTGAGGGAACCTCAGGCGCAGGCATGGTCACCGTTACGCTGAATGGTAAAGGTGAAATGACTGGTTTGAAGATTGATCCTTCTCTCATCAATGCGGATGAAGTTGAGATCCTGGAAGATCTTATCCTCGCTGCGCATAACGATGCTAAGGGAAAAGGCGAGGCTTTGGTGCAGGAGCGTACGCAGGACATGATGTCCGGCATGGGTCTGCCAGCTGGCATGAAACTCCCGTTCGGCTCTTAATATCTTCAAGGCTATCTGTTGCCAAATCACCGCGGCCCTGCGCAGATTTGGCGGTAGACCTGAAACGGATTTATTCCCTCTTGCCCGCCTCTTCAGGCGGGCATAGTTTATCTGGCATTGTCTCGCAAAACTGCTTTGCGGGTGCCTTTTCTTTCTCGCAGAGAGCATAGATTTTAGATGAGTACACGCAGGGTTGCTGGTCCCGAAATTGAACGCCTGATACAGCTGCTGTCCAAGCTGCCCGGCCTCGGCCCGCGCTCGGCCAGACGTGCTGCTTTGCATCTGGTTCAGAAGAAAGATCAACTGCTTATCCCGCTGGCTGAAGCCATGGGCGTGGCGGTTGATCAGGTCGGCATCTGCTCTGAGTGTGGCACCGTCGACACCAGTGATCCTTGCACCATTTGCTCTGATCCGCGCCGGGATGGAGCAACCATTGTGGTGGTTGAGGACGTCTCTGACCTTTGGGCGCTAGAGCGGGCATCCGCTGTGAGCGCGCATTATCATGTCCTCGGTGGCACTCTGTCTCCGCTGGACGGGATTGGGCCGGATGACCTCAACATTTCCAAGCTGGTTGAGCGGATTGAAGGCGGTGTGGTGAGCGAAGTTATCCTCGCTGTTAATGCGACCGTTGAAGGACAGACCACTGCACATTTCATTACGGACCAGCTTGCGCGATTTGAGAATGTGAAAGTGACCCGTCTTGCCCATGGCGTGCCGGTTGGCGGCGAATTGGACTACCTTGACGAGGGCACGCTGGCGCAGGCTTTGCGAGCAAGAACAAAGTTTTAGCAGGTTTCTTGCTCGGCACTTATGCGGGTATTTCCGTCACATAAGTCGTTTGCGTTGCTATGTGCGTTGATTTGAAAGATTTGCGTATTTATTGCGTTGAACAGGATTTTTAGAAATGGACACGTCTTCCGCCAAACCAACCCAGTTTTTCATCCGCAAAACCCAGCGCAACGATGTGGACGAACTGCTCGCTCTGCTCAACCGGATTATTGAGGCCGGGGGGACAACTGCGCTTGAGAAGCCGTTGAACAAAGGTGAGTTCATCGAGTGGTTTCTTGAAGCGGATATTCTGGAGAGCACTGTTTGCGCGATTGATCGTGAGAGCGGCGAGCCGCTTGGCTTTCAAATCGCCAGCCATTACGGAGATATCCCCGCTGACTGGGTTGATATCGGCACCTTCGTAAAACCAGGGCTGCACAAGAGCGGCATCGGCAGTGCGCTGTTCAAAACAACACTTGCCAATCTGGAAGGCAAAAGCCTCACCACCATCAACGCCACCATCCGCGCCGACAACACCGGCGGCCTCGCCTACTACACCTCCCGCGGCTTCAAAGACTACAAAGTGCTGGAAGCCGTGCCGCTCTCTGATGGGACACCGGTAGACCGGATTTGTAAGCGGTTTGATTTGGGGTGAGTTGGCAACAGGTTGTGCTGGATTATTTGCGCTTACCTAAACCAACCTGCAGCCAGAAACACAGAGCTCAATCGCTAATCAGCATCGAAACTGGTCACGATTGAAGTCAAACTCTTTAGGTGCGGAACACTTCGAGAGCCGATAAGGAATTTTGTCAGAAGAAAGCGCGAAAGGATCACCCTTTAGTCTTGCGATGATTCTTCGTTGCGACAATGCCAGCGACTGGCATGCAAAAGACCCACCATATCGCTTCGTTACTGGGTTATAGCTCTTCGCTGGATGCCGCCAACAAACAGCTTTTTGTCCTGCAACAGTATCACGCTTCCATTCCTCCGGGACTACCACTGAGTTCCCCGGATACCATAACCAAGCACGACCATTTTTGCCAAGATAGTTGACCTGATATCCATGAGCCTGAGAGAAACTTAAATAAGTCCAACCACTACTCGGGTATTCAGGAAATACTATCTCGCGGTTCACCACATCTTCAAAGGCTGGTCGAGATTGATTAGAACACCCAACTAGTCCTGCAATCATAATAAATGGAACAGTTAGGCTCACCGCTTTCAATATTTTTAACATTTGAGATCCACACGCCAATAATCAAAGCCTGAATATTTAGATTGAATCTCTCGCAGATCCGACTTCTTTGAGAAGCCACCAACAAAAGCCAGTATTCCTGCCCCAAATTCTGCTTTACATCCAGTTACAGCGCGTGCAACGCCTTCAACCTCAGCAGGCGAATAAGGAAATCCTGAGCCTTTGGGAGCAACAAATGAAAAGGCTTTATCTTTTGCAACGGCCACCTCAAATGGCTTCCCTGCAAAGCGAACCTCCTGACGGGTTTTCCAGATAGAAAGGTTGGCAGCCTTTCGAGCGCGGACTTCTACACTATTACTTCCACTGCTAGAACAGCCAGCAATCAACATAGAAGCAGCGCATAAAGCGAACAATTGCTTTTTCATAACACTTCCCCATAGGTAATATACCGGCGGATATCACACGTTATTGGGGAAGTAAATTAACTGGCCATTACTACTTAGCTCAGTTTATCGAAATCACGCCTTACCTCTGTGAATGCCTCATAGAGCCCACGTACCCAGTCCGAGCAAAAGAGACGTTGAGATCTGCGTTTTGATTATCTGATGTAACTATAATGTATTGGTGAGGTTGTTGCGGTTGCTTCAATGCCGTCGTCCCGCACTTGATGCGGGATCCAGTGGGTGGGGCGGTAGAAGGAATACTACCCCTGATTTTTCATGGGGTAGACGCGCTGCTGTTGGCACTGGTATTTTTAAGGAGGCGCTGACCTGCGGCGGGTGGTATAGCCGCAGACCAGCAGGGCACCGATTGGCGAGGATGCGGGGTGGATTTGCGTTTCGCCATTGGTACCGGAGGCAAGTGGCACGGGTTTGTGCCATTTACCCATCACAGTGCTGTTGAACGAGCTCTGCGTGGTCAGGGGTACCGATCACGTAGAGCGCGCTGCACGATTAAGCCATTTTCTAAGCCAGTCCTTTTTTACGAGGCTGGCTTTTTTCTTTGCTCCTGTGCATCTCCCTGATCGAAAACCGATGGGGTTTTCGGGAGGGTGCCTGCGAGCAAAGCGTCATACGGCTTAATCAGGAAGCGGAGTTTTTGTGTTTATTGGCTGCGGATGAGCGACTCGCTCTAACATTCCGCAGCTTTTTCCCAGCGCTTCGAGGCGATCGTGGAAGGCGTGATGCAAAGTGAACAGGGCATCGCGCTCACTGGAGTGCTGCATTCTCTCTGTCAGCACAAGGTGCTGAATATACGAGAGGTTCTGCAAATCCGAAACAGCGACGATGACTTCGTCAATTTCATTTTGGAAAGTATTTGTGGCGCCACAGGCGCATGCGGAGTCGGTCATTCTCAATCCCTCTGTCTATAGGGTGTTGAACAACCGCGCGACAACAAGGCTTTCGACGGCCCGCTGGCGAGCGGGAGGTTCGAAACCTGTAGACAGACAGGCGAGTTTATTCCCTCCCGAAAGAGGTATTGTATTCACCGCCCTCCCGCTCATAGCAAAGGGTCTGCGCCCTTAGAAAAAAGGCACAAAAAATCCGCTAGTTAACGGGAGCGGTTACCGCTGTCTAAAGGAGGTTTCGAAGCCTCACAGGTGAATGTGGAATGAAAACCGACGGTTGTCAAACTGACAGTTTTTACAAGGATGTGGATGGCGGGGTTAGCGAGGTGTTTGTGTCGTGGCTTATGTCTGAGCGTGTCGCTCTGGATCCCGGATCTGCGCTGCGCTTGTCCGGGAAGACGGAGGGTGGCGTGAGAACCCTTTGGCGGGCGGGAGGCTAGAAACCTGCAAACAGACAGGCGAGTTTATTCCCCTCGAAAGAGTATTTTATTCACCACCCTCCCGCCCATAACAAAGGGCTTGTGCGCTTCATGCATGAGGATGGGATGAGGTAATTACCCTGTCAAACTGGTAGTTTTGACAAGGATGTAGTTAGTCGCGCTTGTTCGGGAAGACGGTGGGTGGTTGTGGTTGTTCGTTAAAGCTTGTAATCACCTCCCGATAAGAAGAAGGGGCAATGTCCTGGCTCAATGAGCATAGGAATTACAATCAGAGTTCCCTTATTAGCTTTGAAGATAAGGAGCTGCGGGATTGATGAAAAAGTATGGCCGCACCTATCACTTGCCCAGCTCTCCCGGTGTTATGAGCGATGACAAGATCCTGAAGGATTCGACGGCTCTGGCAAGCGCCGCAGAAGTTGTCTTTACCGAGAAGATGGACGGTGAGAACACAACTATTCTGCAGAATGGATGCCATGCGCGTAGTCCTGACAGTGGGTATCACCCTTCCCGTGATTGGATGAAAGCTTTTGCGGCAGGTGTTTCGCCATGCCTTGCTGAAGATGAGCGGATTGTTGGTGAGTATCTCTTCGCACAGCACTCCGTCATCTATGACAGCTTACCCACTTACTTTCTGGGTTTTGCCTGGATCGTTGATGGCGTCACACAAAGCTGGGATGCGACATTGGGCCGTTTTGCAGAGCTTGGCATTACCCCTGTTCCGGTGCTGCACAGGGGTTTGTTTACTCCAACCAGCGTCGAAGCTGTGTTGAATAAGTTGGATCTGAACAAGCAGGAAGGCTTTGTCGTCAGAACCACTGCGAGTTTCCAAGAGACTGATATGGCAACACATATGGCCAAATATGTGCGAGCTGATCACGTTCAGAGCGACACACATTGGATGCACGGTGAAGTCATCAAGAACAGGATAGTGAAGGGCTAGCGGTTCTGACGCTCGCCGATCTGGATCCCGCATCGAGTGCGGGATGACGGTGGGTGGGTAAGGCTGCTATCAACAGTGTTTCGAGTTCGTTTGCGAAACCTCTTGCAATTGGGGGGCTCAATACTCAGTATGCGCACCTATGGTTTCTGAGGTGCGAAAGGCCTCGGGATTAAAAGGGAACACGGTGAAGTGTAGCCAACAGGCGCTAATTCCGTGACTGCCCCCGCAACTGTAAGCGGAGAGCGAGGCCAAGCATGCCACTGGAGAGATCCGGGAAGGCTGGCTGAGCACAGACCCGCGAGTCAGGAGACCTGCCATTATGTTTCACTTCAACCCGGGCGGGGCGTCCCGGAAGGAGGCCATAATGGTTGAATCGGCGAAAGCCTGTCACATATCCGGTTTCTGTTTGCCCCTGCCTTTGCGCGGAGGGCCTTATGTTACCTGTTTCCTCAAGACTTAAACTTTATCCCGGATCGTTTGGCGAACCGCTGATAGTCGACGCGCGTGTGCGCTTGACTTTTGCCTCAGGATTCGACAATCAATGTAACGTTATAACGTTACATTGATGATGTGTAGCGTTTCACTCAGGTGGGTTGGTACGATGCTGGATCCTGTTTCTCATCATTTAGGCACCTTCAGTTGCCCGATTGGGGCTGAGCTGCGCAAGGGTGTTTTGGCATGAGCGCGGCTTTTGTTTCTGTTCGCGATGTTTCGTGGGCGCCTGATCGTAAGAGTTCGTTGGTTTTACAGCCATTGAGTTTTGAGCTGGCTGCGGGGCAAGTGCTTGGCGTGGTTGGCGCGAACGGGGCTGGCAAGTCTACGCTGTTGCGGCTGCTCTATCGGTTCAACAAGCCGATGAGCGGGCAGATTTGTGTTGCCGGCGATGATATCTGGTCCCTCTCCGCCAAAGTGACGGCGCAGCGGGTGGCGGCGGTGCTGCAAGAGCAGCCGACGGACTTTGCGCTGAAGGTGCGTGAGATCGTGGAGCTGGGGCGCACGCCTTATCGCAGTGGATTGGCGGCTTCTGGCGAACGGGACCGGCAGGTGGTGGACCGTGCTATCCGCGCTTTGCAGCTGGATGGGCTGGCCGGACGGTTGTTTGGCACGCTTTCTGGCGGGGAACGACAGCGGGTTATGGTGGCGCGGGCACTGGCGCAGGAGCCGGAGCTGCTCATTTTGGATGAGCCGACCAACCATCTCGACATTCGCCATCAGCTGGAAATCCTCAAGCTTATTGAAGAGCTGAATCTGACGATCATCACCAGCTTGCATGACCTGAACATGGCGGCGCAGGTGTGTGACCAGATCCTGTTGCTGGACCACGGGCAGATGCTTGGCTTTGGGGCGCCGGAGCAAATCCTCTCCCCCGCTTTGGTTTCCAAGGCTTTTCAGGTGCGTACGACACGCGATCAGCTGATGGACCGACAACACTCTCTTCTGACATTCGATCTTCATTCTTAAGGGTATTTTTTCATGAAAAAACTTGGTTTGGCGCTGGCTGTGGCGCTGCTTTCCTCTTCTGCTGCGCTGGCAGAGGTTTCCGTCAAGAGCTGTAACCGCACCGTCACATTTGATGGTGTGCCACAGCGGGCCATTTCCAACGATTCCAATCTCACCGAGATGATGCTAGCGTTGGAATTGCAGGACAACATGGCGGGTTACACTGGCATTTCTGGCTGGAAAACGCTGGATGCTGAATTGACAGACCAGGTGGCTGTATTGCCGGAGCTTGCTCCCAAATACCCAAGCAAAGAAGTGTTGATTGGGGCTGATGCAGACTTTTTTTTTGCCGGATGGAATTACGGCATGAAGGTTGGCGGCCCAGTTACGCCGGAAACTTTGGCACCGTTCGGGATCAAGGTTTATGAGCTGACCGAGAGCTGCATCCATATTGGCGAGAAGCCAAAGGTTTCCATGGATGACATGTACAATGATCTTTTGAACCTTGGCCGCATCTTTGATGTTGAAGAGCGGGCGGAAGCGTTGGTGCAGGCTTATCGCGAAGACCTTGCGCAGTTCAAAGCTGGCTTGAAGGCTGCTGACACACCTCTGCGTGTGTTTGTTTATGACGGAGGTGAAGATTCTCCGTTCACTGCTGGTCGTTATGGGATGCCAACCGCGCTGATTGAGGCTGCTGGCGGCACCAACGTGACGGATACATTGGATAAGAGCTGGGTGCGCGTGAACTGGGAGGCTGTGGTTGAGACCAACCCGGAAGTGATCGTGATTATCAACTACGGCGAAGTGACTGCTGCGCAGAAGCGTGAGTTCATGCTCAACAACCCCGCCTTTGCGGATATGGATGCGGTGAAGAATGACCGGTTCGTGACGCTGGAATATGCTGAAGCAACTCCGGGACCACGGAACATCAAGGCGATCAAGAAACTCGCAACCGCATTCTGGGGTAACTAACAATGAGCGAAGGAACCGGCGTTGTTGTAGCCCCCAAAGAGGGCTCTTCTCATCATTTGCTGCAGATTTGCTGCGTGGGATTGGCTGCGCTGGTTCTTTCTGTCTGCCTTGCGGTCTCCGTTGGGGCGGTTTCCATTTCCATGGAGACTGTATGGGGTGTTCTTGCCAACAAACTGGTGCCGGGCACGGTTGAGCCGAGCTGGTCGCTGGGGCGGGAGAGCATTCTCTGGGAGATCCGCCTGCCCCGTGCGCTGCTGGCGATCATGGTGGGGGCCGGGCTTTCCATCGTGGGAGCTTGCCTTCAATCCGTCACCCGCAACCCGCTAGCTGACCCGCATTTGATCGGCATTTCAGCTGGTGGCGCGTTTGGGGCGGTGTTGGCTCTGCTGCATACGGGGCTGTTTTTGGGGATGCTCACCGTACCTTTGCTGGCGTTTCTGGGTGCTCTTGGGGCAACGCTGCTGGTGATTGGGGTGGCGAAGTTTACAAGCGCTACCAGTGCCGACCGTCTGGTGCTGACGGGTGTAGCTGTGAGCTTTGTGCTGATGGCAGGCGCCAATATCCTCATCTTTTTGGCAGACCCACGGGCGACGCATACTGTGGTTTACTGGATGCTGGGCGGATTGGGGCTGGCGCAGTGGGCACATCTCGCCTACCCGTTGGTGGTGCTTGCTTTGTGCGGGCTCTGGCTGTGGTTTCGCGCAGGGCATTTCAACGCGATGACAATTGGCGATGAGACGGCGACAACACTTGGCATATCCGTTGGTGCCTTCCGGCTGGAAACCTTTGTGATTGGTGCGCTGATTACGGGTGTTATGGTCGCGTTTTCCGGCATGATCGGGTTTGTGGGGCTTATGGTGCCTCATATTGTGCGGCTGTTTGTTGGCGGCGATTATCGACGCCTGATCCCTGTTTCAGCGCTGTTTGGGGCGATCTTCCTATTGCTTGCAGATGCTGCTGCACGGACGCTGATGAAGCCGGAAGACATGCCGATTGGCATCATTACCGGGCTTATTGGCGGGATTTTCTTTATCTGGCTCTTACGGGAAAAGCGGTAGCTCTGCCGTTTTTCAGGGGTTCTGACACCTCGTTGTCGCTGCGATATGAGCTTGAGCTTGCCGTCATCACGACACAGTTTTTTCGCGTTAGACTCATACAAGGCCCATCTGGCAGCATGGCAGAAACACGGATTTTGAAAGGTATTTACCTTTATTCCAGTTGGTTTCGGCTGCTTTTAATTATGGTTTTGTCGCATATTCCTAGGCGTTGATCAGAGGTCTTGTTCGGGAACATGTGTTTGATGCGGAGTACGTGAATGACATCTCGGTTGTATAGCGATTTTGCCGAGCAGTATGATGAGGCCATTCAGGAGAACATCTACAACGCTCTTTTAGAGCGCCCCACCCTGCTTGGCATGCTGCCGCCGCTGCAAGGGCTGAAGGTGCTGGACCTTGGGTGCGGCCCCGGCGTGTATGCGCAGTTTCTCTATGATCACGGAGCTGATGTAACCTGCATTGATGAATCCGAGCAGATGCTGAAGCTGGTGAAAGAGAAGCTGGACGACAACGTAAAGTGCTACACCTCTGACCTGTCTAATGGGTTGCCGGAGAAACTGGAAGGCACGTTTGATATCGTGATCTGTCCGTTGATGATCCATTACGTCGAAGACCTGAACAAGCTTTTCAGAGACATCGGGAACGTGTTGAAGCCGGGTGGTTACTTCGTGTTCTCAACCCATCATCCGCTGGTGGATGCACAGTGCTCTCCAAGCGGTAGTTATCTGCGTCAGGAACATGTGACGGAGGAATGGAACACCATTGGTATGCCGGTGAAGGTGAGTTTTTATCGCCGCCCACTCTCCATGCTGTTTGGGTGGCTCTCAGCTGCCGGAATGTGTGTTGTGGACCTGCGCGAAGGGATGCCAGCTGCCGAGATGAAGGAAAAATCTCCAATCCACTATGAGAAGCTGCAGAAGAATCCGAGCTTCATCTTTTTCAAATGCCAGAGCCACTGCAGCAAGTAGGCCGCCCTCCTGACTCGCTTCAGACTCACTGGCTACTTACAGTTTTGTGAGTCTCAATGTTTCTGCGGTTTATCTCCCGCAGAGTCAGTGCGCTGTATGCAGTCGGGTAGATTCATGAGTCATTTCAAGGAGATATTGACTCTGCGAAACTCACAGGTGTGTTAGTTGCCTCTGAGTCAATTCTCAGTGTCAGTGAATGTGGAATAAATGCTTCTGAAACGCTCGTAGCGAGCCTTGTTGGCGCCCATATCGCTGTAGCCAACGCGGGATTGAGAGCGGTAGTGCACGACGCCTGCTTCTTCATCGATCCAGAGCTCTACATCGTCGTTGTAACCCATGCTTGAGCTCGTGAAGACGGCGTGGAGGTATGATCCTTCTACCTTGCTGATCTTGTTCTTGCCCATCTCCTGTAAGGTGTTGGTGAGAGCTGCCTGTGTGATCTCAAAGGAGGAGAGCATGGACAGAGGCTCTACACGGCGGGCTGTATCTTCTGTTTGAGAAGAGACGGCATTGGGGGAGTTGGGCAGGGCTGCAAACTGACCATCATGCACGCCAACATAATCCGGCACTCTAGAGTTTTGCCAAATAAGTTTTACAGTGACGCCAACCACAAGCGCGACCAGAAGAATTGCAATAACAGCCATTTTAGAAAGACCTTTGAATATCATCGTTCCCGGATTTCCCACTTGCACAAAGCATAACTCATTCAGAGGTTGCGGGCGAAATGAAATTCTAGTGTTTAGAGTGCGACACAATCTGTTCGCATCTCTTCCAGGTTTGCATTTGAAATCAGATAGGCTGCTCTGCAACTCTGAACATGTCATCAGAAACAGCAAAGGCGGAGCTGAGGATTAATCCAAGCGCCGCCTTAGAATGCTCAATCACGACTGACTTGCAAGTGCTCCCAGCCTCAAACATATGATCTGGTGAGCAAGCGCTTAAATGTTGACTTAGTCAATCACGCCCTGCTCGCGCGCTTCGGCGATGAGCTCAGAGCAATATTTTTCACGAGCGGCAGGATCTTCGATTTTCTGAACAACTTGCTCATGCACCATAGACATCATGACTACACTCATAACAAACCCTTCATCTTCACTCTTGATTTCGTCGAGCAGTGCTTTGCCCCTTGCATCAGGAATAATGAGTCCGCAGCTTTTTTCTGCTCCAATGAAGCTCGCGATGGTGGCGTGCTTGATCATTGCATCTTTAATAGGGCCAGCAAAGGCAGACTGTGTAGAAGCACTAAGCAGAAGTGCAGCTGCGAGGCATTTGAGAGTGGTTTTCATAATATTTAGTTCCAGATGAATTTGGATATATCGTCACTACACATCAACATGTGCAGCATTTTAATAAATATGAGATTCAAAACACTCTGTCGACGAAAACTCATCGCGAACTAATTGATAAATTTTGCTTTTTGCCATTTGTAATTCATGAGTAAAATCAAATAGACACATCAAATGTGGTTACAAAACACTCATAAATTGCTTAGAATACCTAATGCAATCCAAATTTCAGCACTAACTAGCAAACAAACTGCTACTTCCTAGTTGGCTGTAACACCTCGCGTTTTGCAAGATGAACGCATAATTAAGGCTATAGCCCCTCAAAACGGCTATATCGGTGCCATAAAACTTGACGATTTTGCAATTTCGCTCTTAATTGCCCTTTTAATAGCAAAATTGCTGCTTAAATCTCTCAGGTCGGGAGAAAAGCAACAAAAGGAAGCCTTTGCAGATGAATTCAGAACGCTCTACGCAGACAACTGAGCGCCAAGACGTTTCGCCACTTTTGAAACTGGCCCTTGAGCTCGGTCCATTGGGCGTTTTCTTCATCGCCAACTCCAGAGGCGCACAGCTTGCCGAGATGTTTCCTGCATTGGGTGCTCTTGGTCAGCCGATCTTTATTGCAACAGCTGCCTTTATGGTGGCAATCACCATCTCCCTCACCGTATCTTACATCCTCACCCGTCATCTACCGGTGATGCCGGTGGTGTCTGGTGTTGTGGTGCTCGTGTTTGGCGCACTGACGCTGTATTTGCAGGACGATCTGTTCATCAAACTCAAGCCAACCATCGTGAACACCCTGTTTGGTTCCATCCTGCTGGGTGGGCTGTTCTTCGGTAAATCTCTGCTGGGATATGTGTTTGACAGCGCCTTCAAGCTGGATGCGGAAGGCTGGCGCAAGCTGACTATGCGCTGGGGTCTGTTCTTCTTTGTGCTGGCGCTGATCAATGAGTTTGTCTGGCGCAACTTCTCAACGGACTTCTGGGTGGACTTTAAGGTCTTTGGTTTCATGCCAATCACCATGGTCTTCACCATGATGCAGCTTCCGCTGATCCAAAAGCACAGCTTAGAGAGCGAAGAGAAGAGCTAAAGCTCTCTCACTTTCCCAAGTACAGACAAAATTAAAGCGCGGTTTGAGCCGCGCTTTTGTATTTCTGTAGTCTAAGCTCTGGATTAGCGCGGTGCGCGCTTTGCCAGGATGCGCTGGAGCGTTCTGCGGTGCATGTTCAGGCGACGGGCTGTCTCTGAAACGTTGCGGTCACACAGCTCATAAACGCGCTGGATATGCTCCCAACGAACCCGGTCAGCAGACATTGGATTGTCTGGTGGTGGGGCTTTATCGTTTGGACGGCGGGTCAGCGCTGCCAGAATATCATCAGCATCAGCTGGCTTTGCGAGATAGTCAATGGCACCAAGCTTTACTGCTGTTACAGCAGTTGCGATGTTGCCATAGCCGGTCAGGATGATTGCGCGCGCGTCCGGCTTTTTCATGCGGATGGCTTCAACCACGTCCAGACCGCTGCCATCTTCGAGGCGCATGTCTACGACAGCATAATCAGGTGCCTGTGCTGCAACTTTACTCAGCGCTTCTCTTACGCCGTCAGCGGTTTCCGTGTGAAACCCTCGTTTCTGCATCGCACGTTCCAAGCGCTGCTGGAAAGCACGATCGTCATCAACGATTAGAAGGCGTCCAAGAGGTGCAACTTCTGGTTCTGTCATTTTGCAGGTCCGATTAATCTACGGTATTCACAGGACACTTTAGTATATTTTTCAGTTAAGGGAAGTTCCCATGGGCTTTTATAGCCAGATTTCGCTAAAGTATTTTTACTAGGATACCTAGAGATTTACTCTCAGGATTCTGGAGTTTGCGCTCCCTGATCCATAGTTTCACGTAGCCAGCGTATATGAACCAAAGCTCCGCGATCAGGATCTTTTCGATTATGAAAATTCACTCTTCCGCCAGAGCGCTCCAGCAATGTTTTGGCAATGAAGAAGCCAAGACCCAAGCCACCGCCTGATTGGCGTTCTGCTTCGTCGTCAAATTCTTCCTCGCCATCCTCTGAAATTGCAGGCGCAGAGCGTTTGGAAACATAGGGTTCGCCCATTCTGGCAAGCACGTCCGGCGCAAAGCCTGGGCCGTCATCCAGAATGAAGATTTCGACGTGCTTTTCATCCCACTTCGCTTCAAAAAGAACGGTGGTTTCTGCGAAGTCTACGGCATTTTCGAGCAAGTTGCCGAGGCCATAGCTGATGGCAGCATCACGGACACCGACAGGTTCCGGTCCAACGCCTTCAGCCTTGATATTGATTTCAATGCCGAGACCTCGGTGCGGCTCAGATACATCTGCCAGCAGCAGCGAAATCGGCATGCGTTGGAACACCTGATCGGCATCACTGGACAGGCTTGTGAGCTTCTTCAGAATCTCACGACAACGCGCGGCCTGAGAATAAACCAGCTCAGCATCTTCACGCAGTGGGTCGCCCTTCTCAAACTCGGTGGAGAGCTCTTTGGCCGTCAGATAGATGGTGCCCAGCGGTGTGCCGAGTTCGTGCGCGGCAGCTGTTGCAAGGCCGTCCAGCGCGGACAGGTGCTTCTGGTGCGCCAGGACCATGTCACTGGCTGCCAATGCATTGGAGAGCTGGCGAGCTTCTTCAGCAACCCGCAAAGAGTATGTTGCCATGAAGAACATGGAGCACATGAGCGAGAACCAGACGCCGACAAGGTAGAGCGGCGGCAGATCAATCTGCGTGCCATCATACCATGGCAGCGGCATATGGAACGCGGTGAGCAGCGTGACGACTGCTCCGGCCAGCGCGCCGAGAATGATGGTGTTGCGGGAAGAGAGCGCGGTTGCAGAGACGACAACAGGTGCAAGAATGAGGAAACAGAACGGGTTGCCCAGACCACCTGTGAGGTAGAACAGGCCACCGAGCTGAATGATATCGTAGGCCAGCTGAGCTGCTGCTGCATTTTTGGAAATGCGCGTGCTTGATGGCCAGCGAATTTTGAGAATGACATTGAGCCAGGCGGATGCGGCCACCAGAACGTAGCTGTAACCGATGGGCAGCGGGAAGTTGAGCAGATAGTGCACCACAAGCAAAGAGACAGTTTGTCCTGCCACTGCCAACCAACGCAGGCGCACAAGCGTATCCAGCTTGATCTGCGGGTCTAACAGTCGCGACTGCCCTTCCGGTGTGCTCATCATTTAATCTTGCTCCAATATGTCACAGATGCCCTTCATAAATCACAGGTGATCCACTTGCCAATGGGTTATGTGGCAGAACTATCTTGTTTTGCCGCTGAAATGTTAGCATAGCCTTGTATCCGCCTCTGGGGCATGCTAGCCACCATCTAGTTGCGCAGGTACGGCAAACAAACACTTAAGAGTGACAGTGTGTTGTACCAGTGATTGTTATTGCGACACGGGAAAAACGATATGAGTGAAGCTAATACTGCTGGTGAACAGGGTGAAGCAGCTGCACCAGGCATGAACATCCTGGCTCAGTACATTAAAGACCTTTCTTTTGAAAACCCAAATTCTCCAAAGTCTCTTCAGCCAGGTGAACAGCCAAAGCTGGACATCAACGTAAACGTTGGTGCGAACCCAATTGGCGAAGACCAGTTCGAAGTTATTATTACTCTGAACGCAAAAGCGAACACTCCTGAGCAGGTTCTGTTTGCTGTTGAACTCGTTTACGGTGGCGTATTCCAGATCACCGGTGTTCCTCAGGAGCATATGCACCCGTTCATCCTGATCGAGTGCCCACGCATGCTGTTCCCGTTTGCTCGCAACATCCTTGCAGACACCACACGCAATGGCGGCTTCCCACCACTGCTGCTCGATCCAATCGACTTTGCAGCTCTGTACCGTCAGAACCTCGCTCAGGCTGCTGCTGCTCAGCAGGCACCTGCTGCAGGCGAAAACGGCGAAGCGAAGCCAAACTAAGAATTTTAAGTTTCCGGCATTCCGTCGGTACTTTGACAAAGCCACGTTGGTTTCCAGCGTGGCTTTTGTTTTGCCTGCAATTCGATATTTCGATCTAGGAAGATATTTATTTTCGCCGCCTAGGATCTCCGCGATAAACGGAGAGAGGCCTCAAGAGACTTAAGATGCGGCATCCAAACTTACGAAGTATCGCTGGTGCTCTGGGCATTGTTGCCCTCATGATGACACCTGTTGGTTCCCTTGCTCAGGACGAGCCGGAAATTGCCGGCCCTGAAGACTGGCACGCCTACAGCTTTTCAGCTGAGCAGATCACCGGAGACATTATTCTGGCTCCCGGGACGATCGAGATGGGCAAATCTGGAATTCTGACAATCACGGGCGTTGAAGGGTATACCCCCAACCTCTTCTCCTTCACTGGCGCAACGTCTCTCGACCTGCCAGAGGGCAAAGTTTTCTGCGAGAAAGACGTCGATAAAGGTTTCATGATCATCGACCGGTCGCAGCCAGATTTTCTCGTGATTGATGTCTTCGGAGGTGATGTGCCGCCTGAAGCTGGCAAGAGCGTTGATCAGCAAGCCGGGTTCTGCGGCTCGTTTACCTACAACAAGTCGTAGGGCAACCTACGCCCTGACTGTTTCAATCAAGGTAGTTCCAAATGAAAATCAAGATTACTTCTGTCTTTATGGGCTTGTCTCTTGCTTCTATTCCGCTTGCTTATGCTGGCGAGGCTCCTGATAAAAAATGGGGTGCCTCCAGCACCACCGCGACGAGTATTACCGGTGACATCGTCGTGGGGATGACCTCCATCACGATGGCAACAGGAAGTGTACTGCATATTAAGCCTGTAACCAGCGAAGTTCCCAATCTCTACCGCTTTACGGGCGCTGATATGCTCATGCTGATCCGTGACAACAATCTCTGTTTGCCAGACACGACAGATGGCTATCTCGTTCTCAGCTACCCAAGCAAGAACATGCTGGCAATCGATGTTTTTGACGGTGATATGCCGCCTATGACGGTAGAAGGCATGGAAAGCCAATCCAATTTCTGCGCTTCTTACAGCTATGAAATGCCTAGATAAGAAACTCCATATTGTACCCAAGTAAGCATTGTGCAAAATACGGAGCCTCTGATCAGGCGAGCCGGGTTCTGCGCTTCCTATTACTACCATAAGTCTTAGATTTTGCACTTTAGGTTGCATATGCATGTATAGAACATAAGATGGTCCGCAATTTCACGGACCGTCTCATCGGTCAATTTGCATTTATCAGACTGAAATATTGATTTATGAAAACACCAGAAGAACCAGCAGGACAGCCTCGTCCTGACATCGCAATGTTCAGTGTCAGCCGTGCTGAACTAATCCGCACATACCTATGCTATGCTTTTATTGTCCTGTCCTCAAAGGCCCTGCTAGCTTTACTACATGAATACGTCATCTCAATCGTTACTGAGACAGAAATATTCGATCTACTTATTAAAAAAATCCTCCTCTCCTGTGTAATTATATTTTCTTTTCTAGGATTTATTTCTGCACCAAAGAAAATAAGTCTTATAATATTTGTCTTTATTTATTTTGGAATTACATTTACCATCGGTTTTTACGGCTTACTCTTTTCATTGTACTATCCGCTTACGCTTACATTTCTTTTGGAAAAAGATCAGGTAATAAACTGGCTTCTCAATTCTCCTTTCGTTGAAAACTCTATTTATATCCCATTGATTGGATATGGCCTTTACCAAGTTTGGCGGGCTCCCTCTGCGAAGAAGCTTGCAAGCCTTGGGACCAGCTCCGCGCAATAGGGCTCCGTTAAAGTTTGGACCCTTATTTCAACTGGTCTTCAATTGCTCTTGGGAAAAGTTAGTCTGTCCTGGAGTTTGTGGCACTCACGTGCTGCGCTCTATTATTTGATTTGAGTAGACCGATGCGGTTTGATTGAATCCGGTCGCATGGGTCATACTTTCTCTCTTCTCTTGAGGCGGCGGTTTTTCTGCGATGTCTGAAAACGCATACGCGCAAGAAGTTTGTTACAATTTGCGCGGTGGGAACCGGGCATTGCTGATGGATGCGTTTGCCACTGTTCGCAAAGAAGATTTCCTCTTTCCTCCTCCCTGGCGTGTCGCTATCACAACGCAGGGATATGGCCGCAGGGCGGTTCTGGAGGATCCAGAGGACCTTTATCAGGACATGCTGGTAGAGCTTGTGCACGAGGCCAATATCAATACTGGTCAGCCGTCTTTATGGGCGCAGATCTTCAACTGGTCAGACCTCAAGCCGGGTATGGCGGTTTTTGAGTCAGGTTCTGGCCTTGGCTATTTCACTGCCATCATTGCTCATGTGGTTGGCGCTGAAGGCGTTGTCTACTTCGATGAACCGCATGACAAACTGCATGATCCGTGTCGCGAGAATCTGGCGTCCATTGCGAACGTTCATGCAGATTACAAAGGTGCGCCGTTAGACCGGGTCTACCTTTGCTATGGCACAACAACGATCCCGGCCCAGCTTTATCTCAATACCAAGCTGCGGGGGCAAATTGTGTTTCCCTTTACCAATGACTGGGGGCATGGCTTCTTTATCAGCTTGAAGAAGAAAAAGAAGGCGTGCGAGCTGAAGGTCAGCTCCCCGTGTGCATTTGTTGTCAGCCACACATACAAGAACAGTCCGTTTACAGACGAGTTTGGCGAGCTTTATGACATGACAGTGGACATCAGCTTGGTTGAGCAAGCGCTGAATGATGACGTGCTGGACGTGGCGAAAATGATCCATCTGGCGCTCGAAGCCATGTCGAACTCTTAGAGCACATCGCGCTCCAAAATCTTTAGTGCAGCGACTTCTTGTAGTTTGACTGAAGCCAATCAGACACAACGGGCTTTGGCCATTATGCCGCACGGGAATCCTGCTTGCCAAACACCCGGTAGCTCTATAAGCTCATAGATGTTGCACAAGAGTGTGATGCCCGAAACGTAACCAAAGGAGGTGTTTGATGATTGTAATAAAGGTGCCTCAGGCAGGTTCGTTTAAATAGGCAACACGCCTTACCTGCCTGACCCACTTTGGGGTCCGTATGCGATGGCTACGGCGACCCTTTGGTGCTGTTCTATTTCAGGCAGATAAATGTCCCATAAATTGATTGAGCTGGGTTGGTCGGCTCATTTTATGATGCAGCTTCGCGATGACGAGCTGCAAACCCTTTCTGTTGCGCGTATTACTCAGGTTCATAGGAACCAGATGGTCGCCATCAGCAGTGAGGGAGAGTTTTCTTTGAGCGTCCCAGGCCATGGTTCTACCGGCTCTTATGCCGTTGGTGACTGGGTGATCTATGATTCTCAGTTTCAGGTTACGCGTGTTCTTGACCGCCTTACTGTCGTGGAACGACGGGCCGCGGGGGAAGATGCACGGACGCAGCTGATTGCGGCTAATCTGGATGTGCTGTTCATAACCACCTCTTGCAACAAAGACTTCAACATTGCGCGCCTTGAGCGATATCTGGCTGTTGCCCAGCAAGCCGGCATTCAACCTGTTGTGCTGCTGACAAAAGCCGATTTGGTGGAGGACACGCGGGACTTTGAAGTGCAAGTACAGAAGATCGATCCTTTGTTGCCGGTCATAGCTCTTGATACCCGCGATGCCTCTCAAATCATGCCGCTCTTTGACTGGTGGAGAGCCGGACAGACGGCAGCTTTGGTTGGGTCATCTGGTGTTGGTAAGTCTACTATTCTCAACAGCTTGAGCGGGTCTTCCGCCAAAACCTCTGGCATTCGTGAAGATGATGCCAAAGGCCGGCATACAACGACCGCACGCTGCCTTTACCCGATTGGTGAAGGACGCTGGCTTATGGACACGCCGGGTATGCGTGCCTTGAGGCTCTATGAGGTTTCCGAAGGCGTTTCGGCGGTGTTTCAGGATCTGGTTGATCTTGCTGAGGACTGCCGATTTGGTGATTGCAGCCATGATGCAGAGCCTGGGTGTGCCATTCAGGCTGCGATTGAGTCGGGTGAGCTGGATGCTGCCCGGTTGAAACGCTGGCAGAAGCTGGTGCGGGAAGAGCAATACAACACTGAGACTGTTGCGCAGTCCCGGTCCCGTTCAAAAAACTTCTCAAAAATGATCAAACGCGTACAAAGCGGTAACCGACATATGAAAGGCGACGCCTGACACTCATGACATGCACTCTCGTGGATGTAAGTTTGCGGGAGTGCATAAGGGCGGTTTCTTGCGTTTTTTTATATTTCCAAGGGGGAGCCGACCCACGAATTTGGCAGTTTCCGCAGGTCGGCCAGATGTCTTTGAAGTGTTGTTGTGTTGAGGCAACTTCAAAGACCTCGGGAGGCTTATCCACTCGGTAAATTTGCTGTCTGACCGAAGTGGTGACGCTCACCTATTTTTTAACCGAATGCAGTGCTGCAATACCGTATTCGGTGTGGCAGCCTTGTTTTTGCAGCTGCTTTAGATGAGTGTCGCGCGGATCCATGAAACAAGCTGTCCTATAAAGAACAGCGCAAGATTTTTTTTTAGGCTAGACGCTCCCCGCGAAGCAGGGGGAAGTCACGCACAGATTCGGGATTATGCGTCCTGTGGCAGGACTTTGGGCAGCTCAACACAGAAGGTTGTTTCTGCACGATCCGCTAAAAAGGTGAGAGAGCCGTAGTGAGATTTCACCATGGACTGCACGATGCCAAGGCCCATTCCGGTCCCACCTTCTGAGCGACGGGTTGTGAAGAACAGGTCAAAAATTTTCCCTGCGTTCCCCTCAGAAATACCGCTTCCATTGTCGCAAATGTAGAATCGCAGTGTTGTCGGCGTTTCTTCGATTTGGATAGTAAGTTTCGTGGCCGCGTGGTTGATCGCATTGTCCACCAGGTTGAAGAAGATGATTTCTGCATTTTCAAGCGTGATCGGCACTTGGACCGAAGATTGGCTCTTACAGTTCACTTCAAGACTAGCGTATTGATTTTGAAGGTGGTTGAGCAGGTTTTCCAGATCCAACTGACCCGTTGATTTCGGGTTGTCTGCACGCGCCAGATGACGCAAGCGATCCAGCAGAGCTGTCACCCTGTCGGAGTCTTTGAGGATGTTATTCAGGAAGCGGTTTCGCTGTTCCTTCGACATGTCCTCACCAGACTCCATCAGCAGCTCTACCGCGCCCTTGGTTGCTGTGATCGGAGACTTCAGTTCATGCGCGGCGTGTGAGGCAAATGTTGAGATGTAATCTGCTCTCTCGGATATCTTGCGCGCCATAGACAGAAAGCTATCTGCCAGCGATGCAAACTCACGTGTGCCGTTGTGTTTGAGCGGGGCGATTGCGTTTGCATCACCCGTACTGATTCGCTGCGTGCGCTCTATGAGCTCATGGATTGGCTTCGTGATTACCCGCAGAAAGACAAAGCCAATCAGCGCTGTCACCAGCAATGTGAATGCGCTTGCTATGGCAACAATTTCCCATTGCTTGAAGAGCTGTCGCATTGTGTTGCTTGGGGTTCTGGACGCATAAATCACGCCGACAACCTTGTTGTGCAAGATGACTGGCATTGCGGAGAAAATACGCGTTGCCGTTCCGCGGCTTAAGGATGAGAAAGCTGGAGCGGGTTCATCTGAAATGCGTTCTCGTAAAACGCTCTTGTATTCACCCGAAAGAGCTGCCTGAACCTCTTCAATGTGACTTAGAGAGAGCCCCAGTTCGCTGCGCCCAGCGATGACATTTCCTTTGTGGTCCAGCACCCGGAAACCGGCCAAAGTGACCTTTTGAGTTTCTACGAGCAAGGGAGACAAGCGGCTCCCGATCTCTTGCATAATGTTGCTCGAAGGATCGTCTGAAGGACGTGCTTTTGCCCGGCGTGGGTATGTTTTTGCAGAAAACAGATAGGTGCGGGGGGCGATTGGCTTGTATGGACCATTCTCAATGGAGATGGTTTGTTCAATGGCTGCAAACTCACCGAGCTCTATCTCCTCTTGCTCAGCCACCATGCGAGACATGACAGCAGACAGGACAGCGCTTTGGGCAATCAGTGCATTTTCTGTTTGCTGGAAAATCTGATGCTCAAAGATGCGGAAGAACAAGATGATGGCGAATGGCAGCAGAAGCACACTTAGCAACACGGCAACGACAACCATGCTCAGGGTCGGGCGCCACTTTTTGCGGGTTGTGGCAGCCTTCATGTTGCAGCAGACATGGCTGCTAACCGAAACCCGACGGCATGAACGGTTTCGATGAGATTGGGAGCCCCTGCATTTGTCAGCTTCGAGCGCAGATTGCGGATGTGGCTGTCGATGGTGCGATCGGAGACATGGATATTTGGCGGGTATGCCAGATCTATGATCTTGTCGCGTGAGAACGTTATTCTTGGACGGTCGAGAAACAGTTTCAGGATCTCAAACTCGATTGACGTCAGCTCCACAGGTTGCCCGCGATACGTCACGGATCGGTACGCGGCATCCAGTTGCACGCCTCCGGCTTCTCGTTGAGCAGAGCTTGCCGGTTCTGCGAGCTTGGGGCCTTTCGTTCTTTTCAGGATCGCACCAATCCGCGCGACCAGTTCTCTTGGGCTGAATGGCTTGGTGACGTAGTCATCACCGCCCATCTCCAAACCGAGGATCCGGTCAATTTCTTCATCGCGCGCTGACAGGAACAGGATTGGTACTTCTGAGTGCTTGCGGATTTCCCGGCATACCTCAAAGCCATCCATTTCAGGCATGCCTATATCGAGAACAATCAGATCTACCGGCTCGTTCCTGAAACGGGCGACAGCTTCGAACCCATCTTGAGCAACGCTTGCTTTGTAATTGGCTTTTTCGATTGCGAAGGTGATGACGTCGCGAATATGAGCGTCATCATCAACTACGAGAATATTTTGCATTTTCAGAGGCCCGGATCGTCACGATATCGAGTTTTACTGTCGCTTGGTGCCGTTTGCAACTCAGTCGGGGTTTGCAATTCGACCGGGACCTCATTCTCTTGCAGATAATCGAGCAGCAACTGATTTCTAAGGCTCCAAAGGCGCCAGTCCCTTGCGTCGAGCCGCACGTGGAGAGCCATATAACGCCGGGAGGACTGCAACTTTATCAGATACTTACTTTTGCCTTCACTTTCGCGGTCCAACTCGCTTCTGATCTTAGCATCAATTGCGGGGATTGCCTGCGGACCAAGCTTGATCAGATACCAATGGTCAAACTTGGTGCCCTCGGCGTAGGTCACATTGTAGTTTGCGATGAAAGCGGCTGTATTTGTGAGGCTGAGGGAATACAGGATCACCGCGACCACAAGCATGTTCACCCGAACAAGCCAGCTGTTGTCACGCTTCAGCGCGAGCTTCACAACAATGCTAAGCACCCCGATAAGCACCAGCATCACCCAGATCAACGCGTAAAAGCGCAGGTAAGTCATTGAATACTCGCTGACGTAATTGCCAAGGCGCGCAAGACAGGAGACCACAAGCAGAGTGGTTTGAACTGTCCATGCGAGCAGCAGCACCTGCACGAGCTTGGATTTTGCGGTCGCAGCCCCTGAACGGCTGGCAAACAACACAAAGATTGCAGCAAGCAGAGCGGCGATGATGAGCGTATAAACGCCTGAGTGTGCGTAATTGGCGTATGTGGTTCCTGCTGGGAGTTCTTGAGAACCCCACAGGTAGACAGCATCCAACACCGTTTGCAGGGCGAAGAGACCGTTGAAGAGGACCAGTGAGCGAACCACTGCCTTGTAGCCAAAGAGATCATCCATCACTGATTGATAGGCCTGAACGACTTCCTGCTCCGGTGTTTTGACACTCGGCACAGTAGTTTTCTCTTTCTTCAGCTTTTTTCTGAACTTGACCCGCAGAAACGGCCAGACCAGAGCAAAGGCAATAGACCAGAACACGATGCGTGCCATGTTCAGTTTTTCGAAGAACTTTCCAGGATTGATGTTGAGCAACCACTGCTCAATGACCGGGTTTGATGAGCTGAACAGGTAGAGGAAGACCGGGAACAGCGTTAGCGGCAAGAACCAGGTGAACGCCAGTTTTGCGTAGTTGGAGAATGGCCGCTTGCGACGCTTCACACGACTTAGGGTGATCATGTCCTTTACAAAGCCCAGCGGCCAGCGGCGCAGGAAAATGAGCAGCACTCTTAGTAACTTCAGGTCGAAGGCGTTTATGCGCAAGTTCATGATCAGTGCGCTTATGGCTAATGATAGGATCGCAATAAGGCCGCTGAGGAAATCCCACTGGAGCACGCTTGGAGCAACGCCAGCCATCACTGTCAGTCCTGCGATCCATGCACGGTGAGCACTTACCCTGCCCGCACCCGCCAGCATAATTGCAAAGGCAACGGCCACGATGAAGATGCTGAAGCCAATTTCTGCGCGGTGGCCAAAGAATAAGAAATCTGCGAGCAGACAGAGCCCCAGGCCGAGGATAAGACGCGCCTGAATGCCAAGGACAGGCATCCATGGCAGTTGTTTGCGAAAGGTCGATAACATTGATTTTGCCCCAAAATCACTTGAAAGAATGAAGTTGGGGGAGATCTAGAGACCTCGATTGCAGGGAGTTGGGCAAAACACATGAGATCGCGTG
This sequence comes from Pseudovibrio sp. Ad13, assembly GCF_001623225.1. Classification (NCBI taxonomy): domain Bacteria; kingdom Pseudomonadati; phylum Pseudomonadota; class Alphaproteobacteria; order Hyphomicrobiales; family Stappiaceae; genus Pseudovibrio; species Pseudovibrio sp. Ad13. Next base: position 446,325 of record NZ_LMCC01000002.1, on the reverse strand, counting down.
CAGATTTGTGCAGTTTCTGTGCAGGCGGTTTTCATGATGTGTTGGGCAGCGGAAAAGGCAGCCTACACTGATGTGCAAACTGCCTTTGGTTTGTTGTTTCAGTCTCCCTAAGCCGCTTTTATGTCACCAAGGAACTGGTCGATTTCCGTGCGGAGGTGGTCAGCTTCTGTGCGGAGTTCTTCGGAAGCGATGAGGACTTGCTTGGAGGTTACGCCGGTTTGAATGGCAGCCTCGTTGACCTTGGAGATGTTTTCCGTGACCTCCGCCGTTCCACCTGCAACTTCGCTGACGTTGGTTGCAATTTCCTGCGTGGCGAACTTTTGCTCACTGATTGCGCTGGAGACAGCACTGGCACGTTCGTCGATCTCACGAATGATCTTGTCGATGTCTTCCATTGCCGTGAGAGAGCCCTCTGTTGCGCGCTGGATATCTGCAATCTCGTTGCGGATCTGTGCGGTGGCCTGAGATGTCTGCTCTGCCAGCGACTTCACCTCGCTTGCCACCACTGCAAAGCCCTTGCCTGCCACCCCTGCCCGCGCGGCCTCTATTGTGGCGTTGAGCGCAAGCAGATTGGTTTGCTCGGCAATATCTGTGATGATGCTGACCACATCCCCCACACTTTGCGCAGCCTTGCGCAGTTCTGCTGCGTCGGAATTGGCGCTGTGCACTTGCTCTACGGCCTCTGAGGCTGCTTTTCGGCAATGGTGCATCTGGTTACCGATTTCAGCGACAGAACTGTCGAGTTCCTCCGTTGCTGAGGCGACGGACTGGACGCTGCGGGACGCTTCTTCAGCTGCCGACGCCACGGCTTTGGATTGGGAGCTTGTGAGCTCGGAGATATTCGACATTTCCTGAGAGGAGAGCTGCATGGTCTGCGAGTTGCGGCCCATGGTCTCCAGCACGTATGAGACGGCCTGCTCAAAATCGGCGATACGCCCTTCCAGAAACTCGCCACGCTCAAGCTGAACCGCGTGCTGAGTGTCTTGCTCGTGCTTCAGATCACGCGCCAGGATCATGTTTTCCTGGAATACGGATACCGCCTTGATCATCTGGCCCACTTCGTTTTTAGCAGGCTCCGGCAGCTTGATGTTCAGATTGCCACTCGCAAGTTTCTCCATGGCCTCAATGATACCTGCGAAGGAGCGCTGGATGGATTTGATAAGGATGAAAGACATCAGGAACACCAGTAGGAAGGCAGCTGCTGCGATGCTCATGTGCAGTGTCAGACGTCCGTTGGCATTGGCCTGAAGGTGCTCCGTATCTGTGATCAGGCTTGCGGCGATGGTGTTTTCCAGTGTCTTGAGCTGATTGATCTTCTGGGAAGCTGTTTGAAACCACTCCGGACCGCTTATTGCTTCCAGGTCAGTTGTGGAGTTTGCATCATCCAGCGCGATGCTGCGGTAGGTGTTCAGCTTCGTGTTGGCAGCCCCTTCCTGCACCTTTGTGAAGTCTGCAAAGATTTCACGTGTGGCATAGGTCTGGAAGATATGGGTAAAGGCCTCTTGTTCCACGATCAGCTTTTGAAACTTCTTCATAGCTGCAGGTGGGAACGCGTTGCTTGCGAAGCCAGCAGCACCAACCGCCCGCTCCAACCCTGCCCGCTCCTTTGCCAGAAGGAAGGCATGATAACTCACAATGCGATCTACAATTTCCGCGTTGGGACTGAGCTCGCTCATGGAACCGATGATATCCAGCTTCTCGGAGTTTAGTTGGGTGTAGAAACTGACAGCCTCTCCAATCTGCGCGTTGAGGTCATCTACTTTAGAACGCATGGCTGGTGTCTTTTGCAGTTGCGCGTTGATGCCTTCCAGGTCTGCTGCAAATTCTGGCTGATAGATGGTCAGGTCAAAGGCTTTTAGGAACTGCAGGTAGTCGATGCGCGCTGTATCGGTTGCTCGGCGTTGCTCTTTCAGGTCAACTGCAAACTGCTGGCCTTTGCTGGCGAGGAACAAGGCAGTGGCTCCGCGCTCCTTTTGCTGCTCATGCACCAGACTGCCGATTTTGACCGATAGGCGCGTGAGCTGAGACAGTGCTGCCAGCTTCTGCTCATCCTCAGTATCCACCTTGATGAGCTGATAGAGAAAAACGAGAGCTGCAATACTTGGAATAATTGAGAGCAGTGTAATGGTATGAACAATTCTGAGCTTAGCTAAATATGCAAACATGATAATATGGGTCCGCTGAAATCTAGCTAAGCATTTTCCCTTGTTTATTTACGGCCAGTTAACGATACAGGGCCGATTTCATGCATGCGAGTAGCATTTGGAATCGTGTGAAAGCTACACTTTTGATAGAGCCTTGTTCAGAAATTCTTTTTCTGGAAATAAAGTCCTTTTGTTAATCAGATAAAAACATTAGTTATTTCGTATATTCTTTAAAAACAAACATTAGATATATCAGTAAACTGATTAATCAGATCAACAATTATTCGCAGGCAAACTTAAATCAGAGCAGAGATTCGAAATAAAACGCCTCATTCAAGAGATTAATACACTCTGATTAAGCGCTTTACTTAGACGAGCAAAATGCACGACTTACGTTACGTAGCATGCGCCAGGAAATGAACTTGTGGGCCGGACCAACGGGCAGCATGTAGAGGTTGCCGAACCAGTTGTGGGTGATGACTGAGGACGTGATGCGGACCAGCGTCCCTTCATTAGCGGCATCGACACTAAGGGTGGTCATGACTGAGAGGTGCTTGTCTCTTGAGGTGAGCACTAACTCGCGATCCTCGATATGTTCCACCAAAAAGAAGTCTAGATGATCTCCCACATCTGGCGGTGTGGCGGCACGTTTGTCTCCAAATCCTTTTATCTTTGTGACGCCCGCTAATGCGGAGATTTGGTCTCTCACCCAAAACGCAGCACTGAGCCAAGCGGAGCGTTTGCTGAACAACGCACGGTAGACTTCAAATGCGGTTGGCTGTGCGCTTATCTTCAAAGAATTGGCGTGATAGAAGTTAAGCTCTTCGCGTGGAGCAACCAATTGAGGGACCGGGAGGGATGAGATTTCCGGCATTTCTGATGCTCCTTCAATGCAGCCATGACTAATGTGACCATCTCTTTAGAATAATCTAAAGTACTTTTATAGACAACGGATTAGATCCTGTTACGCAGCTTGCCTGAAACTATAATTATATATCTTAGGCGCCACACTCTCGCCTTATGATTGCAGCACACTTTTCCTTGCACCAGTTCGGTGTTTCTATTTTTATATTACGGGCAGATCACGTTGAGTGTGAGGTACAGCAAGACAGGCTTTTCTGTATGGCTCTGTGCGCTTGCTGTGTCTGCTCATGGGGGAATTTATGCAATCTAGTTTGCTTCGTGTTGCTATTGGGTGTTCCGTTCTCTTCACTGCTCAGGCCGCTTTTGCATCAGGCCTTTATCTTGTGCGTGAAGACGGCAGTGAGATCACAATCTATCTGAAATCCCAAAGCCCGAAGGACGCGACAGACCTCCTTGTTCTCATTCAGGGTTCTGACTGCAACAGCGTTGCGAACAACAAGCTGATCAATGAGGAATTCTCGCAGGTGCTGCCAAAAGCGGATGTGTTGACCGTTGAAAAATACGGCATCACCTCGGATCTTTCATGGGATCGCAGCGATAAGCGTACGGACTGCCCAGCGGATTACATCGAAAATGACTCACCGGAACGTCGGACAGCAGATTACATCAAGACTATCAATCAGCTGAAAGAAGGCGGGATTTACGAGCGTGTGTTCTTAGTTGGCGGAAGTGAAGGCGCAATGGTCGCCAACATGATTGCCGCAAAAACTGATTTTGTGACGGCCAGTGTTGCTCTGAATGGTGGTGGCCGTAAATTTCTGGATACAATCCTTTATAATATCAAACACACTTCCAACTCAAAAGAGCAGGAAAAAGAAGATACAGAGGGCTTTACCGGCTTTGCGATGCACGTGATGAACAGTGAGCCATTCGAATTAAACATGGGCGATCACGGTTATGCTTGGTGGCGATATATGCTTGATTCTGACCAGCTGGAAATTCTTGCGCAGGTAGATAATCCACTTCTGATCGTGCAAGGAGGCAAAGACATCAATGTTTCACCTGAAGCTGTTGATCAACAGATTGCGAAACTCGCGGAGTTGAGCAAGACCAATATTACTTACAAATCCTATCCGGACATGACCCACTCCTTTAAGGGGGCCGGAGGGGACAGCATGGTCGAGCAAGTCATCACCGACATTAAGGGATGGTTGGCGCAGCTGGATTGATCCATCGAAGGGCAGTTTTCTGCCCTTTTCTTTTATGGTGGGGGATGGATTGTCAGCTTGGCTGCTTATTAATGCAGTTCCAACTTTGCCTTGGCACTATCCTGCGAGTGACAGACACCATCGCGCTTCATTTTGCGCTCGCACTGACGTTGGGAGGCAGGGGTGAACTTTGGCTTCCACGCACGGACAACTTCTTTAAATTCTGCGAGGAACAGTTTGAGTTCTGCGGCATCAAGCTCTTCAAGAGCGATGCAGGAAACAACGGCAGGCTGGCCAAGGGCAACACGAATGAAGGTAAAGCGGTTCTTTGCGGTATGGTTCTCGTGCAGCATCTGAACCATGACATGTTGCGGTACATCGGCATCCTCTGAGAGGTAAGCCATCATCTTCAGGCGCTTGTCGCAGGCCCGCATGTGGATCTCAATATCATCAGCATTCAGCGTACACTCACCGTCTGTATTAAAGACAGGCGCTTCCATGCCGCCATCCGATGCAACCTTATTCATAAGTGTTTGCGGTGTCATATTCTGCAAGACAAACCATCCAATCCATTTGTTTCTATAGTGGCGGAAAATATCGAATATTCTCCTAAGAGCTCCCCGTTTTTGAGGCAGGAAGTTCCAGTGACCACTATGAATTGGAATAAGGGCAGAAACTGTCTTCTATGAGACACAAAGCCGTGATGTGCGTGCAGAAATCGTCAGTCTTACCACCTAAATAACGCCGCTGTGATCTGGGCTGACCCGCAAAACTGCGAAGGCAGTCATATGAGTTGTGAAATTTGCAAAACACAACCCAACTTGATCACATCTGCTGAACTCGGCGTCAGAGGGTATGGATAAGTGTTGAGAGACGCTTTTATGCCCGATGTGTCATTTTTTTGGTGCTCGGGTGTGTCCTTTTCAGATCAGCATCTTGGAGATGATGTTGATGTTCTGGTCCTGATGATTGGCCTGTAACGCCTCAATTCCGGCTCGCATACCTTTGACCAGAGTGTCGACTGACATGCTTGGTGCGCCGAGGTTCTGGATCATGGCGGCAACCTCCGGCAAATGAGGCAGATGCACCCAACCGGCCCGAACCGGGAGATTGTGTTTCGCGATGTGGTGCAGGACGCCGTACATGAGATGATTGCAGCAGAACGTGGCAGCTGAATCCGAGATATCCGTTGGCACCCCAGCATCACGCATGGCTTGCGTCATAGCCCGAAGAGGAACCGTTGCGTAGTAGCCAACTGGCCCATCTGGCACGGTCAGCTCACCTTGAAGTGTGACACCTGCGGTATCGGTTACGCCATAGCGAGCGCAGTCGTTGAGGTTTTGTGCGAGGCGCTCCAGAGTGATCATGGAGCGACCACCATATTCGCCCAGCATGAGGACAGAGCTGGGTTTCAGCTCTTCCATGGCAGCAACGGTTTCTTCTATGCAGTGAAAATAGCTGCCAGAGACGATGCGGGAGACGATTTTAGCACCAGCGATCTCTTCACCATCCAGTGCCAGCGCAAGCTTTTCTGCCGGATTGGTGGGCGTATTGGCATAGGCGCCAAAGCCTGTGATGAGAATGGTTTCCATAAAATGCGCTCCCTCTCGTTCAGATCGCGCAAATGGTACCCAGAGCAGCTTAAGCCTTTGTTCAAGAGACAAAGACAGATGAAGCAAAAAGAGCCTCTGCATGACAGAGGCTCCCTAGTTTGTGACTTTATAGAGCGCTTTCAATTTCTGCCACGACAGCTTCGGCTGCTGCGCGTGGATCTTCGGCGCGGTAGATTGGGCGGCCGATGACGAGGTAGTCGGAACCAGCTTTGATGGCGTCGTAAGGTGTCATCACACGGCGCTGATCGCCTGCATCTGCGCCTTTAGGGCGTACGCCTGGTGTCACGATGCAGAGCTTGTCGCCAACTTTGGCACGCATGGCGGCGGATTCCATTGGCGAGCAGACGATGCCACCGACGCCAGCAGCTACCGCATCAAGCGCACGCTGATCCACCAAGGTTGCTGTAGGGCCGACGTAGCCCGCGTCTTTGAGGTCTTGCTCATCCATCGAAGTGAGCACGGTGACACCCAGCAGGCAGAGGTCTTTGTTGCCGACTTCTTCCAGTGCCTTTACGGCTGCGCGCATATTTTTCGGGTAAGCGTGCACGGTCATGAACTTCATGCCCATTTTTGCAACGTTTTTCACTGCGCTGGTGATGGTGTTGTCGATATCCAGAAGCTTCACATCCAGAAAGATGGAATGCCCTTCCTTCGCCATCTCTTCAGCAAACTGAAGACCACCTGCGAACTGGAGTTGCATGCCAATTTTGTAAGTGCCGACAAGTCCTTGTGTTTGTTTGACGAGCTGGCGGGCCTCATCAACTGTTGGAACATCCAGAGGGAGGATCAGGCGATCGACTGCACTTGCTGGGCGATAAGACATGCGAGGCTCCAAATATCTGCTAGATAAACGGCTCAGTTCCTAACAGTTTGTGCCGAGAAATACCAGAGGGAGTAGCAGATCCTAGCTTTTTCATCTTTGGGTATTTTCAGCGATCCCTTAGCCTGTTAAAACGGCGCGTCTTTAAATGCTTGTGCAGGGGTTTTGCATGAGTATAAGGACTATAAACTTATCAAGGGACATCCCATGCGTCAGGCCACTATTGCCCGCGGCACAAAAGAAACGACGATCTCTGTTTCCATCAATCTGGATGGCACAGGCAAGTACGACATCAAAACCGGTGTTGGTTTCTTTGATCATATGTTGGAACAACTTTCCCGACATTCGCTCGTGGACATGACGATCCGCGCAGATGGTGACACCCATATTGACGACCACCACACCACCGAGGATGTGGGCATTGCTCTGGGACAAGCGTTTAAAGAAGCGCTTGGCGACATGAGTGGCATCACCCGCTATGCAGACACGCACCTTGCGATGGATGAAGCCCTGACCCGTGTGGCTCTGGATGTCTCCGGTCGTCCTTTCCTTGTCTGGCAGGTTGATTTCCCACGGGACAAGGTTGGCACGTTTGATACTGAGCTTTTTGAGGAGTTCTTCCGTGCGTTTGCCATGAATGCAGGTTTTACTCTGCACATTGCAAACCTTTATGGCACCAATTGCCATCATATTGCGGAAACATGCTTTAAAGCAGTTGCGCGTACTGTACGCACAGCTATCGAACCAGATCCACGTCAGAGTGGACGCGTGCCAACTACAAAAGGTCAGCTTGGCGGCTAACCTTTTCGGCCCGCAGCTCTGCTTGTTCAGGGAGAATGCAATTGGCTGTCTATTATGTCATGACCGAACCAGGGGTTTCACTTGACCACCTGAAGGACGAGGACGCACGAAACATCAAGTTCGTGAAAGACGGTTTCTCGTGGTGGGCGATGCTCTTCCCGCTGCTCTGGTCTTTGTACAACCGGATGTGGCTGGTCTTCCTCGGTTACTTGGCAGCTATCATTGCACTGGTGTTTGTAGCTGAAGCCTTTGGGTCTACCACTGGCGGCTTTATCACCGTGCTCGCCACTTTGTTTTTTGCGATGGAAGCCGGGTTCCTGAAAAGCTGGAGCCTGCGCCGCAAAAACTGGCAGACTGTCGGGTTTATCTCTGCTGCCAATCTGGATGAGGCAGAAATTCGTTTCTTCGACCGCATTTCCAAAACTAAAAGTGAAGTGCGGCTTCCACAGGGGCCAGTGGCCCCACACACCAGCGACACTGACGTCGTTGGAATGACACTCAAGCGATAACAGGGGTTTCTTCATGAGTGTGGCAATTATTGATTATGGTTCTGGCAACTTGCGCTCCGCGGCAAAGGCGTTTGAGCATGCAGCCCATAACCATCATCATGCTCATGAGGTTACGGTGACTTCTGATCCTTCAGTTGTTGCCAAGGCTGACCGTATCGTTCTGCCCGGTGTTGGTGCATTTGCAGATTGTCGCCGTGGCCTGCTGGCACTGGATGGCATGGAAGAGGCATTGGCGGAAGCTGTGCTCACCAACGGCAAGCCCTTCATGGGGATTTGCGTAGGCATGCAGTTGCTGGCGACTCGTGGGCTTGAATTTGAGAAGGCGGAAGGGCTGGACTGGATCAGTGGTGATGTCACCGCGATGAAACCAGCTAATCCTGAGCTGAAAATTCCTCACATGGGTTGGAACACCATCAACGTCATCGGCGATGAACATCCGGTGCTTGAAGGCATCAAAACCGGCGGTGATGGCCTGCACGCTTACTTCGTGCACTCCTATCACTTTGCGACCGAGAACCCTGAACACCGTTTGGCAAGCTTTGACTATGCGGGTGAGTTCACTGCGATGGTGGGACGAGACAACATGGTTGGTACGCAGTTTCACCCGGAAAAGAGCCAGAAGCTCGGTCTCTCTTTGATTTCCAATTTCCTGAGCTGGGCGCCGTAACGGCTGCCCGCTTTCAGTGACACAGACAAGTCCAAGGACAGAATTATGATTATTTTTCCAGCGATTGACCTTAAAGGTGGCCAGTGCGTTCGTTTGAAACTGGGCGACATGGATCAGGCAACCGTGTTTAACGATGATCCGGGTGCACAGGCGAAGGCGTTTCAGGACCAGGGCTTTGAATGGCTGCACGTTGTTGACCTTGATGGTGCGTTTGCCGGTGAGACTAAGAACGGCGAAGCTGTTGATGCGATCCTTGCCAACACCACCAACCCGGTTCAACTGGGCGGCGGTATCCGCAGCATGGAACACATCGACAACTGGCTGGCGAAAGGCGTTGCACGCGTCATTCTTGGTACCGTGGCTCTCCGTGACCCTGAGCTGGTGAAGGAAGCTTGCAAGAAGTACCCTGACCGCATTGCTGTTGGTATCGACGCAAAAGGTGGCAAGGTTGCTGTTGAAGGTTGGGCAGAGACTTCTGAGCTGACCGTGATTGAGCTGGCGAAGCAGTTTGAAGATGCTGGCGTTGCAGCGATCATCTACACCGACATTGACCGTGATGGTGTGCTGAAGGGCCTGAACATTGAGAGTACACTGGAGCTGGCGAATGCAGTGAGCATTCCGATTATTGCTTCCGGTGGCTTGGCAGATATCAAGGACATTGAGCGTCTGGTGCAAACAGACTGCGATATTCTTGAGGGCGCGATCTCTGGTCGTGCGTTGTATGATGGTCGTCTTGACCCTGCTGAAGCGCTTGATCTGATCAAGAAAAGCCGTGAGGGCCTCGCATGACCCTGAAGGCTCGCATTATTCCATGCCTTGATGTGAAGGATGGCCGTGTCGTGAAAGGCGTCAACTTTGTTGACCTGATTGATGCTGGCGACCCTGTTGAGGCAGCCAAAGCTTATGACGCAGCTGGTGCAGATGAGCTGACGTTCCTTGACATCACAGCCTCCAGCGACAATCGCGACACGATCTATGATGTTGTGCGACGCACTGCTGAAGCTTGCTTTATGCCAGTGACTGTTGGAGGCGGTGTGCGCACTGTTGAAGACATCCGCAAGCTGCTGATCGCCGGAGCTGACAAAGTTTCAATCAACACCGCAGCGGTGAAAAATCCTGAATTTATTCGGGAAGCAGCCCAGAAATTCGGCAGCCAATGTATTGTTGTCAGCATTGATGCTAAGCGCGTTTCTGCTGAAGGCGAAGAAGAGCGCTTTGAGATCTTCACCCATGGTGGCCGTACACCAACCGGCATTGATGCTGTTGAATTTGCGCGTAAGGCAGTGGACCTTGGCGCTGGTGAGTTGCTTGTTACATCAATGGATCGTGACGGCACGCAAGAGGGCTACAATTTGCCGCTTACCCGTGCAATTGCGGATGCTGTACATGTACCTGTGATCGCTTCCGGTGGGGTTGGAACTCTGGATCATCTGGTTGAGGGTGTTCGTGATGGACACGCGACTGCTGTGCTTGCTGCTTCAATCTTCCATTTTGGGACTTACAGCATTGAAGAAGCCAAGCAACACATGGCAGATGCTGGAATTCCTATGCGTCTGGATAAGTAAATTTCGCTCAGGTATTCAGAGTAATCCTGAAGCGGCCTCAACAAGGCTAGCCAAATGACCAATTTTACCCTTTCGGACCTAGAGGCTATTGTTGCTGCACGTGCGAACAGTGACGATGAAATGTCATATACCCGCAAACTCATTTCAAAGGGCGTTTCCAAGTGTGCACAGAAGCTTGGAGAGGAAGCCGTTGAAACTGCGATTGCAGCCGTAGAAGGTGATAGGGACGGCGTTGCTTCTGAAGCAGCTGACCTGCTTTATCATCTACTTGTTGTTATGAAGGTTTCCGATGTGTCGCTGGATGAAGTTCTAGCTAAGCTTGCAGCACGCACCGGCCAAACCGGACTGGAAGAAAAAGCGTCTCGTACGGACGACTAGTTTTCTTCCAGTCACGCGAAGTGGGAGGCACGAGGGGCCTTGAGCGCTAACGCTATGCATAAAGAAATCGCTCCAGTGCAAGAGCTGGACCTGTCCCCCTACTCTGTCTTTACAGAGACTGAATGGGCGTCTTTACGCGCAGGCACACCAATGACGTTGAGCATGCAGGAAATTGAAGACCTGCAATCGCTCAATGACTTTGTGTCTCAGGAGCAGGTGAAGAATATTTACCTGCCTCTGTCTCGTCTGCTTGCCTATTACGTGGAAGCTTCCCAAAGCCTTCAGTTTGCAACGAAGCGCTTTTTGGGCATGCAGCTGACCCGAACGCCGTTCATCATTGGTATTGCGGGTTCGGTCTCTGTCGGCAAGTCAACGACGGCCCGCCTGTTACAGGCACTGCTTTCACGCTGGCCTGCCAGTCCGAAAGTTGACCTGATCACCACTGATGGTTTTTTGTATCCCAACTCTGTTCTGGAAACAGAAGGATTGATGCGTCGGAAGGGCTTTCCTGAGAGTTATGACCGCTCTGCACTGCTCAAATTCCTGACAGACATCAAGGGCGGAGAGCGCAAAGTTCGTGCCCCGATTTACTCTCATTTCTTCTATGATGTGATGCCGGGACAGCATGTCACAGTCGAACAGCCAGATATTTTGATCGTCGAAGGGCTGAACGTTTTGCAGACTTCACATCAGCCAAAAGCGGCAAAGGCAGTGCCCTTTGTCTCTGATTTCTTTGACTTTTCCATCTACATTGATGCGGAAGAGCAAGTGCTGCAACGCTGGTATCTGGAGCGTTTCATGCGTCTGCGTGAGACGGCATTCCGAGATCCCGGTTCATATTTCCATAAATTTTCCACAATTTCGAATGATAAGGCGCAAGAGATCGCGAAGGACCTTTGGCAAAACATCAATCTGGAGAACCTTCGCCAGAACATCTTGCCAACGCGACCACGCGCTGATCTGATCCTGACAAAGGGAACAGACCACAGCATCGAAACCGTGGCGCTGCGCAAGATCTAAACGAGCAAACGCGCTCTTACATTGCTGACTGACAGACTGGCACCGAGAGGCAGGCGCCAGCCTGTATTGCATGTGTTTGAGCGTTGAGTGCCTGCAGGCCTTCCCCGGAAAGCTTGCTGGAAAGTTTTGCCTGCCGGCGTGCAAGATGCCCCCGAGCAGGAGCTTGCGTCAGTAAAACGACAGCTGCGCACCATCATCAGACTGGCATGAACCACGAAGCGTGTGAGCGCCTCGACCGTTTCTTATTGCCAAGTTCCAGCAATCTCGCATGCAACGCGCGCGGGAACCGGTGCCGCTGTGCCTAAAAAGGGCTTTCGGAGGAATTATGCTACAGCTTGCAAAAGTATCCGCGTATGCAGGGTTTAGTTTTCTGGTTCTCACTACAGCAGTTGCTGCAGGGCCAAACGCTTCTTTTGGTGATCTTTCCTTGTCTGAGGAACCAATTTCTCTGCTCTCCGGCAAAGATACTCTTCCGCAAAACAAGATGACCACCTCCGGCAACTATAATGTTGCCAAGCCAATTCTTGCTAAGGGCTGGGTGACAGCTGAAGACGGCAAGGCAGGCTCCTCTCTTCAACAAATCCTACCTGTTGGTGCACAGCTGAGCGTATTGGACTGGGCGACTGACCCAACCAAAGGCGAGCTGGTTCGTCTGGGTGTTGACCAGCCAGATGAAGACGGCAGCATCACCTCTGACATTTACGTTTCCAAAGCAGATTTTTCTACTTACACGCTGACTGAAGTTGCCAAACTCAGCCGTGACGAAGCAGACAAGATCGCCGGTAGCGAAGAAGACAGCTATATTGGCTATGCTGGCGCAGTGCTGGCTGCAAGCTCTGGCACTGTTCGCTCTGCTCGTCGCCGCCGCGGCATGACCTACTGCTACCGCTATGTGAAGAAGCATCTGATTTCTGAAGGTCTGGTAGACACCTACATTCCGGGTGGCTCGGCTTACATGGCGATCAAGTCTCTCCCGAAATATGGCTTCAAACGCTTGCGCGTGAGCAGCCCTGATCGTGCGCCAGATGGCTCGATCTGCGTTTATAACCGCGACAAACGCAATCGCCACGGCCACATTGAAGTGAAGAAAAGCGATACCTGCTACTGGTACGGCTACGGCTGTAGCAAGAACTCCATGTATGGACGTCGCGACTTTTACGACTGTTTTGCCAAAGGTGACATTAAGCGGAGTTTCTGGGCGTTTACGTCTTCGAGGAAAGAAGAGGACGACAATGAACGCGGAAGTTCTGCTCTTGTAAGAAAGAACGATCCTTCTGAACGCCTTTAATACCTGATGATGACACCCTGACTGAAAGGTCGGGGTTTTGTCATTTTGGTGCTTTAAACTTTCCAGATCGGGACATTCCGAGGAGGCCTAAAATGCTTGCATATCTAGCTGCACTGAAATCCGCAGAGAAATCCGAAAAGGATCCCTCTCAAAACCAGAATGAACTGGGGCAGGTCGTGGGCGAAGATATGTTGGATTGGGCTCCGGCTCAGCTGCCGACAGACGAGACGATGGTCGGTCACTTTTGCAGACTGGAGCGATTGGATCCCGAAAAGCATGCGCAAGACCTGTATGAGGCGTTCAGCGTTGATACAGAAGGCCGCAACTGGACCTATCTGGATGAAGGCCCTTTTCCAGACTTTGAAAGCTTTGAGCAATACATCAAGGAGTTGGCTGCCGGGAACGACCCGTTTTCATTTGCTATCATTGAACAAGAAGGCGGGAAAGCTCTTGGTGTTGCGAGTTATATGAACATTGTGCCTGAAACTGGCAGCATTGAAGTTGGGCACATCCACTTCTCCCCCCTGCTGCAACGCAAGTGCGGTGGTACGGAAGCGATGTTCCTGATGATGCAGCGAGTGTTCGATAAATGGGGCTACCGTCGTTATGAATGGCGGTGTAATGCCTTGAACAAAGTGTCTCGCAAAGCAGCTGTACGCCTTGGCTTCAGCTACGAGGGAACATTGCGTCAGGCATCCGTTGTCAAAGGCAAGAACCTGGATACGGCCTGGTTCTCAGTGCTTGATAGCGAATGGCCCGTTTTGCGTGCCTCCTTTGAAAAATGGCTTTCGCCTGCGAATTTCAAGGAAAACGGCGCGCGCATCAAAACGCTGTCCGAACTGGTTGCACGAGAAGAGGTCCGAGTCTTTTAACGACCTCTTAGCCGATCTAATGATGATGAAGCCTCGGTGCGCCCGAGGCTTTTTTGTGCGAAGACCTGCCGCACACGCACCTATTACGCTAGATTTCATGTTGTGCTACTCTGTTTTCACCTACCCAAGCTTTTCTTATCTCACATTACAAATGCGATTATCACTATGCTCGTTTATGCAGATTACATCGGCTATCTCGCTGCCATTATTGGCACCTTATGCTGGCTTCCTCAGACCGTGAAAACGTGGCGGTCTCGCGAGACAAAAGACCTCTCCCTTGCTGCAAACCTTCTTGTGCTGAGCACTGTAGTGCTCTGGTTTGTCTATGGCATCATGATGGAGGCCTGGCCGCTTGTTGTTGGCAATATCATCTCCATTATCGCGGTTGGTGCGATTGTGACCGCCAAGCTGATCTATAAATGAGGTCGCGCACAGAATGGTCGGATTTGAATAGATAGAGGCCCACAGCATTAAGCTCAGGTTCAGCACACCTTTCAGGACGTAATAGACAGAGACGCTGGTTTAAATTCATATCTATGGGGACGATATGTTTTGACACGTGAGAAGGAACCAGCATGTTCGACCTCAATAAAAACAATAAGAACGCCGCCGCCCAACAGGAACTCAAAGCGCAGTTGGAAGCGCTCCGTTCAAAGTCAGGAACCAAGGTCGAAGAAGAGCGCATCGAAGGCGTAGACAAGAGTGTGCTTGATCGTGCTGCCGCCCCTCGCGAAGTGCAGCTGACCCATGATATTGCCGCAGCGCGTGAGAAGTACCGCGCTGCTACCGGCGATGAGGACAAAAAGGCCGCAATGAAGCATATCTCCGACCTTGAAATGCGGCTGGCGATGGAAAAAGAGAAGAACGCCAAGAACAGATAATTCTGATCTCAGGCAAAGAAAAACCCCGGTGCAGGGTGCTGCACCGGGGTTTTGTTTTTTGTATTGTTCGCAGAGCTTAGTTTGCAAGCTCTGCCAGCATGCCAGCTGCCACAGAGAACTTGGAAACCGACAGGTTCTTCTCCAGAATCTCGTTGGTTGCCTGCTGTGTTCTTTCAGCTTTACCGCCATTGCGTTCCAGCCAGCCATCAAAGCCTTTTTCGTCCGCAAGGGCTTGAGCAGCCAGATCACGCAGAGCATTTGCCAGGATGGAGCGGGAACGGTCGAGTGCCAATCCGTCGTAGTAATCACGAATGACAAACTCACGAGCCAGCTCTTCAATCGCACCGAACTTGAAGTGCTCGGCCACGCGGAAGTAGGAGGCTGCAACTTCATCCACGTCACGGTTGGCTTTTTCAGAGACCAGAACGATATCCGGGATCACCATTTCGCCGATGAGACGGGCGATGCGAGCCGCGATCATGATTGGAACACCAGCTTCCACCAGACGATCAGTTTCCGCTTTGAGCGTCGCTGCCCGTTCTTCGGAAAGGAATGTTTCCAGACGTGGAGACAGACGCTTGACGGTATCGCGGAAGCGGTTGATCGCTGCTTCCAAACCGTCTTCGAAGGAGACGTTGCGCAGGAACCAGATCACCATACCCAGCACCAAATCCTGAACCAGAGTGTAGAGTTCTAGCTGCAGATCACCGGAGATGGTATTGTCGAGACGGTCGATCTCTTCGTTCAGCTGGGTCAGCCCAAAGGCATCACGCACTACGGCGAAGGCACGTGCTACATCAGCGACAGACGCGCCGGTCTGATCGATGATGCGGGTCAGGAATGCAGGGCCACCCCGGTTGATGATGGAGTTCGCCAGCATTGTTGCGATGATTTCGCGACGCAGACGGTGTCCTTCGATTTCCTGAGTGTAGGTCTCTGCCATCTGTTTCGGGAAGTAGCGGTACAGCTCTTTCGCGAGGTAGGCATCATCAGGAACGGAGCTGTTCAGCAACTCATCATGGAGCGTGAGTTTAGCATATGCCAGCAGCACGCCCAGTTCTGGACGAGACAGGTGCTGACCTGCTTTTTCACGTTCTTCAATGGTCACATCATCTGGCAGATCTTCAACAACACGATCCAGCAGATCCTGAGATTCGAGCTGACGCATCATGCGGACCTGATAGCCCAAATCTTCAAGACCACGACGATCACAAAGGGAGATTGCCAGAGTTTGCAGGTAGTTGTTACGCAGCACCAGCTGAGCAACTTCGTCTGTCATATCTGCCAGCAGAACGTTGCGGTCCGGAGTGGTCAGCGTACCCTTCTTAACTGCAGCGCCCAGCGCAATCTTGATGTTCACTTCCATATCGGAGGAGTTCACACCAGCGGAGTTGTCAATCGCATCGGAGTTACAGCGACCACCGGCACGAGAGAACTCGATACGAGCTTTCTGAGTGATGCCGAGGTTTGCACCTTCGCCGATGACTTTCGAACCGACTTCAGCTGCTGTGATACGGATTGCGTCGTTGCCGCGGTCGCCCACATCGCTGTTGTTTTCATCAGAAGCGCGGATGTATGTGCCGATACCACCGAACCACAGCAGGTCTGCCTGCATCTTCAGGATAGCGGTCATGACTTCCTGAGGAGATGCTTTCGACTTGTTGAGGCCGAGCATCTTCTGAACCTGAATGGTCAGAGGAATAGACTTGGAAGAACGTGGGTAGATGCCGCCGCCTTCTGAGATCAGTTCCTTGTTGTAGTCCTGCCAGGACGAACGCCCCAGATCGAACATACGCTTGCGTTCTTCCCAGGTCACAGCTGGATCCGGGTTCGGGTCAAGGAAGATGTCGCGGTGATCGAAGGCAGCAACGAGTTTGGTTGCCTTTGAAAGCAGCATACCATTGCCGAACACGTCTCCAGACATGTCACCAACACCACATGCGGTGAATGGTTCTTTCTGGATGTCACGGTCCATTTCGCGGAAGTGACGTTTCACAGCTTCCCAACCGCCGCGTGCGGTGATGCCCATCTTCTTATGGTCATACCCAGCGGAGCCGCCGGACGCGAATGCATCGCCCAGCCAGAAGCCTTTGCTTTCTGAGATCGCGTTTGCGGTGTCTGAGAAGGTCGCGGTGCCTTTATCAGCTGCCACAACGAGGTATGGGTCGTCCTGATCGTGACGAACAACCAGCTCTGGTGGCAGGATGAGGTCAGCGTCCAGATTATCTGTCAGATCCAGCAGGGAGGAGATGAAGATCTTGTAGGCTTCAGTTCCTTCTGCGATCCACTCGTCACGGCTGCCTGTTTTTGGAAGCTGTTTCGGCAGGAAACCACCTTTTGAGCCAACAGGAACGATCACAGCGTTTTTGACCTGCTGTGCTTTCACAAGGCCCAGCACTTCTGTGCGGTAATCCTGAGCGCGGTCGGACCAACGCAGGCCACCACGAGCAGCCGGACCAAAGCGCATGTGCACGCCTTCAACGCGTGGGCTGTACACAAAGATCTCGCGGTACGGCAGCGGCTTTGGCAGACCTTCCACTTTATGTGGGTCAAGTTTGAATGCAAAGGTTGGTTTTGGCTGGCCAGCATCATCCAACTGGAAGAAGTTGGTGCGCAGTGTCGCCAGGATCAAATTCTGGAAACGACGGAGAATACGGTCATCATCCAGGCTCGTTACTTCATCAAGGCTTGCGGAAATCTCATCAATCAGACGCCCCTCCTTACCCGAACGTTCAAACGTTCCGAGTGTAGGATCGAAGCGTGTATGGAACAGGTGCACCAGCTGCTGAGCGATCTGTGGATAGCGGTTAAGAGTTCCCCACATATAATCTTCAGAATAGAGGATTCCAGCCTGACGCAAGTAGCGGGAGAGCGCACGGATCATAGCAATGTCGCGCCATGCCAATCCTGCTGTCAGTGCGAGGGCGTTATAACCATCGTTTTCAGCCTGTTTGTTCCAGACTGCGAGGAACAATGCACCAAGGCGCTCGATGTCTGCTTCTGTGAAGTTGCGGAAGCGGTTTTCATCCAGATGCAGCGTGGTGTCGTGCAGGTAGCTGAGTTCGCGATCCGACGGTGTAATCCGGTAGGTTCTCTCATTGATGACGCGGAACCCGAGATTTTCGAGCATCGGCACACGAGCAGATAGCGGAATCGGTTTGTTGAGGTGGTAGGCGCGCAGAGAAATCTGGCCCTTGCCTTCACGCTCGCGCTTGTAGAAGCTGATGACAAGCGGGCGCTTCTCACCCAGCTGTTCAACGCGGCGAATATCCTTGGTCGCGGTCACCGCTGGTGTCGCGGAGGTGTATTCACCATCAAACGCAGAGCCATACCGCTTCAACAGTGCGCCAGAGATGGCGTTGCCATAGACTGAGCGGAGCGCTTCTCGCAGGCTGTCTGTCCAGGTACGGACAATGACCTGAATGGAGGCTTCCAGCTCTGCCTGAGACGGTTGAGGCGTATCACCGATATAACGGCCAACAATATAATGGACGCGGACGAGAGGCCCTTCAGGGAATGTTGCGTACCAAGCTGACAGACGGCCTTCGTAGACATTTGCCAGATACTTACCAACCCGCTCACGAATGCTCGTGGTGAAATGATCACGCGGGATGTAGGTGATGATCGATACGAAACGGTCGAACTTGTCGGTTCTGGACAGAACACGGACACGTGGCCGCTCATTGAGCTGAAGAATCGCATCTGCAAAGTTGGAGAGGGTTTCAACATCAATCTGGAACAGATCATCACGCGGATAACCTTCCAAGATGTTGCGAAGTGCACGACCGCTGTGGCTTTCCGGATCAAAGCCGTGCTTCTTCATTACTTTCGCGGTCTTATGGCGAATGTAAGGAATAGAGCTGGTTGAGCGGGTGTATGCTGTTGCGGTGAAGAGACCGACAACGCGCAGTTCACCACGAAGCTTGCCTTCATCATCAAACAGCTTCACCCCAACATAGTCCATGTGCACGTGACGGTGAACGCGGCTGCGGATGTTGGCTTTACCGATGATCAGTGGTTCCGGCTTCAGCAGGAACTCTCTGATTTCCGGTGTCATAACAACGAATTCAGAACCCTTGCGGAGCACGCGGACCTTCGGATCGGTCAGAATGCCGAGACCAGAGCCTTCGATCAGAGAGAGTTCGCTGTTTTCACTGGTGTCATCAAAAATGAATTCGCGAATCCCCAAGAGGGTGAAATTATCAGCCGCCATCCACTCAAGGAAGGCGATTGCTTCGTCAAACTGCTTGTTGTCTGCCTTTGCGCGAACCTGCTGGTATTCTTCAACCGCCAGCTGGATTCTATCGCGCATTGGGCGCCAGTCTTGCACGGCCTGACGGACGTCATTGAGAACAAGGTCAAGAGTCTCTTCGAGTTTCTTGATGTCCTCATCAGAATTCAAACGTGTAAGGTGGATGTGGATGAGACTTTCGCGGCGAACAGATGGTCCTCCAAGACCAACCGTGCCGTGGAACTTTTGAAGGCCGCCATCATCATCACGCTCTACGATGAAGAGCGGGTGTAGTACGAGGCGGACTTCGTAGCCGGCTGTCTGGATTGCCCCCATCGCGGAGGAAACGAGGAAGGCCATGTTATCGTTGACGATTTCAACGATGGTAATGTCTTCGAGCTGCTTACCGTCAGCGTTTGGCTGCGGGTTGAACACACGAATACGATGGGTCCCCAGCGGGTGATTTGCGAAATCAGCCCAGGCTTCCTGCGATACGACCGCAAGCTCTGATGGGGTATAGTTCAGGAGATCTTCTGCATCGGCGTGAGAGAAGAGGTCTTCAGCAAACCTTGCTTCGTCTTCGTTATCGTCAATTAGCAGTGCACAGGTATCGGCAATAAGCCCAGCTTTAGCCTCGGCTGTCGTTACAGACATTCAGGCGTTCCTCATCCAACATTATAGTCGGCACAGGCTGCGCGAACATGCCACATGGACGCGGCCTATGCCTTTGAAACCTATTAAGGTGCATTTACTCAATATTTCAATGCGAAACGCGACAAGAATCCCGCAAAAACATCGTTTTCAGTAGAATGTGTTCGGATGTGAGCGACATACGGGAATTCTTGTAATATTCGAAAAGCTCTTCCTGTGAACCTGAAGTTGCTTGAGCCCCCCTCAACTGCCAATTGAGGACAGAGGCCTAAAAAAACGCGCCCTATTCTGTGACAATGGGTGATGGACGTTGTACAACCCCTGAACCTAATTCCAACTACAAGCTCCAAGGAGTCGAAAATGTCAGTGCGCGTGTTCATTGATGGAGAAGCCGGAACGACGGGTCTACAGATCCGCGAGCGTCTGGCCGGGCGCCGTGACATTGAGATCCTCAGCATCGCTCCGGAGCGCCGCAAGGAGCTGGCAGCTCGTGCCGAGCTTTTGAATTCTGCTGATGTTGCAATCCTGTGCCTGCCCGATGCAGCTGCACTGGAAAGCGTGTCACTCATCAAGAATGACAGCACCCGCGTAATTGATGCATCTTCTGCGCACCGTGTTAATCCAGATTGGGCCTATGGCTTCCCTGAGATGACGAAGGATCAGGCGGAGATCATTTCC
The DNA here is from genome assembly GCF_001623225.1 of Pseudovibrio sp. Ad13. NCBI lineage: Bacteria > Pseudomonadati > Pseudomonadota > Alphaproteobacteria > Hyphomicrobiales > Stappiaceae > Pseudovibrio > Pseudovibrio sp. Ad13. Next base: position 426,135 of record NZ_LMCC01000002.1, on the reverse strand, counting down.
AACGCGCGTTTCGTTTCCAATCCGGGTTGTTACCCGCAAGGCGTGATCGCGACTGTGCGGCCACTGCTGGAAGCTGGGGTTATTCCGTCCACCCACGCACTCACTGTGAACGCAGTTTCCGGTTATACTGGCGGTGGCCGTCAGATGATTGAAAAGTATGAGGCCAGCGACAAGCCGTCTTCTTACTGGCCTTACGGCTTGCAGTTTGGACACAAGCATCTGCCGGAAATGCAGCTGTATGCTGACCTTGCCCATGCACCATTGTTCCAGCCAGCAGTTGGCAACTATGCGCAGGGCATGATGACATTTGTGCCGTTGCAGCTGGGACAACTGCGTAACGCATCGACAGGCAAAGACCTGCACGCTGTGCTTGATGATCATTTCTCCAGCATTGCTGGCGATGTGGAGGTCGCACCGTTTGAAAGCGTCAACGCAATTGAGGACCTGAGCCCGGAAATCTTCAACGGTACAAACAAAATGCAGCTGCACGTTTTTGCCAATGATGACCGGCACCAAGCTCTGCTGGTCGCAATCTATGACAACCTTGGCAAGGGCGCTTCCGGCGCAGCCGTCCAAAACCTGAATATTATGATGGGCCTGAACGAGAGCATTGATCTCGCTGTAGCCTAATAAAAATTAGAGAATTCCAGAGATCCGAGGAGAGTATTCCATGGAAAAGTTTAGTACACTGACAGGCGTTGCTGCGCCGCTGCCACTGGTCAACATCGACACCGATATGATCATTCCGAAGCAGTTTCTGAAAACCATCAAGCGTTCAGGCCTTGGCACTGCACTTTTCCATGAGATGCGTACCAACGACGACGGTTCCAGAAACGAAGAGTTTGTGCTGAACAAGCCAAGCTACGAGAATGCCCAGATCCTTGTTGCTGGCGACAACTTCGGCTGCGGATCTTCCCGTGAGCACGCGCCGTGGGCTCTGCTGGATTACGGCATTCGTTGTGTGATCTCCACCAGCTTTGCTGACATCTTCTACAACAACTGCTTTAAAAACGGCATTCTGCCGATCGTGGTGAGTCAGGAAGATCTCGACAAACTTATGGACGATGCATCCCGCGGTGCGAATGCGACTCTGACAGTTGATCTGGAAGAACAGGAAGTTCGCGGCCCGGATGGCGGCTCAATCAAGTTTGATCTGGACCCACACCGCAAGCACTGCCTGCTGAACGGCCTTGACGACATTGGTCAGACTTTTGAAAAGACCCACCACATCGACAGCTACGAAGACAAACTGGGACTGAGCCATCCTTGGCACTGATTAAGTTGGTATAAAGCAAATTTTTCAGGGCGCCCTTGTGGCGCCCTTGCTATATGGACTCCGCACGGTGCAATCCTTGGAGATCTGAATGAATAAAGACGCTGGCAAGAGCTTCTCGTTGAAGGCGACATTTATTTGGAGTTTCGCAGCCTTATTCCTTCCAGTCTGGATTCTAGGCTTCACTGCCAGCATTTTTGCCGGAACTTGTCAGAAGCCTGGTATTGATGAAGAGAGAAAAGTCCGCGCCTGCAGCATTTCCATCACAACAGGTTTCTTGAATACCCTCATCGCATCTGAAGAAAAGAAACTTGCGATGTTGTACTTAGAACGCGGCATTGCACTTAGTCACCTCGATCATTCGCAAGAAGCAATTGAGGACTTTAGGCTCGCGATAGAGAAGGCTACCGGCATTCCATTACCTGAGTTGGCTCAGCGCATTGAAGCTAATGACGACTTTCTGGAATTCTTCCATAAGCGCACAGGCCAAAAGCTCACTCGATCCCCTCTTTCATCTCTTGGGTATTCTAGCAGAAAGCGATTTGAAGGGCTGATCTTGCGGTTGATTAGTGAGGACCCAGCTTCCAAAGCTTGGTCCAACTGGGAAAAGCTGCTTAAAGAGGCTTAAGCTAAAGAGCCTTGTCTCCTCACCAATCTCTGTCAGCTTAACCAGCCTAGTCTTCCAAGAGCTGCACGATTGCTGTGTGGCCTTTGTTGCGGGCGTGGTCGATTGGGAGGGCGCCGTTACGGTCAGCGATGGTTTTATCAGCTCCGGCATCAACGAGTTTCTTGACGATCGTCTGATAAGGTTCACTGCTGTCGCCAAGAATGGTGGCCTCAAGAAGGGCAGTCCAGCCCAGATTGTTGACATGATCAAGCGGTGCGCCAGCATCAATCAGCATGGAAACAATCTCGACAGACCCCTGATGGCTGCCGTAGATGAGTGCAGAGCCTTCATAGACAGATGTCACCATGGAAGGGTCGATCCCTAAGTCCAGAGCCAACCGTGCCAGTTCAGGGTTACTCGTGGTGATCGCGATGTTCAGCACATCACGCTTTTTGGCGTCCATTAGATTGATATCAGCGCCGAGTTTGACCAAGTGCTCGACCAGCTCAAGGTCTCCACGTCTGGCTGCAACGATAACCGCTGTATCACCAGATCTGTCACGGGCATCCAGCGACGCTCCGGCTTTTGCGATTTGGTCTAATGCCTTCATGTCATTCGCCTCTACTGCAGCAAAAACGTCTTGCTCTGTATAAGTTTGAGCAAGCGCAGAAGAGTTTAGCCCACCCAGCGTGAGCAGTGTAGCCACAACGGCTCCTGCAAGTACTTTACTGACTGTGTTTGGCATGGAAGCAATTTCCTCTTTGAGTGAGACGTTGGTTGGCTCAGTCAAAGCGGCAAACTATGACTGCATGAAGGCGACATGCAGTCATATCACAAGCGGACGGCTTGATTTACAATGCGCTTTTCAAAAGATCGTGCAGATGTGTTTACGCTATATCGGCAACGACCATAGAGATGCCGACAGCAAACACGCAAAGGCTGGCGAGCATGGAGACGCGTTTGCCGTTGTTGCTGTTTGCCAGCCACACGCGGGCAGGGCCGGAAACGAGGCTGCCAACGCCGTAGTAAACAATCAGGCAGAGCAGGCTTGCCACCATGCCGAAAACCAACGCGTAGAGCCAGAAAGGCATAACCTCCGGCACATAGAACTGCGGCAGCAGGGAGAAATAGAAGAGCATTCCCTTTGGGTTCAGCAAACTGGTGAGGAAGCCGAACTTCAGATCATTGGTATCTGCTGGTGCTTGTTGCTCATCTTCTGAAGTCCACATGCCGCTTGCGAAGAAGAGGCGATAGGCCAGGTACATAAGGTAGGCCAGACCTACCCAGCGGATTGCCTGAAACAGCCTTGGTTCCGCCAGAAAGAGAGACTGAAAGCCCGCAGCAACCAAAACGGTAAACACGAGATAGCCTGCTGAAATTCCGAGAGATGCTTTGAGGGCAGCGGCTTTTCCGCTCGCAAGTGCCCTGCTGGTGACATACAGCATATCCGGGCCGGGCACGATAATCAGACTTAGGATGGTGATCAAAAAGAGAAGGGTATTCGCTGCCATTGAGAGTATTTTCTTATGAGAGGTTTTATTCCAAATTTTCTCCGAATATACTGCGGCGCATATCCTCCGAATATCGAATTGATTCCGAAAAATGACTTCTTCTCACCATCTCGACCGAACAGACTTCGTCATATTGGAAATTTTGCAGAATAATGCACTGCTTCCCAATAAACAGGTAGCTGCAGAGGTTAACCTGAGCCCATCTGCTTGCCATGAGCGTATTAAGCGCTTGAAAGACAGTGGTATTTTACAGAGTAGCCATGCGGTTGTGGACCCGAAAGCCTATGGAGTGGGCTTTGAGGCAATGTTCTTCATTCAGCTGGACAGACACGAAGCACTTCTGGTGGAGGAATTCATGCAGGAGGTTGTTGGGCTACCGGAAGTAAAATCCGTCACGCTCATCAGTGGAGCATACGATATCGTCGCCCATCTGCGTGTTCGCGATATCGATCACCTGAAAAGCCTTGCCTTTGAGAAGTTCACAAAGCGGGCCTACATCACCAAGATCGAAAGCTCGATTATCTATGATTTTAAAGAGAGCCGTGTGCAGAAGCCGCTTTAAAGGGCTGCTGGCTTAACTGCGCTTAGCAGCAACTTCTTGTTTATGGCGCTCATTGAGAGCGTCCACTTCGTCCAACTTGCGACCAACGCGCGCCAAAGCGGCAGCAGCTGTCGTAAACTGGTTAGCTTTATCGACATAAAGCTTTTGTGCCGTTTCTGGGAATTCCTGCAGCATGCGGGAGAAGAGTGAGCGGAGGACGCGGATCAATTCGCAATTTTCAAGTGCGACAGCGCGGGCCGGACGTTTGCCCTCAGCCATCAGCGCGTTTTCGCCGAACAGAGTACCGGGGCCGTAGGTGCCTCTGGGACGCGCGTCGCGCCCCATACCGGTTTCCAGCTGCACCTTGCCGATTGTCAGCACAATGCCACCGTCTGCCCGCTCACCCTCATTAAAAATCGTTCCACCTTTAGACACCTGCATGGTTTCCGCACTGAATGCGAGCAGGCGCAACTGGTCCTCTGAAAATTGCGAGAGGAGAGGAACGCGTCTTAAGATTTCGATGTCGCGGGCTAGACTCATAGTTCTTGGATTAGCTGCTTATGCCTCAAGGCACAAGCTTATATCCACCAGCTTCTGTCACGAGCAGCTCCGCATTGGACGGATCACGCTCAATTTTCTGACGCAGACGGTAAATATGAGTTTCCAGCGTGTGTGTGGTGACGCCGGAGTTGTAGCCCCAAACCTCATGCAGCAGCACGTCGCGTGTCACTGGCTTTTCACCTGCACGGTAGAGGAACTTCAGGATAGAAGTTTCTTTTTCGGTCAGACGAACCTTCCCACCATTATCGTCCTGCATGGACTTTGCAGCAGGCTGGAAGGAATAACGGCCAATGGTGAACACAGCATCTTCGCTCTGTTCATGCTGACGCAGATGCGCACGAATGCGAGCAAGCAGAACAGCGAACTTGAATGGCTTGGTGACGTAGTCGTTTGCACCAGCTTCCAAACCAAGGATTGTGTCACTGTCTGTATCATGACCGGTGAGCATGATGACTGGAGCGCCAAAGCCTGCTTTACGCAGCAACTTCACAGCTTCACGGCCATCAATGTCCGGCAGACCAACGTCCATCAGAACCAGGTCGAAGTGATCTTCTTTTGCTTTTTTGATGCCAGTCGCAGCACTGTCAGCTTGAGTGGTTTCAAATTCATCATAAAGCGACAGCTGCTCAACGAGCGCTTCGCGCAGATCGTTATCGTCATCTACAAGCAGAATTTTACGTGCAGTCATATTCTCACCCAATCACCAATCTTTGGTGCTAGCCCTAAAACTTATCTCACATAAATACATGAAGGGTTGCCGAAAAAAAGGCGAGCAAAAACGTGGTAAATCTCAAAGTTTTTCGTAAAATCTACTTCACGCGTAAGTGACCCCCGCTTTATTTGGGAGTGTTTCTCCCGGTGTTTTCCGCAGGACAACAGGTTCATAGATGCTTCCTCTCGCAGTACCCACTCCCCCCGCAAAGCTACTTAAGAAGACCCAGAAGACCCTATTTGTGCGGCATACAGGTGATGAGCCTCACTCAGGAACGTTGACGCTAGGCGCAGTAACATTTGCGTGTGCACTTGGACGATCTGGTTTGACGCACACAAAGCGCGAAGGTGACGGCGCAACTCCGATTGGGCGTTTTGAACTGCTGAATGTGTATTACCGCTCGGATCGCAGCTCTTGTCCAGTCACATATTTGCCAGTTTCACCCCTGTCTCAAAGCGACGGGTGGTGTGATTCTCCTCAGGTTGCTCTTTATAACCGCCCCGTCGATCTGCCGTTTGAGCCCAGCCATGAGAAGATGTGGCGAGATGACCGGCTTTACGACATTGTTGTCGTGCTGGATTGCAATATGTATCCGGCGGTCAAAGGCGAAGGCAGCGCAATCTTCTTTCACGTGGCACGAGAAGGCTTTTTACCGACAGAGGGATGCGTTGCGGTTTATCCGGAAGTGATGCGCGAAATCCTGAAGGAAATGGCGCCCGGTGACATGCTGGAAGTCTGTGCGGATTAGTGCAAAACCAGAGAATTCGATTAGAGAGGCTTTAAAGCTGGCCTCACAATCGTCTCAGACAAGGTTTTTCCCTGCATTTTCCCTAGTAATCTAAAGTAATTTAATCCATATAGTGCCTTCTTGACGGATTACGCATGAATGGAAGCAAGCTCATGGCGGATACGCTGGTTCCCTTTTTGAAAATGAACGGTTTAGGCAATGATTTCGTGGTGTTTGATGGCCGCGCAAAGAAGGTTGTCTTAACTCCGGCGCAAATTGCAGCTATCGGAGACCGCGAAAAGGGTATTGGTTTTGACCAGATGATTACGGTCGAGCCTGCAAGTTCTGATGCTTATGCCTTTATGCGCATCCACAATCGCGATGGCAGCGAAGTCGATGCTTGCGGTAACGCAACACGCTGCATTGGCCGTCTGCTAATGGGTGAAGCAAGCACTCCAAGCGTTCCTATTCAGACCAACGCTGGTTTGCTGATTGCACATGCTTCTGACACAGAGACGCTGGTGAGCGTTGATATGGGCAGGCCTCGCCTTGAGTGGGATCAGATTCCACTGGCAGAAGAGTTTGCTGATACGCGCGCCATTGAGCTACAGATCGGGCCGATTGATGCTCCGGTTCTGCACTCGCCAAGCGTTGTGAATGTTGGTAATCCGCATGCGATTTTCTGGGTGGATGATATTGAAGCCCACGACCTTGAGCGATTTGGACCTTTGCTTGAGTGTCATCCGATGTTCCCTGAAAAGGCGAATATCTCTCTTGCTCAGATCATCGGCAAAAACGAAATTCGCCTGAAGGTCTGGGAACGTGGTGTTGGCTTGACGCGAGCCTGTGGCACTGCAGCCTGCGCAACAGGTGTTGCAGCAGCACGGACAGGCCGGACCGCACGAAAGTGCACCGTCCATCTGCCGGGAGGACCGCTGGGTATTGAGTGGCGTGAGGACAACGACCACATCATGATGACCGGTGAAACCGCAATTGAATTCGAGGGCGAGCTCAATCTCGACACCCTCACCTACACAAAGACCGCTTCGGGGGACGCGGCAATGGAGCCTACGCAGTGAGCATTGATGTTGTGACATTTGGCTGCCGACTGAACGCTTATGAGTCGGAAGTGATGAAGCGCGAAGCAGAGGCCGCGGGCCTTAAGGATGCCGTGCTGATCAACACATGTGCCGTGACCAACGAAGCTGTCCGTCAAGCACGACAGACCATTCGCAAAACCCGCCGCGAAAATCCAGATGCACGTATTATCGTGACTGGCTGTGCAGCACAGACAGAATCTGAAACCTTTGCCGAGATGGGCGAAGTGGATCTGGTTCTTGGTAACTCTGAAAAGCTGGAACGCGCCTCTTATGGCCGTGTCGCTCAGTTTGGCATTGAAGAAACCGAGAAGGTGCGCGTTAACGACATTATGAGCGTGCGCGAGACCGCAGGTCACCTGATTGATGGGCTGGAAGGACGCTCTCGTGCGTTTGTTCAGGTTCAGAACGGCTGTGACCATCGCTGCACCTTCTGCATCATCCCTTATGGCCGTGGTAACTCCCGCTCTGTGCCGATGGGTGTTGTCATTGACCAGATCAAACGCCTTGTCGACAACGGATATGGCGAGATTGTTCTGACTGGCGTTGATATTACGTCCTACGGTGCAGATTTGCCGGGAACGCCTAAACTTGGCACGCTTTGTTCCAAGATTTTGAAGATGGTGCCTGATCTCAAGCGCCTGCGTCTGTCCTCCATCGACAGCATTGAAGCTGATGATGAGCTGATGGACGTAATCGCGCATGATCATCGCCTGATGTCGCATCTGCACCTTTCCTTGCAGGCTGGCGACAATATGATCCTCAAGCGCATGAAGCGCCGTCATTCCCGCGAAGACACGATCCAGTTCTGCGAAGACGTGCGTAAGATGCGTCCGGATGTTGTCTTTGGCGCTGACATTATTGCCGGTTTCCCGACTGAGACCGATGAGATGTTTGAGAACACCCTGCGCATCGTTGATGAGTGTGGGCTGACACATCTGCATGTGTTCCCGTTTTCTCCACGTCCAGGTACTCCAGCGGCCCGTATGCCGCAGCTCGATCGCAAGATCATTAAAGAGCGCGCTGCACGCCTTCGTGAAAAAGGTCAGGAAGCTTTGCTGGCTCACCTTCGTGCCGAAGTGGGCAAGAAGCGCGAGATCCTGATTGAGCGTGAGGGACTTGGTCGCACTGAGCAATTTACTCAGGTTGAACTGGATGCGGATGTTGCCGGAAGCCTTGTCTCCGCACGCATTACAGGGCATACCGAAAGACATCTAATTGCAGTGCCACTTGGCAAAGCAGCTTAAGCTTTTACATTTCAAAGGTATCTTTCCAGCATGAGCGAAAAGAAGCGCGGTTTTTTCAGTCGCCTGTTTGGCGGTTCCTCAGAAGAAACACAGAGCCTTCAGGAGGAAAAAGCTCCTGACAGTGCAGAGCTGCGTGAGTCTTTAGAAGGCGTTCAATCCGTTCCGCTTGACCCTGTTAAAGGCCTTGAAGAAACGGCTGAAGCAATCGCAGATGAAACTCTTGATCTGGAAAATCCAGAGCTCACACCTGAGTTGGAGCCTGCGACTGAAGAGAAAGTTTCTGATAAGCCTCATGATTTGGATGAGGCAGAAACCAAAGCCCTAGAAGAGACCGCCTACCTGGACAATGACGATCTGCATGAAGAAAATTCAGCAGACGTTGAGCCTGAGCAAGATATACTTTCCCCAAAGGTCAGCGATGATGCTGCGCCCGTTGCTGAGGATACTGCCGATGGACAACCCGTTCTCACAGATGAGATCACTGAAGCATCAGGAACAGCGGAAGGACCTGAAGAAGCAGGAAGCTCTGAAAGTGTTCGGGAAAGCGGAGGATCCGGAGGAGACGAGGAAACTGGAGCGGTCGAAGAGAGCCGAGAGGCTGAAGAAGCTGGAGAAACTCCGGGAATTGCGGAAACTGGAGAAGATGTTCCAGTAAAGACGAGCTGGTTCCAGCGTCTTAAAGCTGGCCTCTCCCGTTCTTCTAATGCCCTATCCGAGGGCATCAGCTCGATCTTCACCAAGCGCAAGCTGGATGCAGATACTCTTGAAGAGCTGGAAGATATTCTGATTCAAGCAGACCTTGGCATTGATACAGCGATTGCGATTACCGACCGTGTATCTGATGGTCGCTATGATAAGGAAATTTCAGGCGAGGAAGTCCGCAGTATCCTTGCTGAAGAAATTGAAAGCGTCTTAGAACCTGTTGCTAAACCGCTGGACCTTGAAAGCGGTCATAAACCACACATCGTCTTGATGGTTGGCGTAAACGGTACAGGCAAAACCACCACAATCGGTAAGCTATCATCTCTGCTGCATGAGCAGGGTAAGAAAGTGATGCTCGCAGCGGGCGACACATTCCGCGCTGCAGCTGTTGAACAGCTGAAAATTTGGGGTGAGCGCACTGGTGCTGAAGTTGTGGCGCGCGATACTGGCGCAGATGCTGCTGGCCTTGCATACGATGCCGTTGATGCCGCTCTCAGCAACGATACTGATGTGCTGCTGATTGATACCGCTGGCCGTTTGCAGAACAAAGCTGAGCTGATGGATGAGCTTGAGAAGATCATTCGCGTGATCCGCAAGCGTGTTCCTGATGCACCGCATACCACTTTGCTAACCCTTGATGCGACCACAGGCCAGAATGCTCTTTCTCAGGTAGAGATTTTCGGCAAGGTTGCTGGTGTAACTGGTCTTGTAATGACCAAGCTGGACGGTACAGCCCGCGGCGGTATTCTGGTGGCGATTGCCCGTAAATACGGCCTGCCAGTGCACTTCATTGGCGTGGGTGAAGGCGTAGAAGACCTTGAGCCATTCTCAGCAAAAGACTTTGCAGCAGCGATTGCTGGCAAAGACCACGAGCAAGACTAACTAAGCTGTGTGATTTGGGAAGGCGTCCTTCGCCTTTCCACTCCTACCTACTTTCAGGTCATTTTCTTCAAGTTCATTGGACACGCCAGGGCAATCAGATAGACTGGTGCTTCTGTTGCCGTGCTATCAATTTGTGAGCTCTTCCATGACACTTGAGTATCTTCTGACCTGCTTCATTGTTGTTCTGTTGCCCGGCACAGGTGTGCTTTACACGATTGCTATCGGGCTTGGGAAAGGGCTTAAGCCAAGTGTTGCTGCTGCGTTTGGTTGTACGCTCGGGATTGTTCCTGCGGCTTTGGCAAGTATTGTTGGGGTGGCAGCGATCTTTCATAGCAGCGCCCTTGCTTTTCAGATCCTGAAGTATCTTGGGGTTGCTTATCTGCTTTACATGTCATGGAGCATTTTGCGCGGTGGTGGCGCGCTGGAAGTGAGTGGTGAAAGCCGCGAGAGAACTCTTTATCGCGCCGCACTCGACGGTATTCTGCTTAATGTGCTGAACCCAAAGCTGTCGCTGTTTTTCCTCGCTTTCCTCCCTCAGTTCGTTTCTCCTGGCAGTGAAAATACAACATCTGCTCTGCTCTTCCATGCCTTTGTTTTTATGGCACTTACATTTGTTGTTTTCATTGGGTACGGCGCAATGGCGTCGCTGGCCCGCGATTATGTGATCAACCGCCCAAAAGTTATGGCTTGGCTCAAACGAGGTTTTGCAGCTACGTTTGGCGCGCTTGGTGTTAAGCTGGCACTTTCTGAGAACTGATAGGCTTCCTGCATTTCTGGAACAACAAACTACTGGAACACAATGGAAAATTTAAAACTCAGGTTCCCGCCTGTGGCTGTCTTCTTTAGCTTTGCGGTTATCATCTGGATGGTTGCAACACTGCTTCCCGGAGATATCAATCTGCATGGTGCAGAGACAGCATTTCTTGTGATTGGCATCGGAGCTGGTGGTTATTTTGGAGTGACCGGGCTCTCTGAGTTCCGCAGAGCGCGGACAACAACAAGCCCTACACATCCTGAAAATGCGAGCGCGATTGTTTCTGACGGAATTTACTCCAAAACACGCAATCCGATGTATCTGGGCTTGCAGTTCATTCTGTTGGGATGGGCCGTCTTTCAGGGGAACTTGTTCGCTATTCCAGTTGCTCTGGGTTTTGCTGTCTATATCACCCTGTTCCAGATCAAACCGGAAGAAAACCTTTTAGAAGAGAACTTTGGTCAAGAGTACCTTGCCTACAAAGCACGCGTCCGGCGCTGGATGTAAGTTCTCCGCACGATGCACAAGCGCTTTGCTTTAAATGCTTCAACCTCCACTTCCTTTTGTTACCCTATGGTAAGAATGCACAAGTAGTGTCCCTAGCGTGATACTGGCCGTTGATCCAAAAGAAACAACAAAAGGGAGATCCTGATGGCCGTGCTTATGAAGTTTGATGATATCGATCAGGTTTACAAAGAAACCAGCAAAATCAAAGCAAACCTGAAGAAAGCCAAGGTTGACGAAAAGACCGAGGATGCTTTCATGAAAGAGCTGAACCAGAAGAAGAAACGTGCGGAAGGCAAATTTTTGGATGAAGTGAACAACGACTCCAAAATTAAGAACTTCAAGGCTGAATCTTTAAAAGGGGATGGCGGCTTCACAAAAGCACTGAAGGAAGCTGCAAAGCGGACGCCAATCCAGCTGATGGAAGCGAGTGGTAAGGTTACGCTAAAAGTCGGCAAGGATGTTGTTGTCGGAACCTAGTTCCTTACTTCCACCGTAGACTTGCTGTGACCATGGCCGAACATTCGGCCATGGGTAAGTTTTTATTGCTCATTGAGCTGAGGCAGCAGCGCATCAAGAGCTAATGACGCCCTCAATTGCTTCCAGACGGAATGCAGCAGCCATCAGGGCTTTGGTGTACTCGGTCTGCGGATTGTCAAAGACCTCGTCTGACGTCCCCGCTTCCATCACCTTGCCATGCTGCATAACGACCACATCATTGGCAAGTGCGCGGACGACCTTGAGGTCGTGCGAGATGAACAGATACGCCAAGCCATGAGCCTTTTGCAGATCGCGAAGCAAGTCGACGACCTGTGCCTGAACGCTCATATCCAACGCTGACGTTGGCTCGTCCAGCATTACAAACTTTGGCTCAAGCACCATTGCCCGCGCAATCGAGATACGCTGACGCTGCCCGCCTGAGAATTCATGCGGATAACGGAACCTTGTAGCAGCATCCAGCCCCACTTCTTCCAGCGCACCTGCAACCTTGGCTTCCCGTTCTTTGGCCGTGAGGTTGGGCATGTGGATCTTGAGGCCTTCGCCAACAATCTCCGAGACTGACATACGCGGCGACAGGGAGCCGAATGGATCCTGAAACACGATTTGCATATCCCGGCGCAGCGGACGCATCTGTTTCCAGGAGTGTTCCTGAATATCAGAGCCATTGAAGCTGATCTGACCGTTTGAGGAGATCATACGCAGGATCGCGAGGCCCAGCGTGGTCTTGCCTGACCCACTTTCGCCCACAATGCCCAGTGTCTGCCCAGCGCGAACGGTCACATCAATGCCATCAACTGCTTTGATGTGGCTGACTGTTTTACGCAGAAAGCCGCGTTTGACGGGGAACCAGACCTTGAGGTCTTTGGCTTCCATGACAATTGGCTGACTGGTATCGCCGGCAGGTGGATGCCCTTTAGGTTCTGCTGCCAGCAGATGCTGGGTGTATTCGTGTTGAGGGCTTTCGAAAATATCTTCGGTATCGCCGTGTTCGACAATTTTGCCTTGTGTCATCACACAAACACGATCAGAGATCCGGCGAACAATGCCGAGGTCGTGCGTGATGAAGAGCATGGCCATGCCTGTGCTCTTCTGCAGGTCTTTCAGCAGCTGCAGGATTTGCGCCTGAACCGTGACATCGAGTGCTGTTGTCGGTTCATCCGCAATCAACAAGTCCGGCTCGTTTGCCAATGCCATGGCGATCATGACACGTTGACGCTGACCACCGGAGAGCTGGTGCGGATAGGACTTCAGGCGTTCTTCCGGATTTGGAATACCGACCTGATCCAAAAGTTCTAGTACCCGCTTTCGTGCATTCGTCTCACCGAGGCCACGGTGGATCTTCAGAATCTCCGCGATCTGCTGTTCGATGGTGTGTAGCGGGTTCAGTGAACTCATAGGCTCCTGAAAGATCATAGAGATCTTGTTGCCACGCACACGGCGCATTTCACCTTCGGTCGCAGCTATCAGGTCTTCGCCCTGATAGACGATCTTGCCAGTTGGATGGCTCGCAGACGGATAAGGCAAAAGCTTGAGCACGGACAGTGCTGAAACAGATTTGCCTGAGCCACTTTCGCCCACAAGTGCAACGGTCTCGCCTTCCTTGATGTCGAAAGAGATCTGGTCAACGGCGAGATTTTCCTTTTCGCCTTGCTGGAAGGCGATGGAAAGGTCCTCAACAGAGAGGAGCGTTTGATTATCAGTCATATGCGATCCTCCCTTCTTCAGTTCATCGTTTTACGTGGATCAAAGGCGTCGCGAACTGCTTCACCGATGAAGATCAGCAGGCTGAGCATAATCGACAGGACGAAGAAGCCTGTCATGCCAAGCCATGGCGCTTGAAGGTTGTTCTTGCCCTGCTTGAGCAGCTCACCCAGCGAGGCGGAGCCCGGAGGCAAGCCGAAGCCGAGGAAGTCCAGCGCTGTCAGCGTGGAGATAGACCCATTCAGGATGAACGGCATGAATGTAAGCGTTGCGACCATCGCGTTTGGCAGCAGATGGCGGCGCATGATCGTACCATTGGAAACGCCTAAAGCTCGCGCAGCGGAGATGTACTCGAAGTTCCTGCCTCTCAGGAACTCCGCCCGGACGACACCAACCAAGGCCACCCATGAGAAGGCGAGCAGGATTGAGAACAGGATCCAGAATCCTGGCGTCAGTACCGACGAAATAATCAAGATGAGGTAGAGCGTCGGCATTGCCGTCCAGATTTCAATGAAGCGCTGTAAACCGAGGTCAACCCAACCACCGTAGAAGCCTTGCACGGCGCCGGCCCCAATGCCGATGACGGAGGATGCCAGTGTTAGCGCTAGGCCGAAGAGCACGGAGATACGGAAACCGTAGACAAGGCGAGCGAGGACATCACGGCCCTGATCATCAGTGCCGAGCCAGTTCCAGTTGCCAATTGTACAGTTTGGGTCGTTTACACCCTCAGCATAACGCTCACAGCGCAGCTCCTTATCCATCATCCAGCTTGGAGGAGCTGGTGCTGGGACCGGGATTTCGTTGTTGACCGTCTGGTAGGAATAGCGGATCGGAGGCCAGAGAATCCAGCCGTTGGCGTCGATCTCTTCCTGAATGAATGGATCACGATAATCCGTTGTTGCAAGGAAACCGCCGAACTTTTCCTCCGGGTAGTCCGTAAAGACCGGCATGAGCAGCTCGCCCTTATAGGAAACCAGGATTGGGCGGTCGTTGGTGATGAATTCTGCGCCCAGTGCGAGCACAAACAGGACGAGGAAAATCCAAAGGGACCAGTATCCACGCTTGTTGGCTTTGAAGTTTTGCAGGCGACGCTGGTTGAGCGGTGACAGTTTTTGCCGCTTTTCAGGCGGTTGCGTCTGCTCTGGCAGCGGATTGATTGTTTCGTAGCCCTGATCCTGAAGGCGTTTTTCGAGTTGTGTGTCCATTGCTCGTTACACCTCCCGGCTTTCGAAATCGATCCGGGGATCAATCCAGGTGTAGGTGAGGTCTGAAACCAGATTCACAATCAAACCCATCAACGAGAAGATATAAAGCGTGGCGAACATAACTGCATAGTCGCGGTTGAGCGCTGACTCGAAGCCTAACAGGCCAAGGCCATCAAGCGAGAAGATCGTCTCAATGAGGAGCGAGCCTGCAAAGAACGCCGAGATGAACGCACCCGGGAAGCCAGCAACCACGATGAGCATTGCATTGCGGAAGACGTGACCGTAAAGCACCTGACGCTCTGTCAGGCCTTTGGCGCGAGCAGTCTGAACGTACTGCTTTCGGATTTCATCGAGGAAAGAGTTCTTCGTCAAAAGCGTTGTTGTTGCAAAAGCGGAGAGTGCCATTGCAGTCAGCGGCAGAACCAGATGCCAGAAGTAGTCGAGGATACGTTGTGGCCATGACATATCGCTCCAGCCCTCTGAGGTGAGGCCTCGGAGCGGGAAGAAGTCCCAGAAGGAGCCACCGGCAAAGAGAACAATCAGCATGATTGCGAACAGGAAGCCCGGGATTGCATAGCCAACAATGATGATGCTGGACGTCCAGACATCGAACGAGGTGCCGTCTTTTACTGCTTTGCGAATACCGAGGGGAATCGAGATGCCATAGGAGATGAGCGTCATCCATAGGCCCAGCGAAATGGATACCGGTAGCTTTTCGACAATCAGATCAACAACAGCAATGTCACGGAAATAGCTTTCACCAAAATTGAAGGTCGCGTAATCCAAGATCAAGCGTCCGAAACGCTCCAGAGGAGGCTTATCGAAGCCAAACTGAACCTCGAGTTCCTTGATGAACTCCGGATCAAGGCCCTGTGCTCCTCGATATTTCGATCCTGCACTGTCTCCGCCGCCCTGATTGGCTGCAGCAGAACTTCCAAAATCACTTCCACCACCCGAAATGCGGCTGGTTGCGGATACACTATCCCCTTGCAATTGAGCGATAACTTGCTCAATCGGTCCGCCTGGTGCGAACTGAATAATGACAAAGTTGATTGCCATGATGCCGATAAGGGTCGGGATCATCAAAAGCAATCTACGCAGAATATAGGCGCCCATGGGCTTCTTTTGTCCCTAATTTTCCTTGCCGATGCGAGCGGCTTTTTCTGAATCCACCCACCACGTCGCTTCTACGGGGAAGGCATATGCCGGCATATCATTCGGAATGCCGAACATGTCCCAGACAGCTACTGTGTGGAAGGCTTTGAACCACTGCGGCACCCAGTAATAGCCTGCGCGCAGAACTCTATCCAATGCTCTAGCAGCGGTTATCATTTCCTCACGCGAGGAGGCATTCAGCGCCTTATCCACCAAATCGTCGACAGCAGGCACCTTGATGCCCGAGAGATTGTAAGATCCGAAGGTTTCAGCAGAGGCCGATGTCCAGAAGTTACGGATGCTCGGCCCAAGTGTTGGTGTCAGAGAAAAACGGTGCCCGACAATGTCATAATCGAAATCATCTACACGCTTCTGGAACTGTGCCGGATCAACGACGCGGAAGCTTGCTTCAATGCCTAACAGTCTGAGATTCTTGACATATGGCAGTACAATTCGTTCGAAAGCAGGCGAGTTGGAAAGGAATTCCATTTGCAGCTGCTTTCCGTCAGGCCCGATCAATTGCTCGCCGCGTCTGTAGTAGCCTGCCTCTTTGAGCAGAAGCGAGGCTTCTCTGAGGAGTTTGCGATCCTGACCTGAACCATTGGAAACCGGTTGCGTGATCGCTTCGCCAAAGACCCCATCTGGCAGGTCTTTCTTGTAAGGCTCAAGCAGGGCCAGTTCGGCATCGCTTGGCAGACCAACAGCCTTCATCTCCGAGTTTTCGAAGAACGACTGGGTTCTGGTGTACAGATCATAAAACAGCGCGGAATTTGACCACTCAAAATCGAAGGCATAGCCGAGCGCTTCACGGACCTTGGGATTGGAGAACTTTTCTTTGCGCGTGTTGAGGAACCAGCCTTGCGCTCCTGATGGGAGGCGGATGGCAAATTCCTTCTTGGCAACACGTCCCTCTGTCAATGCAGGGAAGTTGTATTCCGTCGCCCAGGTTTTGGAGGAGAACTCCTCGTGGAACGTTAAGCGGCCTTTCTTGAAGGCTTCAAATGTTGCTTGTCGATCACGGAAGAAGTCGAGGCGAATGATCTCGAAATTGTGGTGGCCATTGTTGACTGGCAGGTCTTTTGCCCAGTAATTCTCTACTTTTTTGTACTCAATGTACCGGCCAATCTCATAGCGTCCGACCATATATGGTCCCGAGGACAACGGCGGTGTCAGCGTTGACGCCTCGAAGTTGTAGCGGGTGTAGTACGCTTTTGAGAGGATAGGGAGAGTTGCTATCAATAAGGGAAGTTGCCTGCTGTGATTGCCTGAAAAAGCGACCGTGACAGTGTATTCATCCGGTGCGGTCGCAGAGACCATTTCCTTGATGGACTGACTGATAATCGGGTGCCCTTTTTCCTTCAGAAGGTTCAGACTGAAGGCAACATCTTCTGCATTAAGCATTGATCCGTCATGGAACCGGGCTTCTGGCCTAATTTTGAAGGTGACGAAGTTGCCGTCTTCAGAGACCAGAGCGCTCTCGGCCACCAGACCATATACGGCATCCGGCTCATCATAGGCACGCACCATCAGGCTATCAAAACAGAGCTCCATACGCGGTGGGGCATCTCCTTTGAGGATGAAGGTGTTGAACGTGTTGAAGGTCTGCGGGTTCTGATTGTAGCCCCAGCTCGGCGCAGTCATGGCGATTTTGCCACCAACCGGAGCTTCGGGATTGACGTAGTCAAACGCCGTGAAATCCTTTGGGTACTTCAGATCACCAAAGACAGAGAGGCCGTGGCTTAAGGTTCCCGCCTGAACCGGCAGGGCTCCACCGGGCACCAGAAAGGCTGCCGCAGTGGCCGCGCTGAAGTGCAGGAAGCTACGTCTACTGATTTGGCTAAGCGTCATCAATCGGCCTCCTCTATCTTCTTGGCTTTTTCTTCATCCCACCACCAGATGGTCGGGAAGCCGACGGCGTACTCAGGAAGTTGATCTGGATGAGAGAAGCGATCCCAACGGGCAACTCGGCTAAATGGCGATGTCCACCCTGGAACAACGTATTGCTCCCACATCAGAATACGGTCCAGTGCCTTAGTTGCTGCTGTCAGCTCATCGCGGTCTTTTGCATTGACAATGATCTCAATCAACTCATCAATTGCGGGTTCCTTAATTCCTGCATAGTTGCGTGAGATCGGATCATCAGCAGACTCAGATCCCCAATAACCTCGTTGTTCATTACCCGGAGAAAGAGTTTGCACCCAACTGCTGTAAATCATACCGAAATCACGGCTACGAACGCGGTTGACATATTGTGAGCTGTCGACGACGCGCAGCTGCAGGTCAATGCCAAGCTTCTTCAGCGAGGCCTTATAGCGAAGAGCAACACGCTCAAAGCGGCCACCATTCATCAGATATTCGATAGTAAATGGTTTTCCAGTTTCTTTATGGACGAGCTTGCCTTGCTTTTGTACATATCCGGCTTCTCTCAGTAGACCAATCGCCGTTCTCAGATTTGAGCGCTCCTGCCGAGAATCTTCTGAAATCGGGTTCACATAGGGTTCAGTAAAGATCTCTTGAGGCACGGGCGACTTCAGAGATTTCAAGATCTCCAATTCACGACCTTCTGGTAGGCCCGACGAGGCAAGATTTGTTCCATTGAAGAAGCTTGTGATCCGGCTGTATTGATCAAAAAAGATCGTGCGGTTCATTTCTTCGAAATTTAAGGCATAGTTCAGTGCCCGACGCACACGTCGATCTTGAAACTTCTCTTTCCGAGTATTGAGGATAAAGCCCGCCATCAAACCAATCCCACGGAAGGTTTGCGGAAACTTCTCTTTTACAATATCCCCTCGGTTAACCGCCGGAATGTCGTAGGCTGTTGCCCAATTCTTGGCAGTAGCTTCTGTGCGCCAATCAACCCGATCAGCTTTAAACGCTTCCAGTTTTACAGTTTCATCTCGATAAAATTCGAAAGTAACCAGATCAAAGTTGTTTTTTCCAACATTTACGTTCAGGTTTTTGGCCCAGTAATCTTTCACACGTTCATATGAAATAGACCGTCCAGGTACGACATCGCTAATTCTATAAGCGCCAGAACCTAACGGTACTTCTAGTGTGCCTCTTGAGACGTCTCGCAGCTCACCGTCATTGTTTTTTGCTGTCCACCAATGCTTTGGCAGAACAGCGAGCTGTCCCATAATTTGTGGTGCTTCTCGATTTCCAGGCTCATCAAAACTGAACTTGATTTCTGTTGGGCTTAAAATCTCATAGCCAGTAACATGTTCATAATAATTCTTATAAATTGGGTTCAGTTCTCGCAGTTTATCGAAGGACCACGCAACATCCTCAGCGGTAATCTGTTTGCCATCCTGCCAGCGAGCCTCTGACCGTAAGCGAAAAATAACCCAGGAGAAATCCTCAGGATACTTTAGCGCGTCGGCGATCAAGCCATATTCCGTCGAGATTTCATCATCAGAGGGAGTTGTCAGCGTGTCATAGATCAGACCAAGGCCAACTGGTGTCACACCTTTATTAGGAACAAGGTTCAAACTATCGAAAGTCCCTGTCCAAGCCATACGAACTCTGCCCCCCTTAGGAGCATCAGCATTTACATAAGGGAACTGCTCAAATCCCTCGGGCATTTTCGGCTCACCTATGAGCGAGGTCGCATACCGCCATCCAGGCTCACTGGTTTCAGCAATTGCTGCGGAGGATGTCAGGCTTGCAATGGCAAGCGCCAAACCTGTCAGTGAGCTATATAGTCTGGTACGCACAGCATTCCTCCATAAATACAATCAGTAGTTCTAGCGTAGAAAAAACACCACGCGCTGAAAATTGAACTTTTCTTGCAGCTTTCAGCCAAACTTAAACTAAGATTACGGCTGAAAACACTTCCGCTACAACGTCTTTTGCCAAGATGACAAAAATTTAACTGGAAGAAACGAGGAAAAGGTTAGCATTCACGCAAATTCAGACAATAAAAAAGCCGGGATCAAATCCCGGCTCTTTAACAATTCTACCCTCACATATGTGGGAGAGATATCAATTCAATATTAATTGATCGGTACTGGGTTGTCTGAAAGTGAACGCAGGTAAGCGATCAGGTCAGCGCGTGGCTTGTCTTTCTTCAGACCAGCGTAGCCCATGGATGTACCAGAAACATGTTTCTTAGGTGCTTTGATGAACTCGTTGAGCTGCTCAAAGGACCACTCAGGATTGTTTGCCGCAAATTCCTGCATCGCTGAGGAATAAGAGAAGCCATCATGAGATGCAGGTGCGCGACCTACAACACCCCAGAGACCCGGGCCAACTTTGTTTTTTCCACCCTGATCGAAGGTGTGACAAGCTGCACATTTTTTAGCTTGTTTCGCACCAGCATCCGCAGAAGCAGTGGTGAGCAGCTCTTCAATTGAGACAACCTTGACTTCTTCCGCAGCTTCATCACCTGCGCCGTTGTCGGCACCAGCGACTTCAATCTCAAAACCGCGTTTCTCGTTTCCATGAGGCGCAAAGATGACTTCCGTCAAAACATTCAGGCCCATGAATACAACCAAGGCGAACAGAATTGCGCCGGCAATTTTGTTCAGTTCAAACGAATTCATAGCTCACACGCTCCGAATATTTGGTTAGGCTAGCCTTCATGCAGCAGGCACGGCACCTAACTCGATATGTGTATTTTGCTGGGAAACTACAGTTATTTTCGGGCACTTGTCCATAATTTAATTAGTGTTTTTCCTAGGTCTTTTGCAGTGATGTGGACCACAGGTTGATGTTTGAGAGCTCAAAAAACCAAGGAACACAACAACTCTCGCCGGTCAGCAGTTTAAAATGGCTATAAACTACTGATTTATTCGAGGATATCCCGCTCAGGCCAATTCAGATTGCAGTGAAGGCGCAGAACAACCAATTTACCTGAACTCAAGAGAATGCGACAAAATATCACACCAGAGCGCTTTTAGATCTGGGGATTTCATTGCAGAGCACTCAACAGGACCGTAAACGCGTTCATTCTTGAGGTCTTTTCACCTTAAGTTTCGCCTCTGAGTATTATTAAGGTTTGCAATCCCTCACATCTAGGGCAATTTGTGCGAGGGGCTTTTTCGCGATTGTTGGCGAAGCCTCAAATGTATCAGGTTTCTAAATTGCCGTGAGTATAGTGATGTCAGATCAGCGCAAAGTCGTGTTTCAAGGAGAAGTGGGAGCTAACTCCCATATGGCGTGCAACGCCGTTTACCCAGAGTACCAAGCTATCCCTTGCGCGACTTTTGAAGACTGCTTCCACGCGATCGAGACCGGAGAAGCAGAACTTGGCATGATCCCGATCGAAAATTCGGTTGCAGGACGCGTTGCAGACATTCACCACCTGCTTCCTCGCAGCAATCTGCACATCATCGGCGAATACTTCATGCCGATTCGGTTTCAGCTGATGGGCATCAAAGGCACCAAGCTGGAAGAGCTGAAGAGTGTTCAAAGCCATATCATGGGGCTTGGACAATGCCGAAACTTCATTCGCGATCATAACCTTAAGCCGATTATTGGCGCTGACACAGCTGGATCCGCACGCCAGGTTGTTGAAGGTGGCGACAAAACAATCGGGGCCTTTGCTCCAGAGCTTGCAGCTGATGTTTATGGTCTGGATATCCTCGCACGTGATTGTGAAGACGCTGCCCATAACACGACCCGTTTCGTGATCCTCTCTCGCGAGAAAAAACAGACTGCGAACACTGGCCAACCGATCATCACGACCTTCATTTTCCGTGTTCGAAACGTTTCTGCTGCTCTTTACAAAGGGTTAGGCGGTTTCGCGACCAACAACGTCAACATGACGAAGCTGGAATCCTATCAGCTTGAAGGTCAGTTTTTCGCGTCCATGTTTTACGCAGATATTGAAGGACACCCAGAAGAACCCAACGTAGCCCTTGCACTTGAGGAGCTGGCGTTTTATTCGACTGAACTGAATATTCTTGGGGTGTACAACGCTAGCCCGTTCCGCGAAAAAATTCGGGAACCTGAGGCTAACCGTGCTTTGCGTCCTACACCAGGGAAATAACAGTTGTAGGCCTTGCTCCAACGGTGAGTCACCTATGTATCGTTCCGGGCGCTTGTGATCCGGGCTAGTTACAAGGACTTTACATGTCTGAATTCAAGTTTGATGCATTGTGCATCGGCAATGCAATCACTGACGTCTTCTCTCATGTAGAAGATAGCTTTCTCGTTGAGCAGTCTTTGGTAAAGGGCTCCATGCGCCTGGTCGATACAGACGAAGCGCTGCGCCTCTATGACCTGATGGGTCAAACAACGCGCATCTCCGGTGGCAGTGCAGGCAATACTGCTGCTGGTATCGCTTCGCTTGGTGGTGCGCCTGCCTTTATCGGCAAAGTCGCAGCTGATGAAGTTGGGGACGTTTATCGCCATGACATGAACAGCATTGGTGCCCACTTCAACACAGGCCCGCTGCGGGATGATCTTGCATCTGGCCGCTCCATGATCCTGATCACCCCGGACGGTGAGCGGACCATGAACACCTATCTGGGTGCAGCGACCAAGCTGACTGCGTTTGATATCGACCGCGACGTGGTTGCCAATTCTGCGATCACCTACATGGAAGGTTACCTCTGGGACGAAGAAGCGGCGAAAAATGCGTTTCTTGAAGCTTCCAAGGTTGCCCATGAAGCAGGGCAGCTGGTGTCGCTTTCATTGTCAGACAGTTTCTGCGTTGATCGTTTCCGGGATGAGTTCCTGGAGCTGATCCGCGAAGACAAAGTCGACATTCTGTTTGCCAATGAGCATGAGCTCAAAGCGCTCTACCAGACCTCTGACATTGAAACTGCGATTGCGATGGTGCGCGAGGATTGCACACTGACCGCGCTGACATTGGGCTCAGAAGGCGCTATGGCGATTTCTCGCGAGGAAACTGTACATGTGCCAGCTTCCGCTATTATTGGCGGTGTGCGTGACCTGACAGGCGCTGGAGACCTGTTTGCGTCTGGCTTCCTCTTTGGTCTGGCGCGTGATTTCAGCCTGAGCGATTGTGCCGAGCTGGGTTGCCTTTGTGCTGGTGAAGTTATCAGCCACGTTGGTGCGCGCCCTGAAAAGCCGCTTAATCAGATTGCAGAGCAGACTGGCTTCACGCTCAAGGTCTAGCCCTTTATTTTCATGCGTATTCTTATCTGAAAACCGGAACCACTTTTCGGGAATACGCTCGAGCGAATTGCAAATTTTAATTCAGGCGGCTTGCGGGCCGCCTTTTTTATTTGCTGATCTGCTGAATATCTTCTGCGCTGTTTATCTGAAAGAAGAGCGGCTGTGCGGTGCCGATGTGCATGCGCTCGGTCTCTTTTTGATTAAGCTTGCAGATCTTAGAGATCAGTCCCCGGATTGTATTTCTGTGCGAGGAGATGATGACGTTTTTTCCATTCATCAGCTGAGGCAGAACACGGTGCTTGAACACACCATGGGCTCTGTTGGCCGTCATCTCCACACTTTCACCACCGGGTGGCACAGCGTGCAATGAATGGCGCCATTGGTGCACTTGCTCCACGCCGTGTTCCTGAACTGCGCTTTCGATAGGAAGGCCTGTGAGATCACCGTAGGCCCTTTCATTGAAGAGCTTGTCCTCAATGACATGCAGATGAGATTGCTCAGCTTCTTCAAGGATGAGATCCAGTGTTTTGCGGGCGCGCCTAAGGCCTGATGAATAGGCCAGATCGAACTGGATTGCCTGAGAGTTGAGAGTACGACCTGCGTTTCGGGCTTCATCGATGCCCTTGGCACTCAGCTCAGGATTGGCCTGTCCTGAGAAAACCTTCAGCGCATTCCATTCGCTTTGCCCGTGGCGCACCAACACCAACAATCCCATAAAACACGCCTCTCAGATCTTCTTTGTGTGCGTGTCTTATATAGGTTCAATTGCAGCTCTAAACCCGACTTTCGTTAAAACATCCAATGATGATTTCAGGCCGGCTCCAGAATGTTGGTGGGCAGGCCGTCCAGGCTTGTGGCGTTGTGCTTGCGCCAGTAGTTCTCCAACTCGTCACGATCCATCGTCTCGTAGTAGGGCAGGAATTCTTTTTCAACGCGCGTATCAACCAAATCCATGCGCGGGACTGTTGAGCCGCATGAGGTCTGAATGAGTTCGATATCAAGGTCGAAGATTTGTCTGCACCCCGGCAGGTCGGGGAACTGAGCGACCAGTTTGGCCCAGTCCTCATCTCTTGGATGAATGACCTTTGCCGTTCCGAACACCCGAAGCGTGAGGCGCTGCTCGCCAAACGAACAGAACATGAGCGTCATGCGGCCATCATCTTGCACGTGGGTGGCTGTCTCATTGCCAATACCGGTCAGGTTCAGCCAGATGATGCGCTCGTCACTTAAAACTCTGAGCGTATCCATGCCTTTGGGGGACAGGTTGATGTGCCCTGTGGCAGCAGCTGTTGCGACGAAGAACATTGATTGCTCTTCGATGTGCTGACGAAATCTGCGGTTCAGTTTTTTGGCTACGATCATCGGCTTTCTGATGCCTTTTCAGGAGCGACTAGTCGGCGACTGCATATTGGGTGTTGATGCGGCGCTGTTCGCTGGCGTAGCTGCCAGAACGTCCGCCATTGCGTTTGTCGTAACTTCTTGCCCAGGCCTGCCAGAACTCTTGGGAGCTGCCGTCCATCTCGGTGATTTCCGGTTGGACAATCGGTGTTTTCGGCAAGATCGTGTTGGGCAATTGTAAAACCTGCAACAAAGGCCGGTGGCGTGGGAAGCTGATTGGGACGTCCTGTTTGCGCAGCTTTATATTGATGAACAGCGGTGAACAGAACCAGCTGGAGTCAATCATCGCTTCAAAGCAATCATAGCCTGCATTGGACGGCAGGTTGATTGGGCCGCGGACCCAATGGCACTGGCCTTCATCACCGATCAGGCTGTAGCCAGCGCCGATCTGAACGATGTCACCTTCAGGGAACACATCCAGAAATGGGGGGTAGTAGTCCTCTAGCCCTTCCGGACAGGAGTTTTGGTAGTCTTCCACGAAGTCTGTAAGATACAACCGATCCAGCAGGGTCCACTCGCCGTCGGCGCCAAGCCGATAGAGGACCTCAGATCCGGTCCACATCAGATAAAAATCTACTGGCGGGTAAACATAGTAGCCCTGACGAGAAGCAGTAAGGAGGGGTTCACAATACTTCATTGCCCGGGCTGGCATCATGCCAAGGTTCGTTCCATCTGCCTTAACAACGTCCGGGGCAGATTTGACCATTCTTACAAACTTCACAGGAATTCCCTCGCAGATAAAACACTCTGCAAAAATGAAGCGAGGCAGCCTAAACTGCCTCACACATTAAATTATTTTGGTTTTTTCTCTTCATCTTTTGGAGCAAGACCACCATTCAACTTTGCTGGCTTTGCTTGAGCAGATGCTGGGCGACCGTCGTTTGCTACTGAAAACTTCATAGGTTGTCCTCTCAATTAATATATTAATGCGGTCATACATTTTCTGTATGCATGGAGAGGCTTGCATCGAATCTTACGTAGCGCAAGGCAAATAATAATGACGCATGCATTATCTATTATTGATAATTTTAAGTGTATTTAATTTCACATACTTAGTATTTTAACAAAGACTATTTGTGTGAATAATATTTATATTTTTACAATTCTAATTCAGCCATTCCAGAGCAACTCAACTCAGCCAAATAAAAAAGCGACCCGAAGAGCCGCTTTTTATGATTCTGAATTTTGAGGGTGGCTTAAACTTCTGCCAGGTCCTCAACAGAAAGAACCTTACCTTCTTCATCAAGGCGATAAACAACAGGCTTGCCTGTGCCGAGCTCGCGCTTGAGGATTTCTTCAGGTGAAAGTCCTTCAAGTTCCATGATGAGGGAACGCAGGGAGTTGCCGTGTGCAGCAACAATCACGCGATTACCTTCGAGAACTTTAGGAAGAATGTCAGAACGGTAGTAAGGCAGGGTGCGCTCTGCAGTCATCTTCAGGCTTTCACCGCCTGGAGGAGGAACGTCGAAAGAACGACGCCAGATGTGAACCTGCTCTTCACCAAATTTTTGACGAGCTTCGTCTTTGTTCATGCCGGTGATGTCACCGTAGTCACGCTCGTTCAGAGCCTGATCTTTTGATGTTGGTAGGTCTTCCTGACCAAGCTCACCAAGGATCAGCTTAAGAGTGTGTTGAGCGCGCAGCAGGTCAGAAGTGAACGCCAGATCAAATGTCAGGTTCATTTCTTTGAGTTTTTTACCAGCTGTTGTTGCTTCTTCAACACCCTGTTCTGTCAGGTCTGGGTTTTTCCAGCCGGTGAACAGGTTTTTCAAATTCCATTCGCTTTGTCCGTGACGGACGAGAACCAAAAGGCGTTCCATTAAGCTCTCCTAAGGAGGTTATGTTTGCTTGAAAACAGTTGTCTTGGAAGGACTGTTTCAAGTCTCATTTCACATGTCTTGCTCATCGCTCATCAGAGCACGTCGCGTTCATGTACGTTTGCGCATCGCGCTCCAACATCTTTGTTGGAGCGAAGTCTTGTCATTTGATTGGACCCAATCAAACAGAACACGCTCTAGCAAGCATGCATTGTGTGTCACTCATCATTCAGGCCGAGAACATCAGCCATTGAGTACAGGCCCGGTTGCTGATTGTGCGCCCAGAGGGCTGCTTTCACGGCACCGCGAGCAAACAGTTGTCTATCCGTTGCGATATGTGAGAGATCTATACGCTCTCCCTCGCTCGCAAACATCACCGTATGTTCACCTACGACAGATCCACCCCGCAATGTTGCAAAGCCGATGTCGCCTCTTTTCCGTTCACCCGTAATGCCGTCTCGTGTGCGAACACTATGGGTTTCAAGATCAATTCCCCGGCCTTCAGCAGCCGCCTCACCCAACAGCAATGCTGTTCCTGATGGGGCATCAACTTTATGCCGATGATGCATTTCCAGGACTTCGATATCGAAATCTTCATCCAGAGCTGCAGCGGCCTTTTTAATGAGGCATGCGAGCAGGTTAACACCTAGGCTCATATTGCCTGATTTTACAATGCGGGCTGATGTCGCGGCGTGAGCAAGTTCGGTAGATTGGGCAGACGTCATTCCCGTTGTGCCGATAATGTGCGCAATAGAATGACGCGCTGCAGCTTCTGCAAATTCAACCGTTGCCTCTGGCACGGTGAAGTCCAGCACGCCATCAGCATCAGCAAATGCAGCCTCAAGATCATCGGTGATTGCAACGCCGAGTTTACTGCATTCTGCGAGTTCGCCAGCATCTGTGCCAAGAAACTGGGAGTGTTTGCGCTCGATCGCGGCTGACACCACAACCCCGTCCATTTCGGTCACTGTGCGTACCAGCGCACGCCCCATTCGGCCTGCTGCACCTACAACAACCAGTCGCATGTCACTCATCACGTCCCCCAAGCCTACGAAAGCCCCTCAAATTATAGTGTGGAGGGGTATAGCAGGCGCACTAAAGAGTTTCAAACTCATATGGCAGTTGGTGTCCCAGAGTTTGCTCTGTCTCGCGCAGCTGGTTCTCGTTTTATGCATGTTCGCAGACAGCCTGACGTGCGTAAAAATCTGAAAAAACTTATCCCCCTGCCCTCAAGCCCGCTTATTCTCAGTGCTGTGCTCACGTATTCGGGCAGCTGGTGGACCGTCCATCAGTGCGGCGTGGGCTGGGCGGAGCTACCGGGTGAAGTAACGCATCACCCGGCGGGTTCGTTGAAACACCCCTTGAAAGTCTTTAGTGCAGGGACCAAGCGGAAGCTGGTCACCCGATGGGCGTCTACACTGGCAGGCGTTTAGCTATCACCGACAATCACACCTGTCTCTGGCAAGTGTGTGCATCGTTGACAGTGCCTGCTCCCAATGCCTTTCGGAGGAGATCTTGTTTCATACAAAAACGCCCGGGCAAGGCGAGCAGCCAATGCCGAAGAAACTAATTTACTCACAATGCGCAGGCACTGCCTGCTCGCCTTGCTCACTCCCGAACTTTCGGGGTTCAACTCAACACCGCCGGCAAAGCCGCGCGGTGCTAAAATCGCTCCAGCTATGAGGAATTCTCAAGTCCACCTGAATAGAAACCCGCGTGAAACTCATATTCTTGCGCTAAGATAGCAGATAGCTTACTCAGAGTACGGTGTGTTCACACCATGCACGCATCAGACTCTAAATCTTTGTTTTAACGCGTACTCCTGCTCGAAAACCAAGATCTGTTTTCGAGAATGCGCTCTCATCTTTACAGAACTTAAAAATGCAGCAGGGTTGCGTTTTCACGCGTTTCCGAGACCCAGGCAGCTGCTCCCGCAAGGGGATACTATTATGGATAATATTCGCGGCAGCGCCTGGATGGTGCTTGCAATGCTGGGGTTTGCCATTGAAGATACGCTGCTCAAGACGGCGACGGCTTCAGTACCCGTTGGGCAAACACTGATGTTGTTTGGTATCGGCGGCACATTCGGCTTTTTGCTATTGACCTGGAGACGCGGTGAACGGGCTTTTACACCGGAAGCGTTGAAGGCGACACTTTACACGCGTGCGGTTTTTGAAATTACGGGGCGGCTGTTTTTCCTGCTGTCATTGGCACTGAACACACTTTCCAGCACCTCTGCTATTCTTCAGGCCACTCCAATTACAGTCACTCTGGGCGCTGCCGTGTTGTTTGGGGAGCGCGTGAACTGGCAGCGGTGGCTTGCGATCCTGATCGGGTTCATCGGCGTGCTGATGATCATCCAACCAAGTTCAGAGAGCTTTCAGGTGACTTCAATCCTCGCCATCATCGGCATGATCGGCTTTGCTGGTCGTGACCTGGCAACACGAGCGGCTCCTCCAGCCCTTTCCAACATGCAGCTTGGTGTTTACGGCTTTGCGGTGCTTATCCCAACTGGTGCAGCTTACTCATTCTGGTCTGGCGGATTTGTCTGGCCGGATCTCTTCAGCGGATTGGTCATCGCTGCGGGCACTCTTGTCGGCATTGGCGCTTATTATTCGCTCACTGTTGCCATGCGCACCGGGTTGGTGTCCGTCGTCACCCCTTTCCGATATTCCCGATTGCTTTTCGGCCTCCTGCTTGGGTTCCTGATTTTTGATGAGACCGCAGACGCTATGACACTGGCAGGCTCCGCGATTATCGTATTGAGCGGGCTGTATATTCTGGCAGGTCATTCACGACTTAAAGCGCAGACCTCTAAGGAGTTGAGGGAGCGAGCTTAAAACGAAAAAAAGGCCGATCCATTTCTGGACCGGCCTTTTTGAACTTAGCTAGGAAAGCTTAGTCTTTTGCAGGAGCTGGAGCAGCTTCTTCGCGAGGAATTTCCTTGCCAGTTTCCTGATCGACAACTTTCATGGAAAGGCGAACTTTACCGCGCTCATCAAAGCCCATCAGCTTAACGAAGACTTTGTCGCCTTCTTTAATCACGTCAGTTACTTTCGCAACTTTGCGTGGAGCCAGCTGGGAGATGTGAACCAGACCGTCGCGTGCGCCGAAGAAGTTTACGAATGCACCGAAGTCAACAGTCTTAACAACTGTGCCTTCGTAGATTACGCCAACTTCTGGCTCAGCAGCGATGGAGTTGATCCAGTTGAGAGCAGCTTTAATCGCTTTACCGTCAGAAGAAGCCACCTTAACGGTGCCGTCGTCTTCGATGTTCACTTTCGCGCCGGTCTTTTCAACGATCTCGCGGATAACTTTACCGCCAGAACCGATCACTTCACGGATCTTATCTACTGGGATCTTGATCACTTCGATGCGTGGAGCATGCTCACCCAGCTCAGAACGAGCTTCGGTGATTGCATTTGCCATTTCGTCGAGGATGTGAACGCGACCACCTTTAGCCTGCTCCAGAGCAACAGTCATGATCTCTTCGGTAATACCGTCGATCTTGATGTCCATCTGCAGCGCAGTGATGCCGTTTGCAGTACCTGCAACTTTAAAGTCCATATCGCCGAGGTGATCTTCGTCGCCAAGGATATCGGAGAGAACTGCGAAGCGCTCGCCTTCCTTGATGAGACCCATTGCGATACCAGCCACAGGAGCCTTCAGAGGAACACCAGCGTCCATCAGGGACAGGGATGCACCACAAACGGAAGCCATGGAGGAAGAACCATTGGACTCAGTGATTTCGGAAACAACACGCAGGGTGTATGGGAAATCATGGTGTGCAGGCAGCATTGGGTTAACAGCGCGCCATGCCAGTTTACCGTGACCGATTTCACGACGTCCTGGGGAACCCATGCGACCAGCTTCACCTACAGAGTATGGAGGGAAGTTATAGTGCAGCATGAATGCAGACTTGGTGGTGCCTTCGAGCTTGTCAACGAACTGCTCGTCTTCACCTGTACCCAGTGTTGCAACAACCATTGCCTGAGTTTCACCGCGTGTGAACAGGGCAGAACCGTGTGCACGTGGCAGCATGCCAACTTCAGAAACGATAGAGCGAACAGTGGAAAGATCACGGCCATCGATACGGGAACCAGTATCCAGGATACGGCCACGAACGATTGCAGCTTCAGCTTTCTTGAACAGGTCAGAGATGACAGTCGCTTCAGGAGCGCCTTCTTCACCGGTTACAAGAGCTTCAACAACTTTCGCCTTCACAGCATCAACAGCGTTTTTACGCTCTGTTTTAACAGTGATGGAGTAAGCAGCGCCGAGTTCTTCAGCAGCCAGTTCCTGAACTTTTCCGAACAGCTCAGAATGATCTGGCAGGTTCAGTTCACGTGGCTCTTTAGCAGCTTTTTCAGCAAGCTGGATGATAGCGTCGATCACTGGCTGGAAGCCTTTGTGACCAAACATCACAGCGCCGAGCATTACTTCTTCGGTCAGTTCCTGAGCTTCGGACTCAACCATCAGAACAGCGTCGTTGGTACCTGCAACAATCAGGTCCAGATCGGTTTCTTCCATCTGGTCAACTGTTGGGTTCAGAACGTATTCGCCGTTGATGTAACCAACACGAGCGCCACCGATTGGGCCCATGAATGGAACGCCGGAGATGGTGAGTGCTGCGGATGCACCAACCATTGCCAGAATGTCTGGAGCGTTCTCGAGGTCATGAGACAGAACAGTGAGAACAACCTGAGTTTCGTTCTTGTAACCATCTACGAACAACGGACGGATCGGACGGTCAATCAGACGGGATGTCAGGGTCTCGTGCTCGGAAGGACGGCCTTCGCGCTTGAAGAAGCCACCTGGAATGCGGCCAGCAGCGTATGCCTTTTCCTGATAATTTACGGTAAGTGGGAAGAAATCCTGACCTGGCTTTGCGGTCTTCGCAGACACGACTGTCGCGAGAACTTTTGTCTCGCCGTATGTTGCGATGACTGCGCCGTCTGCCTGACGGGCAACCTTGCCGGTTTCAAGGATGAGCGGACGTCCGCCCCAATCTACTTCCACGCGATGTATATCAAACATATCTTTATCCTAACGTTCGCCTCAGTGCCTGATGGTCGTCATCAAACTTGAGGCTGTCATTTGCCGGCAATGCGCGCACCAACTCCTTGAGTACCAAGGGCGCGATGCCTTTTCAGGTCGAACGATTGCAGGCAAGACAGCGAGAAGCTTTTGTTTGATTGTGCGTACCTTTGACCAAAAACCGGTCTCCACTTTTGGGAGATACGCTGTAAGCTTCTGGCAATCCTGCCAGGTCTTCATTCGCCTGCGTTCATTCTGGAAGAGAACGATCTGATCCAGAATATACCTCTCGCAATTTCCCGAAATACCTTGGAAATAGGAGAGGGTAAGGAAAACGCGGCGAGCTTTCGCTGCCGCGCTTTGAATTCTTCGTCTTAGCGACGAATGCCCAGACGCTCGATCAGGGACTGGTAACGAGCAACGTCTTTACCCTTAACGTAGTCAAGGAGCTTACGACGAAGTGCAACCATTTTAAGAAGACCACGACGTGAGTGGTTGTCTTTCTTATGACCCTTGAAGTGGTCAGTCAGAACTGTAATGCGGTGCGTAAGGATAGCAACCTGTACTTCCGGAGAGCCAGTGTCGCCTTCTTTGATCGCAAATTCTTTGATCAGTTCAGCTTTTTTTTCAGGCGTAATCGACATCGATTTTTCCTTATCTAATGGCAGTCATACTGCCTCTTATTAAATGCCCAAAAGGCATGCGCTCTTTTACAGAGCTATGTATTGAGCTCGGGCCGTGCCAAGATGTCGTCTAGCAGGGTCAGGCCAACACATAATAACCGGGTAAGCAGTAGCTTCCCAGCGGCGGGACTATGACTGAAAAACTATCAAAAAACCAGAAGAATCTTAAGAGGCTTGCAGCCATAAATCCCAGTAGAACAGTTTGCCTTTCAGCGATTGCGCCCCGCGATGATTTACATTCACGTGTGGCGCTCCACTTTCAGAAAGGCTTCAGAGATTGAAAACTCGCTTTGGCTTGAACTGACCTTTTGAGACTTCACCAAAAGCAATCAGCTTGCCTCCAGAAACCACATAGATTTCCTCGGGCCCAATCGGTGCATTCGCACCACGTAGTAAAACAGGATTACCACGCTTTACCTTCGCAGCAGCATCAGAGGTGATTGGCACCTCTGCAAACTGGTGGAGTGCGACCTCAACTGGCTTGATGTGTCCGATCAGTTCTGAATTTTCGTGAGGGTCGAGAACTGGTGGTTCTTCCCCTTCTTCAACTTCTACCGCCATAGTTTCTTTAGCAGCACGAAGTTCATCCAGGGTAACCATCTGCTCTTCACCGAAGGGTCCTACCAGCAACCGGCGCAAGTCAGTGACATAGCCACATGTACCAAGGCGCTCACCAAGGTCACGGGCCAGTGAGCGAACATAGGTTCCCTTGCCGCATTCAGCTTCAAAAACCGCACGGTTTACATCTGGACACTCGACCAGATCCAAGCGATGCACCACAATCTTACGTGCATCCAGCTTTACGTCTTCGCCTTCCCGGGCAAGATCGTAAGCGCGGTTCCCGTCAACTTTGATTGCGGAGAAAATTGGTGGAACCTGCTCAATGGCACCACGGAACTCAGGCAGAACCTCGAGGATCTCATCTTGCGTTGGGCGCACATCGGAGGTCTTGACCGGTTCGCCTTCAGCATCATCAGAGGTGGTTTGCGTGCCCCAGGTCACCTCAAAGCGGTAAACCTTGCGTCCATCCATGATGTATGGAACTGTTTTGGTGGCCTCACCAAAAGCGATAGGCAGACAGCCGGTCGCAAGCGGATCAAGCGTTCCCGCATGTCCGACTTTTTCAGGATGAAAAATCCTCTTCAACTGCCCCAATGCATCATTAGAGGTCAGGTTTAGAGGTTTATCCAACACAAGCCATCCGTTTACAGGGAAACGGGGTCTACGTCGCTGCTGTTTGCGCGCCATACTTCTCAGCTCTTAATTCTTTGCATGCGTTGCGCTTCTGAGCGCGTACTCTGGTCTGAAACCCACGACTTCTTCTTTGGCAATCTGCTCTGTAAAGCTTAGTCGCGGTCATCACCTTGATCATCATCGTCATCGATGCCGCCATCAGCAAAGTCCTTGCGGATGCTAGGCTCATGCAGCAGTCGAGTAATCAGATCATCATCATCAAAACGCGTATCGGCTACAAAACGTAGATCACAAGTATATTTCATTGTGACGCGTCGAGCGACCTGCCCACGAAGGTACTTCGCGTTGCGTTTAAGTGCAGTGAGGACAACATCAATATCGCGACCACCCATAGGCATGACGAGAACGTCAGCCCATCTCAGATCAGGCGACATGCGTACTTCCGGGACCGTGATAATAACACCATCGAGGTCCGGATCGGTGATCCGACCACGTGTCAGAATGTCTGACAGTTCCTTGCGGACAATCTCACCTACACGCAACTGGCGCTGAGACGGCTGACCTGCAAATTCATCGCGTGCTTTTGCCATTTTTATCTCTCAATTTGCTTTGAGTTTGGAACAACAGAGCGCCGACGGGGATAAATCCGCGCCGGCGCTGCTGAATGTTCATTTCGCTCGTTTAGCTCTTCACTCTGTTAGAGGGAGCGAGCGATCTCTTCTACCTGGAAGCACTCGATGACATCACCGACGCGCATATCCTTGTAGTTTGTGAAGTTCATGCCGCATTCAACACCGGATTCAACTTCTTTGACTTCGTCTTTGAAGCGCTTAAGTGTACCCAGCTCACCTTCGTGAATGACGACGTTGTCACGCAGCAAGCGAACCTGTGCGCCACGCTGAACGACACCTTCGGTGACCAGACAACCTGCAACACGACCGATTTTGGTGATGTTGAAAATTTCTTTGATGTCTGCGTAACCGAGGAAGGTTTCGCGACGTTCTGGAGCAAGCATGCCAGACATAGTGGACTTCACATCATCGATGAGGTCGTAAATCACGCTGTAGTAGCGGATTTCGACGCCTTCGCGACGTGCAGCTTCCTGAGCCTGTTTGTTTGCACGAACGTTGAACGCCATGATTGGTGCTTTGGACGCAATCGCCAGAGTGATGTCGCTCTCGGTGATACCACCAACGGAAGCTGCCACAACACGTGCGCCGACTTCGTCGTTGCCAAGTTCTTCAAGCGCACCCTGGATTGCTTCGGCGGAACCCTGCACATCGGATTTGATGATGAGCGGGAATTCTTTTTTGCCTTCTTCTTGCAAGCCCTTCATCATCGCTTCCAGAGAACCACGAGACCCAGCAATACGTGCTGCCATCTTGTCGCGCTTCTGGCGGTGACGATATTCGGAAATCTCGCGAGCACGGCCTTCGTTTTCTACAACTGCAACCATGTCACCAGCGGATGGTGTCGCCTGGAAGCCAAGAACTTCAACCGGTTTGGAAGGACCAGCTTCCTTAACTGGCTTGCCATTCTCATCAAGCATCGCACGAACACGACCCCATTCGGAACCAGCAATGACAACATCACCAACCCGGAGTGTACCCTTCTGAACCAGAACAGTAGCAACTGGACCGCGACCTACGTCAAGCTTAGCTTCGATAACGGTACCTTCAGCGGCACGGTTAGGGTTAGCTTTCAGCTCAAGAACCTCAGCCTGCAGCAGGATCATTTCGATCAGCTTATCTAGGTTAGTGCCTTCTTTAGCAGAGACCTCAACATCGATAACGTCACCACCCATGGTTTCTACAACCAGATCTTCACGAAGAAGGTCGTTGCGAACGCGGGAAGGGTCAGCGCCTGGCTTATCCATTTTGTTGATCGCGATGATGAGCGGAACGCCAGCAGCTTTTGCGTGAACAATAGCTTCTTTGGTTTGTGGCATCACACCATCATCAGCAGCAACCACGAGGATCACAACATCAGTGGACTTAGCACCACGAGCACGCATCTGAGTAAACGCTGCGTGACCAGGGGTATCGATGAAGGTGACCTTCTGGCCATTCTGCTCGACCTGGTATGCACCGATATGCTGTGTAATGCCGCCAGCTTCACCGGAAGCAACGTTTTCCTTGCGGAGCGCATCGAGAAGGGACGTCTTACCATGATCAACGTGACCCATGATTGTAACAACCGGTGGACGGTTGGACAGATCAGTGTCGTTGTCTTCAACGGTGAAGAGACCTTCTTCCACGTCAGCTTCAGACACACGTTTTACGGTGTGACCCATCTCTGCGGCGATCAGTTCAGCGGAATCAGCATCGATCACGTCGTTGATTTTCATCATCTGGCCCTGCTTCATCAGCAGCTTGATGACGTCAACAGCACGTTCAGACATACGCTGAGCAAGGTCCTGAATGGTGATCACTTCCGGAAGCACAACTTCACGCGCTACCTTCTCACGAACAACCTTTTGACCCTTACGTTTTTCTTTCTCACGACGACGGCGCATGGATGCCAGTGAACGATTACGACTTTCATCACCACCAGTGGCGCGGGTAATCGTTAGTTTTGACTTACGGCGGTCATCGTTGCCTTTAGGTGTTGGCTTAGCAGCCACAACAGGCTTTTTAGGACGTAGCGCAGGCTTTAGAGCCTTTTTGCTCACTTCCTTACCAGTTTCCATGCTTTCTGCCGGAGCTGCAGAAATTCCACCTGGACGCCCGCCACCTGGACGAGGACCATTCAGGTTTGGCGGCTTGCCATCACGCATTGGTGGACGACCACCACGATCACCACCTGGACGAGGACCACGATCACCTGCTGGGCGTGGACCACGGTCACCTGCCGGGCGTGGACCACGGTCACCTGCCGGGCGTGGACCACGATCACCTGCCGGGCGTGGACCACGATCACCTGCTGGGCGAGGACCACGGTCGCCACCTGGACGAGGGCCACGATCGCCACTGCGCTGAGGGCGATCACCAGAACGTGCCGGACGCTCTTCGCGCTGTGCCGGCTTTGGAGCTTCAGCAGCTTTTGCAGCCGCTTCAGCTTCACGCTTCGCTTTCGCTTCAGCTTCGGCCTTAGCACGTACAGCAGCTTCTTCAGCTTCACGCTTAGCGCGAGCTTCGTCTTCTACACGTTGTTTTTCTGCTTCTACAGCGCGCTGTGCAGCCAAGATTTCCTGACGCTTTGCTTCTTCAGCGCGGCGTTTAGCATCTTCGACTTCGCGAACCTTAGCCATTTTAAGTGCTGCGAGACGTGCGTCTGCTTCACCCTTGGTCAAGGTTTTCAGAACGGCACCACCGCCCTGACCGCCACCACCACCGCGACGCTGACCGCCACGCTGATTGTTATTGTTGTTACGGTTGCCACCGCGACCGCCGCCTTCACCGCGCTTCTGAGCATCACCCGCACCACGGCGAGCTTGCTGAGGACCGCGCTCTTGCTGCTGTCCCTGACGCTTTTCCGGGCGTGACTGGGAGGCTGCAGGAGTTGAAGAGGAAGCTGCAGCAGGTGCAGGTGCCGCGGAGCCTTCTTGGCCCGGCACAACTACACGGCGCTTCTTCTTTTCCACGACGACTGCCTTGGAGCGGCCGTGGGAGAAGCTCTGCTTAACAGTGCCCTTCTCAACACTGCCTCCGCGTTTGAGGCCCAGCGTTTTCTTTTCCCCGCCGGTGGGATTGTCGTGGTTGTCTTTGGTATCGCTCATATTGCCTTCAGTCCTGCGCCACTGCACCCTTTGTACCGTCGTCGTCAGCCATGACAGAAACTTCCCGGAATTGCGCAAGGCGTTGCGCGTGCTTCACGAAGTTTCTGCCTGCCTCGCCGGCCAGCAGTACAGCATGTATAACGTTATCCCGATCCAGATGCGTACTCATCTGTTCCGAGTTAAACAGGCGGATCACGCTGAGACGATCCACCTTGCCAAATCTAGAAGCGGCTAGGGCCGCCAACTTACGCACACCATCTTCAGAGGCTTCAGTGGCGTGCACCAGAGCAAGAACACTCTCCTTTTTGAGAGCTGCCTCGACTTTCGAAAAGCCAACATGTAGGTTGCCAGCTTTTCGGCTCATGGACAGTGCGCCCAGAGCTGCCTGCTCCAGCAGTTTGTCGGTGTGGTCGGCCAAACCGTCTTCAGCGTTTACCTGCTCCTTAAAGCCTCTCGAGAAAGCGCGCCTTTTTATCGCTTCCTGCAAAACAGACTTCTTTGCCGACACCCAAACCCCACGTCCCGGGAGGGTGCCTTTCACATCAACTACAACAGTTTTGTCAGGAGCCATAACGAATCTGAGAAGGTCTGTCACCGGTAGAACTTCACGCGTGACCGCGCAGGTTCGTTCTGTCGGCTCATTTTTTCTCGGCACTTCGTATTCCCAACCCTACTATTGTTGTTATTTTTCATTCAGTTACGGGGATGTAGAAACCCGCAGCCTTATGCTGCAACTTCAACACACCCCCGTATAAAACTTTTTTCTGCAGTCAAGCGGCTACAGATTATTCAGAGGACTGCTCGCCTTTTGCGTCTTCTGCACCGCTCTCTTGCGCCAATTCCTCGTCGGCGTCAACCACAGTCTCTTCAAATGTTTCGCCTTCGAAGTCTTCTTCTTCGACTTCCAGCTCTTCTTCAGAGACTTCCACAAGGTCTTCCGCAGAGATCCATCCAGCAGCAACACGTGCTGACATCACGACAGCTTCCGCATCAGCACGAGACAGATCGAAACTGCTCAGAGTACCTTCCACGCGAATGGTTTCTTTATCCTTGCGTTCCGTCCAGCCAACAAGGTCGTCAGCTGCACAGCCTGCGAGGTCTTCCATGGTTTTGATTTCGTCTTTACCCAATGCAACAAGCATTGCGGATGTAAGACCTGGGACCTGAACCAGCTCATCGGAAACACCAAGCTGACGACGCTCTTCTGCGAGTTTTGCTTCCTGCTCTTCCAGGTACTCACGTGCACGAGCTTGGATTTCGTCGGCTGTTTCTTCGTCGAAGCCTTCAATGGACGAGATTTCGTCGAGGTCAACGTACGCGACTTCTTCTACAGAAGTAAAGCCTTCTGATGCGAGAAGCTGAGAAACCATCTCGTCAACATTCAAGGTATTCTGGAAGAGATCGGAACGAACCTGGAATTCCTTCTGACGACGCTCGGATTCTTCCGCTTCTGTCATAATGTCGATGCCCCAGCCGGTGAGCTGAGAAGCAAGACGTACGTTCTGGCCGCGGCGACCAATTGCCAAGGACAGCTGATCGTTAGGAACAACAACTTCGATGCGCTCGGAGTCTTCGTCGAGAACAACCTTAGCAACTTCAGCAGGCTGAAGTGCATTTACGATGAAGGTTGCCGCATCATCATTCCAAGGAATGATGTCGATTTTCTCACCCTGAAGCTCACCAACAACAGCCTGAACACGGGAACCACGCATACCAACACACGCGCCAACCGGATCAATAGAACTGTCGTTAGACAGGACTGCGATCTTAGCGCGGGAGCCTGGATCACGGGCAACAGCCTTGATCTCGATAACGCCGTCATAGATTTCCGGCACTTCCTGCGCGAACAGTTTTGCCATGAACTGAGGGTGTGTACGAGACAGGAAGACCTGTGGACCACGCTGTTCGCGGCGCACATCAAAGATCAGCGCACGAATACGATCACCATTGCGGAAGATTTCGCGCGGGATCAGTTCGTCACGGCGAACGATTGCTTCACCCTTACCGGTGTCGACAACAACATTGCCATATTCAACGCGCTTCACAACAGCGTTGAGCACTTCACCAATACGGTCTTTAAACTCATCGTACTGCTGATCACGCTCAGCTTCACGGACCTTCTGAACGATGACCTGCTTAGCGGACTGAGCAGCAATACGTCCAAAGTCGAGCGGCGGCAATGGATCTGCCATGAAATCGCCGACTGTTGCATCCGGGTTGCGCTCCTGCGCATCAACCAGAGCAATTTCAGTTGAGATGTTCTCGACAACATCAACGACCTGCAGCAAACGCTGAAGGCGGATTTCACCGGTTTTCGGATTAATCTCGGCACGAACTTCAGTCTCGGTGCCATAACGGGAGCGAGCGGCTTTTTGGATTGCATCCTCAAGAGCAGCAATCACAATGCTACGGTCGATCGACTTTTCGCGGGCGACCGCTTCAGCGATCTGCAGCAGCTCCAAACGGTTTGCGCTGATAGCCATTCCTCGTCAACTCCTTCCACGCCCTGCCTTCCTTCACACCAGCAGGAACATCAAAACAAAAGGGTGGCTCTTTAAAACCGGAACCGCCCATAACCCATTGCGCAACAAGAACAGCTAATCAGTGATTGAGGTAACTGTCGTCGTCCGTAGGCTCCCCACGGGCTGCTTTTGCGGCTTTATCGGCTTTCAATGCCGCATCGACCAGTTCATCAGTCAAAACCAATACGGCTGACCCAATCTCATCCAACGGAAGACGAGCTGCCTCATCCTGACCTTCCTGTACATCGGTCATTCTGATAAGTGCGCATCCATCTTCCACACCGATGATGTGTCCACGATATCTCTTACGCCCAGCTTGCGGCACAGACATTTCGATTTTCGCAACATGTCCGACCCAGCGTTCGAAGTCGCCTGCGCGAACGAGCGGGCGGTCAATACCTGGAGATGAAATTTCGAGATGGTAGGCACCAGAGATTGGATCGTCCACATCCAGCGCCGGGGAAACTGCGTGGCTGATTTCTTCACAATCTTCAACAGCCATCGTCCCGTCCGGGCGCTCTGCCATGATTTGAAGGGTGCAGCCATTGTTTCCGTTTACACGGATGCGCACCAGCCGATAGCCCAGATCAGCAACGACCGGCTCGACAATTTCAGCTACGCGGGCTTCTAGGCCCTTTTCCTTTATAATCCGGGGATCGGTTTCGTCCACTTGGTACCTATCGTCTTAATGCAAAGACATGCTTAGTGTCTTTGGCAGTTATTTCGGATACCTGAATTTCGACAGTCAGGCATCACTACCGACTTAGCTAATAAAAAAGAGCGGGTCCTTTCGGGGCCCACTCCTCAATGCTCTTAACTGAGCCGATAGAGAACTCTTGCTCTGCAATATAGTCATTTGACCACTGTATGCAACAGAAAATCAAAGATGAACGCAGACAAAAGCGAGTCCCCTTTAGGTTTTCGTCTCTTGAACCCGTAAAAATGTCAGGTAACGGCCAATTCTACCTTCACGGTGTGCCTTGCATTCGTACCGCGTACCTGGCCAATTGTTCCATGGTGTACGCCAGTCAGAAGCACATTCGGCACTCCACTCAAAAGCCGGGTGCCTGCGACAATGGGACAGCGTCCAATCCACATAGGTGTCGATATCGCTGGCAAATCGATATTCACAGCCCGGCTTTAGAGCACGTGCAATGCGCGTCAGATTGATCTGGTTCACAAAGCGACGCTTCCAATGCTTCTTCTTTGGCCATGGATCTGGGTAAAGCTGATAAGCCATATCCAATGATGCAGCCGGAAGCCAGTCGAGCAACTTACCCGCGTCATCATCAAACAAGCGGATATTCTTGAGACCATGTTCTTCAATGCTGGAGACAGCCTTGATAATGCCAGAGCTAAACGGCTCACACCCGATAAATCCGATTTCAGGATTTTCTCTGGCGCGATGAATTAGGTGCTCAGATCCCCCAAAGCCAATTTCAAGACAAACGCTTTTTACTGGGACGGGGAATAACTCTGCCAGATTTTCTGGAGGTGTTTGTGTCAGGTCCAACGCCACTTGTGGCATAACATCCTGAAGCAACTGCGATTGTCGCGGACTTGCTGGCTTTCCGACGCGGCGGCCGAAAAAAGAGCCTTTGTAGTGATCTACCATCGTTCTCATAAACACAAGCTGGCCAGAGGTTGCCCCGGCCAGCTGTTCATTCTCTAGCGTTAGAGGTTAAGCGTAGGCTTTCTCTACAGCATCGCGTAGGTTATGGACAAGGTCGATTTTCTCCCAAGAGAAACCACCATCACCTTCAGCTTCGCGGCCAAAGTGGCCGTAGGCTGCTGTACGTGCGTAGATTGGCTTGTTCAAATTGAGGTGCTCGCGAATGCCGCGCGGGGTCAAGCTCATGACTTCACGGATTGCAGCTTCAACGCGCTCGCCTTCAACACGGCCTGTACCATGCAGATTGACGAAGACAGATTGCGGTTCAGCGATACCAATTGCATAAGCCAGCTGAATGGTGCACTTGTCTGCTAAATCAGCGGCCACAACGTTTTTCGCGAGATAGCGAGCAGCGTATGCGGCAGAGCGGTCAACCTTGGTTGGGTCTTTACCCGAGAACGCACCGCCACCGTGTGGAGCAGCGCCGCCGTATGTATCCACGATGATCTTACGACCTGTGAGACCACAGTCGCCATCAGGACCACCGATCACGAACTTGCCGGTTGGGTTGATGTGCCAGATGGTGTTGCTGGTCACCCAGTCACCCGGCAGTGCTGCGCGGATGTAAGGTTCGACAACAGCACGCACATCGTCAGAGGTCATGGTTTCATCCAGATGCTGAGTGGACAGCACGATGGATGTTGCCTCTACCGGCTTACCATCCTCATAGCGAATGGAAACCTGGCTCTTCGCATCTGGGCCGAGCATCGGCTCGTTGCCAGATTTGCGAGCATCTGCCAGCAAACGCAGGATCTTATGGGAGTATAAGATTGGAGCAGGCATCAGCTCTTCAGTTTCGCGACATGCATAACCAAACATAATGCCCTGATCGCCGGCGCCTTCGTCCTTATTGTCAGCAGCGTCTACGCCCTGAGCAATATCAGCGGACTGGCCATGCAAAAGAACCTGAACATCCAGGTCTTTCCAATTAAAGCCGGCTTGCTCATACCCGATATCCTTTACAGCAAGGCGGGCAATGTGAGCCAAATATTCTTTTGTGAGAGAGGCCGGGCCGCGGGTCTCACCTGCAATAACAAGCTTATTTGTTGTTGCAAGCGTTTCACACGCTACACGGGCTTCTGGCATTTCCTTTAGAAATGCGTCTACGATCGTATCTGAAACGCGATCGCAGACTTTGTCGGGATGGCCTTCTGAAACCGATTCCGACGTGAACACGTAGTTCTGACGAGCCATTGGCAAACGTCCTTCTGGGAAGAAAAATATAATTGAAGCGACGGCATATCCGTCGCTTCTGGTGTTACATCAAACAAGGAATGTCGATTACGTCAAGAGATTTAGATCAAAATTGCCGGAGAATTGCGAAATTTTACGGATCACAAACTTAATCTTCATCCCCAGCAAGACTCTTGACGAGCTCTACAACCTTTTTGCGAACTTTCGGGTTTTCTATGCGAACGAAAGCCTTATTGAGAGCTAAACCATCAGAAGATGACAAAAAGTCGACGACGTATGTGGTTTGTGGATTATCACCAACACCAGGCGTCTCATCCGGGGTTCCCGGAGCATCTTCGAAGAAAAAGGCGACAGGCACTTTCAGAATGGTCGCAATGTGCTGCAAGCGGCTTGCACCAATCCGGTTGGTCCCTTTTTCATACTTCTGGATTTGCTGGAATGTAATACCAAGGCTTTCGCCAAGTTTTTCCTGACTCATGCCAAGCATCATGCGGCGCAAACGTACACGGCTGCCGACATGAATATCGATAGGGTTTGGTGCTTTTTTGCTGGGCATTATCAAAGGCCCTCTTCTTTGGTTTTTTACGGTGCCTTACCGTGGGTTTTTATTTAAACGAGAGCGCATTTCAGCAACTCTCGCAAGAACGCAATTCATCAAACCTGCATTTCGACTATTGCCAAAACAACCTCTGACAGAGGCATCGGTGGCAGGCCCATAAGGTTTTTTTGAGGCCAAATCTGACGATCCAGACGAAAACCTTTACGTGTATTAGATGACGACATTTGCGTGCATTCGTCAATCTCTACGGGTAGGTAATAATTTCTCCATCACCAATAGGATACTAACAACTACTAGAATAATTCCCCAAAAAATTGAATCACCCACCCTCACGTAAGGCGTGGGTCTTAGTATTTTAGGCAATTCACTATTGAAACTACCTTTTTTATTTAGAACAACTTCTGCGAGTATTCTACCATTGGAATCTACTAGACTGGAAATACCAGTATTTGCAGCTCGCACCAACGGCACGCCTTGTTCAACTGCTCTAACTCTTGCCTGTGCCAAATGTTGGTATGGACCTGCTGTTTCGCCAAACCATCCGTCATTCGTTAGATTTACGAGCAAGTTAGGTCGCTCAGATACAGGCAGAACAGTTTGCGGGAAGATTGCCTCATAACAAATCAGGGGCTGAAAACTAAGTGAATTTTTTAAATCTATTTTTTTGTGCCGCGTCCCTGCAGTAAAATCTGCTGGAGCCGGAACGAGACGCTCCACACCAATGGATTGTAGAAGCCAGCGCTTTGGCAAATATTCCCCGAACGGAACCAGCCGCACTTTGTCATAGATATCTATGAGTGCACCTTCGTCCGACACAACAAAAGTACTGTTAAAAAAGAGATTCCCGTTCTCGGACAGTTCGCGGCGAATACCACCTGTAATCAACATAGTATTTTGGGGAAGCGTGGCTCCGATAGCCTCCAGAGCCCCTGGTTCCTCATCCAGCAGGAATGGAAAAGCTGATTCAGGCCAGAAGATGAGGGTCTCGGTATCCAGTTTCAGCTCGGAAAGCGCCTGCTGTGTTTGCTGAAGATAGAGCGGTAGAAGTCTTTGTCTGTTCTCGGGCTTCCACTTGTCCGCTTGAGGTACATTGGGTTGTATTACCAGCACCTGAAGCCCTTCAACCGTCTGTTGAGGAGCCTGCAACCTATTCGTTCCGTATGCAACCACGCCGGCCCATACCAGCACACACGCGGAGATATAGGCAGCAGCAGCCTTACGCCTCTGGTCAATCAGCACAACAGGCATCGAAAACAGGAACAACACAAGAAAACCGACACCGTAAATTCCCAAGGCA
This sequence comes from Pseudovibrio sp. Ad13, assembly GCF_001623225.1. Classification (NCBI taxonomy): domain Bacteria; kingdom Pseudomonadati; phylum Pseudomonadota; class Alphaproteobacteria; order Hyphomicrobiales; family Stappiaceae; genus Pseudovibrio; species Pseudovibrio sp. Ad13. The sequence continues at coordinate 382,281 of NZ_LMCC01000002.1, read as the reverse complement.
GAGAAGCTTTGCATCAGCGTCAGGTTTTCGGCAAAAGCATAGCCCCACACATTCCATGGAAAGCCTGTGAGTATGTGTCCACGCAGCCAGTTGGAAAGAGCCAAAGCAACCACAAAAAGCAGAATACGAGAGACCCCATGCGTCCAGAATAAGGAAGCCCCGCTCAGCACCAATGACGGGATCAATGCAAGACCACCGGGCAGTATGACCAGCGCGAAAGGGATCATCCAAGCGTAGCTCTTAGCGTCGACGAGAAACGCTTCGGCAATCCAGAACAATCCGATCAGGAAGAACCCGAAGAAAAACGCCCAGGAAACACGAAAGAACGCAAAAAAACGGGTTTTACGTCGAGCTGCGGTTTGATCCCTTGCCCCATCAAGAAGAAGGATCAGTAGTGGCAGCGTCACCCAAAGGATGGGAAAGGCACCGTAGGGAGGGAACGCAAAGGCAGATGCTATTCCCCCTGCAAAAGCAAGAAGTCCACGTCTCCACCCTGATAATTCCCGAAGACTGCTTATCAGAGTTCGAGACTTATCAATGGCAGAGACCATTCCCCACTCCCGAATATCATAGGTAAAAATTCAAATTTACGCTGCTTATTCTGCAGCTTCCGGCCTGCGTGGGCGTATTCTCTGAACTGCCACGCGCTGATCAATCCGGCGCTTGGAAATACGAAGGCGTTTAATGCGGCGCAAGTCAGCATCAATTACTTCGAACTCGAAAGCTGGCAAGGTCTTATCTATGATCAACTCACCGCGAACCGGAACTCTGTCCAGAATAGAGAACAGCAGACCACCAAGCGTGTCCACTTCTTCCGTCTGCTCTTCGACGAGCTTGAAATCCGCTCCGAGCTCTTTCTGAAGGTCTTCCAGATCAATTCGAGGGTCAACTACCCAAACACCCGGGCTGACATTCATGATAAGTTCTTCTTCGTCCTTATCATGCTCATCTTCAATGTCGCCGACCACTGTCTCAACGATGTCCTCAAGTGACACGAGGCCGTCGGTTCCGCCGTATTCATCGATCACAAGCGCCATCTGCACACGGGTTACCTGCATCTTCTTCATCAAGTCAGAGGAAGACATGGATGGAGGCACAAAGTGCAGAGGCCGGATCAGGCCTGTTGCGTTCAACGGTGTTGAGAGATCAACACAAGACAAATCGAGCAGCGACTTTTCTTCTGTCGACTTCTCAGAGGAGTTCTTTTCTGGTTTCACCAAAGTCAAAGGCACATCAGTCTTCTTGGCTTTTACAGCCAACTCGACGAAGTAGGACATCAAGTCCTTGATGTGGACCATGCCTCGCGGATCATCCAGATTGTCGTGATAGACAGGCATGCGAGAGTGGCCGGATGCCCTGAACAAGGCCATCACCTGGCCGATTGTCGTTGTATCTTCCACGGCCTCAATATCGGCCCGTGGGATCATGACATCTTCAACTCGAGATTCGCGCATTTGGAGGATGTTTGTCAGCAACTCGCGCTCTTCCTTCGTGAAAGCAGCATCAGCACCTTCACTATCGCGGGCGAGTTCATCTTCCAAATCTTCGCGCAATGAAACAGCCGCGCTTCTTCGGAAACCTCTAAACGGGTTCAGTTTTGATTTCAGCCTGGTCAGGACACCAGGCTTCATCGCTTGTGGCTCAGAGGTATCTTCGGCAACAGCTGTGCCGGTACTACTTGCAGGCTCTGCAGTTTCGGCCTGAGCGGAGGTGCTTGCACCTTCTGTACTTCGAGGTTCCGGGCTCATCTCTCTCTCGTTGTTCCCTGTACTCACCGTGAATACCAGGGGTTATTTATCTGCCGATAATGGCGCATCTTTGTATGGATCGGGGATTTGTAGGCTCGCCAAAATCAGGCGTTCTTCCGCTTCCATTTCTTCCGCTTCCTCATCTATCTGGTGATCATATCCAAAAAGATGAAGGGTTCCATGAACAATAAGGTGAATCAGATGGTGTTCAAATGGAATTTCAAGCTCTATAGCTTCGCGCTTTACCGTCTCTTTTGCAATAATAATATCACCTAATAGCGGGCCGAATGGCGGCTCTTCGCTATCGTCTCCCGGAAAAGACAAGACGTTCGTTGGCTTGTCCTTCTCGCGCCACACCTTATTCAGTTCCTGAATATGGGCATCATCGGTGAAGACAAGAGAAACTTCTGTGTTTTCTATTACACTCAGCTCACTTGTTTCAAAAGCGGCGGCGATTGCTTTTTCAGCAATCGCTTCCAATAGTTCTTCACTCTCCCAATCGCCTGCTTCAATCAGCAGGTCAATGTGTACCGGGCAAGCTGTGTTCATTCCTGGGAGCCTTGCTCTTCATTTGCCTTGGCAATCTCTTCAGCTTGCCTGCGTTCTTTGGCTTCCAACCGGCGGCGGCTATCATTGTCGTAAGCGCCTACGATACGTGCCACCAGCTCATGACGAACAACATCGCTCTCTGTGAAATCCACGCGAGAGATACCTTCGACGCCACTCAGAATTTTCAAGGCTTCACGTAAGCCGGACATCTGGCCCGGAGGCAAGTCGACCTGACTCGGGTCTCCTGTCACGATCATCTTGGAGTTTTCACCCAAGCGCGTCAGGAACATCTTCATCTGCATCGTCGTCGTATTCTGGGCTTCATCGAGAATAACGATCGCGTTGGAGAGCGTACGACCACGCATGAATGCGAGGGGTGCGACTTCAATCATGCCGCTTTCCAAGCCGCGTTCCAGCTTTTCCGGTGCCATCATCTCGTTGAGGCCATCGTAAAGCGGGCGCAGATACGGATCGACCTTATCCTTCATGTCGCCCGGCAAGAAGCCGAGACGTTCGCCAGCTTCAACAGCTGGGCGAGACAGGATCATACGATCAATCTCACCACGCTCCAGCAATGCAGCTGCGTATGCAACCGCAAGGAAGGTTTTACCTGTACCAGCAGGGCCAACGCCAAAGGTAAGGTCAGAACGGTCCATTGCCCGGACATAAGCATCCTGAGCGGCTGTTCTGGCGACCAGTGTTTTGCGGCGCGTGGCGATCTGCGCAAATGCCATACGGGACTTGGGTTCCATCGTTGGCAGAGAAAGCTGCGCTTCAGCGACTTCTGCCAGACGGATTGCGCCATCAACATCACCAGGTGTGATGTCGTGACCACCCTGAAGACGCGTATAAAGCGACTCCAGAGCAAGCTTAGCCTGCTCTGTTGACGTTTTATTGCCGCGAATGGTGACCTGATTGCCGTGTGCAACTGCCTCAACCCCCAACCGCTGTTCAATCAGCGCAAGGTTCTGGTCGAACTGACCGAACAGATCGCTCACAAGCCTATTGTCTTCGAATGCCAATACCACATGCATCATATCTGATGCCGCAATGGGGCGCATGGCCGTCCTTGAAGCGGACGTTGTCTGGGCTCTGCCCTTCAAATAATGCCTCCGTTCGCTTTTACGCGAGAATCTGGGAGCATCATGCACCTAAACAAGGCGGCCTTCCAGACTATTTGCGCTGGCAGCGACAATTTCTACTGATCTGATTTCACCATACAGGTCCAACGGCGCATTTACATGAACTGGCTGGAGCCAAGGTGAACGACCTGCAAGTTGACCTTCTCTGCGGCCTTCCTTCTCAAACAGTACATCAATTGTTTTGCCAATCAATGACGCATTGAAGTCTTTTTGCTGGGTGCTGAGCAGATCTTGCAATTCTGCCAGACGCTCGGACTTCACCTGCTCGTCGATCTGCTCTTCCAGTGTTGCACCCGGAGTACCCGGACGCGGGCTGTATTTGAAGGAGAATGCAGAGCCATAGGTGACGCGGCGGATTAGATCCAGAGTGTCTTTGTGATCCTGATCAGTCTCACCCGGGAAACCAACGATAAAGTCGCCGGAGAGTGCGATATCATCACGCGCTTCGCGAATGCGGTCGATCAGACGGAAGTAGTCATCACGGGTGTGTTTGCGGTTCATTGCCTTCAGGATCGCATCAGATCCAGACTGAACTGGCAAATGCAGATAAGGCATCAGAATATCAAGATCGCGATGAGCTGCAATCAGGCTGTCTTCCATATCCCTTGGGTGGGACGTGGTGTAGCGCAGGCGTTCAATGCCGTCGATCTTTGCCAAGCGGAACAGAAGTTCACCAAGGCCCCATTCACGGCCATCTGGACCTTCACCGTGCCATGCGTTGACGTTCTGGCCGAGCAAGGTCACTTCACGGACACCAGCAGCTGCCAAGCGCTCGGTTTCCATGACAATCTGCTCTACCTTACGGGAGACTTCAGCACCGCGAGTGTAAGGCACCACACAGAAGGTACAGAACTTATCGCAGCCTTCCTGAACGGTCACAAATGCTGTGACACCACGCTTGCGTACTGCTTCCTTGGAAGGTGTCGCGAGGTGCTTGAATTTTTCCTGAATATCAAACTCTGTCTCAACGACCTTTGATCCGTTCGATGCACGGTTCAACAGCTCTGGAAGGCGGTGGTAAGACTGCGGGCCAACAACAAGGTCAACAATAGGCGCTCGGCGGGAAATCTCCGCACCTTCAGCCTGAGCGACACAGCCAGCGACAGACACCATCATCTGCTTGCCGTCTTTAGCTTTCGCTTCTTTCAACTTACGGATTCGGCCAAGTTCAGAGTAGACCTTTTCTGCCGCCTTCTCGCGAATGTGGCAGGTGTTCAGGATAACCAGATCCGCATCATCCGGATTTTCTGTTTTAACGTAACCATCGTTGCTCAGCGCGTCGTTCATACGATCGGAGTCGTAAACGTTCATCTGACAGCCATAGGTCTTGATGAAAACTTTACGGGTCGCTTCGGTTTTTTCGAGCGCCTCCGCAGTGTTTTCGGATTGGCTCAGGTTTTCGTTTTCTACTAGGTTATCCATTAAATCCTCAAGTGGATCTGCTGCCGGAGTATCTTCTTTTTCTAATGCCCAGCAATTCGAGCGCACCTGCCTGTTTCATCAGCAACGCCAGCTCGTCATTTTCAGAATTTCGGAGAGCTTTACTCTGTTTTACGCCGAAAGAGAAGCCTTGTCTTGATCAGGTTTGAGCCTGCTCTTCTTGTTTGGGACCATTTCCCTGCAATGCTTCTATGGTCATCCCTCTGACTTGCTCTTCCAAATCGCGCGTTAAGCGTTTGCGATTAGTTGCTTTTTCGATAGGAACGGGAGTTCCCCATGTCAAATCAACATCTAACCCGCCTTCTTTAATGACAGACCAGAGATGCCCAGCGAGTTCCATGTCGCCGTACCAGGCAACATGAGCGCGCCAGAAACGTCCCATTGGCATGCCTTGCAGGCGCGTATAGGCAATTGAGAGTGGCTGCACATAAGCAACATCTTTTTCACCGACATTCATTGCGTGATGAACGGCACCAACCAGTGCAGATCTGAATGGCAGTACTTCATTGCCATTGCTGGATGTGCCTTCGGCAAACAACACCATCGCATCGCCTTGAGCCATGCGCTTAGCGACTTCCTTAGCGACACGACCGGTATCAGTTCTGCGCTGTCGATTGACAAAGACTGTCCGTTGAAGCTTAGCAAACTGACCAAATATCGGCCATCCAGCAACTTCAGACTTAGCGATAAAGCTCAGTGGCTTGGTGCATCCGATAACGACAATATCCAGCCAGGAGCAATGATTGGACGCTACAAGAAGAGGGCGTTCCAACGCCATTTCCCCATGCTGCTGGATGCGCAGTCCAATCAGACGAGACGCGATTTTATGCCAGAGCAGAGGGATTTGCCGCTGAATGGGCCAATCTAACTTCATTGCGACCCACTGAGGGGGAACGAGGGTTAGCGTTAAGAGTGTTAGTGCGGCAAGTATGCAAATTGCTCTGACAGTTGCCATGCACGGCCCCTATTTTTCGTCTAACGGAATACCGTAAAGCTCCAGGCGATGATCAACCAGTTTGAAGCCCAGCTTACGCGCGACTTCTTCCTGCATTTTTTCGATTTCTTCACTGCGGAACTCAATCACGTCGCCCGTGCGCAAATCAATCAGGTGATCGTGGTGTTCATCAGAAACGGTTTCGTATCTGGAGCGACCATCGCGGAAATCATGACGTTCAATAATACCGGAATCTTCGAAAAGCTTCACTGTGCGATAAACAGTTGAGATAGAGATCTTCGGATCGATCTTGGAGGCTCTTCTGTAAAGCTCTTCCACATCTGGGTGGTCTTCAGCAGACTGAATTACATCAGCAATCACGCGGCGCTGTTCTGTCATCCGCATACCCTTATGAGCACACATTTCAATCAGCGTCATTTTTTCTTCTGCCGTCATTTGCCCCAATTCCTCAAAATCACACAGGCACCACAGTTCCAGTCTGCGTTGGTATCCTAGCCCTCAACACTGTGAGAGAAAAGAACCAGTTTCACTGTTACGCGGTTTGAGCGTGAGCTAAAAGCCTCATCTCACATGCGTAGTGTCGCTTAAACGAGATCGCAACGCATAACAAGCGCTGTTCCACTGCCTTCGCTAGCCGCATAATACGCTTTTCTTTCTCCAACCTGCTTGAAGCCCAAGTTTTTATAAAGCTTCAGTGCGGAGCTGTTCGTGTCATCCACTTCCAAGAACAGTGCTTCGGTACGATCAGAGTAAAGCTGGAAGATGGCGGCTTCCATAAGTTTCCGCCCTATCCCCTTTTTTTGATGCTTCGGGGAGACTGCAATAGTCAAAACTTCGGCCTCACCTGCAATCGAACGGATCACGACAAAGCCCAGATCGGCTATTCCAGTCACACCAGATGTGCGGGCAGACAGGAAGAAAACGCCTTTTTGCTCAAAGATTGCGGCAAGTTCTGCTGTACCCCAATTCAGCTTGAAGCACTCGGCATGAAGTTTCGCCAGTTTAGGCAGGTCGTCTTTCTCAGCGCGCTCGATAACCGGCGGCTTTTCTGATGTCCACCAGGACTTCATTGACGACGAACCTTTCCTTTCTCACCCGGAATAGCATCAGGAGCCCGAAGGTAGAGTGGCATCGGAGCTTTATCCTGACGCTTTGCACCTTTACCGAGCTTTGCGATGTAGTCAATCGATGCAGCAGCGGCATCATTGCAAACGCGAGACTTATCTACGCCTGCAGCATTGGCGACAGCCTGTGCAGCAGAGCCTGCCAGAATGGTCTCAGCATCGAGACTGTGTGCTAGGTCCTTGACGGTTGAAACGCGGGCCTCTCCAATCGGAGCGCCAGCTTCATCAAACTTTTGGCAGTAGACTTCATTACGACGCGCATCGAGAACCACCAGAATTGGTTTTCTGACGGGAGCAGCGTCCAAAGACTCGTGTGCGATTGCAGCCAATGTTGTGACCGAGACAACAGGCTTTTCGAGAACGAGACCAAACCCACGCGCAATGGAAAGACCGACACGCAGACCTGTAAAACTACCCGGACCAACATTCACAACAATGCGGTCCAGTGAGTTAAACGTTGTCGAGGAGTCCGTCATGACACTCGCAACCATGCCCATAATGCGTTCGGCATGACCCCGTCCGAGATCTTCGCATTGGGAGACAATATCCGGCGTACCGCCTTCATCGGTTAAAACGGCGGCAGCACAGGTACTTAGTGCGGTATCAATAGCAAGCAACTTCATAAGTTCGGCTTATCGTTAGGGCAGCTGGTTGTCGAGCAACCAATTCGTTTAACACCCGGAGTATTTTTTGGCCTTGCAGCAAAAAGGGCAGCTGGTGCTGCCCTGTTTCAGAAGATTTACATTAGCAGAAACTACATCTGTCTAACTTCTTGAACTTCTGGGATGAAATGCCGCATCAGGTTCTGAATGCCATGGCTCAGTGTCGCTGTTGAGGATGGGCAACCTGCACAGGCGCCGCGCATGCTCAAATAAACGATACCCTCACGATATCCCCTGAATGTTATGTCACCACCATCTTGAGCAACTGCAGGGCGTACGCGGGTCTCGAGGAGCTCTTTGATCATGGTTACGGTTTCTTCGTCTTCTGCGTCGAAGAACTCTTCTCCTGTATCGCCATCACCAGCTTCCTCACCTTTCAGGATCGGGGTGTTGGCCATGAAGTTTTCCATGATCGCACCAAGAATAGCCGGGCGCATATGCTGCCAGTCAGTCTCATCCTTGGTTACGGTGATAAAGTCATGACCAAAGAAGATGCCAACAACGCCTGGAATAGTAAAAAGCTTCTCCGCCAGCGGCGATATTGTGGCTTCTCCTGCCGAGCGAAAATCGCGTGTGCCTTCCGACAAGACTACGCGGCCAGGCAAAAACTTGAGAGTTGCCGGATTTGGTGTCGCTTCGGTCTGAATGAACATGGTTTTGTTTCCGATTTTTATGCCAAAGAGCTTTCGCAAGCAGTCGCAGCACAGTTTACACTACTTAACGCTTCAGCAATGACTGTTTTCAAGTTCTATATGATAGGTAAACCTGATCAGGCAAGAGCATCTAGTGCATCATCGTCCAAATTACCTGGTACGATGGTTGTCGGAATCGGGAATGTTCCTGCCGATTTGCCCGCAATGGATGAAACAAGAGGCCCTGGGCCTTCTTTGCTGGTTCCTGCTGCCAATACAAGAATCGCAATGTCTGCATCTTCTTCAATCAGGTCAATGATCTCATCTGACTGGTGACCTTCGCGCACAACCAGCTCTGGCTCTGTCCGTGCAGCAGCTCTCACCTTTTCGGCAGCTTTGGCCAAAATGGTGTCTGCATTATCACGCGCTTCCTGGCGCATGATATCCTCAACCCCTAGCCAATGCTGGAAGTTTCCGGGTGCAATGACAAAGAGCAAGAGAACGACGCCGCCGGTACGGGCCGCACGCTTTGAGGCATAAACGATGGCTCGACCACATTCTGGAGTGTCATCGACTACAACCAGAAACTTTCGGTCGTGACCTTCTTCATTACTTTTGCGAATAGCTACCATGTCGGCATGCTGCCACTTGAGGTGGTATGCGGCAAGTATTTTTCCTTGCCACATTCCGTTAGGTTTTCTTTTTCCGACTGATTTTTTCGTCAGTTAGAGGATGAACTGAGACAAATCGACATTCTTGGCCAGTTCACTCACATTCGACTTCACGTAGGCTGCATCAATTGTGACCTGCTCACCAGACTTGTCTGGTGCGACGAAGGAAATCTCATCCAGCACGCGCTCCATCACAGTCTGCAAGCGGCGAGCCCCAATGTTTTCGACCGTCGCATTCAAATCAACAGCAACTGTCGCAATCTCGTCGATTGCGTCCTCGGTAAATTCGATGCTCACGCTTTCCGTCGCCATCAATGCAACATATTGCTTGATCAGGCTGGCTTCGGTTTCTGTCAGGATCTTGACAAAATCTTCTTTCGTCAACGCTTTCAGCTCAACACGGATCGGAAGCCGACCCTGAAGTTCAGGCAGAAGGTCTGATGGTTTTGACACATGGAATGCACCAGATGCGATGAACAGAATGTGGTCTGTTTTCACCGGGCCATGTTTTGTTGAAACAACAGTACCCTCGATCAGTGGCAGCAAGTCACGCTGAACGCCTTCACGGGAAACATCGCCACCATTACGGCCATCTTTCCCGCAGATTTTGTCGATCTCATCGAGGAAAACGATGCCGGAGTTTTCAACCAGCTCGATGGCCTCTTGAACAACCTTCTCTTCATCGAGAAGCTTGTCGGACTCCTCTGCCAGAAGAAGCTTGTGGCTATCTTTGACGTTTGTGCGCTTCGGCTTGGTCTGACCGCCAAATGCCTTACCCAGCATGTCAGAGATATTCATGACACCGACGCTGCCCCCTGGCATGCCAGGAATATCGAAGCTTGGCATCTGTGGGTTGGCACGCACCTCAACTTCAATTTCTTTGTCGTCGAGGTCACCTTCGCGCAGCTTCTTGCGGAATGTATCACGGGTGGCCGGGCTTGCATTGTTGCCGACCAATGCATCCAGAACACGCTCTTCAGCAAGAACATGTGCTTTTGCTTCGACTTCTTTGCGGCTTTGCTCACGCACAAGTGCGATGCTGGATTCGACCAGATCACGAACGATCTGCTCTACATCACGGCCAACGTATCCCACCTCGGTAAACTTGGTTGCTTCAACTTTTGTGAAAGGAGCATTCGCAAGCTTAGCAAGGCGACGAGAGATCTCAGTTTTACCAACACCGGTTGGGCCAATCATGAGAATGTTCTTTGGCTGAACTTCTTCGCGCAGCTCTTCATCCAACTGCTGACGACGCCATCTGTTGCGCAGTGCAATTGCCACTGCGCGTTTCGCGTCATGCTGGCCGATGATATAGCGATCGAGTTCACTAACGATTTCCCGAGGAGAGAAATTTGTCATTTTCTTACTTTCTAGTTCCGGATAGGTGGCAGATATGTAGTGAGTGTGGTTCCTGCAAGAGGGCGCATAACGATCCGTCGCGCCACGTTCCAGCCTGAACCGAGTAGCAAAACAAAACTCCCAAGTAATACAAGGGAGATAGCAGTTAGCTGCGATGCAGAAAAGTCGGCAGACTCCAGCAAATAGGCTAATGCGAAGCCTAGGTAACTCAGCGCTGCAACCAGCATTGCACGACGGTCGATGATGAGAGCGACCGCACCAAATGCCAGGACAACAGCAATGGAGACCAAGGCATAAGCTTCTGTCTGCTGTTCAAAGTACATTCCACTCAAGATGGAATGAACGATAAGCGGGGCAGCAAGCAGGTGAAGCCAAAAGGCCTTGTCTGTGTTGAGTGTTTCCCGCTTGGTGTCTTTGGTGTCAAAATACATCGCGCAACCGAATGCAAACAGACCGCAGACCAGCGAAACCCAGGACAGATAGTCAAGAATTTTCGTGTCAGTCACTAGTGTCAATGCGCCTACGATCAAGCCCATGATCCCCGCAACAATGACGGTCAGTGTTATTGGCACCTTAAAGCGCCAGTAAAACAACGAAGCGCCCACTAAAGCGAAGATGGAACTCAGAATGACCTGAATGGCTTCGGAGTCGTTGTTCAGAACATCAGGTGTGAACAGGCCAAATCCAACAAGCGCAATTGAACCTCCAAACAATCCTGTCAGTAAAATTGAAGGAAGCGCGAGCTTCTTGATCTTGGTAAACCATTCAGCCAGCACCCATGTGATGATGGCAGCTGCGCCAGCAACAGCAGCTGTAGGAAGCCCGCCTTGAGTGAGCGTGTCCCCAAACCCAACACCGTAGCCAGCAAAAAGAATTAGGATACCAAGGCTAATGAAAATATCATGAAAGCCGCGTGTAAACCGAACTTCTTCCGGATCATGGAGGCTATCAGTCGTTTGTTGGTTCTGAATGTTTTCTGCTTGAAGAGATAAATAGGAGACGAGCTTATCAGCTTGATCTGCGCTGATAATTCCTGCGGAGATGGCTCCAGTAAGAGATGCTCTTGATATCATCAGTTCCTCGTCAAATCCAAATGGAACATTAAAAGCTTCAAGTATCCTTGGCTTAGCAAATTAAGCTGATCTAAAAGTGTCTTGAACGCAGAACTGGAGATCGAAAATTATTGATCTCCAGTCGTATCTTGTCGCTATCCTTACTCTTCGTCGAGCACTTCGACGGTAACGTTGCTGTTTGTGTAGACGCAGATGTCTGCTGCGATTGTCATGGACTTGCGGCAAACCTCTTCTGCGGTCAGGTCCATATCAACCAGTGCACGTGCTGCGGACAGCGCGAAATTGCCACCGGAGCCGATACCCATCACACCATTTTCCGGCTCAAGCACGTCGCCGGTACCTGTCAGCACCAGAGAATGCTTTTTGTCGGCAACCAGCATCATGGCTTCCAGACGGCGAAGGTAGCGGTCTGTACGCCAGTCTTTTGCCATCTCAACGCATGCACGCATCAACTGGTCAGGGTATTGCTCAAGCTTGGCTTCAAGGCGCTCAAACAGCGTGAACGCATCAGCAGTCGCGCCTGCAAAGCCGGCAATAACCTTACCGCCTGCCAGTGGGCGGACCTTACGTGCAGTGCCTTTAATGACCGTTGATCCAAGAGACACCTGACCATCTCCAGCAATTACGACTTTGCCGCCCTTGCGCACGGTCAAGATGGTTGTGCCGTGCCACTGTTCAGGTTCACTCATTCATTTTTCTCCAGAGTTCTATCGGCAACGGAGCAAACTCCCGCGCAACTCAATTTCAAATTTGTGTCTGCGGTATTATGTATGTAGTCCTTGCCGCATTGCCAATGCAGCAAGCCAAAAAAACTCAGTTATCCTGTAGCTTTACGTGACTTGCCTCACTGACGAAGCGGTCAACAAGCTTATGCAATCGCTTGATCTGATGGTCTTTTGTAAGGTCGCCATTTTCATCAAAGGACTTGCCCGCAAAATTAATAGAGACCATTTCTGGCAGGACAAGGCACCCTAAAGACACTTCCATGATCGTTCTCAGGTGCATGAGACCTCTCAAAGAGCCATGCGCACCGGGAGAAGCCCCGCCGACAGCATAGATCGACTTGTGGAAGAGCTGAAGCGGTTCTTCCTCTGGCAACTGGATGCGACTGATCCAGTCCAGTGTATTCTTCAGCAATGGGGTGATTGAGGAGTTGTATTCCGGGCTGGCTATGAAGATCCCATGATGGGTCTCAATGAGCTTCCTGAGCTTGAATGTATTTTCAGGGATACCTGTATCATCTTCGAGGTCACCATCGTAAATAGGCAGAGGATAGTCGGCGAGGCTGATTGTGGTTACTTCTGCATTGGCGATCGTCAGGTGTTTCGCCATCAGCTCTGCCAGCATTTTATTGTAGGATCCCTTGCGGGTTGAACCTGAAAAAACGAGTATCTTTGGCTTCATAGGGCTATCCTCACGACATGGCTCTGCAACCTCTCGTTCAAGAGCTGCATGATCTCTGGTAAAGTCGGCACGAAGAGTACCCTATACTACCCAAGCGTAAGGTTTATGGAAGATGTGTGTTTTTAGGTGATTGACCGCTAAACGCCTGCCTTTGAGAAATCAAAAGGGCTTTCGGAAAATCCAGACACGAGCTGGCGGAATATTCTTCACGATCCATCCGGTTTTCGACCAGCTGAACATTTTGGATTTCAGTGTTACCGGAGACGCGAAGGAATAAGAGAATTGGATGAAGGGAGCACCGGGCCTCATAAGAGCGAAGGCATCACGAATGCACTTTAAGCGAAACTCCATCGGTCTGGACACAAGTGGCAAGCTCGAAACCACAGCACACAGTGAGTTTGGCGCGATATGCTCAAGGCTGGGACGCATGTTGTAAGCGTCACCTTGAACCACGTTCAATCCTTCAAACTTGTCACTGAGATGCTCGCAGAAGTCTGTGCTGTACTCCAAGCAGGTAAGACGGTCTTTAGAGATACCTGCTTCAAGAATAGCTTTTGTGACCGGGCCTGTGCCAGGTCCCAACTCTAAAACCGGATTATTTGACTCAACGGGAACGAATTCTGCCATTCTCTGGGCGAGAACAGGGCCTGACGGGGCGACCGCTCCGGTCGTGAGTGGTGCTTCCACCCACGCCCGAAGAAATTTGGAAGGCTCACGAAATTTGTTCAAGGCATTTTCTGCCCGTGACCTCGTTTCGTGAAACATTCAACTCTCCGTAGCATCAACAAAGGGTACTACTGAGATATTACTGATTGGTGGCAATTTAAAGAGCTATGCCTTGAAATTCTCCAAAAAATCTTTTGCCTTTGCAAAAAAGCCAGTAGATTCCGGATGATTTTCTCCAGAGGATTCACCTTCAAATTCTGAAAGAAGCTCTTTCTGCCTCTTCGTAAGATTTGCTGGTGTCTCCACGGCAACTTGAATATACATGTCGCCCTTCTGGCTAGACCGCATAATCGGCATACCTTTACCGCGCAGTCTGAACTGCTTTCCGGTCTGAGTGCTCTCAGGAACTTTCACGCGCGCTGTATTGCCATCCAATGCCGGAACTTCGAACTGACCACCCAGAGCAGCAGTTGTCATTGAAATTGGCACGCGGCAGAAGATATCAGCACCGTCACGCTGGAAGAACTCATGCGGACGAATGGACAGGAAGATGTAAAGATCGCCTGCGGGACCACCGCGAGCACCGGCTTCACCTTCGCCTGACAAGCGAATACGCGTGCCATCTTCGATGCCTGACGGAATATTCACGGAGAGCGTGCGCTCTTTCGTTGTCCGGCCAGTACCGCCACAGCTGTCACATGGATCTGTAATGATCTCACCACGACCCTGACAGGTCGGACAGGTACGTTCCATGGTGAAGAAGCCCTGAGCCGCTCTGACACGCCCAGCACCGCCACAGGTTGGACAGGTAGACGGACGGGTTCCGGACTTTGCGCCGGAGCCACTGCACGGCTCACATGTTACTGAGGTTGGAACCTCGATCTCGACAGACTTACCTTCGTAAGCTTCTTCAAGAGAGACTTCCAAGTTGTAGCGCAGATCTGCGCCGCGTTCACGACCAGAACCACGACGTCCACCACCGCCACCAAAGAACTCATCGAAGATGTCTGCCATGGAGGAAGCAAAGTCGCCCGGACCTGCTCCGCCGCCACCACCAAAGCCGCCGTTTTCAAAGGCTGCATGGCCAAATCGATCGTAGGCAGCGCGCTTTTGCGGGTCTTTCAGGGTTTCGTAAGCTTCGCTTACTTCCTTAAAGTTTGCTTCCGCTTCATCATTACCAGGGTTTCGGTCAGGATGGAATTTCATCGCGAGTTTGCGATAAGCGCTCTTAAGTGCCTTTTCGTCGACCTCCCGTGCTACCCCCAGCACCTCATAGTAGTCGCGTTTAGACATTATGAAATAAGCTCCAAAGACGTGATGTCTATTTGCGTTTTGAAGCCTCAGGAGAACATCAGCTCAGTCTGAGGTCACTGTGGGCAGTCGAGTTTAATTCTTGCTTCGCAACGAACTCACTCGTGAACTGCACTCATCTTCAAAACAAAACTGTTTACTGTTCAGTCGGTGATTGAGGTGCAGCTTTAAGCGCAGCGCACACATTACCAACTACCCATATGTAGGAAGCAGCTCTCTCAAATGCAATTGCACCCAAAAGGTTCTCTTCGACTAAAATCTTCCATACAGTCGGGAAATACTTGAATAAAGTTTACCTCGCAAGCCCATAGGAGCTTGCGAGGTAAAAGTATTAGTTAGCTGGACTTTTTGTCGTCGTCGCGAACTTCTTCGAAGTCTGCGTCAACCACATCGTCAACTGGCTTTGGTTCACCATCGTCTTCAGCACCCTCTCCGGCTTCTTCTGCCTGAGCGTCCTTGTACATAGCTTCGCCAAGTTTCATGGAAACTTCTGCAAGAGACTGGGTTTTCGCAGTGATATCTTCCAGATCTTCACCTTCCAGAGACACCTTCAATGCAGCCAAAGCGCCTTCGATTGCAGACTTGTCTTCGTCTGAAACCTTATCGCCGTACTCTTTGACGGATTTCTCTGTTGAATGGTGAAGTGCTTCACCCTGGTTTTTGGCTTCAACCAGATCCTTACGCTTCTTATCGTCTTCAGCGTGAGATTCTGCGTCTTTCACCATCTGCTCAATGTCAGCGTCGGACAGACCACCAGATGCCTGAATACGGATCTGTTGCTCTTTACCTGTGCCTTTATCGGTTGCAGACACGTTCACGATACCGTTGGCATCAATATCAAAGGCTACTTCAACCTGTGGGACGCCGCGAGGTGCTGGTGGGATGCCAACCAGATCGAACTGACCGAGGATCTTGTTGTCCGCAGCCATTTCACGCTCGCCCTGGAAGACACGGATGGTCACTGCAGTCTGATTGTCTTCAGCTGTAGAGAACACCTGGCCCTTCTTGGTAGGGATTGTGGTGTTGCGATCGATCAGACGTGTGAACACGCCACCAAGGGTTTCGATGCCGAGGGACAGTGGAGTAACATCGAGAAGCAGAACGTCTTTAACATCACCTTGCAGAACGCCAGCCTGAATTGCCGCGCCCATTGCAACAACTTCATCAGGGTTTACGCCCTTATGAGGTTCTTTGCCGAAGAACTGCTTAACAATTTCCTGAACCTTAGGCATGCGAGTCATGCCACCGACGAGAACAACCTCATCGAGTTCACCAGCTGCAAGGCCTGCGTCTTTAAGAGCCGCTTTCATTGGAGCAACAGTACGCTGAACCAGATCGTCAACGAGTTGCTCAAACTTAGCGCGGGTCAGTTTAAGTGTAAGGTGCTTAGGACCAGAAGCATCTGCTGTGATGAACGGCAGGTTGATTTCAGTCTGAGAAGAAGAGGACAGCTCGATCTTTGCTTTTTCAGCAGCTTCTTTCAAGCGCTGCAATGCGAGCTTGTCGTTCTTAAGATCGATGCCCTGCTCTTTTTTGAACTCACCCGCAAGGTAGTCAACCAGACGCATGTCAAAGTCTTCACCACCGAGGAAGGTGTCACCGTTGGTGGACTTCACTTCAAATACGCCATCGCCGATTTCCAATACGGAAACGTCGAAAGTACCACCACCAAGATCGTAAACTGCGATGGTCTTACCATCGTTTTTGTCCATGCCGTATGCAAGGGCAGCTGCAGTTGGTTCGTTGATGATACGCAGAACTTCAAGGCCAGCGATCTTACCGGCATCTTTGGTTGCCTGACGCTGAGCATCGTTGAAGTATGCAGGAACGGTGATAACTGCCTGGGTGACGTTTTCACCAAGGAAACTTTCAGCGGTTTCTTTCATCTTCTGCAGGATGAAAGCAGAAACCTGGGATGGGGAGTACTTCTCACCCTCAGCTTCAACCCATGCGTCGCCGTTGTCGGCTTTTACGATTTCGTATGGGACGAGCTTTTTGTCTTTTGCAACGGTCGGATCATCAAAACGGCGACCGATGAGACGCTTAACAGCAAACAAGGTGTCTGTTGGGTTGGTTACAGCCTGGCGTTTCGCTGGCTGACCTACAAGCTTCTCACCATCGTCAGAAAACGCAACCATAGAAGGGGTAGTACGCGCACCTTCTGCGTTCTCAATTACTTTGGCGTCCTTGCCGTCCATTACAGATACGCACGAATTTGTCGTGCCGAGGTCGATACCGATGACCTTTGCCATGTTTTCACTCTCCTTTCGGCAGACCGCCCGAACCCCAAAGGCCTTCGGATAATGTCGGATCAACATCCGACCGGTCCCCAATACATTGCACTTGCGTGAGTTGTCGCAAACACGCAAGAAAACTTCAATTGGCTATATAAGAGGGGTCCCTTGCCCCTGCAAGGGACAGGACCCGATATATCGACACAAGATCTACCCGAAGCCATTTTCTGAGTTAAGAAAATGAACTTTTCTTTGGAAAACCACAGAAAACACCTCTATTGCATCCCGGTTTTCTACGTTACCCCCATTTCTAAGAGGGTGTTTGTGGATAGAGCTCTTCAAGAGAGACAGAGTGCCCACTTTCCTGGACGATGCGCACGTGCTCCCGTGAAAGCTGCCTTGCCGCGTCGACGCCGCATGCATGGGCAATCATATCGACTTCCATCCGCACACTATGGCAATAGGCAGCAACACGGTGGCTCTTCTCTGTTGGATCAAGGCCGGCCTGAAGCGCTTCATTGTGCGTGGTGATACCCGTTGGGCATGTGTTCTTGTTGCATCGCATAGCCTGAATGCAGCCCAACGCGAACATGAAACCGCGAGCTGTAACCGTAAAATCGGCACCTTCACACAGTGACAAAGCAACGGCTGAGGGCGTAATTCGCTTTCCAGAAACAATGATACGAATACGATCACGCAGATCATGCTTTCGCAGGACATGGTCCACGATTGGAAGGGCCTCTGAGATCCTTAGGCCTACGTTGTCCATGAGGGGCATTGGCGCTGCACCAGTACCTCCATCTGCCGAATCGATGGTGATAAAATCAGGTGCATGCTCGATTCCACGGTGATTGATTTCACGACAAAGCTCTTCCACCCAAAGGCTTGATCCAATCACGGTCTTGAATCCAACTGGCTTCTTGGCAATGCTGCGAACGCGACTGATGAAGTCTAAAAGCTCACCTGTATTGCTGATTTCAGGGTGACGATTTGGGGCATGCGAGGGTTGCCCGACTTTGAGCCCCCGAATTTCTGCGATCTCAGGTGTCACCTTTCCACCAGGCAAGAGGCCGCCCTTCCCAGGTTTGGCGCCTTGAGCGAGTTTGATCTCGACCATCTTGACCTGAGCGTTGTCCGTTATTTTTTTCAGCTTGTCTTCATTGAGCGTGGAGTCATCATTCCGACAACCATTTTTTGCCGTTCCGATTTGAAAGACGATGTCGGCGCCACCTTCTAAATGGTAGGGAGACAAGCCGCCTTCTCCGGTGTTCATCCAGCACTTTGCCATCTTTGCACCTCGCGAGAGGGCGAGAACCGCAGGACGGGAAATTGCACCGTAACTCATGCCGGAGATATTAAAATAACTGGGTGGCACATATGGATTTTCGACATATGGACCAATGAGAAGCGGTTCTGGTTCGTCGATCTCCTTCTCCAGTTTTGCAAAAGGAGCATTCACAAACAGCGCTGTTCCCGGCAAGTTGAGGTTTTTTGTGGACCCGAATGCCATTGTGTTGCCTTCAGCCTTGGATGCGCGATCTATCCAAGTTCGTTCGGCACGGTTGAACGGCATTTCCTCTCTATCCATTGCAAAGAAGTACTGGCGAAAGAATTCACCTAAATACGCGAAGAGTGATCGGAAGCGGCCCACAACAGGGTAATTATGCCGAATCGCGTCTTTGTGTTGGCGTCGATCAACTACATAAAGAACGATGGCTACAATGACCGCGAGCAGAATTAGGAGTGAAACAAATGCTGCAAAAATATTTAGTACAGCCGAAAGCAGTGGAGGTAGAAGGTGCATTTGTGGTTCTCCTTAACCGGGAAACCACTATTTTGAGGAATATGGGTTAAATTCACTTTCGGCAAATCTCTCCAAGTTTTCCGTTTTTATAAGCGGTCTTTTCAGCAGATATGCCCGGCTTAAAAGAGATATCGAGATGCGATTGAGCGATGACTTTCCTAAAGGTTTCAAATACCTGCCCGAATATTTCTCTTCGGAAGAGCAAAAGGAACTTGTCGATACACTCAGATATCTCGTCAAAGAAGCTCCATTGTTCACTCCCGTGATGCCACGAACAGGAAAGCCATTTTCTGTTCGGATGACCAATCTTGGAACATTGGGTTGGGTGTCTGACAGGAGTGGTTATCGCTACCAATCTCAACATCCTGAGACTGGTCAGCCCTGGCCTGTTATCCCTGAGGTCCTGCAGGATCTTTGGAACAAGGTTGGCGACTGCCCAGCAGCGCCAGAAGCCTGCCTCGTGAATTATTATGCTGCAACAGCAAAAATGGGCCTGCATCAAGACCGAGATGAAAAAACGTTTGAAGCTCCTGTTGTTTCGGTCAGCCTCGGAGACACAGCAATTTTCCGGCTCGGCGGTGTGAAGCGCGGGGGCCCGACGCAATCACTCAAGCTTAATTCAGGAGACGTTGTTGTACTCGGAGGAGAAGCGCGACTGTGCTACCACGGCATTGACCGTATCCAGGGTGGGAGCTCAAGCCTCCTTAAGGACGGAGGCAGATTAAATCTGACTCTCCGCCGCATCTCGCCATTTTAGCTAGAGCATCAGGCCTCTTCGAGCGCACCAGCCATAAAGAAGGCACGAATGCCGCTGGACACGAAACGAATAGTGCCTTCGACTATCTCGTCCTGATCCATTTCTTCATCGTAAGGGCCTTTGGAAGCTCCGGTCACAACGTAAAGCGCCTCTAACGTTGCGCTGTGCATGAGCATCATCAACAACTGAGCACGAGGTCCTGTTGGGATGTCACTCTTCGTGGCTTTTGCCAGAGCCTTTGTGATGCGAAGGATAATCCTCGGTGGCTCCCATGAGTGCATGATCTTCTGGCCGGACTCTGGATCAGAGAAGACCTGACGAATGAGAACAACAAACGGCACCAGCTTTCCGGTGTCTCTTGAGATCCCTTGTACAATCAAGGGCTCCATAAATGCTCGGGTTATCTCTTCTAGATCGGGTTCGCGCCCGCCAACTTCCAGCGCATCCAGACGCTGCATGCGCATATCGTCAATTTCGCGAAGGCGGCGCATAAAGACTGCCCTGACGAGATCATCTTTGCTGCCAAAGTGATAGTTGACTGCAGCAACATTGGCATCGGCTTTTTCGGTGATCATTCTTACAGAAGTTTCCGCAAGACCATGTTCAGCGAGCAAGCGTTCTGCGGCATCAAGTAACCGTTCACGGGTCCCCAGTTCAGAACTGTCTGGCACAGCGGCACCTCCAGGAAGATAGTTTACAATTGTTTTGAGAACTCTCTAAAGGTTTTGAGTAGACCCTTAGAAATCTCAAATACTTCTCTTAAGCTATCTTGCTTTTAGCACGTTTTATTGAGCAACAACCCGCCTACAATTCATATCATCAATTGCAATGACTATATAAAACTTAGATAAATTTATGCAGTAACTTAGTATGATCCAATTATTTCTAGATTTTTCACATATAGCCGGCTAACCAATAAAAACCGGGAGCGTAACAACTCCCGCTTTTCATAGTTTCAACTCAGAATGTCTTAGAGGTGGATGCCGTAAGCAATTGCTGAAAGAGCGATTGCAATGACCCAAAGTGCGACACGTCCAGACCGGCTATGCTTCGCTTCCGATCTGCCAATCGCATCTGCGGTTGCCTCATCGAATCTCAGGCCGTTGTTTGCCATCGACTCCAGTTGATTGGAAAACTTGCTCGCACGGTCAGCAATAATCGGCAAATCACTTGCCAGACGACCCAAAACAGTCACGCCTGTTGCTAGGTCTGTGATGCGTCCCATAGGGCCAAGGTTTCTCTGAATCCAACCGGTTACAACAGGATCAGCCGTGTTCCACATATCCAGATGCGGGTTCAGCGAGCGGGCGACACCTTCTGCCAGAACCATGTTTTTCTGTAGCAAGATCAACTGAGGCTGAGTGTGCATGTTGAACATCTCAGTCACTTCAAACAACTGTGTCAGCAAACGCGCCATTGAGATTTCACTGGCATCATGCCCATGGATCGGCTCACCAATCGCCCGAATTGCTTGCGCGAATATATTCACGTCCTGATCTGCAGGCACATACCCAGCTTCAAAATGAACTTCGGCAACTCGCAGGTAATTGCGAGTTATGAAGCCATAGAGAATTTCTGCCAGGAAGCGGCGCTCAGACAGCCCCAAACGCCCTGTGATCCCTAAATCGACTGCTACCAGAGTTCCATCCGGTTCAATGAAGAGATTGCCCTGATGCATGTCCGCGTGGAAAAAACCGTCACGTACGGCATGGCGCAAGAAAGTCTGGATCACTTTATTGCCTAGTTCAGCCAGGTCATGGCCAGCTTCTTCGATACCTTCCAGATTGGAAAGCTTTACACCGTCAATCCATTCCATGGTGAGTACGGAACGAGAGGTGCGGGGCCAGTCCACACTGGGAACGCGAAAATCTTTGTCGTCCTTGCTGTTTTCACCCATTTCAGAAAGAGCTGCGGCTTCCATACGCAGGTCCATTTCCAAAATGACAGCGTGCTCATAGGTCTCAACCATCATAAGCGGACGAAGGCGGCGGCTTGCCGGACTGAAGCGTTCAGCAAGCCGCGCTGCAAGGTAAAAGCTCTTCAAGTCGCGCTTAAACCCGCGCTCGACACCGGGGCGCAGCACTTTAACAGCTACTTTTTCCAGTTCGCCATCGCGGTTTCGGAAGTACGCAGGGTGTACTTGTGCAATCGACGCAGCGGCGACTGGTTCACCAAACTCTTCAAAGTGATCTTCGACTGTTTTGCCGAGCTGTTCTTCGACTGTTTTGCGTGCGTACTGCGTCAGAAATGGCGGAACATTGTCCTGAAGTGCAGATAGTTCCTTTGCCGCTTCCTTACCAACCACATCCGGGCGTGTCGCAAGAAACTGCCCCAACTTAATGTAGGAGGGACCAAGGCGGTTCAGCGCATCTGTCAGGCGTGCTGCAGCATCTTTTTTCTCAATGCCACGACGCTCAAGCATACGTGCGACGCCAATAGCCAAGCGCGGTCCGGGAGGGAGATCTGGCAGAGAAACGAGTCCGAACACACCTTCGCGGGCCATAACATAACCCGCGAAAACCAGACGCATAAATGGCACAATATTTGCGATCATAACTGGTTAGATTTTCCAGCCGGAGTGAAGTGCAGCGATACCGCCGGTGTAGTTTCGATAGGTGACACGCTCAAAACCTGCATCACGTATCATCTGCGCAAAACGTTCCTGATTTGGAAACTTGCGGATAGATTCTACAAGATAGCTGTATGGGTCTCCGTCACCTGTCACCGCCTGTCCGATTTTTGGAATGGCGTGGAAGGAAAACAGATCATAGACCTTATCAAGTGCTGGCACGTCTACCTGAGAGAACTCAAGGCACATGAAGCGACCGCCGCGTTTAAGTACACGGTGAGCCTCTTGCAGTGCTTTTTCGATTTGTGGGACGTTACGGATACCGAATGCGATGGTGTAGGCATCGAAGTGCTTGTCCGGGAAAGGCAGCTCTTCTGCGTTCCCCTGAATGAACTCGATGTTTTCTGAAAGGCCAGCAGCGCTCGCACGGTCTTTGCCAACACCCAGCATCGATCCGTTGATATCGCAGACGGTTGATTTGATTGTCCGGTTAGAACGCTCAACAACGCGGGTTGCGATGTCTCCAGTCCCACCAGCCACGTCCAGATGTCGCCATTCACGGGCGCCATTCTTTGGTGGGTTCATGCTGGACACCATCGCATCTTTCCAGAGACGATGCATTCCACCAGACATGAGGTCGTTCATCAGGTCATAGCGAGACGCCACTTTGTGGAAAACATCATCCACCAGATCCTGCTTTTCACCTTCGCGAACTGTGCGAAACCCGAAGCTAGTTGCCATTTCAGTCGGGTCTGTTACGGATGCCTGCTCAGGGGTTGAGAACTCACGCGCCATAATCAAATCACTCCATTTCGCGGGCGAACATAGTACAGCTTGTTACAAAGCGCTATTGTTGAACGTAATCTTTGCCCAGCAGCAAACCACTGTACCAACGGATATCTTATGCCTGAATTACCGGAGGTTGAAACAGTCCGTCGCGGACTAGCAACTTTTTTTGACAATGCAACAATTTGCAGAGTTGAACAACGCCGACCTGATCTTCGTTTTCCTTTTGGCGATGATTTCATAGACCGTCTGGAAAATCGCAGAGTTGTTTCCTTCAGCCGCCGTGCGAAATATCTACTGCTTGATCTGGACAGTGGTGATGTTTTGGTGATGCACCTTGGCATGTCAGGCTCGTTCCGCTGGATCGAAACTGATGATCGAGAACCAACACAAGCCGTTGAAATATATCATGCAAAAGGCAAGCATCCTCAGCATGACCATGTCGTCTTCCATGTTCGCCCAGCTGATCAGGAGACGATCGTAAAGATCATTTATAATGATCCGCGGCGCTTTGGATTTATGGTGCTCATCCCTCGCAGCGAGCTGGCGACACACCCGATGTTTGTCGATATGGGGATCGAACCACTTGGCAATGAGCTGGATGGAGCTTACCTAGCCAAGCTGTTTGAGAACCGGAAAACCTCTCTCAAAGCAGCTTTGCTCAATCAGAAGTTCATCGCAGGACTGGGTAACATTTATGTGTGTGAAGCACTCTGGAGAACGGGGTTAAGTCCTTTCAACAGCGCATCCACACTTGCAGGCAAATCCGGCAAGCCGCTTAAAAAGGCTGATGAACTTTCCAATCACATTCGGGAAGTCTTGCAGGAAGCGATAAAATCCGGCGGTTCGTCCCTGAAGGATCACCGACAAGCGGATGGTTCTCTCGGATATTTCCAGCACAACTTCTCTGTCTATGATCGTGAGGGAGAAGCTTGCCGAACTCCCAAGTGTGCTGGCGTCATTGAGCGGAAGGTCCAGAATGGGCGCTCAACATTCTTTTGTCCGAAATGCCAGAAGTAAGCATGCGAGCTGATATGTCACGCTTGAGGGAATTGCATTCCCTAGAGCAACTGTCTAGGAGACAGGCATAATATTATAAAAGCCAGCAGGATGCCCTGCAAACGGCGAGAAAAGGATGGCCCTATGAAAATCGGTGTAGTTGGTGTTGGCGCTGTTGGAAGTACTGCAGCCTACGCCATGGCCATGAACGGTGTGGGCAACGAAATTGTGCTCGTCGATTACAATCCGAAACTCGCTATTGCCCAAGCAGAAGATATTCTTCACGCGACCCCATTTGCGCGCCCGATGAGTGTTATTGGTGGCGATTACAGTGACTTGAAGGATGCAGCAGTCGTCGTGATTGCAGCTGGTGTCAACCAGCAACCGGGAGAGACCCGGATTGAGCTGTTGGCACGCAATGCTGGTGTGTTTGCAAAAGTCATTCCTGAGGTGCTGAAATATGCACCAAATGCGATCCTGATCATCGCAACCAATCCGGTTGATATCATGACTCAGGTTGCGACCGAGATTTCTGGTCTGCCGCGCAATCGCGTTATCGGCTCAGGTACAATTCTGGATACTGCACGCTTCCGTACTTTATTGGGTAAACATCTGGGCATCACGCCAACCTCTGTACATGCAGATGTGCTTGGTGAGCACGGTGACAGTGAAGTGCTTGTCTGGTCTGGCGCGAAGGCAGGCAACACGCCGTTGTTTACCTTTGCCGAGCAGATCAACAAGCCAATCACTCAAGATGTTCGTGACCGTATTGACCATGGTGTTCGTTACGCTGCCTATTCGATCATCGAAGGCAAGGGTGCAACCAACTATGGCATTGGCGCAGGGCTCTCCCGCATTGTGAAGGCTATTGTGACAAATGAACATGCTGTCATCAGCCTTTCCATCGTCAATGAAGAGATTGTTGGGGTGAGGGATACAGCTCTTTCAGTGCCGCGAGTGCTGGGTGCTGATGGTATTGAAGCTACCCTCTTCCCTAGTATGGATGAGTTGGAACGCAGTCAGCTGCAAGCGTCCGCAGTGGCTTTGGAAACAGCGGCAAAAGAAGTGCTTTCCAAACACCTGAAATAGTGCTGATCCCGCAATAGCTTTATTTCGGCAGTTTTATTAGGCTTTTGCGGAATTTTCTTATTCTCACCTTGGCAAAAACCTGTTTTTCACCTATGCCACAGACCTAGTTTCTGATGCACAAGCGCATACAATCGCCAAGTTAGCTATTGGATTAGGTTTGTTGCGCGCGTCTGTGCACCACTTGCAGCGCGGAGAGTATTGATGACACAGGCGGATATCGGCCTTGTTGGACTAGGCGTCATGGGAGCCAATCTGGCTCTTAATATCGCAGACAATGGCTATAAAGTAGCGGTGTTCAACCGTACTGCAGAGGGAACCCAAGCTTTCATGGAGAAGGCTGGACACCTCAAAGACATGTTTATTCCCTGCTACAGCACAGAAGAGCTGGTAGCGAACATCAAAGCCCCTCGTCCTATCATTTTGATGGTTCCCGCAGGCGAGCCAGTTGATCAGCAGATTTCTGTTCTGAAAGACCATCTGAAAGACGGTGACATTCTGATTGATGCAGGCAACAGCGACTTCCACGACAGTAATCGCCGCTACAAAGAATTGGCCGACACGCCATTCACCTTTGTTGGTATGGGCGTTTCTGGTGGTGCGGAAGGCGCTCGCTTTGGCCCATCCATCATGGTTGGTGCTTCTGAAGCCGCTTACGGGCGTATCGAGCCTATCCTGAAAGCGATCTCAGCAAAGCACAATGATGAACCTTGTGTTGCTTTGATGGGTCCTGAAGGCGCTGGCCACTTTGTGAAGACTTTGCACAACGGTATTGAATACGCTGACATGCAGATGATTGCTGAAGTGCACGAAGTTCTCACCGAGACTCTTCACCTGAGCATTCAGGAGCAAGCCGAGATCTTCTCCAAGTGGAATGAAGGCCCGCTGGCGTCTTACCTCATTGAGATCACCGCAAACGTTATGGGTGTGATTGATGAAGAGAGCGGCAAGCCAATTCTGGATGTTATTCTGGATACTGCTGGTCAAAAAGGCACTGGTCGCTGGTCTGCTGTCGAAGCGCATCTGCTTGGTGTTCCCGCAACTGGTATTGATGCAGCTGTTGCAGCTCGCTGCATGTCTGCAAGTCGCGCACTCCGTCAGGAAGTTGCAGAACTATATCCGCAGTCTGATGCAGTGCTGACTTGGGAACTCAAGCAGGAAGGCATTGATGCCTGTGAACGTGCTCTGATTGCCGGCAAAATTGCAGCCTACGCTGAAGGCTTTGCTGTGCTGGCTGCTGGCGGCAAGGAAAACGGCTGGGATCTGCCAATGGGTGACATCGCTCGCATCTGGCGTCAGGGCTGTATTATCCGCTCACGATTCCTGGATGAGATTGCGCAGGCATATGATGCAAATCCTGACCTGAAATCTCTCTACCTGGCTCCTGCTATTGCTGAACGTATGAAAGATGCTGTTCCTGGTCTGCGCGATATGCTGAGCCTGAGCATCACCAACGGCGTGCCTACGCCTGCTCTTTCAGCAGCGCTTGGTTCGTTTGACATGATCCGTCAGAAGCGGACTGCTGCCTATGTGATTCAAGGTCAGCGGGACTTCTTTGGTCAGCATGGCTTTGAACGTACGGACAAAGAAGGTTCCGGCTACCATGGCCCTTGGCCTGCTGGTGGCGCGTAAGCCAGATACAACTTAGGCATGCTAGTTATTAACTAGGCTGTGCTATGCCTGATTGAAATTTGATACAGAAACTGGCAGGACCCCTATGTGGCCCTGCCCGTCCTTAAGAAGGCTGGCATGTAGAAGCTACAAACTAAGCCTTTACTAATCCCGGGAATAAGATGTGACTGCCAATTCACCCAATGGAGCTGAGATTTACCGCCGTCTCATTAAAGCGATTGAGAGCCGTGAGCTGAAACCCGGCAGTCGCTTGAGAGAAGCTGAACTGGCAGAGAAATTCGGTGTCAGCCGCACACCTATCCGGGAAGGCCTGAAGCGCCTTGAGGCGCAAGGGCTTGCTGTTCATGAACCGAACCGCGGCATGGTCATTCCTAGCCTGGACCACAACCAGATCAGCGAACTGTACTATCTGCGCGAAGTGCTGGAAGGAACTGCTGGTCGTCTAGCTGCGCAGCACGCCTCGAGCGCTGAGATCGAAATTCTGCAGGAAATGGTCGAATCCGACATGCAAAACCTTGCGGATGCGGAGCGCCTGATCAAGACCAACCGCGAGTTCCATCGCCGCTTCTACCTCGCTTCCCACAACCGCTATCTGGTTGAGCAAATTGATCATATGCGCCTATCTTTGCTGCTGCTTGCGGGCACGACCCTGACGGATGATGACCGTCGTCGTCTTGCGATTGAAGAACATGCTGAGATTGTGGATGCAATTTCCAAGCGGGATTGTGACCGTGCTGACAAAGCTGCACGTCACCACATAGCAGAAGCCCATAAGGCTCGCCTAAAATTCTTCACTCAACTCACCTGAGTCTTGTAAAAATCTGGGTGATTTGGAGCGCATTCTGCTAACAGGGCGCGCTTTTTGTTTAAATGAGTCGGTATAAGTACCTAGAAAACCAGCCAAAACAAGCTTCGCTTTTATTAGCCTGAGATATCACATAAGTTTCATATGAACATAGTAGACGTTCATATGAACAGCATATTTGCAGATTGAAGCAGACTTTTGTGATGGAAACAGCGCTCAGTACAAGGCAATCAGAGATCATCTCTCTCGTGCGGTCCAATGGTTTCGCGAGCGTAGACTCGTTGTCGGAGCAGTTTGCGGTTACCACCCAGACGATCCGTCGAGACATAAATCGCTTGAGCGAGCTGGGGCTTTTGAGACGGGTTCATGGTGGCGTCGAGGTTCCGGCAAACCGGGGCAACATCACCTACAAAGCCCGAAAGATCCTCAATTTTGAAGCAAAGAACGCGATTGGGAACTCTGTTGCGGAGTACATCGACGATGGTGCAACACTTGCTTTTTCCATCGGCACGACGCCCGAGATTGTTGCAGAGGCTCTTGATACCCATGAAGGTTTGAAGATCTTCACGAACAACATGAACGTAGCCATTGCAGCACTACGGAACACTTCCAGCGAAGTTACGATTGCAGGAGGCCGATTGCGTCATGGCGATCTGGACGTTCTTGGTTCAAGCGCAGAAGGTTTTTTCAAAAACTACAAGTTTGACGTCGGCATCTTTGGCGTTGCTGGCGTGGATAGCGATGGCACCCTTCTGGACTTCAATGAGGATGAAGCCACTGCCCGTCAGGCCATTTTGGCGAACTGCCGTCAATCGTTTCTTGTTCTGGACCATTCCAAGTTCGGTCGCCTCGCCCATGTCCGCGCTGGCTTCCTGACTGATGTTTCGAAGATCTTTTGCGAAGAAACCCCGCCAGCTTCAATCCTTTCAATAATTGAGAAGTCATCTGCAGAGCTCATAATCTGCAAACAGGAGCCTACTCTATGAGCAACCTGAACCATCCAGCTCGCCTAGAACTCTCAAACCTGACCAAGTCCTGGGGAGACTCAACGGCAGTCAACAATGTCAACCTGTCCGTGGATGGTGGAAGTTTTACGGTTTTGTTGGGGCCTAGTGGATGCGGTAAATCCACAACGTTGCGCTTGATTGCCGGACTGGAAGAGGCAACTTCCGGGCAAATTACAATAGGCGGGAGAGATGTGACGTACCATTCCCCCGCCCAGCGCGACATCTCTATGGTGTTCCAAAACTATGCACTCTTTCCGCATATCTCTGTGGCTGAAAACATTCTGTTCGGGCTCAAAGTGCGCAAAGTAGGCAGAGCGGAGCGGGATGAGCGGCTGAAGACTGCAGCTGATCTTCTCGGGATTTCTCAGTTGTTGGACCGGAAGCCATCCCAACTCTCTGGAGGGCAGCAACAACGGGTTGCTCTAGGCCGCGCCATCGTTTCTCAAAAGCCTGTTTGCCTGATGGATGAACCGCTCTCCAACCTTGATGCAAAGCTGCGGCAAGAAATGCGCGTTGAGCTGAGAGCACTGCAGCAGCAGCTTGGCCTGACGATGGTTTACGTAACCCACGATCAGACCGAGGCTATCACCATGGCTGATCAGGTGGTGCTGATGAACAAGGGCAAAGTTGAGCAGGTCGCAACACCGAAAGTCATCTATGAGCGCCCTGCCAGTGTGTTTACAGCGCGTTTCATTGGCGTGCCTCCGATGAACATCGTGGAGCTGGACAGAGTTCGTGCTGTTACCCCCACCACTGCTCAGTCTTTGCTGCCTGATGCGCCTGAGGGATGTCTATTAGGCCTGCGTCCAGAGGACATCAGATTAACTGGTGAAAACGGTGTTCCCGCCCAAGTGTTGAGCCTTGAATACATGGGAGCAGATACGTTGGCTAACTGCTCTGTCGGTGGTGAAAAGTTGCTCGTTCGCGTGAAAGGCAGCACTGACTTAAGCCCGGGGCAGAACATTGGCCTGACCTGGGATGAAGAAATTCCTGCAAGTTTTCAGCGAGATACCGGCAAACGCCGGGAAGAATTCAAGCCGGTCGAGGTGCAATTCGAGCCGGCTTGAAAAACGCGCATCAGCGCATTGGAGTGCCCCAATTACTAGGGCAATTTGAGGATATAAACCTATGAAATCCATTTTCAAGTCTTTAGGTCTGGCAGCTTCTGCCGCTGCTCTATCCCTTGGTACTGCGATCAGCGCTCATGCGGTTGATCTGCAATTCTATTTTCCTGTGGCTGTTGGCGGTACGGCCGCAACAACAATTGAAGAGCTGACAGCAGAGTATGCGGCTGCTCATCCTGACGTGAATATCAATGCTGTTTATGCGGGTTCTTATCAGGATACTGTTTCCAAAGCTCTGACCGCAGCGCGTGGCGGCAACCCTCCACAGCTTTCCGTGATCCTGTCAGTCGACATGTTCACTCTCATTGATGAAGACGTGATCATTGCGTTTGATGATGTTGCTAACTCAGATGAAGACAAGAAGTGGCTGAATAGCTTCTACCCTGCCTTCATGGAGAACTCGCAGACTGGCGGAAAGACTTACGGTATTCCATTCCAACGCTCTACTCCGGTTCTCTATTGGAACAAGGAAGCCTTTAAAGCGGCGGGTCTGGATCCAGAAAAAGCACCTGCAACATGGGAAGAGATGGTTTCCATGGGCCAGAAGCTGATCAAGAAAGACGCTTCCGGCAACGTGACCCAGTGGGGTGTGCGTATTCCTTCCTCTGGTTTCCCTTACTGGCTGTTCCAGGGCCTGACCACCGAGAACGACGCTATTCTGGCAAACGCTGATGGCAACAAGACCAACTTTGACGACCCAAAAGTTGTTGAAGCTCTGCAGTACCTTGTCGACCTTTCTGGCAAGCATGGCGTGATGGCTCCCGGTATCATCGAATGGGGTGCAACTCCGAAGGCATTCTTCGAAGGCAACACCGCTATGATGTGGACCTCAACTGGCAACCTAACCAACGTACGCAATAACGCACCGTTCGACTTCGGCGTTGCTATGTTGCCAGCAAACAAACGTCGCGGCGCACCTACTGGTGGCGGTAACTTCTACATCTTTAAAGATTCCAGTGATGAGCAGAAGAAAGCTTCCGTTGACTTCGTGAAGTGGATCACCGCTCCAAAGCAGGCTGCTAAATGGTCGATGGCAACAGGTTATGTTGCGCCGTCTCCAGCCGCTTGGGAAACTGATGAGATGAAGGCTTATGCAGCTGACTTCCCACCTGCTTTGGTTGCTCGTGAGCAGCTGAACCACGCTGTTGCTGAACTCTCCACATACCAGAACCAGCGTGTCACCCGTATCTTCAACGATGCACTGCATGCTGCGATCACCGGCAAGAAAACACCGGAAGAAGCCCTGAAAAGTGCTCAGGCAGAAGCAGACCGTATTCTCTCTGAATACCGCTAAGCCACTCTGATTTCACGTGATCCAGCGAGGCGCAGTTCTGCTGCGCTTCGCTCCAGCATTTTCCAAGAGGTTACCAGATGACCAAACGTATGCAGTGGACTTACGCGTGGCTGTTGCTGACACCAGCAATGGTGATGCTGTTCGCGTTCACCCACTTCCCGGCCATCACCACCATCATCAATAGTTTCTTCTCCACGCCTCGTGGGCGCAGACCTGCCAAGTTTGTTGGGCTGCGGAACTACGAAGAGCTAATGGCGGACCCAACCTTCTGGAAAGTGCTGGTCAATAACCTTTGGTATGCGATGGCAACCATTCCAGCTTCCATCGGCATCTCTCTGCTGATGGCAATCTGGGTGAATGACAAGCTGAAAGGGCGCAGCCTTGTGCGCATGTCGTTCTTTGCGCCCACTGTGTTGCCTCTGATCGCGGTCGCAAATATCTGGCTGTTCTTTTATACGCCGGGCTTTGGTTTGATCGACCAGATACGCATGGGTGTTTTTGGTCTCCCCGAGAACTCATGGCTTGGCCAGCAGGAAACTGTACTGATCTGCATGATGGTTGTGACTATCTGGAAAGAAGCCGGGTTCTTCATGATCTTCTACTTGGCTGCCTTACAAGCTATACCTCCCTCTTACAAAGAAGCCGCCGATATTGAAGGGGCGAGCCGTTGGACCTTCTTCTGGAAAATCACATGGCCTTTGCTTATGCCAACAACTTTGTTCGTATCTATCAATGCTGTTATCAACTCCTTCCGCCTGGTGGATCACATCTTCACCATGACAGGCGGAGGGCCAGATAACGCTTCGTCTTTGCTGCTCTTTTATATTTACGAGGTCGCCTTCAAGTACTGGCAAACCTCTTATGCCGCCACGCTGACTGTCGTGATGCTGGCGCTTCTTTCGATCATTGCGATCGGCCAATTCTTCTTCATGGATCGTCGGGTGCACTACAGATGAGCGACTTATCTCTTTCCAACACTGTTGAATCAGCCCGTCCACGCCAGTTCGATTTTGATCATGCTCTCAACACGTTCGGAGCGTGGACACTGGCGATCTTATGGGCCCTGCCTCTTCTCTATGCGATCTGGACTGCATTCCATCCTGCGGCTTATGAAGCCAACTTTGAGCTACTTGCTCCACTCACGCTGGAGAACTTCACCAAAGCATGGTCGGCAGCTCCATTTGCTCAGTACTTCCTGAACACAACCATGCTGGTGACAATCATTCTGATAGCGCAGTTTGTCTTGGGCACTCTGGCAGCTTATGCCTTTGCGCGCTTCGAGTTCCCCGGCTCAAATATCCTGTTCACCCTGGTGCTTTTACAGCTGCTTGTGATGCCAGATATCCTGATTGTCGAGAACTACAAGATGATCCGAAACCTTGGCCTGATAGACACCATCGTAGCAATTGGCTTGCCCTATATGGCATCTGGGTTCGGAATCTTTCTTCTGCGACAGACATTTAAGACCATTCCACGTGAGTTGGATGAAGCCGCACGCGTTGAGGGTGCCGGACCTTTACTGGTGCTCTGGAAGGTTTACGTGCCGCTGGCAATTCCGACCTACCTCGCTTACGGGCTTGTTTCAGTCAGCCACCACTGGAACAATTTCCTCTGGCCTCTGATTATCACCAATTCGGTAGAGACGCGTCCCGTCACTGTTGGGCTTTCTATCTTTGCCGCGGTTGATGGGGGTGTGGAGTGGAGCGTTATCAACGCAGCAACGCTCATGACATCAGGTCCGCTGTTGATCGCGTTCCTACTGTTTCAGAGACAATTTGTGCAGAGCTTCATGCGGGCAGGGATTAAGTAGGGAAATCGTAATTCTTACCCCTCAAATTTAAATGAAATGGGTGACCTTTGAGGAGGTTCACGACAGTTTTTTGAGGGGAATGAATGAAACTTACCGCGATAACAGCCAGTATCTTTGCAGTATTACTCGGAATTTCTGGGTGTGCTGTGGTTTCAGTCGGGGGAGCTGCGGTCTCTGTTGCCACAACTGCAGTAACAACAACTGCAAAGGTTGGAACAAGTGTCGTAGGAGGAGCGGTGGATCTTGCTATTCCGGACGATAACGAAGACGATGAGTAATAGGCCTGTTACTTCAGATGGATAGCGTAGTATTTAAATCAATCTACGCTAACGGTTTCAGTGCTCGCCAAAACCACTTCTATTGCGCGGTGCAACTCGGACATTTGGTCTTCGTCGAGGACTTCAACAAGTTCACTGCGCGTTTCTACATCCAGCTGCTCAAGTGTAAATTTCTCTGCAGGAAGCTCTACGAGAGGTTCAGAACTGGCAGAAATCGGCAGAATTGGGCTATCTAGGCGCTCTGCTTTGACGCGAGCATCTTCCAAAATGACATGCACGAGGCCGCGACGGTCGTCAGGAAGATTAACTTCGGCAACGATCGCATTGACAGTGTCGCGGTCTCCCAGCAGCAATACTGGCGGCTTGGAAGTCGCAGAATTGGTCATCGAGAGGGCAGTCAGCAACGCGCCCATAAACACTACTAGAAGATACGGCATATACTAGATTCTTACGGTCTAAGTGTCAGTTCAAGCTCAGATTATACAGGACAGAAGTATGAAGTAATAACCGCTCGAACTGGTTCATTTCTTTATATTCTTCCAAGGTGTTACGCGCCAGTGCAGGATCATCCGTGATAATTCCATCTACGCCCATGGAGATGTAGCGCAACATGGTAGACGGATTGTTAACCGTCCAGACGAAAACCTGCTTATTGGTCTCTTGTGTTCTTCTTATGAAGTTCAAAGAGGCGGAGGCGGAGGAGACGGCTACGAAGTTTCCTTTGAGTTCGGAGAAATTACCGATAGATGTGGCGGTAAGAAGGCCGATGTTCCAATTTGGTTCTAATTTTCGCATTCTTGAGAGGGCTGATCGTTCTAACGACATGATTGCTATGTCGTTTTCCATGTCAGCCTGCGTGATGATGCGGGCGACCTCGTTTTCGAGGTGTTCGTTGCGGCTGCGGGGATAATATTTGAGCTCAATGAGGAGAACTGCCTTCCCCCTCACAATCTCAAGCGCCTCACGAAGCGTTGGGACGCGTTCACCCTGGAACTCCATCCCAAACCATCCGCCCACATCGAGAGCCTGGATTTCTTCCAGTGTTAGGTCCCAGACATTGGCTGGCTTGCTGATGAGGCGCATGAAGTCGCTGTCGTGGGCGATGACCACGGAGCCGTCCGCGGCTTCCTGAACATCGACCTCAATCCAGTCGGCTTTGTCCTCAATTGCTCGCTCCAGCGCTGCTATGGTGTTTTCCGGCGCGTGCGCGGAGGCCCCGCGGTGGGCGATGATCAGGACATCTTTTTGCGGCAGATCAGCTGAGACCCAATACGTCCCTGTCAGCACCACGATGGTTCCGACCACTCCAATGAGAGCGGCAAGGCGCATAGGTGTCAGTGGGTTGGCCCACTTACTCTCCAGCTTTGGCGTATGCGGCACCTCGGAAAACGTGTGCCCTTTTCCATCGGCAACGAACAAAGCTGCCTTGAAAAGCAACGCCATAGTGCCAGACATCACGCCACTGATCAGCGTATTGCCCACCAACAGAAGCACGACGAGGCTGCCCAGGATCGCTGCCAATGTCTCGGGGGAGCTCTCCCCAAACGAAATGGCGTAGGAGCCGATCAGTTCTAGCGAGATCAGGAAGAACGCATGGATGAGGATGTCCAGAAGCAACCACAGCGAGACGGCACCTGCAAAGACAGGACGGAGGCCACGCGAGAGGAACCGGGCCCGCGAAAAGGCGGAGCCAACAGGATGATCTCTCAGCACCACGAGCGGCAAAGACAGCCCCCAGACGAGGATCGCGTAGAGTGGCATAACGATAACCAGTGCCACCCCAATTCCGATGAAGAAGGCAGCCATCCAGAACTCAACGGGTTGAAACTGGAGGTAGTAGCTGAAGTCATGCTCTTGCAAAAAGATCAGTATACTCAGTGCGATAATGACAAGACCCGGGATCATTGCCATCACTAAGCGTTGTGTCAGCCGCCATGTAAACATACCAAGGCGGGGAAACATGCTGAGCGTTGAAAACAGGGCATTACGTGCAGCAGGGAACGCGCTTTCCTGCCTATCCAGCACCGCGAGCAGAGCGACCTGCTCAAGCAGTGCCATGGCGATGAAGACGACGACAAAGAAGAACGCACCGAGCAGCCCAATCGGCGACAGAAAGAAAGACGCGATCTCATAATCGGCCAGCACTGCATTGCCGGAAAGGCCAATAACGAAGTTGCCGATACCAGCAACAATAGGTGTGATTGCAACTGCACCGAGAAAAACAAAGGCATAGTGAACCAGCAGCAAGCGAAATGCGTTTGCTTTCCAGCCACGAAGTATCAATTGAGCAAGCGTGTTTAATCGAGCTGCCATACCCTGTTCTTATCGTTGTTGGTGCAGACAGAC
Organism: Pseudovibrio sp. Ad13; assembly: GCF_001623225.1. Taxonomy (NCBI): domain Bacteria; kingdom Pseudomonadati; phylum Pseudomonadota; class Alphaproteobacteria; order Hyphomicrobiales; family Stappiaceae; genus Pseudovibrio; species Pseudovibrio sp. Ad13. The sequence goes on along the minus strand of NZ_LMCC01000002.1, from coordinate 347,014 downwards.
TGGCTGATTGATGCCAATTAAATGCAATGTACCTGAAGAAGGTTCCGTAAGAGCGCATAGGTGCTGCGAAGTCAAGATATGCCAAACAAACGGTAACAGTTGAGCGAGGGATTCGCGTATTTTCCCAATATTATCCCATTTATTTATGCGAATGATTTGCAACTGCAAAAGTGCGGAAAAGCTTTTAATGACAATAAGTTGCAACTGAAACTCATATTTAGAAATACTCTAAACTACTGAAAGTGCACGTTTTTAAACTTGACAACAATAGTCAGGAATATGAAATAGCCGCAGTTTTCTCACGCTTTAGGGCGTGACAACATTTGGCAAACTGAATTCGTGCAGCCCGGATTTTCCGCTCGCAGCGCGAGGCGAATTCACTGCACATTTAAGGGGATTACAATGAGCTTTATCCGTGGCGCTTTGCTCGGCACTGTAGCACTCGGCAGCCTTTCTACTGTTGCTGTCGCTGCAACTCCTTCTGACGTTCTTGCAACCTACGGCGACATCGCCCAGGCAGCGTTTGAAGACTCTCTGACAACTGCGAAGACCCTTCAGGGTGCAGTGGACGCGCTTGTCGCAGAGCCAACTGAAGACAACCTGAAGGCCGCACGCCGCGCATGGATTGCAGCTCGTAACCCATACCAGCAGACAGAAGTTTACCGCTTTGGTAATGCGATCGTTGATGACTGGGAAGGCAAGGTCAACGCCTGGCCGCTTGACGAGGGTCTGATCGACTACGTTGATGGAGCCTACGGCAATGAGTCCGAAGAGAACCCGTTTTACGCAGCGAACATCATTGCAAACACTAAATTGACTGTTGCTGGCGAAGAAATCGACGCCACTGTAATCACCCCTGCGCTGCTTGCTGAACAGCTTCAGGAAGCTGGTGAAGTGGAAGCAAACGTTGCGACCGGTTACCACGCAATTGAATTCCTGCTGTGGGGACAAGATTTGAACGGAACGGGGAAAGGTGCTGGCAACCGTCCTGCTTCTGACTTCGACGCTGCAAACTGCACCGGCGGCAATTGTGAGCGCCGAGCAGACTACCTTCAGGCTGCAACGAAGCTGCTTATCACCGATCTGGAAGAGATGGTCGCAGCATGGAAAACCGACGGCGCAGCACGTAAAGAGCTGGCTGACAAAGGCGAAGCTGCAGGCATCGCAACCATCCTGACCGGCATGGGTTCCCTGTCTTATGGTGAACTGGCTGGTGAGCGCATGAAGCTCGGCCTGATGCTGAACGATCCTGAAGAAGAGCATGATTGCTTCTCTGACAACACACACATGTCTCACTACAACGACGTGGTTGGCATCAACAACGTATTCCAGGGTAAATACACCCGCGTTGACGGTTCTGTTGTTGAAGGCGCTTCCCTTAAGGACTTGCTTGCAAAGGCAGATTCTGCTGTTTCAACTGAGCTGGAAGGCAAGCTGAATGCTTCCCTCGGCACCTTTACAGCCATGAAAACCCGCGCTGAAACCACTGAATCCTACGACCAGATGATTGGTGAAGGAAACACAGAGGGTAACGCAGTGGTACAGGCTGCTATCGATAGTCTGGTTGACCAGACATCTTCCATTCAGCGTGCTGTTCAGGTGCTGAAGCTTGAAAATATTGCATTCGAAGGCTCCGACAGCCTCGACAACCCTTCTGCAGTATTCGAATAAGATATCCAGTCCCGCACGAGACACCTCGTGCGGGACTTATCCCCCTCGCCTTTTGTTTGCGTTGTTATGTGCGTTCATTTGCGTGTTTTAGCGTTTTTGCGAAGGCCTATGTAAATACAGGCACCCGTTATGCCAGGAATGGTTCCAGCCACACTTCGCCGTCGTGCAGGAGTGATAGCCACTACCGCCGCTTTTACCAGCTTCCTCATTCCCGCCGCTTCTGCTGTTGATCTGAACCAGCGAACCGATCTCAGTGACGGGGATAAAGCGAAAGTCAACCGGGTTTTGAAGGCGCCGACTGATTTCTCCAAAGCTGAAAATTTTGAGTTGATGCAAGCGGGAAAAACAACGACCCGGAAGCCTCTCAATCGCGCTGTCTTTACCTACCCAAGTGCCAACCTCCCTTTCGAGCAGCATCAGGACTTCCGTTTGGGCGAGAGCCTGTTCCAGAAATTCTGGGTGTCGACCCCGAGTTCTACGCGCGCCTCTGATGGTCTTGGCCCTCTGTTTAATGCCCGCGCCTGCGAAAGCTGTCACCCGAAAGCAGGGCCGTCTCCCGCCGGTTGATGACGAACGCCCAGTTTCCATCTTCATGCGCCTCTCAGTTGCCCCTTCCACGCCGGAAGAGCGGGCTCTGATTGAGAGCGGTGAAGTGCCTCTCCTTCCCGAGCCGACCTATGGTGGCCAGCTGCAGAACTTTGGCGTGCCGGGCGTGCCCGGAGAAGGTGAGATGAAGATCACCTATGAAGAGATCAAGATTGATCTTTCTGAAGGTGAGACCGCCTCTTTACGCAAGCCAACCTACACCATTGAAAATCTGGCTTATGGACCGATGTCTGAGCATGCGCTGATTTCGGCTCGTGTTGCGCCGCCAATGATTGGCCTTGGCTTGCTGGAAGCGATTGCAGACACCGACATCACCTCTCAGGCTGATTCGGAGGATGCTGACGGTGATGGCATTTCTGGCCGTGTAAGTTGGGTGAACCCTGCTGACCCTGACACCAAGCAGGTTGGCCGCTTTGGCTGGAAAGCGCTGAACGCCACCGTGCAATCTCAATCTGCTGGTGCTTTTGCAGGCGATATCGGCATTTCGACACCGTATGACCTGCGCAATTATGGAGACTGCACCGAAGCCCAGACTGCGTGCTTTGAGCAAGCGCATGGCGAGCAGGCGCATCTTGGTGTTTCTGAGGCGCCTGACCCGGTTCTGGACCTTGTGGTGTTCTATTCTCAAAACCTTGCCGTGCCAGCGCGTCGTGATGCGAATGACACCCAAGTACTTGCTGGTAAAAAGGTATTTTACGAGACAGGTTGTGCAAGCTGCCATACGCCTAAATATGTCACCAGCCGCACAGCTGAAAACCCGGAGCATCAGTTCCAGCTGATCTGGCCTTATACAGACCTGCTGTTGCACGATATGGGCGAAGGTTTGTCTGATGGTCGTCCAACAGGTTCTGCCAGCGGAAATGAATGGAAAACACCGCCGCTTTGGGGTATTGGACTGACAGAAACTGTCAATAATCACAGGTTCTTCCTGCACGATGGGCGTGCACGTGGCCTGCTGGAAGCTGTGCTGTGGCACGGCGGTGAAGCAGAAGCTGCCAAAACCCGTGTAGTTGAAATGCCTGCTAAGGATCGAGCTAATCTGATCCGGTTCCTGGAGTCTCTTTGATGCAGTTTAAGCGTGCTGTCACTCTCAGCCTGGCCGTTGCCTCGGCAATTGTTGTCTCTACGCCCTCTTTTGCGGCAGATACCACTGACTATGCTCAGTTCCCGCGCTCCAGCGTAGAGCAGTATATTCGCCCGGCGACCAAACAGCTTGTCAGCGCGCTAAGCGACCTTGAAAAACGGACTGGTGATTTGTGCACCAGTTCCACGACTGAAAGCACCACTGCCTTTAACGAGGCTTTCAGTAAATCCGTTGCCGCACTCGCTGGCGTTGACTTTTTACGCTATGGGCCGATGGCGCAGGACAACCTTGCTCAGCGCCTCGCCTTTTTGCCGGACAGTCGCGGTGTGGTTCGGCGCCAGATCAATAAGGTGGTTGCCAAGCAGGACCCTACCGTTCGCGATCCCGCTTCCCTTTCTGTCAAAAGCGTTGCCTTGCAAGGGCTGACTGCTCTTGAGCGCATCTCTTACGCCAGCGATGGCACTTTGACGCTTGGTTCTGGCAAGGACGCTGTTTACCTTTGCGATTATGCCGAGAGCATCAGCATCAATCTGGTTGGTGCCGGATTGGAACTTGAAGCCGAATGGGCTGACCCTGACGGTTTTTCCAAAGTGCTTCTGGAGCCAACCAAAGGTGGCGGTGTGGTGCACACCCACAAAGAAGCTGCGGAGATGGTGTTCAATGCCATCACCACGGGTCTGATTGTCGACAAAGACCAGTATCTGCTTGTTGTGCTTGGCAAGACTGAGAAGAAAGCCAATCCAAAGAAGGCTCCCTTTGCCCGCAGCGGTAATGCTGTCACCTACCTTTCAGCCAGCCTTACAGGTTTGCAAGGCGCTTTGAATGCAGGTGGCTACGCAAAGGTGCTGGAAGACGAGCAGGACTGGGTGGAAAGCTCGCTGAACTTTGAATTTTCCAATGCGCAGCGTGTGCTTGCTAACCTGCCAAAACCACTTCAGGACACTGGCAAAGAGCCAGAGGTGCGCGAGCAACTGCGTTATCTGATCACCATTATCGATGGCATCAAAGTGGTGATGGCAGAAGACCTTGCTGGCTATGTTGGCCTTGCAGGAGGCTTTAATGCGCTTGATGGCGACTAAGCCCCTTGCTCTGAGCAGACGGCAGTTTTTAACCGGCCTTGCGGCATCTGGCGTTGCCTTAAGTGCCAGCAGTTCTCTGGCTTTTGCCAATGGCCTGCCTTTTACTGAGGCCGCAGACCTGCAACTGTTCGCCAGTGCTTTGCGTACACCAACGGGCAGTTATGCTCTTGCTGTGTTTAGCGAAGATGGCGAGGTGCTGTACCAGACAGCGTTGCCGGATCGCGGGCATGCCATATCCTTTGACCGCAACTCCATGCGCCTGCTGTCTTTCGCGCGGCGGCCCGAGACTTTTGCGGTGCTTGCAGACCTGACAGGTGCACGAGAGCCGGTTGTTTTCACGTCACCTGAAAATCGTCATTTCTATGGACACGGGGTGTTCTCACCTGATGGCCGTTTGGCCTATGCGCCGGAAAATGACTTTGCCAACGTGCGCGGTGTGATCGGCGTCTATGATGTTTCCGGTGACCAGCCAAAGCGGATCGGCGAGTTCGAGAGCTATGGTGTTGGTCCGCATGATTTGCTGATGTCACCCGATGGCTCGCAGCTTGTTGTTGCCAATGGCGGGATTGAAACTCACCCTGACATGGGGCGTGAGAAGCTGAACCTGGACACGATGAAGCCCACTGTGGCTTTCATTGACACTGCAACAGGTGATCTGCTTGCCAAACAGGCACTTGGCTCTGATTTGCACCAGCTCTCCCTGCGCCACATGAGCTTTGACGGCAATGGTGATGTGTGGGTTGGCGGGCAGTTTCAGGGTGCGAAGGATGCGACGCCTCCGCTGATGGTGCATCTGGGGCTTGATAAGGCCGCTACAGCTCTGGAGATGCCACTGGAGCTTACCAAGGGCCTGCAGAACTATGTTGGCAGCGTGGAGATGAACCGCTCCGGCGACGTGATTGCAGCCTCCTGTCCGCGTGGCGGTAAAATCCTGTACTGGGATGTGGCGCAGCGGTCCTTCATCGGTTTCCACCAGGTTGCAGATGGCTGTGGTGTGGCTCCGCTGGACGAGGAAAGCTTTGCGATTACTGACGGAAACGGCGCCATCAGCTTTGGCGGAACCGAGGATGGTGTGGCCCAGATTATCAGCCAGAGCGCTGGCGTCAGCTGGGATAACCACCTGACACCACTGGGTATCTTGCGGGAGGGTTAGGCTCTCCCCGCGCCTTTCCACATTTTCGAGGGTTGTTGTAATTGGCGCATTGCAGCGCGGCTTAGGATCGGGTAAAGACTACAACACCTCAAGGGCACCTACGCCCGACACAGGCACCCGTAGCTCAGTTGGATAGAGCGCTGCCCTCCGAAGGCAGAGGCCATAGGTTCGAATCCTATCGGGTGCACCATATTTTTCAATGACTTAGATAGATTTGTAGGGTTGTGGATCTCGGCAAAGGAACCACGCACAGGTAGTTCATGTGATTTGGTAACTCACCAAATAGGATCAATCGTCCTCTAAATTTTTGGCAGGTTGAGACCAGCCGCCTTCAGGCGGTTTACGATATTCTTCATCTTGTTGAACTCAGTTCCAAAAGACTTTTTTATGCCCACGCTATGAGCAAACTCCTTACCCGTCACATGTTCTAGCTCTTCAGCATATTAAGTGACTGAAGATGTATCTCCGCAGCTCTGCCTCCTTCAGGAGCCGCATCAATGGCTTGCCGGATTGCGCTAAAGATCTTGGATTTATCAGCCATATCTAATGCCTCAACATTCCATTGATGAAAACGAATAGGACACTCTGAAAGAATGATAAATTTCATTCTCAGAGCATCATAACGTTTCATTTTGCAACTAACTGCAAAATACTCATCCGAATTAAAGCCTAGATTTCTCTACGATGAACCGTTTCAATAAAGCAGAGGCTTATCGGCGCCTCAAATCACAAAATTTGCGTATTTATACTCTGGTCTGGACGGTAACAATTAAATCGAAGCTGAGTGGAATTCATTTATATTCAGAATTCATATGTCCCTTGTCCTGAGAGGCTTCTCAGGATGTTGTAGTGCGCGTCTAATATGTTAATGGAAAGTTAAATCTTGATTTAAAGTCATTTCGTTTATTAGGGGGCAAACATGCTGGAGATCACTCAAGAGGCACGCGCTGAAGAGACAGATTGCGGCGTTTCATTCCAAGTGACAATCTCCAGCGTCGTGAATTATGCGAGTTGGCAGAACTCGGTTCCCCTCCTCTCCATGGTTGAACTGCATAACTCAGCAGAACACGCTCAGAACAATCTTACGCTAGAGCTAAGCTTCACTCCGTCATTCGCAAAGGCCAAGAGCTGGAAGATTGATCGCTTACCTGCAGACGAGACACTCAGCCTTTCAAATCTTGAGGTGACTTTAGACCCAGATTACCTGCAAGGACTGGATGAGGCGGAAAAAGGTGTCGCAGTTTTCCATTTGCGCAATGCTGAAGGGGAACTTGTCGCCGAGCACAGAAAAGAATTGCGGTTATTAGCTCGCGACGAATGGGGCGGCTTTGCAGGCATGGCAAGCATTGCAGCTGCGTTTGTCATGCCAAACGATCCTGCTATCGCTCAGGTTCAGCGAGATGCCGGGGAAGTTCTCGTAAAATATGGATACTCGCCCGCCCTGGACGGATACCAAAGCAAAGACCCGAAAAGAGTTTACATGCTGGGTGCTGCGCTCTGGTCTGCTGTGGCTGGTATGGGCTTAATGTATGCAGAGCCGCCAAAAAGTTTTGAAGTTCACGGACAGAAAGTTCGGCGTCCTTCTACTATTCGAGAACAGGGGCTTGCCACTTGCTTTGACAGCACACTCTTCTTTGCATCTGCCTTAGAAGCCATTGGCTTAAATCCCGTCGTTCTCATCATCGAGGGGCATAGTTATTGCGGTTTCTGGCTGAGAGAGACAACACTTCCGTCCCTTATTGAACAAGATCCGACTGAGATCAGAAAAGCGCTTGCTGCACGCGAACTTATTGTGTTCGAAACAACAGGTATTACCCGCCGTCCGGCAGACCAGTTTGATAAAGCGATTGCGATTGCTAAAAGTTACACGAACGAAGAAAACGAAGCGGGTTTTATTGGCGCGATTGATATAGCACGCGCCAGAGCTTCTCAAATTCGTCCTATGGCGTCACACCAAGCTGCATCTTCAAAAAACCACGCTGAAGCGCCGGAGTTTGAGGCGACTACTCTACCTCTGCCTAAAGCACCTAGCTTTGATGCGCTCCCTACGGATGAAGCTGAAGAATCTCCACGTACTCCAAAGGATCGAATCGCACGCTGGCAGAATAAACTGCTTGATCTGTCGTTGAGAAACCGGCTTTTGAATTTTAAGTCCACCAAACAAACAGTTCCATTTTTGTGCACGGACGTTCCACTTCTGGAGGATCGCCTCGCTGAGCGGAAGAAAATTCGGGTTATTTCGCTGCCAGAAGAGAACCCTCATGGGGAGCGCGATGAAGATCTGCATCTCAAAAAGACCGGGCAAGATCTGGATGAAGAGTTTGCAGCTCAAGCAATTGCAAGAAACGAGCTTCCTTCCACTTTAGAGAAACGAGAGCTGGATAAGCGCCTGACAGAGCTTTTCAGGCGCGCAAAGAATGATCTGAACGAGGGCGGCTCCAACACCTTGTTCCTTGCAGTCGGCTTCCTGCGTTGGAAGAAGTCAGCTGATGACGAAAAGGCCTACAAAGCTCCGCTGCTGCTTATCCCAGTGAAGCTCACACGTAAGAGCGCTGCATCTCGCTTCAATTTGGAGCACCATGAAGACGAAGTGCGTTTTAACGCAACTCTGATGGAGTTTCTCAAGAAGGATTACAATCTTTCTCTTCCACCATTCGACGCAAAACTGCCAACTGATGAGAGTGGCATTGACGTTCCTTACGTATTTGAGATGGTTCGAAAAGCGGTACGTGACGTGCCGGGCTTTGAAGTTGTTGATGAGACGGCCCTCTCAACCTTCTCTTTTGCCAAGTTCCTTATGTGGAAAGACCTCGTTGAGCGTACTGATGATCTGCGTAAGAACCGGGTCGTAAGGCACTTAATTGATAACCCAGACAAGGCATTTGAACCGGGTGTTTCAACGGCTTTTCCATCTGAGCGCGATATCGATGTAAAATACGATCCGAAAGACATCATCACTCCGCTCCCTGCGGACTCATCTCAACTAAGCGCTGTCATGGCTGCGGTGGAAGGTCAGGATTTCATCCTTGTCGGCCCTCCCGGTACTGGCAAAAGCCAAACCATCACAAACATGATCGCTCAATGCTTGGCTAACAACAAAAGTGTTTTGTTTGTCGCTGAAAAGACTGCTGCACTGGACGTTGTTTATCGTCGCTTGCGAGAACATGGGTTAGGCGAGTTCTGCTTAGAGCTGCATTCAAACAAAGCTGAACGAAAGCAGTTTTTGGAGCAACTTAAGACTTCGTGGGAGCAAGGTTCAAAGCCAGATACAGGCGAATGGGTGCGCATCAACGAGCAGCTCAAAGTTCGCCGAGATCACCTCAACGATTATATTACTGCCCTTCACACGCCTTCAGCATGTGGACTTACTGTATTTGATGCTCTGGGGTTGGCTGTAAAACATGCCAATGAATACATCCCAAAACTCACATGGGATAACGACAGAAGCATTGGGAAGGAAACACTGACACAGCTTCAGGACACTGTAAGCAACATCGCCAGTGTGCACCGTGAAGTACAGCCGATTCCAGCTCTGAATCTGGTAAAGCACCAAGATTGGTCTGTGCGTTGGGAGCATGACCTCATAAACGTGGTTGGTGATGTATCTAGGGCGATTCATGAGCTATTAAGTCAGCTTGATGCCTTCAATAAGTACACAGACTTCAAAGCAAGTATTGATCTCGCGCTATCCGATATTGAAGATATCTGCTCTCTCGCTGAGTTACTGCTGTCGACACAAGGAACAGAGCTAGGGGTAATCTTCGAAGAGCGCCTCGACGAAATCAAGGAAACGGTACGGAGTCTTGAAGAAGATTTAGTTCTTTTTAAAGCTGCAGAGCAATCACTCAGCGCGTCTTATGACGAAAAAACAATCTTGAGATTACCCATAGATTCTCTCGATCACAGCTGGCGAGAAGCCTGTTCAAAAATGTGGCCATTCTCAGTATTTGCTAAAGGGAAAGTGAAAAAGCTCCTGCAAACTTATGCACGCGCCGGGGAGGCCAACCCTGAAACTGACATTGCATGCCTTCGAGAAATGCAAGACGCATTAACCTCGCTAGAAGATCAGGAAGAAACGAAATTCTTCCCTGATTGGAATGGAACTGGCACCGATCCAAATGAGCTTCTGTCGTACTTCGACCTCGCAGGCAAAATTGATGCGGCCTTCCGACAAATAAATCATCTTAGCAACGCAACGGTCTTCAAAAACGAAAAACTCCGCTCTAGCCTATCTGAGGGAAGAGCTGATGACCCACTGCGCTTGCAGGCATCAAAGCTGATTGAAGCAGCAAAACTCTTTCGTGCCGAGTTAGGTCGCTTTTGCGATATCACCGGCTCTAACAAAGATCACTTTGAAGGAGCTGGTATCTTACAAAAACTGCAGGATGATCTCAGCGTCTTAAAAGAAAATGCAAAACAACTTCAAATTTGGACCGAATGGCAGAAAGTCAAAACAACTGCTGAAAATCAAGACCTTACGCCATTCATTGAAGCTGTTGAGAACCAACTCATCCCTCATGAGGACTTAGGGAAGCGTTTTACTGTCGCCTTTGCAAACTGGTGGCTTCCTGAAGCGATTGATAACACTCCTGTTCTTCGCAGCTTCAAGCGCTTCAAGCATGAGGAAATGTTACAGCAATTCCGAAAGCTCGATGATCAAGTGCGGGCTACTGCGGCATACAAAGTACAATCTGCCCTAAACCATAAGCTGCCTTCACAGCATACCGTTCCAAAAAGCTCCGAACTTGGAACGCTTCGCCACCAAATGAACTTGAAGCGGCCAAGCAAGTCTATTCGTGACGTTATTTCGGCAATGCCTGGAACATTTAGTAAGCTGGCTCCCTGCCTTTTAATGTCTCCGCTGTCAATTTCGCAGTATCTTCCTGCGGGCCAATCACAGTTTGATGTGGTGATTTTCGATGAGGCTTCCCAGATCACGACTTGGGATGCTGTTGGAGCAATCGCACGTGGTACGCAAACTATCATTGTGGGTGACCCTAAGCAGCTGCCTCCAACCAACTTCTTTGGCCGCTCAGAACAAGATGATGATGAAGAGCTAGAAGCCTACGAGAAGGATCTGGAAAGCATCCTTGAAGAGGCGAAAGCCTCTGGTTTACCTAACTTACAGCTGAATTGGCACTACCGCAGTCGTCACGAGTCTCTCATCGCATTCTCCAACTGGCACTACTACGATAACAGGTTGATTACATTCCCATCACCTGTCGTGGCAGACCGTGCTGTAAAACTCGTTCACACGCCGGATGCAATCTATGACCGAGGCAAGAGCAGAACCAATAAGCTAGAAGCCCAAAACATCGTAAAAGAAGCTGTTAAACGCCTGCGCAAGTGGATTGATCTGCCGGAAGAAGATCGTCCTACACTTGGTGTAATAACCTTCAACCAACAGCAACAAAGTTTGATTCAGGATTTGTTTGACGCTGAGTTGCGTAATCATCCTGACTTGGAATGGTTCTTTGCTGACGAACGCATTGAACCTGTCATCGTTCGCAACCTTGAAAACGTTCAGGGTGACGAACGCGATGTTATGATGTTCTCGATTACGTTTGCCCCCGACATTGCAGGCAAAATGTCCATGTCGTTTGGTGCGATCAACAAAGATGGCGGTGAACGCAGACTAAACGTTGCAGTAACCCGCGCACGCGAAGAACTACTCATTTTCAGTACAGTTACGGCAGATGCTATTGATACATCTCGGACAAAAGCCCTTGGCGTAAAGCATCTTAAGGAGTTTCTGAGCTTTGCTGAAAAAGGCACAATTGCGCTAGCAGCTTCAGACGATGGTTCTGTGGGAGGCTATGATAGCCCATTCGAAGAAGCTGTGTCCGAAGCACTCCAGATGCGAGGCTGGACAATTGTTCCGCAAGTCGGGGTGTCAGGCTTCAGAGTAGACTTAGGCATTGTACACCCAGATAAACCCGGAGCGTTTATTGCTGGCGTAGAATGCGATGGAGCAACCTACCATAGTTCAGCAACGGCACGTGATCGCGATAAAGTACGCGAGCAGGTACTGCGCAATCTAGGTTGGGAAATCCTTCGTATTTGGTCTCCTGATTGGTGGTACGACTCTCAACATGTAGCAGACGAGATTCACCACAAACTGCGAAATCTGTTAGTCGATAGCCGCCCCGCAGATAAATTGAAGGCAGAGCAAGCAGCAGAGGCTGAAAAACGCGAAGAAGAGCATCTTGCTGTTAAAATTGATGAAGACACCCTAGAGGCATCTCCTGAAGATCCCGAGGAAGCGGTGGAAGCTGATAGAGGTGAACCTGAACAGAGCACTCCCTTACGCGGTAACTCTTCTGCAATGTCAGCAGCGAGTGTTCCATCGCCAACATCAAAGCCGTATGAGTGGACAGACCTCTCTGGCCTTTCACCGAACCCAGACAAGTTCCACGACTCTGATTACGCCCCGACCCTGTCAGAGATGATCAGAAAAATCGTTTCGGATGAAGGGCCAATCAAAGATACTGCATTGGCACAGCGTATTACCAAAGCACATGGCTGGAGTCGGACTGGAGCTGTGTTGAGGCGTGAAATTGAGAAGCACTTTGCAAACTTCGAACTTCACGAGGAAACGACAGGCACCTTCGTTTGGGAAAAAGATAGCAAAACGCAACTCATTAGCTTCAGGCCTGCAATCAACAAAGATTACAGGCGCTCTGTAACGGATATTTCAATTGCAGAAATCGCCGGTCTCATTGATGAGCAGCCGCACTTGCTTAGCGAAGAGGACCCAGTTAATGCCATCGCCCGAACAATGGGTTATGACCGCGTCGCTGCAGCCATTAGGGCAAGAGTAGCCGAAGCAATCGAGTACTTTCGAGCACACTCTGGGTAACTAGGCACAAGAGACAAAATCAATGGGCGGACCTGTTACTGCCCATTGAAAACCAAACTGCGTTTGATTTGATAGCCAATTATGTGCTTGCGCGCTTTTTTGCAAAAGGAATGCAACACGACGCGCAATTTCACGCTCTGACATCTGCTTTCCGTGAATATCAAGCCCGGTTACTTCCGCTTGCAGAGCCCCCCGTCCTTTCCAGTGACTTCGCTTTTTATCTTTTGACCATAGCGAGAAGGGCAACGCTTCTCTGCAATCCACTGGTGCGTTTGTACGCGCAAGCACGAACGTTGAACGTTTTCTGCATTGAAAACCGCTGTGGTTTCACTTCGATTGATGCGCTCCATCCAGTCATTGCGAGCATCATCCGCAATCTCCAACATCTCATCAACAAGGCTGTCAGCAGCAAAACGGCGAGCTGCCTCATACGCCAACTGGAAATCAGGATGAGTTTTAAGGCAAATATATCTCCTAATTCCGCTCTACAAAGTTTGTTAAGTCAAACGGGCTGCTGGATTTTTTGTTTTGTGAACTCGGAGAGGCGATTCACGAAAATTCCCAGGTCTTGTTGGAGGTTGTTGAAGTTCGGGTACTTTTCGAGTGTTACTTCGCTCATGTAGAGGCCGCGGCTGACTTCGATCTGGAGGGAGTGCCATCCCTGTTGTGGGCGGCCTGTGTGGATGACCAGTTCTGCGCCTTTGTAGGGATCATTGATCTTCACCTCATAGCCAAGGTTCGTGAGGATTTCCCAAGCTGTGTAGATGTATTCGCGGTCGCAGGTGGTACCATCCCGATCACTGAGGGTGATGTCTGGCCGCTTCTCGCCTGCTCCAGTTTCGTGCATGACGGTGGAGACCGCCTGCATGCTGTGGCAGTCCAGGTGATAGGCCACACCGAAACGCGCATGGGCTTGTTCCATCAGGCGCGTGAGTGCGTCGTAGTAGGGTGTGTAATAGGCATCTATGCGGTTCTCGATCTCCGCAACGCTCAGTTCACGGTCATAAAGCGGACCGCTGGTGGGTGGGGCTTCTGTCCAGATGAGGCCTTTGCCGAGGTTACTGCGGAAATCGGGCTTTGCTGCTCGTGTCCAGCCTTTGATAGTGGCCGGATCAATGTTGTCTGCGCGGCGGTTTGGGTCGATGTAGATGCGAGGAAAGAGCGCCTCGAGGTAGGTTCCGCCAGTTTCAGCCGCCTTTTCAAAGAGTTCGTGGACGTATCTGTCCTCTGCACATTTGTAGCGGCTGGCGGGTACGCAAGGGCGGAAGTCCGCCGGGTAGATCTCTCCTGAATGAGGAGAGTCCACCACCAGCGGGTTGGTCAGTTCTGCGGGTCGATGGATGTTCAGCACGTTTTCGATGGATTGGGGCAATGTGTTTCTCTCAAATATTTTTGGTTTAACTAGGCATCATTGAGGTGACAGGCAGAGACATGACCGGGAGCAATTTCCCTCAGGGTTGGCTGCTGCTCTGTGCACCGTTTGGTGGCAAATGGACATCGCGGATGGAAATGACATCCGCTTGGTGGGGCCAGTGGTGACGGGATTTCGCCTTTGATCGGCTCATACACCTGCTTGCGGGCATCAATACGCGGGACTTCGCGCAGTAAGGCCTGTGTGTAGGGGTGGTTTGGTCTGGCAAATAACTCATCAGTTTTCGCGATCTCAACTACGCGGCCCAGATACATGATCACCACACGGTCGGAGAGGTGCTCCACCACGCCAAGGTCATGACTGATGAACAGATAGGTGAGGCCGAGTTGTGCCCGCAAGTCCATGAAAAGATTGATGACCTGCGCCTGAATGGACACATCAAGCGCTGCAATGGACTCATCACAGACAAGAAATTCCGGGTTAACTGCTAAAGCGCGGGCGATGCCGATACGTTGGCGCTGTCCGCCGGAGAATTGATGCGGATAACGGGTTTTGAAATCCGGATCCAAGCCGACGCGGAGAAGCATCTGGTCCACGTAGTCTGAGAGGTCTGCCTTTGAAACTAGGCCATGGACACGGGGCGCTTCGCCGATGATATCACTCACCCGTTTGCGTGGATTGAGGGAGGACATGGGGTCCTGAAAGATCATCTGCACCTTGAGCTGGGCGTTTCTGGCATCTGTTCCGGAAAGCTGTTTCACGTTATCTCCGTGGAACTGAACAGTGCCGTCGCTGGCCTCGTGAATGCCAGCCACCACGCGGCCCAGCGTGGATTTTCCGCAACCGCTTTCGCCCACAAGGCCAACCACCTCTCCCGGTGCGATGCTGAGCGAGACATCATCGACCGCGTGAACCACCTGCTCCTTAAGACTGGAACCGAAGAAACGAAGTGTTTTCTCAGCAAGGTCCAGCTTTTTGGTGAAGCGCTTGGAGACGCCTTGCAGCTCGATGACCGGAGTTTCCAGAAGCGTCATGCCATTTCCTCCTGCTTTACAGGATGGAAGCAACGGACTTGCCTTTCCTCTCCTAACTGCGTGATCTCTGGCGTGGCGACCAGACAATCACTCTGTTTTGCCGAGCAACGACTGGAAAAGGCACAGCCCGCAGGAAGGTTGAGCAAAGATGGTGTCATACCGGGGATCTGGTAGAGCTTGGCGCCGCGTTTATTGCGGCTTGGGACGGATTCAATGAGGCCCTTGGTGTAGGGGTGCAGTGGTGCGTCCAGCACTTCATCAATGCTGCCCTGCTCCACAATCCGCCCAGCGTACATAACGGCGATCCTGTCTGCCAAACCGCTGATGACAGCCAGATCATGCGTGATCCAGATGAGGGACATGCCGGTCTCTGAGCACAGCTTGCGGACCTCATAGAGGATTTGCGCCTGAATGGTAACGTCCAACGCTGTTGTTGGCTCATCTGCGATGATCAGGTCCGGCTCGTGCAGCAATGCGATGGCTATGGCAACGCGTTGGCGCATGCCGCCTGAGAACTGGTGCGGGTAGGACGCGAGGCGCTCATCCGGAGAAGCGATGCCGACACGAACCAGTGCCTCTCGGCAACGCTGTCGTGCGGCTTGTTTTGAGATGTCCTCGTGGGCCTGAATGGCCTCAATCATCTGCGTATCGATGCGCAGGACAGGGTTGAGGGTCATCATGGGGTCCTGAAAGATCATGGCGATCTTCTTGCCCCGCAGCTCGCGCCACTGTTTTTCGTTTTTTCTGGCCAGATCATCCCCATTGAGGAGAATTGAGCCGCCGACCACCCTGCCCGGCTCATCTACCAGACCGATGAGCGAGAAACCCGTGACGGTTTTGCCGGAGCCGCTTTCACCAACGAGGCCCAGGATTTCACCGGGTTTGACGGAGAAGCTGACATCATCAACGGCTTTAACCACACCTGCCTTGGTGAAGAAGTGGGTTTTGAGGTTTTTGACTGTGAGTGTGTTTGGCGTGTTCATATTGTCCTCACTTCCTCAGGCGCGGGTTGAGGACATCACGCAGCTGATCACCCACCAAATTGATTGAAACCACGGTGATGAGCAGCGCTATGCCGGGGAAGATTGAGATCCAGTATTTGCCGCTGATCACATACTCAAAGCCATTGGCAATGAGCAGGCCGAGGGAAGGCTCTGTTTGTGGCAGGCCAACGCCGAGGAACGACAGAGTTGCTTCCAGCGCAATGGCGTGAGCGGTCTGAACCGTTCCTACCACAATGAGTGGTGGCAGGCAGTTGGGCATGATGTGCAGGAAAAGCACGCGGGCATGGCTGAGACCAAGGCACGTGACAGCTTCCACGTACTCTTTGCCTCGCTCAACAAGGGCTGTTCCCCTCACCGTTCGGGCGTAATAGGCCCATTGCGCGACAACGAGGGCGAGGATGATTTTGTCGACGCCTTTGCCCATCAATGCCAGCAACATCAAGGCAACCAGAGAGGCTGGAAAGGAGAGCTGCAGGTCCACAATGCGCATGATGAAGGTTTCTGTACGGCCTCCAACATAAGCTGCGATCAGGCCGACGGACATGCCGATGATGAGAGCGATGACACCGCTGGTGACCCCGACGGAGAGTGAGATGCGCAGGCCGTAGAGGATTGCAGAGAACAGATCGCGCCCTGCCCCATCTGTGCCAAGCCAGAAGGTGTATCCGTCAAAGCTTTGCTCCCCCGGCTCCATGCGGGCATCCAGCACGCTGACTTGCGCCAGGTCGTAAGGGTTTTGCGGGGTGATCCATGGGGCGAACAGTGCTGCCATGATGATTGTGAACAGCAGGAGCGCAGCGGCGACAGCGACTTTGCTCTCCACAAACTCCGAGAGAAAGCGGCTCATAGGAGTATCGCCAGAAAAGAGCTGCTTTCGCGGTGGTTTGAGGCTTGTTTCTATGGTCATGAGATGCCCCTTAGTTCGCCGCATCCTGAAGCCGTACGCGCGGGTCCAAAATGGAATAGAGGATGTCAACAATCAGGTTGATGACGACGAAGAGCACCACGATAATCATCAGGTAGGCCACGATGATCGGGCGATCGAGCTGCTGAATGGCATCAATGAGCAGTTTGCCCATGCCGGGCCATGCGAAGATTGTTTCCGTTACGACTGAAAAGGCAATGAGTGAACCAAACTCCAAGCCGAGGACCGTGACCACGGGGATCATGATGTTCTTGAACAGGTGCACCATAACAATACGGTTGGCAGAGAGACCTTTGGCGCGGGCGAACTTGATGAAGTCCATATGCATGACCTCCCTCACCCCTGCCCTTGTCAGACGGATCACCAGCGAGATTTTTAAGAGCGCGAGATTGAGTGCCGGTAGAACAATGTGAGACAAGCCATCTGCGGTGAGGAACGAGACCTGCATGCCGAGCACCGAGATGGTGTCTCCACGCCCTGTAGCGGGCACCCAGTCTAGCATCACGGCGAAGAGCATGATCATCATGATGCCAACCCAAAATGTGGGCAGTGAAAAGCCCAGAATTGAGCCGCTCATGATGAGGCGTGAGGAGATGGCGTTGGGGCGTAGACCCGCGTAAAGACCTAGTGGAATGCCAATGACAACCGCCATGAGGAGCGCCATGAAGGCGAGTTCCAGCGTGGCAGGCATCCGCTCTACAATAAGCTTGAGCGCTGACTCACCAAAGATAAAGGAGGTGCCCAGATCTCCTTTGAAGGCGTTGCTGACGAAGACCGTATATTGCTGCCACACGGGCTTATCGAGGCCGAAGTCGCGGATGACGCGCTCAATCTCGGCCTGATCCGCATCCGGTGCGACCAGCATATCGATGGGGTCCCCCACCACATTCACGCCAAAGAACACAATGACGGACATAGCAATCATGACTATGCCACTTTGCATCAGGCGTCTGAGAACGAAGACAGACATGTCTTTAAATCTTTCGCAGGTAAAGCCAACCCATTGAAATAATTGAGGTGAGTTTTGGCCTTAGAAAAGAAAAAGACCGGCATAAGCGCTATGCCGGTCTTTTGTTTGCATGCGATTACTCAGCGGATACGCCCCAGGACAGGGTGTATTCATCCGTGCGAGGCAGGTACTCGAGGCCCTTGCGGGTCGCCCACGTATTCACCTGATAATGCAGCGGAATGATCGCCTGATCGTTGATGGCGATCTCGGTTGCTTTTGCGAGCAGATCCTGACGCTTTTCATCATCGACAGTTGCCAGAGCTTCTTCAATCATGGCGTCCACTTCAGCATTGGAGTAGCGGCCACGGTTGGAAGAGCCGAAGCCCTGGCTCTTATCGTAGGTATGGATGAGAGAGCGCAGTGGTGAGGATGCTTCGCCAGAACCAGCGCCCCACCCCACGAGAACCATTGAGAACTCGGGCGTGTTGTTTGGACCACCACGAGATGCGCGCTTGAAGTAGACAGACCGCGGCATGGTCTCCACATCGGTTTTGATGCCAACGCGGTTGAGCATCTGTGCGATAGCTTCCACGATCTTGGCATCGTTGATGTAGCGGTCATTGGGGCCGTGGATGCGCAACTCAAAGCCATCACCAACACCGGCAGCTGCAAGCAATTCTTTCGCACCCTTTGCATCATACTCAACCGGCTTCAGGTTTTCGCTGACACCAAAGAAGCCATCCGGCAGAAGCTGGCCTGCTTTGACAGCGACACCTTCCATCACACGTTCAACAATCAGATCACGGCTGATGGCTTTGGAGATCGCTTCACGAACACGCTGATCCTTCAGCGGGTTTTTGATGGCCCCGCCGCCCATGGCTTTCACGAACGGGCTGTCGTCACGGTCATGATCCAGATGCAAGTAGATGACGCGGTTGGATGGGCCCTGCCACAACGAGACTTTGTCATTGCTGCTTAGCACTTCAATGTCTGTTGTTGGGACACCGTTGATCAGATCAACATCACCCGCCAACAAAGCAGCCACACGAGATGGGCCGGATTTGATGGGCTTGAAGGTTACCTTGTCCCATTTTGGCTTTGCGCCCCAGTAATCAGGGTTTGCCTCCAAAACAATGCGATCACCCGGCACGTACTCAGCATATTTGTATGGGCCGGAGCCAACTGTTGCCTTGCCGGAGTTGTACATCTCGGTTGTCGCGTCCGTTCCGGCTTCTACAGAGATGATGCTGACGGTTGAAATGTCATTAGGAACAAGCGGATAAGGCTTTTCAGTCACGATATGGATTGTGTAGTCATCAATCTTTTTGACCGTTTTGCCTTTGGTGTATGTGGCAAAGCTGGATGGTGAGTTTGGCACATTTGGTGCGCGCTCAAATGAGAACACCACGTCATCCGCATTAAACGGATTGCCATCATGGAACACCACGCCCTCACGCAGTTTCAGTTCCCATGTGGTGGCGTTAATTGGCTTCCAGCTGGTTGCCAGGCCAGGCTGCAGCTGCTGTTTTTCGTTTTGGTGAATAAGCCGGTCAAACATATGATAGGCGATCATATTGTTCGGACCCAGATTATGGTAATGCGGGTCAATCGCGCTCGGCTCTGAAGACAAGCCGATTGTCAGGTCTTCAGCAGACGCTATTCCACCCATAAGCAACATGGCACTTGCTGTTCCAGCAAGCCATTTGTGCAGCTTAATCATTGCTGCTCCCCCCTCAAAATTTTCGTTCCCTCTGGCGATTAAAATTCATTCGCCCAGTAACAATGCCGCTGCTTCTTTATATGAGTGTGCTTCTGCCAAAACGGGCAAATCACCGGTAGAGCTTCGCGGTTGACTTAAACCGTAGTATGTGTTTTCAACATTGTCATTCAAAATTTTATAATCAAAACGCATAGAACTATGTCAGATACCCCTACACGCCCCCGTCTCAGCCTGCGAGAGTTTGAAGTTTTACGCGCTGTCATCAGCGTTCGCAAAACAACTGCCGCTGCTGCTCGCCTTGGTATTTCGCAGCCAGCAGTGAGCCGCGCGATCAAGCATCTGGAGGAACGTCTCGGCAAAACGCTGTTTAATCGGGAGAGCGGTCGGCTTGTGCCAACCTCTGATGCTTTGGCACTGAACGAGAAGCTTGAGCCAGTTTTTGAGATGCTGGCGGGGATTGAGAACGAGACATTCGTTTCTCAGCACAGCAGCAAGCCGCTGCGCCTTGCAGCGCCGCCAACGATCTCACACCGCTTTTTGCTGGGCGTGATGGCGGCGTTCATCAAAGCTTATCCGGGGCAAAAGGTTGAACTGGAGATTGGTACATCCTCTGACGTTCGCAATCATGTGGCCGAAGGGCATGCCGATTTGGGGATTACCGACGGGTTATCCAAGCACGCTGGATTAACTCTGGAACCGCTGCGCTCTGCCATTGCACATGCGGTTTTGCATCGGGATCATCCTCTTGCCAGCAAAGCATTTATTGAGCCTGAGGATTTTGACGGGCAGGACTTCGTCGCCCTCACCCGCCGGTTTCCTGTGCGAGCGATTTTGGAGCGCATGTTTGCGGAACGGGGAATTCGGCCTAATATTGTTGCCGAATCTTCTACCGCCGTCTCCGTGAGTGAGCTGGTGCATGCAGGTGTTGGTGTCAGCGTCCTCAACCCGTTTCCCGTGGCGCGAAACCATCCAGAAACGCTGGTTTTTCTGCCGTTTAAGCCGCGTATCTCCTACCTCAACGCCTTCATATTGCCTGCAACGACACCAAGCACTCCAATCGCCAGAAAATTCATTGAGTTCACGCGCGCCTTTGAGATTGAGGACCCATATTCAACACCAGCCTAGATATGGTTGTTTGGCTGGTGTGACCTATACTTTTCAAGGACCATTGCCATGATTATTGAAAGTACAGCTTACCCTATCGAAATCGATTTTCCCGATATCCTGCCCTACAAAGTCGGCAATACCGGAGTGGATTGGATCACTACGTTCGATTCCGGCACTGCTGGTCCGCACGTGATGATATCTGCGCTTGTGCATGGCAATGAGCCGTGTGGCGCTGTTGCTCTGGATTGGTTGTTCAAGCAGGAAGTTCGGCCTGTGCGCGGCAAGCTGAGCTTCGCTTTTATGAATGTAGCGGCTTACAACTCGTTTGACCGGAATGACCCAACCGCTTCGCGTTATCTGGATCAGGATTTCAATCGTGTCTGGCAAAATTGCTCGCTGAATGGCCCTGAAGTCACGCGTGAACTTGAGCGCGCACGCGAGGTTCGCCCTGTTGTTGAAACCGTTGATTACTTGCTCGACCTGCACAGCATGCAGCACAAAAATGCGCCGCTTATGCTGGCTGGAGACCAAGAAAAAGGCCGAGCTTTAGCCAAGCAAGTGGCTGATCCTGAATGGATTATTTGCGACTCGGGCCATGCGGAAGGTAAACGACTGCGTGATTATGATGGGTTTGGCGAGGCGGCCAGTCCAAAGGCCGCTCTTTTGCTGGAAGCCGGGCAACATTGGGAAGCTGCAGCTGGACCGCGGGCGATTGCAGCGTCTATTCGTTTCCTGCGCGCAACAGAATGCGTGTCAGCTGATTTTGGCGAGGCATTTCTTGCTGAGCAGCCACCGCTGGTTCCGCAAAAGACGATAGAAATCGTGGCCCCTGTTACGGTTCAAAATGAGAGCTTCCGTTTCAGCGAAGATTACCTCGGGATGGAGGTGATTGCCGAGAAAGGAACAGTGATCGCGATGGATGGGGACACGCCAGTTACAACACCACACGACAACTGCGTGCTGATTATGCCAAGTCGTCGCCTGCTGGTTGGCAAGACTGCCGTGAGGTTGGGCAAGCTGTTGGATTAATGTCGCTTTATGGCTGGGGGTTTGGTTCCCAGCCACTTAATCTTATGCGCTCAACTCTGCTGTTTCAGAGCAGATGTTTTTCAAGCTTTCCCACTGCCACTTGTTGAGGACCGGATTTTTTGGTGCTTCCGGATCAGCAATCTCGTTCAGCGTATCCACGCGCTCTTTCGTCGGTGGATGGCTGGAGAGGAAGCCCAAAGCCTGTGAGATGGCATTCTCATCGTGATGCTCTTTCGAGATTTTCTCGAGGAAACTGGCCAATCCGGTTGGGTCTACACCTGCATTTTCCAGCATCTGGACCGCAAACAAGTCAGCTTCGCGCTCCATATCTCTGGAATAAGAACTGTCGAGCATAGCTTCACCCACACTGGCGATGATGCTGCCGCCGGTGAAGTCTCCGATGAACATGGAAAAGACAATACCCGTACCAGCCACATTGATGAGCTGCTGCATGGAGTGACGGTGTTTGACATGGCCAAGCTCATGCGCCAGCACAGCTGCCAGTTCATCAGGACTATCAACCACTTCCAATGTGTTGGAGAGAATAGTGATCCTGCCGCCGGGAAGGGCGAAGGCGTTAGGTATCTTGCTTTCAACCACCGTCAACACCGGATCAAACGGCAAATCCATGCCCTTTGTGAGGCGTTTTGCCATTTGCTCCAAAGCGGCCTGACCCGTTGATGCCTTACAGATCTTCTCTTCACTCAGAGCCGGGATCAGTGTTGCTTCAACGCTCTTACCAAGCTCTGCTTCCCAGGACTTTGGCACGTTGTGAACCGCGTATTTGGAGAACGCAGGTAAAAAGTAAATCAGCGCAAGTGCAATCAGGGCAATGGATGCCAAGCTGCCAAACACGATTTTCTTTGTGTTTTCGCGCTTTGGAAGGCCCGCTACCAAACGAATTTTGCGCTCAACGGATTGCGCGGTCTCTGTATTCGTAATTTTGACGTAAGCAGTGCTTGTTGGCTTGTTCAGCTCTACCACCATGGCGGTTTGAGATGTCCAATCACAGAGCAGTTTTGCCGCGGACCAGCGCGCATATTCCTGATCGCCTGCCAGATCTGTCAGGACCATCTCATCATAGTCAAACCAGATCTGACAGTTACGTACAGCTGCAGACGTGCCATCAAAGAACTCAGCGTTTCCAAGCAGTAACTTCATGGTCAGATAACTTCAAACCCTGCATCAAGCGTATCAGCAAGCCCCATGCCAACTGCATTTTCCAGATCACCAGCAGCAATCGCATCCTTTACGCTGTGAGCGTTGATGACCACCATGCTGCTCATCTTCCACTCAAACAACATGACTTGAAGGACCATCATGTTGGCGAACAGAAGCACTCCATAATAAAGAGCAAAAATTGGCAGGAAAGCCAGACTGAAAAAGCCACTCTGTGGCTCTAGCTGGACTCCAACTGTTACAGCCAGAAGAGTACCAACTGCGCCTACAATTGAGATACCCACGCCAACAATCACACCATGAATGATATAGGCGCCGTAGAACTTGGAAGCTCCGATGTGGCTTTCAAAGCCAGTGTCACCAATTTTTGTAGAGTTGACCTGCAGGCGGAAAATACTAGCCATAGCAAGAGGCATTAAGAATACTGCGAGGACTAGAACAATAGGCAGCAGGGCAAGTGATTTACCTTGCGTGAATATTGCTGCTAACAACGCAATGATGCCCGGGAAAAACAAAATCACAAAAACAAGTACCAATGCCCGGAAGTAATCCTTCGCTGTCGCAGAATAACTGAACCGCTGGTTC
Organism: Pseudovibrio sp. Ad13; assembly: GCF_001623225.1. Taxonomy (NCBI): domain Bacteria; kingdom Pseudomonadati; phylum Pseudomonadota; class Alphaproteobacteria; order Hyphomicrobiales; family Stappiaceae; genus Pseudovibrio; species Pseudovibrio sp. Ad13. The sequence goes on along the minus strand of NZ_LMCC01000002.1, from coordinate 323,658 downwards.
CCAAAGTAGCTGGCTTCTGCAAGCATTCTGTCTAGTTTTGCCATGCGCCATGGCAGAGCAATGCCGAGGGTGAGGACTGAGAGGATGGTCCAGAAGAGCCATGCGCCTACATAACGCCAGGCAGAGCCTTGCATGTGGAAGCGAATTCCGCGCCAGCTTGTGCGGGTTAGCAGGTATCTGCGGCGGCGGAACAAGGCGTAGGGTGTCAGCAGAAAACCAACAACAAACATGATGCCGAAACCAACGATTGTTGCAATCGGCCCCATGAACTGGAGACCGAAACCGAGCGCATAGAATGGTATTAGGATCGCCAGAGCAATCAGGAAACCAATGAAAAGCTCTTTGCCCGTGCCATGGTAGCGAAGATGATCGCCTTCCAGATGGGTCGCGGACCAAAGAGATCTACGCAGGCCCGTCATAGCCCAGAAACGGTAGATACCCAATGTAGCAACCGTCAAAGTGACCCATGTCATAATGCGTCCGAAGAACGAACCGCCAGAAAAGAGGATATAACTCCGCTTTGGTGAACCCGGATTTTCCTGAGCAATGTCAATAGTCATGGCACGATCCAAAATTTTTAAATAAAAACGTCTTTCTCTGTAATTCCACTCGTCAAATTATGCAAACACTCGAAAGCTGAGTGAGCACTATTCTTCTATAGCAACTCTTAGGCCGTGAATGCCTGAGGATTTCTTAGGTTAACGAAAACAGGCGCATCTTTGCAGATGCGCCTGTGTAGAATCGATGAATGTTCTGCGTCCTAAACGAAGCAGTCCATGATTTCCTGTTCGCGAATGATACCGACCGGGCGGTCTCCGCGATAAACTGCGATTGGACCAGCGTTGTGGCGCTTCATCTCAATCACTTCGCGGATCATTTGCTTCGCTGCACATTTAGGCATCTCTTCAACGCTCACGATCACATCAGCGCTCATCTGAGAGAGGTCCGTCATGATGTCTTCAGCGTGCAGAACGTTGAGTGGGTTCATGTGCGCGACAAAGGACTCAACGTACTCATCCGCTGGTTTCTTCACGATTTCCTGCGGAGTGCCGATCTGCACCACATGACCACCTTCCATGATGGCGATGCGGTTGCCGATTTTGGCGGCCTCATCAAGATCGTGGCTCACGAACACGATGGTTCTGTGTAGTCTTTCCTGCAGCTCCAGCAACTCATCCTGCAAACGGCTGCGAATGAGAGGATCGAGCGCAGAGAACGGCTCATCCATCAGCAGGATTGGTGCATCTGTTGCGAAGGCACGTGCCAGACCAACACGTTGCTGCATGCCACCGGAAAGCTCATGCACGTATTTGTCGCCCCAGCCGCCAAGACCAACAAGTTCCAGCTGCTCTTCGACACGTTCCAGACGCTGGGTCTTAGGAATGCCAGAGAGTTCCAGGCCGAAGCCAACATTGTCTCGCACAGTGCGCCAAGGCAGCAGGCCGAACTGCTGGAATACCATGGCAACACGTTCGCGGCGCAGTTTACGCAGGCGCGAGGTAGAGCAGGTGGTTGGGTTGACCTGCTCGCCATCGTCAGCAACGAGCACTTCGCCGCGGCAGACCTTGTTCAGGCCGTTGATGGCGCGGAGCAGGGTGGATTTGCCAGAACCGGACAGGCCCATGAGAACGAGAAGTTCGCCCTGCTGGATGTCGAAGGTCGCGTTGGCAACACCAACCAGCTGGCCGGTTTGATCCTGAATTTCAGCGCGGTTTTTACCGGCATCAATTAAGGGCAGGGCAGCGTCGGGCTGATCGCCGAAAACAATGGAAAGGTTTTTGAAGGAAACAACAGGATTGGTCATTTTTTGCTGCCCTTTTCTTCTGAGCTCTTGAAGAAACGGTCAAGCACAATAGCAATCAGCACGATTGCAATACCAACCTCAAATCCTTTAGCGATGTTCACTGTGTTCAACGCACGAAGTGTTGGAACACCAAGGCCATCTGCACCAACAAGGGCAGCGATCACAACCATGGACAGTGACAACATGATGGTTTGCGTCAGGCCAGCCATGATGTTTGGCAGCGCATATGGCAGCTCAATCTTAAAGAGCTTCTGCCAATAGGTCGCGCCAAAAGCTTCACCCGCTTCCAGCAGATGTTGCGGCGTGGAGGCAACACCAATCTGGGTCAGGCGAATGGATGCGGGCAGGGCGAAGACGACAGTTGAAATCAGACCTGGAACGACACCCAGTCCGAACAGGATCAAGGCGGGGATCAGGTACACAAACGTTGGAATTGTCTGCATCAAATCCAGCACAGGCCGTACCCATGAGAAGAACTTGGGGTGATGCGCGGAGTAAACGCCGACAGGAATACCAATCAACATACAGATAAAGGTGGAGCTGAGGATCAGCGCCAGCGTTTCTGTGGTTTCATCCCAATAGCCCTGGTTGATGATGAGCAGCAGGCTCACCGCAACAAACGCTGAAAAGACGAAGGATCTTCTGACCACAAAGGCCAAAGCTGTGGCAATGACCACAATGCCGAGCGGGTGAGGGGCTTGTAAAACCCATAGTACACTGTCGATGAGCCATTCGATTGCAACGGAAATCGCATCGAAAAAGCCACTTGCATTGTCGGTGAGCCAGTCAACTCCCCACTTGGCCCATTTGCCGATGGGTAGTTTGTGCTCTGTTAGCCACTCCACGGGAAACCTCAGATTTTGTTATTGTGTGTCAACGCGTTAACGTCATTTCATTTGTAGGGCAGGATACAAATTTATTGGTACCGACAAGCAGCTTGCCCCAGTTGCGCAATGGCTATTCCAGGTGCCGGAGTGTTCTGGAATAATGCGCTAAGAGGCGGACTGCGAGTGTATCGCATCCGCCTCTTAATTCATGCTCGGTAATGACCCTTAGAGGCCGAATGCAGTCTTTGCAGCAGCAAGACCGTCTTTACCGTCAAAAGTAGTTACGCCAGCAAGCCATTTATCAAGAGCCTCAGGGTTCTTCTTGATCCATGCTTTTGCTGCGTCTGTTGGCTCTTCACCATCGTTCAGAATACCGTTCATGATCTCGTTCTCCATCTGCAGGGAGAAGGTGAGGTTCTGAAGGAATTTGCCCATGTTCGCACACTCAGCAGAGTAACCTGCGCGGGTGTTGGTCAGAACGTCAGCGCCACCGAAGTTTGGACCGAAGAACTCGTCACCACCGGTGAGGTACTCCAGCTCAAAATTGGAGTTCATTGGGTGCGGAGCCCAACCGAGGAAGACGATGTCCTGGTTCTTGCGAGTTTTACGCGCGACCTGGGACAGCATGCCAGCTTCAGATGATTCGACGAGGTCGATTTTGTTGAGGCCGAACGCGTTTTTCTCGATCATATCGAGGATCAGACGGTTACCATCGTTGCCTGCTTCAATGCCGTAGATCTCGCCATCAAGGTCTCCAGAGAATTTTGCGATGTCCGCAAAGTCCTTCAAACCCTTGTCATAGGTATACTTAGGAACAGCCAAAGTATACTTGGCGCCAGTCAGGTTGGTTTGAACAGTATCAACGGTGCCAGCTTCGCGATATTTCGCGATATCAGCTTCCATTGTTGGCATCCAGTTGCCAAGGAATACATCAATATCGTTGTTTGCGAGAGACGCATAAGTGACTGGAACGGAAAGTACTTTTACGTCTGTTTCGTAACCGAGCGCGTCCAGCACAGACGTTGCTGTGGCGGTGGTTGCGGTGATGTCTGTCCAGCCCACGTCAGAGAAGCGTACGGTTTTACAGGCTTCCGCTTCTGCGGCGAGAGCTGACCCAGTGATTAGTAATAGTACTGAAGCAGAAGTAGAAAGTTTCTTTATCAGACCACTAGCAACACTCATGTAAATCTCCCCAATTTCGATATTTATTTAATAGAGCCGTAGAATTGTGCAGAAAACATGTCCTAAACACTACCTAGACGACAATTAAATTTTCAAATTCCTTCGTTCACTAAAGCTAATAAACACCCGATGGACTAAAGGCAACCTCTCCGTCAGATATTAATTACGATAAATCTGAGTGCAATACTTTTCAAAAGCTCCGAAATGTTCTAAGAACTATTTTTATTGATTGAACGTTCAATAAAAATAATCTTGGAGTGAGTTCGGCACAAATGCCTAAGGTCGGAATGGAAGAGGAACGCAAAACCTCGATAATTATGGCAACGATCAAAGCGATCCATGAAAAGGGGTACGCAGCGACAACAATGGCAGATATTGCCAAGAATGCCGGCGTTTCGACGGGCCTGCCACATCACTACTTTGGCTCGAAAGCAGCTGTCTTCAACGCGACCATAAGCTTTTTGCTGACGGACTTGAGCAAGCAATCCCGCAAGCGCTTGCTGAAGACGAAAACCCCTATGGAGCGGATCGATGCGATCATCCATACCAACTTCAGCGATGAGCAGTTTCAGCCCTCCGTTATCTCGGCGTGGTTTGCGTTTTATGTGGTGGCACGAACGGAACCAGGAACACGCCGGTTGCTTCAGATCTACCATCGACGGCTGATCTCGAACCTCACTGCGGAATACCACCGCGTCACAGATCGTGAGACGGCGATTACAGCGGCAGAAGGCACAGCTGCGATGATTGACGGGCTCTGGCTGCAATGCGTGCTAACGACAAACCGACCTGACGGGTCACCGGCAACAATGCTGGTTCAGGACTACGTGAAGAAATGTTTCGACAGCTTTGAAACGACAGAAACTACACAATAATAACTGGAATACGGCTTCAAGCCCAAGAGAATACAATGACTGCAGATTTCATTATTGTAGGCGCCGGCTCTGCTGGATGCGCCCTGGCAAACCGTCTTTCTGAAGATCCCCAAAACAAGGTGGTTTTGCTGGAGTTTGGTGGTACGGATATCGGTCCGTTTATCCAGATGCCCGCTGCCTTGTCCTATCCCATGAACATGTCCCGCTACGATTGGGGCTATGAGAGTGCGCCTGAGCCGCATCTGGATAGGCGTAAGCTTGCTTTGCCACGTGGTAAGGTGATTGGCGGCTCTTCCTCCATCAACGGCATGGTCTATGTGCGCGGCAATGCCTGCGACTTTGACAGCTGGGAGGAAATGGGAGCGAAAGGCTGGGGTTACCAAGACGTTTTGCCTTACTTCCAGCGCCTTGAGAATACCGAGGTCGACGGAGACTGGCGCGGAAAGTCCGGCCCGCTCTACGTCTCTCGCGGTACACGCTGGAGCCCGCTTTACGATGCCTTTGTGCAGGCTGGTGAAGAGGCTGGTTACGCCAAAACTGACGACTACAACGGTTATCGTCAGGAAGGCTTTGGCGATATGGAGATGACGGTGCACAATGGCCGTCGCTGGTCCGCCTCCAATGCCTACCTCTGGCCCATCAAAGGCCGCGAAAATCTGGAGATTATCTCCGGTGCGCACGTTAATCGTATCCTCATGGAAGGCAAACGTGCTGTTGGCGTTGAGTATGTACGTGGCGGGCAGGTACACCAAGTCAAATGCTCCCGCGAAGTGGTCGTTTCTGCGTCTTCCATCAACTCTCCAAAGCTTCTGATGCATTCCGGCATTGGTGATGCAGCTGCTCTGTCCGCTTTGGGCATTGATGTGATTGCAGATCGCAAGGGTGTTGGTGCGAACCTTCAGGATCATCTAGAACTCTATATTCAGCAGGCGTGTACTCAGCCGATTACGCTCTACAAGCACTGGAATCTGATCTCCAAAGGCGTGATCGGAGCTCAGTGGCAGCTGGCGAAATCTGGTCTGGGCACCACCAACCACTTTGAGACCTGTGGTTTTATTCGCTCCAAAGCGGGCGTGATGTACCCTGACATTCAGTTCCACTTCCTGCCGTTTGCGGTGCGTTATGACGGGCAGGCGGCTGCTGAAGGCCATGGCTATCAGGTTCATGTTGGCCCGATGCGCTCCAAGTCTCGCGGTGCGGTGACGCTGCAATCTGCGGACCCTATGGACAAGCCGAACGTGCTGTTCAACTACATGAGCCATGAAGACGATTGGGAAGATTTCCGCCAGTGCATTCGTCTGACACGTGAGCTTTTTGCTCAGCAGGCGTTTGATCCGTTCCGCGGCAAGGAAATCCAGCCAGGCAAAGACGTTGAAAGCGACGATCAACTGAATGCTTTCATCAAAGAACATGTCGAGAGCGCATTCCATCCGTGTGGCACCTGTAAGATGGGTGACGCGAATGACGAAAGTGCTGTGGTTGACAGCGAATGTCGTGTGATTGGTGTTGACGGTTTGCGCGTTGCGGATAGCTCCATCTTCCCGCAGATTACGAACGGAAACCTCAATGCACCTTCCATCATGGTTGGTGAGAAGGCTGCAGACCATATTCTCGGAAAAGGTATGCTTCCTGCCAGTGATAAGCAGGCGTGGGTTCACCCGAACTGGCAGAACGAACAACGGTAAGTGTTGGATTAAGAAATGACGAAAACAGATAACCTGACAAATGCATCCCTGCGTGCGCAGCCTGGTGGTTCTCACTTTATTGGCGGCACTTACGTTGAAGATACGATGGGTGAGGAGATCCTCAGCCTTTATCCAGCAACGCAGGAGGTGATTGCGCGGGTTCACTCCGCAACGCCGGCAATCATCACCAAAGCTGTTGCATCCGCACGGACTGGCTTTGCGATCTGGCGTTCCATGGCACCTGCTGAGCGCTCCCGCGTTCTGCGTAAGGCTGCTGACCTGATGCGTGAGCGTAACCGTGAGCTTTCCGAGCTGGAAACGCTTGATACGGGTAAACCGCTGCAGGAAACTCTAGTGGCTGATGCTGCTTCCGGTGCTGAAGCACTGGAATATTTTGCAAGCGTTGCAGCTACCTCTAACGGCGAACACATCGATCTGGGTGGCTCTTATGCCTTGACCAAGCGCGAGCCACTGGGCATTTGCCTTGGCATTGGCGCCTGGAACTACCCAATCCAGATTGCTGCATGGAAAGCTGCTCCGGCGCTGGCTGCTGGTAATGCAATGATCTTCAAGCCATCTGAAGTGACTTGCCTTTCCGCGCTCAAGCTGGCCGAGATCTTCCGTGAAGCTGGCTTACCGGATGGTGTGTTCAACGTGGTGCAGGCAAACCGTGAAGCAGCTGCTTCTCTGGTATCCCATCCTGAAGTTGCCAAGGTTTCCCTGACGGGTTCCGTGCCAACCGGTATGAAGGTTGCTGAAAAAGCAGCTTCTCAGCTGAAGCACATGAGCCTTGAGCTAGGTGGCAAATCTCCGGTGGTGATATTTGAAGACAGTGACATCGACAATGCCGTTGCTGCAGCGATGAACGCTAACTTCTATTCCACCGGTCAGATCTGCTCTAACGGCACGCGCGTGTTCGTGCATTCTTCCATCAAGGATGAGTTCCTGAAGCGTCTGAAAGAGCGGACCGAGAAGATCCTTATTGGTGATCCGCTGAATGAAGACACACAGCTTGGCCCGCTCGTCTCCAAAGCTCAGCTTGAGAAAGTGATGGACTACATCGCGATTGGCCAGAGCGAAGGTGCAGTTCTCTATGCTGGTGGTGGACGTCCGCAGGTGGCTGGCCTTGGTCGTGGACTGTTTGTTGAGCCAACCATCTTCACAGAGGTCAAAGACGACATGCGCATTGCTTGCGAAGAGATCTTTGGTCCTGTGATGTGTGTGCTGGACTTTGATGATGAAGCTGATGTGATCCGCCGCGCCAACAACACCGAGTTTGGTTTGGCTGCTGCTGTGTTCACCAAAGACATTCAGCGTGCTTACCGTGTAATTGATCAGTTGGAAGCTGGCACTTGCTGGATCAACAACTACAACCTGACCCCGGTCGAGATGCCATTTGGTGGCTTCAAGAACTCCGGTATTGGACGTGAGAATGGTCAGTGGGCGCTGGATCAGTACTCTCAGGTTAAGAGCATCTATGTAGAGATGGGTGATGTTGAGGCTGGCTGGTAAACAGCCTCAACCATCATTTTGAATGAGCAGAGTAGGGGCTTTTGTTCGCGTATCTTTATCCGAAAACCGGTTTCCACTTTTCGGCGATACGCGGCGTCCCTACTCACGCATTGCGTGGGCGATCTGATCAACCATTGGCTTCATGATGTATGAGACCACCGTGCGGTTTTCTGTCTGAATGAACGCCTCAACCGGCATACCCGGCACCAGATTTTTACCACCCAGTTTGTCCAGCTGATCTTCTGAGATTGTCAGCTCAGCCATATAGAAGCTGAGACCGGTTTTGGGGTCTTCCAAAAGATCAGGTGAGATCGTCTTCACCTGAGCTGTCAGCTCGGGTGTTGTGCGTTGATCAAAGCTTGGCAGGCGGATCGTTGCTTCCTGATTGGGTGTCAACTGATCCACATCGATTGGCTGCACCTGCGCTTCAATCACCAGAACGTCTTCACGTGGCACAACTTGCATCAACACCTCACCGGGAGCGATAACACCACCGATGGTGTGAATGGTCAGGTCGTGCACTGTGCCAGACTGAGGTGATTTGATTTCCATGCGCATCAGCTGGTCCTGTGCAGCAATCTTCTTTTCTTCAAGCTGAGCAACCTCTGCCCGGACTTGCTGAAGCTGTTCCAGTGTCTTTGTCAGTACATCTTCTTCGATCTGCATGATCTGAATATTGCGTTCCGCGATGGCTTCTTCTGTCTTAGCGACCTGAGCTATGAAGTCCCCATATTCACCCTGAAGCTTGGTTTTTTCGCGCTTGAGGGCTGTGACACGTGACTCTGTGACCAGTCTTTTGGCCAGCAGCTTGTTGAGGTCTTCCAGTTCGCCATCGATCAGGCTGATCTCGATTTCTTTGGCATCTCTTTGTTGAGACAGTCCATCAATTTGCTTTCTATACTGCTGAATCTGAGCACGCATCTGGTCCTGTCGGCCACGCAGGTTCTTGGTCTTCGCAACCATCATCCGGCGTTGCCCTTCCTGAATGGTGTTCAGGACCTGAGAATGTGCATCATCTGTGGCTCGTGTTGAGAAGAGTATTTCTTCTTCTCCATCACGTTCTGCGATCAAACGGGCTTCCTGCGAGTAAAGATTGTCGAGCTGTTTGGTCACGACAGCAAGGTTGGCGCGGGTCACCGTGTCATCAAGGCGGAGCAGGGTGTCTCCCGCATCAACGGTATCCCCATCAGTCACCATGATGGAGCGGACAATTCCGCCTTCCATGTGCTGCACATTCTTGGTGTTGGTCTCAACGACAATGGTACCGGGAGCAATAATTGCGCCGCGGATTTCCATCAGGCCGCCCCAGAGGCCTACGCCTCCAACAAGGATAACAACCAGAAGACCAGCGCAGATCAGATGGAATCTAATGCTACTCTTGATCTGCTTGTCACTTTCAGAATGATTATACATTATGCTGCTCCTCGTTTGGCAGGAGCTTTAATTGCTGCTTTTTGCGGGACTTGCTGAGTTTGAACCGGGGTTACAAGTTGCTTCATAACCTCATCTCGCGGACCAAAGGCAGCTTGTCGGCCATCATTGAGCACGAGTACCTTATTAACCGCCGCAATCGCACTTGGGCGGTGGGCAATGACAATGACGATCTTACCTCGGTCCCGCATCAGCTTGATCGCATGGGTCAGGCAGGCTTCACCTTCAGAATCCAGGTTGGAGTTAGGCTCATCCAGAACGATGAGGAAAGGCTCACCATACATGGCACGGGCGAGGGCGATGCGCTGACGCTGGCCGCCAGATAAGGCATAACCACCACTACCGATAATCGTGTTGTAACCATCCGGCAGGCCTGTGATGAACTCATGGATACTGGCAATTTTCGCAGCTTCGATGACGTCATCAGGATTTACATCTTCCTTGAAGCGGGAAATGTTCTCCGCAACCGTGCCATCAAACAATTGAATGTCCTGCGGCAAGAAGCCCACAAATTCACCGATGCGCTCCGACGTCCATTGATCAAGCTCTGAGCCATCAAACCGGATTGACCCTGTCAGCGCATTGGTGATGCCGACAATCGAGCGGGACAATGTTGACTTGCCAGAACCGGACTTACCAATCACGCCAAGGCCTTCGCCAGCTGCAAGACTAAACGAGATGCCTTGCACGATTGGTTGACGGATACCAACCGGACCGCATGCCACACTGTCCAGATCAACTTTCTGATGCGGAAGGGGCAACTCCATCACGTTGTTGGTGTCATCTTTATTTTCGACTACCTTGCGCAAACGGGCGAGGCCTTGTCGCGCAGCCAGAAAGCCTTTCCATTGGGAAACGGCTTGCTCAACAGGAGCCAAGGCACGGGAAGACATGATTGAAGAGGCAATCATGACACCAGAGGTGACCTCCTGCTGGATAACCAGCCATGCGCCCATGCCAAGCATGGCGGACTGCAAGATGAAGCGGAAGGTTTTGACGGCTGTTGAGAAAAAGGCAGCTCGGTCACCCGCTTTGCGCTGCTTGACCAAGTAGGCATCATTGCCCTTGTGCCATCTGTTCTTCATCGTCTCCATCATGCCCATAGCCTGAATGACTTCAGCATTGGAGCGACTGGCTTCAACGATAGCAGAGCGGCGGTTTGTTTCGGCTGCAGCCTCGCTTGAAGGTCTGCGGGAGGTAAGTTCATTCACTCCAACGAGCGCACAGATGATCAATGCGCCACCGATTGCCATCATGCCAAGATAGGGATGGAAGAGGTACACGATACCGAAATAGAGTGGCATCCACGGCAAGTCGAAGATGGCAGCAGGGCCTGGGCCTGAAAGGAAACTGCGCACCTGATCCAAATCCTGAACCGGGCGCATCTTTGCACCTTTAGGGCCGAGAATAAGCGGTAGGCTCGTTGAGATTTCGTAGGAAACACCAGAGAGCTGGGCATCTACACGTTGCCCAAGACGGGACAAAACACGACTGCGAAGTGTTTCCAGAATTCCATAGAAAAGGAAAAGGACGCCTACAAGGGTTGCTAAAACGACAAGCGTTGGGACCGACCCACTCGCCAGCACGCGGTCATAGACCTGCAGCATAAAGAGTGGTCCTGTCAGCATCAAAATATTCAACAGCATGCTGACGCCACCAATTCCAACCAGTGCGGACCTTAGAGATCTGAATGCACTGGTGATTACAGATTCTTTCTGTCGTTGGCTGCCGGGCATAAGCTTTTCTCTCAATTGCTTCGGGAATTAAAGCAAGAAACCCCCTCCCGGTATTGACCGGGAGGGAGCAGTTCTTTTCGTTAGCTCATCGATCAGATCAAGTTATCGTCCTGATTGACCGAATGCATCTGATCTACAACACCGCCTTCTTCAGTTACGATGGTGTTGAAGTCGTCAGCTTCGAAGTTCTCCGCAGAGAGGTCTTCTACGCTGATGCCGTTCAAGGTGTAGGTGTGACCACCGTTATCCAGAACCTCGATCACAACACTGTTGTTCTCTTCCGTGATCTGAACCTGTGATGCATTCAGATTACCGAAATCAATGGTGTCGGTAGCAGGGTCGAAGTTTGTGATGACTTCTTCTGATGCCCAATCCCAATTGATCTGAACGGTATCGCCTCCGATTGCTCCATTGCCATTGGCCGCAGCTGCAAGAGCTGGTTCAGGAGCATTCTGAGCCTCACGAGGTCCAGTTTCCTGTTCAGCTTCCTGAGCAGAAGCGGCTACTGCATCATCATCTCTGTCATCGGAAGCAGCTGCTTCCTGTGCAGTGGTTGATGCTTCAGGAGCCTCTGGAATGTAGGTAGAGTCTACACTTTCAGCTTCGGACTGAGTTCCCACATCTGCCAGATTGTCAGCATTTGACAGGAAGTCATCAATCTTAGCCTGAGCAGCTGCATCATTTGCGATGATGCTGTTTGCTGTCAGATCAGCTACGACAATGCCAACCAGCAGAAGTGACCGACCACCGTTACCCGGCAGAGTGAACAACACACCATTGTCGGTCTGTTCCACTTCGAACTGGCCGCCGCCAATCCAACCGATGTTCACGGTATCCTGTTCCGGATTGAAGTTTGCGACTTCTTCCTGCTTGCCCCACTGCCAATCCAGTGTGAACTCACGAGGTGAACCATCGCCCGGATCAACAGGGTCAACCGGATCCACTGGATCTACAGGATCGACCGGGTCAGGATCTGGGGTTGGGTCTGGGTCCGGAGTTGGATCTGGATCCGGAGTTGGGTCGACAGGTGGCTGTGAATCTTCACCGCTGAGCAGATCAAGGATTTCCTGCAATGTAGATGGATCTTTGATGTCGAAGTTATCGGCATTCAGATCCTCAAGGAACACACCTTCCAGCAGGAGGGTTTGTCCACCATTTGAAGGCAGGGAGATCACGAGACCGTCTTCAGATTCTGTGAAGCTGATCTGGTCTGCACTGATCCAACCAATGCTAATCTTATGTTCCGCTGGGTTGAAGTCGGTGATAACGCTGTTTTCACCCCAAGCCCATGTGAACACGACCACACCATCACCTGGAACCTGACCTGGAGTGCCTGTACCCGGATCAACTGGGTCAACCGGATCGACTGGATCAACTGGGTCCGGATCTGGATCAGTTGGGTCGACTGGATCAACCGGATCGGTTGGACCGAAGTCACCCGGTCTGGTCTGGTGGCCATCCGTTGTGTCGCCAGCTGGCGCTTCCGGAGTCAACAGGCCTTCACGGCTGACGAGGGTAACGTCATCCTGATCAAAGCCGAATGGGACTTCAAGGTTATCTTCCATGACCTGATCGAAGTGGAACTCCAGCTGACCTGGGACCAGATCATCAAGGGAGATGCCTTCGAACAGGAAGCTCTGACCACTTGGCAGAGTAGAGATCAGCAAACCGTCATCAGTGTCTTCAACGCTCAGACGCTCACGTGTACCGTAGTACAGGAAGCTGATCTTCATGGATGATGGGTCAAAGTCAGAGATAACTTCGTGTACGCCGTACTCGTGGGACCGGATGTAGACTGTGTCGTCTTCGCGAGGGCCCACGCCTTGTTCCCAAGAGACCACGCCACCAAGATCTTGACGGAGGTGTTCATTGCCGACCACTCCGAAGTCTGAGATATCGACATCCTGGTAGGTGACGCCCTGCACGATCTGTGCAGAAGAGCTCCATGGGCTGTCGAGAACAATTTCACCGGCAGGTGACTTTGTCACGATGAGACCGTGCACAGAAGTTCCGCCGAAGTCCAGCTCATCCCGATCAGGGTCAAAGCCAACGATATCGTCTGCGTTTACGTCAGCGCGGAACTTAGAACCACCTTCATCGGTCGTGCCGGTGACTGTTGGTGGGTTTGAACCGTCATTGTCGTAAACAAGCTCGTATCCGCCGCCCTGACTTGGGTCCGGCACTTCAACGGTCTCACCAATGGCAGAGACGACTTCGTTGAACGCAGACTGTTCTGCGACAGAGAAGTTTGCCAGAGACAGATCGGAGAGTGTCACACCCTGGAAGATGGTGGTGGACATGATGTTACCAAACTGATCAGTGATCACGATGCGGACTGTTTGTCCGAGTGCATCACCGCTTTCTTCGAAGATTTCGAACTGTTCGCCAGTCACACCTTCCAGAATATGGATCATGTCAGAGGATGGATCGAAGTCTGCGATGACCTGAGACTCACTGTCCAGACCGAGCATATACATGTCACCAGTATGACCGCCATGACCATCATCGCCGTCACCTGGATGACCATGACCGTCATCACCATCGCCTGGGTGACCGTGACCATCGTCACCATCACCCGGATCTACAGGGTCTACCGGGTCAACGGGATCCACAGGGTCTACCGGATCAACAGGATCGGTTGGTTCTTCTGGCTGAGTGTTTCCGCCAACAAGGTCTCTGATCAACTCAGCAGCTGACGCATCCTGAATGGAGAAGTTAGCCAATGTCAGGTCAGCAAGGGCAACTCCGGCCAGGAGTAGCGTCTGCCCACCATTGGATGGAATAGAGAAGAGCACGCCGTCTGGTGTCTCGGTCACTTCAAGCTGGTCAGCACTGATCCAGTCAACGAAGATCACACCGTCTTCAGTGTCAAAATCGCTAACGACTTCCTGTTCACCATAGGACCAGGTAACAACCACATCGGCATCTTCTTTTGGAACACCAACGCCTGGCAGAGGGCCGTTCAGGCCTTCTTCTCCAGTCAGACGATCCTGGAAGTAGTCGATTGCTTCGTCAACAGTTGGGCTTTCAAAGCCGCCAAACTGCTCAACATATTGCAGAATAGAAGTACCGTACTCATCCTGAGAAACGTTGCCGCCTTGCAGGAGAGCGAGTGTACCGTAAGCACCGCGCAAGTGGGCTGCAGCCAAGATACCCGTCAGTGTGAGGGTTACGCTGACATCCTGACCGTTCTGCTCGTAGGTAAATTCCTGTCCAATGAAGTCATCCAATGACTGACCACTGTTGGACAATCCATTTTCAATAATCTGGAGGTTGAAGCCAAACGCTTCCTGGATAGCGACTTCCTGAGCTTCAGGAGTCATGAATTCTTCTAGAGAATCGACGCCATTCTTACCGGTCCAGGTGCCATCCCAAGTGTTGGTGGCTGCGCCGTTGCCGTAGAAGACATCATCATCATAATAGCCCAGATCGATAAGCAGGGCTTCACCAAACTGGTAGCCGACGAACCCAAGTGAGTTGGTGGAGCGATAAGACATCGCACTCCATTGGTCGTCGTTCAGATCCCCCCAACTGTCATACTCTGGAAAGAAGTCTTGCACCGGACCGCCTGCCCATTCGTTGAGCTGCCAATCCTGAATTCTGCCGTCGTTGTATCTTTCGCGATCCCAACCGGATTCGAAAGCCCGCAATGCGTCACGGAATTCGTCATATGTGCCACGATAGTCCATTGTATTCCCTCAGTTTTTATTGAGAGGTTCCAGACAACTCCGAAATTAATGGAGCAAGCCGAATTGCTAAGGTCCGGAAGGCTCACCGAGCCGCTCTCGTTAAAAAACGAACGCTGATACGATCTGACTGCAATTTTGTTCTTTGCGTTTCCAACAGCGCATTGTTTGCAGTGCATCTGATCGCTTCCGCGTTCGACGGGGCTGATTTTTCTGGAAATTGGGGCCAAATTTCGAAAGAAAAATGGAGTATTTATTACAGACGAATTTAAAAAAATCTCTGCGAATCAATGTTTTACATCACAGAATACCGTTTTTGGAATCTGAAGATTCTGTTTTCTCTCAGTATTTCCGCAGCTTAACGATTCTATAGATTTAGAAAGACCTTTGGTATTTTATTGGCGTTTAAGCTGCCTTATTTGCCTTATTTGGCTCGTATTACTTTAGGATATGTACCTACACATTCTTGTGAATTATGCGGATATCACATGTACCGCACACACCATTAGGCTTCCGACTCAGACTGCCTAAACAATCCCTAAAATTCTACCCGCATACATTGCTGATTTTAGTGATCGGCATTTGCCCCCAGAATGAGAATGGTGACTAGCTTATTCTGGGAGGAAGCTATGGCCACAATCGCTATGAGCATGGCTTTGGCTCTGTGCTTTACATCCATTGCACTCTTGTTTCTTGCCGTGAAAAACAGGTGGGCGGCTCGCTCCAGAGTGCTCAAGCGCAAAGCACCGATCAAAGGCGAGTTTTCGCTTCATCCGCTTAATCTCATCAATGAGGAAGAAGAGAAGATCGAGAAAAAGCGCCTTAAGCGGCGGGACGATCTTTAGGGTACTTGCGTCGGGGCTGTTTAAACAGCGGAATAAACGGCCTGCGCCACGCATCCGGGAACACAGGCCGCAAAGCATGATTATGCTGTACTTAGGACGGACGTAGCTCTGACCAGGATTTGCCGAGGTTCTGGCCTTTTGCCAGATGACCCCACTTGGTTTCCAGCATGCGGTCATCAAGGTGGTAGACCGAGCGGAGCAGGTCGGTTGTTACAACATCCTGCGGCGTTCCGTGGGCAACCAGCTTGCCGTGGTTCAACACAAAGATCTTGTCGGCATAGACGCAGGCCAGATCGATATCATGAAGGACTGCGATAACACCGCCACCTTCATTGGCGTAGTTACGGCCTGTTTCGAGTACGTCGATCTGGTGCTTTAGATCCAAACTCGCGGTCGGTTCATCCAGAAACAGATAGTTGGCACGGCCATTTTGTCTTGGTTCCCAAACCTGACAAAGCACACGAGCCAAATGAACACGCTGTTTTTCGCCGCCAGACAGTTCCTGATAGTACCTGTTCAGGTAGGACGTGAGGCCGACACGATCCAGAGCTTCCAAAACGCGTGGACGTAATTGCTTTGCGCTTAGGCCATGACTGCCGGAGACCAGACCCAGCATAACAACCTCTTCAACCGAGAACGGAAAGGACAGCTGCGAGCTTTGAGGCAACACCGCACGGCGGCTTGCAAGCTCAACTGCCGGGACTGACCAGATAGACGTTCCATCCAGCATTACGTCGCCTTCAGATGGCGACAAATCACCCGTCAGGCACTTGAGAAGCGTCGATTTGCCGGCGCCATTGGGGCCGATGATTACTGTCAGTTCTCCCGGACAACTGCGGAAGTAGACGTCTCGGAGAAGTTTTTTTGTGCCAACGCTAACCGTGATGTTTATTGCCTCAAGCATCTGGAATCCTCACAATTGGACTTGGTTTTTGCGGCCAAGCAGGATGGAAAGGAACACAGGTGCGCCAATAATTGCCGTGATGATGCCGATTGGCAGTTCAGCAGGCGCGACCACCGTTCTGGCAACAACATCAGCGGCAACCAGTAAGGATGCACCGAGCAACGCGCAAGATGGCAGGAGGAAGCGGTGGTCTGGTCCAATGAGCAGTCTCAAGACGTGGGGCACAACAATCCCGACAAAGCCAATTGCACCAGCCGCCGCAACAGAGGCTCCGGTTGCACCCGCAACCAGAATAATAATCAAACGTTTGAGGTGCTGTGTGTTGAACCCCAGATGAAAGGCTTCAGCTTCACCCAACAGAAATGCATTCAAACCTTTTGCGATGAATGGGAGAGAAGCGAGCACAGCCAGAGCAAAAGGAAGTGTGGACCAGACTCTTGGCCACGTGGAACTTCCCAGTCCGCCCATGCCCCAGAATGTCAGGTCTCTGAGTTCTTCGTCTGTGCTACCGAAAACGAGAAACCCTGTGACAGCACCAGATAATGCGCCAAGCGCAATGCCTGCCAGCAACATGGTCGCGATGGAGGTTTGACCTCGACAGGTTGCGACTTTGTAGAGCAGGGCGGTTGTTGCAGCTCCGCCGACAAAAGCCCCCCATGGGAGGAGGTAGACCGAATAGTCATCCAAAATCCATGCAGGCAGACCGGAAGACAGAGTGATCACGCAGACTGCGGCGAGGGCAGCACCTGATGAAACTCCCACCAAACCCGGATCAGCAAGGGGGTTTCGGAACAAGCCTTGCATCATCGCACCGGAGGCAGCAAGAGAGGCGCCGACAAGACATCCAAGTACCGTTCTTGGCATACGAATATCCATCAGAACGACTTTGTCTCGGAGAGTGAGTGCGGTTTCATCACCAAAGAGCCAGTAATCAATTGCACCGAATATGTGTGAGACTGAAACCTCTGTTGGCCCAACAGCCAACGAGACGAAGCAGACAACCAAAAGCAACAGG
Source organism: Pseudovibrio sp. Ad13 (assembly GCF_001623225.1). Classification (NCBI taxonomy): domain Bacteria; kingdom Pseudomonadati; phylum Pseudomonadota; class Alphaproteobacteria; order Hyphomicrobiales; family Stappiaceae; genus Pseudovibrio; species Pseudovibrio sp. Ad13. Next base: position 306,156 of record NZ_LMCC01000002.1, on the reverse strand, counting down.
GTTAGTGCCTTAACGGCGTACTGCTGGCAGATTTCTCTGCTTGTTCTTGCATGGGTTACTGGTGACTTGAACGCCTCAGACAGTGTCATCTCACTCATTGCCGCCTGACCTCACGATTTTATGTCAGATTTAGCTGCGATTTTCACAAAGCGATCGCTCAGATCTCGAAGGGCTTGCGCTGTGCGAGGGCCGAAGCCGAGGAGATAGACGCCATCCATGACGATGAGATTGCCGTTTAGGCCTGCAGGGGTGAGGTTGAAACCTGGTTCTTTGAGAATTTCTGATTGGTCGCTTGAGCCCGGACGAGACATCATCATCACAACATCAGGAGCCGCTGCAATCAACGCTTCTTTAGAGACTGGTTTGTAGCCGCGCAGGTTTGCAAACACGTTGGTTGCGCCAGCTAGTCCAATCACGGCATGAGCCCCTGTTTCGCGGCCTGCAACCAGCGGTTTTCCACCTCCTTCAGAGATGACAAAGACAACTTTGAGCGGTTTTGCTTGCTGATGTGCGTAGGCTATTGCCTCATCAAGATCTGCTTTGACCTTCGCTTTCAGCGCTTTTGTTTCCTCTGGAAGCTGCAATGCGGTTCCGACCACATCAATCTTCTCAAGAATGCCTTCCGGGGAATAAACCTCTTTCACTTCCGTCAGCTTGATAGAAGCAGCTTTGAGGACATCAACCGCCGTTGGTGGGCCAGAACCTTCCATCATGAGGATATGATCTGGATTGGTTGCGAGCACGCCTTCTGCACTAAGAGCTCTCATGTAACCCACGTTGGGAAGCATTGTTGCCTCCTCGGGATAGAGACTAGTGGTGTCGACAGCGGCCAACCGATCCTGAGCTTCCAGTGCGTAGACAATTTCTGTCAGAGATGAGCCAATCGAGATAATACGCTGATCATTTTGTGTGCCCTCAGCCTGGACCTGACCGATAAACACTCCAAAGAACAAGCTCAGGAGCGCTGCGGCCACATAAGGAAGCATGAGAGAAAATGAATCGAGGGCTCTGGTTAGAACACGCATGGTAGCACCCATTTGAGAGGAGGTATTTCATTCCTTCGGGCATGAGTGGCTTCTGGCTTCCCAAATTCGCCCAGTTTGTAAAACGCTATCTTTCAAAATAACATGAGTGAAATACTCATATTTATATATCGGGTCAATCTCTAAATTGAGCTGGGAAGGAAGACAGGCAAATATAAGAAATAATACTTGACTATTAAATTCATATTTTTCTACATACGCGGATCGAGAGCCTTTTAAAGGCGTATCGTTAAGACCATTTTGCCAGCCAAGCGGTTTAAATCGCTAGCCAGCCTCCGCATACCCCTCCCATTCCTATTGTGGTATGTGTTTTGAGAGTGGCTCTGAAGACCTGAAACTTTGCTGAGCTTTTGACTGGAAAGGCTCATGTACTAATTGGCTAAGGAGTTCCGGCGTGTACATCGCAATGAACCGTTTCCGCGTGGTGCGGGGCAAAGAAGAAGAGTTTGAAACCGTTTGGAAAAATCGTGAGCGTCACCTGAGCTCCGTTCCCGGCTACATCGAATTTCGTATGCTCAAAGGCGAGACAGCTGAAGACCATACCCTTTATGCATCCCATACCACCTGGGATACCTATGAGAATTTTGTCGGTTGGACGAAGTCTGAAGCGTTTGCGTCTGCTCATAAAGGCGCTGGCACCCGCATGAACTTCTATCTAGGCGGCCCACACTTTGAAGGCTTTGAAGTCATCCTGACCGAGACCCGCGAAGTCGCTTAAAGCCTTCCTGACTGGAAGCTGCAACTTGCTGTAGCTTCCTTTCTCCCCCGTCCAAAGTATCAATTGCGCCGCTATACTTTGTGTGCAAATTATTTGTATGCAAAATTTATGGAGTGTCTGTGATGCGCTTAGATAATTGCATTTTTTATCTGCTTTCCCGCAGCGCCAGAAGTGGTACGCGGTTTTATAAGAAGCAACTGGAAGAACTGGGGCTCACACCGGTGCAATCCATTGTGTTGCAAGCCCTTGCTGTTCAGGACGGATGCACAACGTCTCAATTGGGCAAGGCTGCCGAACTGGACAATGCAACACTTACCGGTGTGCTGGACCGGCTTTGCCCCGCCGGGTATCTGGAGCGCAAAGCAAGCCCGGAAGACCGACGGACCCAGCATATTTTCCTCACCAAGCAAGGTCAGGAAGTTTCCGAAATTCTTGACAGTTTAACCGAAGACGCGAACGCCAGATTTCTTGCGGAGCTGAGTGATCGTGAGAGAGACGATCTCAAGGCGCTTCTCACTCGGCTTTAAGCTGGGCGCTCAAGTTCATTTGAGCATTGTTTTCATTGCGTAATCTGATTGAACACCAGCAGTCACTTGCGGGATTACGCCTTTATCTCAAAGATTTTCAATAGGACGGATTGAAAAGATGGACGTAAAAGTGATGTCAGGACTGGAGTTCCTGAAAGCCATGCAGAAAGCGGGCAATCGTCCGCCAATGGCGGAAACCATGAATGTAGACCTTGATCGCATCGAGGATGGTCTGGTTCGTTTTAAATGCATGCCAACGAATGATCATCTCAATCCGGGCGGCACAGTGCATGGCGGCTATGCTGCGACAGCGCTGGATTCCGTTCTTTCTCTTGCGGTTCAGACCAAGCTCAAAGACGCCTTCAATTTTCGCGGCACCTCAGAACTCAACGTCAAGTACATACGTCCCATTAAGGTAGGGCAGGTTCTTTACGCTGAAGGCCGCGTGGTCAGCATGACGCGCCAGACCGGGATCTCTGCCGGAGAAATCGTCGACGAAGAAGGCAAAATTTACGCCTACGCTTCTGGAACTGTGATGATCAAACCAGAATCCTGATCGCATAGTTTTGGATAGGAGCACATAATCGCCTCTATGTGCTCCTTCTTTTGTGGACAAATTAGCTGGCTAAATTAATTTATTTTTGTCTGCTATATTTCCTGTTCCGTTGGTTGAAACTCTTCAAAACTGCCAATTAATTAGAATTTATAGCCTTGAAATTGTGTCTTTTTATTCGATTAAATAATAGTTACAATGAAGGGCGCAACAATACGCCCTACCCCTAAGGAACTATATTTTACAATTGCACGTAACATAGTTTACACGCTATACGTGCTTATGGTGTTCCTGTGATGAGAAATCCGAAGCTATTTAGTGTAATGTGCTCTCGGATTCGTCTCTATCCAAAAAAAAGCGCTTTCTGTCATGCTGCACTCGATCTCGGACCGCTCGCTCGTTTCTCGCTTTGGAATTTCTCCCTGGTCATCCACCAGCAATCGTAAAAGTGACGCTGTCTATCTTTATCTGGAAGAACAGATCATCGTTGGTGCTCTTAAGCCTGGCGAAGCAATTGCCGAACAGACGGTAGCTGATGCGTGTGATTGCGCGCAGGGAACTGTACGTGAGGCCTTGCTTAAACTTCAGCAGTCCGGTTTGGTGGTACGGCACGATTACAAAGGCACTCGTGTTGCGGGTATCAGCCGCGCAGAAGCTGTCGAGATCGTCAAAATCCGCATGCAGCTGGAAGAGCAAGCCGGACGAATGATTGCCTCCAATATTTCCGGCGAGACACGCGATCGGCTCTTTGAAATTCTAGATGCTATGTGTCAGGCAGCCGATGACAACGAGGTGTTTCTTTGCAGCGCTTATGACCGCCTCTTCCATGCAACCCTGTTCCGTCAGGCAAACTTGCGCGGACTAGAGCCAATTCTGGAACGTTGTGCGCTCCATATGCATCGTGTGACGCTGTCTCACCGAGACATTCCACTCAATGGTGCTGACATTCATGAAAAGCATATTGCGATCATCGAAACGCATTGCAATGGCACGCCTGAAGAAGCTGCAAACGCTGCGCGTGGGCATGTGAGCTTCCTGTTTGACCGCTGGATGTCAGAGCACACCTTCCTTAGTCTTTCCATTTAGACCGTCGCCAGCTTTCTACTGGAGCAGCGCATAAAAAAAGCCGGAGTGCAGAAGCATCCGGCTTTTGTTGTTTCTTACGCTTGTGCGTTGCTTAAACGTCGAGGTTCGCAACAGATAGAGCGTTGGTTTGAATGAAGTCGCGGCGCGGCTCAACTTCATCGCCCATCAGCTTGGTAAAGATGTCATCAGCTGCGTCAGCTTCCTTGATCTTCACCTGCAGCAAAGAGCGTACATTCGGGTCCAGCGTGGTTTCCCAAAGCTGTTCTGGGTTCATCTCACCCAGTCCCTTATAGCGCTGCATGGAGATGCCACGGCGCCCTTGCGCGTAAACAGCCTCCAGAAGAGCTTGTGGGCCGCGAATTTCGACAGACTTGTCTTTACGCACCAAAGATGCGGCCTTGTGATAGACCTCATCCAGATGCTTGAAGTAGCTGTCGAGGCGACGCGCATCTGCAGAAGCCAGTAGGGCAGCATCAATCGTGGTGACTTCTTTCACCCCGCGAACAACACGGCTGAAGATGAGATCACCCTCTTCTGTTGCTTCACCTTCCCAACCACGCTCAAACTCGTCAGCCAGAATGTCCAGGCGACGCGCAATGTAAGCTGCAGCTTCCTGCGCTTTTTCGTGGTTGTGTAGGTTGTCGGAGTTCAGCGCACCGGCAATTGCAGCCTGCTCGACAACAGCTTTGTTGTAGCGGGAATGCAGGCCGTTGAGAACGTCGGAGATTTCACGAGCCTCATTAACGACGCTACGCAGGTCTTCACCCATGCGCACTTCACCGCTTGCAAGGCTGAGTGACGTCTCATCCAGACCACTGCCGATCAGGTATTCTTCAAAGGCCGCTTCATCTTTCAGGTACTGCTCGGACTTGCCGCGCGTAACCTTATAAAGCGGAGGCTGAGCGATGTAGACGTAGCCGTTTTCAATCAGATCAGGCATCTGACGGAAGAGGAAGGTCAACAGAAGCGTACGAATGTGCGCACCGTCGACGTCCGCATCGGTCATGATGATGATCTTATGGTAGCGGAGCTTTTCGAGGTTGAATTCCTCGTTGCCGATACCTGTTCCCAATGCAGTGATCAGCGTGCCGATTTCCTGCGAGGAGATCATTTTATCAAAACGTGCGCGTTCGACGTTCAGGATCTTACCCTTCAGCGGCAGCACAGCCTGATTTGATCTGTCACGGCCCTGTTTGGCAGAGCCACCCGCGGAATCACCCTCCACTATGAAGAGTTCAGCTTTAGAAGCATCGCGCTCCTGACAATCGGCCAGCTTACCGGGTAGGGACGCGATATCCAGCGCGCCTTTGCGGCGTGTGAGCTCGCGAGCTTTACGAGCAGCTTCGCGAGCGCTCGCAGCTTCCACCACTTTGGAAACAATGGACTTTGCTGGGGCCGGGTTTTCTTCCAGCCATGTAGACAGCGCTTCACCAACGAGGTTCTCAACCACCGGACGGACTTCTGAGGAAACCAGCTTGTCTTTGGTCTGGGAGGAGAACTTTGGATCAGGCACTTTTACAGAAAGCACGCAGGACAGACCTTCGCGGCAATCTTCGCCAGTTGGGTTTACTTTCTCACGCTTCAGGATCCCTGATGAATCTGCGTAGCCGGTCAACTGACGTGTCAGAGCGGCGCGGAAACCAGCAAGGTGCGTACCACCATCACGCTGTGGGATGTTATTTGTGAAGCACAGAACGTTTTCGTGATAACTGGAGTTCCACCACATCGCCACTTCTACAGTGATGCCGTCTTTTTCGGCAATCATTGTAACAGGCTCTTCGATGAGTGGGTGCTTGGCACGATCCAGATAACGAACGAAAGCTTCCAGACCACCTTCGTAGTAGAGCTCTTCAACGCGAGGCTCAACACCACGATTGTCTGTCAGGATGATACGGGCACCGGAGTTGAGGAAGGCCAGCTCGCGCAGGCGGTGCTCAAGGGTGTCGTAATCAAACTCAATTTTGGTGAAGGTTTGAGGAGATGGAGTGAAGGTCACCTCCGTACCGGATTTACCCGGAGCGTCGCCGACAACTTTCAAAGGAGCTTCAGCCTCACCGTGATGGAAGCGAAGGAAGTGCTCTTTGTCATTGCGGAATACACGCAGCTCCAATGTGGTGGACAGTGCGTTCACCACAGAAACACCCACACCGTGCAGACCGCCGGATACCTTGTAGGAGTTGCTGTCAAACTTACCACCAGCGTGGAGCTGAGTCATAATAACTTCAGCCGCAGAAATTCCCTCTTCCGAGTGAATATCTACAGGAATACCGCGTCCGTTATCGGTTACCGAGACAGAACCATCAGCATTCAACGTAACGGTCACATAATCAGCATGACCGGCCAGCGCTTCATCGATGGAGTTGTCGACAACCTCATAGACCATATGGTGCAGGCCCGAGCCGTCATCGGTATCACCGATATACATGCCGGGGCGTTTACGTACAGCATCCAGGCCTTTCAGCACTTTGATGGAATCTGCACCGTATTCACCTGCGCCATTTTCCTGCTCAGGTCCGCCATTTTCAGGGGTCGACGTTTCGCTCATTCGAATCACTTCACACAACGGTTTTCATTAGGGTTCATGTTATAATTGGTTGGGCAAATGGTTCAAGCAATCTGGGAGTTTAAGCGCTCGTAAACCAAGGGAAATATTGCATAAACACTATTTTTAAGGGGGGATAATTTCCTTAGCGTGCATCCCATGGATTTGCTTGCACGATTAGCACCCCAAGTTTTCATTTTTGTGCCTGGCATTTTCTGAAAATTGAAACGACTTATCGGTGATATTGCTACCGTGTAATCATCAGTACTGCGATGCCGAGAAGTCCCAGAGAAGCCAGTCGATTAATCAGGTACATCGTCTTTTCCGACCTCAAGAACTGGCAAAATTTGACTGCCAGAAATGAATAGGCACCGTTGATGATCAGTAAGATGGCTGACAGCACAGCGGCGAGTTCAACAAAGCCCAGCAGGCTCATTTCCTCAACGCTGACCAAATTGGGCATGAGCGCGAGGTAGAACATGATTGCCTTGGGGTTTGACAGGTTGAACAATAGCCCAGCAAACAAGGATGTCTTCGCAGAAGATTGTGGTGGGATTGAGTTGCTGTCATCCTCGGAAGGAACTGCATTTGCGCTCTTCCAGATGCCCCAGGCTAAATAGGTTAGATACGCAGCACCTAACCACTGCAACACCACGAATGCCTCGGAGAAACTGCTGGCAATTGCTGCTAGCCCCAGTGCAGCCATCGAAAACCAGAGCAGATCACCGCTCAATAAGCCCAAACAGAACAGCACTGCACCGCTGCTGCCAAAGCTCATAGCGCGGGCGATGATTGCAAAAACAGCAGGGCCGGGAATGATCGCTAATGTGAAAAGCGTGCCACCGAACAGGGCAAGGCTGGTTACATCCATAAAACTACGGCAGTTCTTTCGTGGTGACGAGCACTTTCAGTTTACGGCGCCGCAGTCTTCAGCAAGCACTGTATTAAAAGGCTGATTGCTCAGCGGGTCACCATGGTTGCTGCCACGCCGACCATCACCACGCTGGAACTTCTGTTCAGGCGCTGGAATGCTTTTTGCGACGAAATCAGCTTCTTTGCAGAGACCGCCAGATAGGCATAGATGCCGAAGACGATGAACAACACACTGGCCATAGTTGCTGCCAGCTCCCAATAAGCCAGCAGGTTGATCTTATCCATGGGCACAATGTTCGGCATCAGCGCCATATAAAAGATCACGACCTTTGGGTTGGACAGGTTCATTGAGAGACCAGCAAGCAAGGCTGTAAAACGTGAGGACGCCTCTACAGCTGCATCACCATCTTGCGTTGGGGATACGCCTTTTGAGTTCCACATCCCCCAGGCGACGTATAGCAGATAAGCGGCTCCAACCCATTTGAGCACCATAAAAATAATCGCGTAGTTGGTTGCGATGGCTGCCAGCCCCATGATTGCGAGCGTAAACCAAAACAGATCACCACAGATCATACCGACAACGAACATAGGTGTGCCACGCATGCCTTGTCCGAAAATACGGGCAAGCAAAGCGGCGATACCGGGACCCGGTGTGATGGCTGCAGCGAACAAGGTTCCTGCAAAAAACAAAAGAACTGCCAATTCCATTTTATTGCTCTTCTTATCGCGCCACGATTGCGGCAGCGGTGCCAAACATTGCAACACTCGCGCTCTTATTCAATCGAGACACGGCTTTTTCTGAGGTCAGGAGGCTTCGTGCCCGTACGGTCACACCAATATAGATTGCAAAGACCAGTGACAACACGGCAAGCGTAACAAACATCAACTCAACCAAGCCAATAGTTGTGATGGTTTCCATAGGCACCACGCTTGGCATCAAAGCCGCATAAAACAGCAAGCCTTTAGGATTGGAAAGCGTGATCAGCATGCCGGAGACAAGTGTTTTGGCACTGCTTTTGGTGTTTTGCGTTATGGCGGCGGTGCCTTCAGTTGCCTGCGCTGTCTGGAGACCACTGGCACGCCAGAGCTTCCAAGCCAGAAACAGCAAGTAAGCAGCGCCTGCGTATTTAACGATGGTGAACGCCAGTACATAAGTACTCGCCAGTTTTGCGAGGCCCAGGATTGCCAGAATAAACAGACACATGCTGCCAATCAGCATGCCAGAGACGAATGTGAGTGTACCTTGCAACCCAAAACCGAGTGTACGCGAAACCAGTGCCGTAATCGCAGGGCCCGGTGTGATGGCAACAACAAACAGAGTTGCCCCAAATACGAGGAGAATTTGCAAGTCCATGGGGGTCACTTAGGTCAGAGATAGAGCGCTTAACGCAGTTTGCGTATTCTCATCGGAAAGCTTGTCTCTGCTTTTCCAGAATACCGCCCAAGACTAATCACAAGGATATTTCGCTGACAAGCGAGATAAAAGTGGCTTGCCTTCAAGCCAGCTCAATGATGGCACTTTTAACTTAGCGTGATACCACCGTTTGCAACCTCAAAAATCTGTGCGGCACTTGGCAGGTCTTTGAAGAGGTTTTCGTCGGTGCCAGTCATGAAAACCTGACCGCCCAGAACTTCCAGCCGTGTAAAGAGAGCTTCGCGGCGGCCCGGATCCAGATGGGCGGCGACTTCATCCAGCAGCAGGATCGGGGTCATGCCGGAAATCGATGAGGTGAGGTCTGCATGTGCCAAAACCAAGCCAATCAACAGCGCTTTTTGCTCTCCAGTTGAAGCTTGCGCGGCGGGCATTTGCTTTTCGCTATGGACCACGTAGAGGTCAGAGCGGTGCGGACCATCCAGAGTACGCCCTGCGGCACGGTCGCGGAAGCGGCCTTCCACCAGCAAATCCCGATAGCAATCTTCCCGATCTGAAGCGCTCATGCCGATGGTCGCGGTTTCAAACGCGCCTTGCAGGTGGATTTCTGCGGACGGGAAGGGGAGGCCGAGCTGCTTTTGTGCTTCCAGTGTTTTGGCCAGCAAACTCACGGTTTCACTACGAGCCAGAGCGACAGCGGTGCCCAGTTCAGCAACCTGCGCTTCGATGGCATCCAGATATTCGGGTGTTCCGCCCTCAGACAACAGGCGGTTTCGCTGGCGCAAAGCTTTTTCAAAGCTTGCAACCATTCTGCCATGAGACGGATTGAGGGAGAGGACCAGACGATCGAGAAATTTGCGTCGATCAGAGGCTGAGCCCGTAAACAGGCCATCCATGGACGGGACCAACCATAACACACGAAGGTATTCCAGAAGAGCTTCGGAAGAACGAGCTTCCTCGCCGTCAATGCGGACGCGGCGTCCCGGTTCTCCGGCAGTTAAACCTGTACCGATGCGGGTCTCACCAAATTCTCCATCCAAGATCGCGCTGACAGCCCAGCCGCCAGATCCATCGGCACGGGCAATATCGCCCAGTGTTGCGCGGCGGAGACCACGACCAGCGGAGAGAAAGGAGATTGCTTCGAGAATATTGGTTTTGCCTGCGCCGTTATCGCCAACAAAAGCGACCATTCGGCTGTTCAACTCAACGCTTGTCGCGTTGTAGTTTCGAAAATCCGTTAGCGCGAGGCGAGTAAGCGCCACAGGCACTGGATCCGACATTCAGGCTCTCTTTGGTTACATGAATTTTGAGCATATTCTCATCCGAAAATTGGCCGCTATTTTTCGGGAATATGTAGCAGAAGAAAAAATGCCCCCGGCTTAGGACCGAGGGCAAAACATTTAAACGCGCATTGGCATCAGCACATAAAGCGCTTCATCACTGCCTTCATCGCGAACGAGGGTCGGAGAACCGGAATCTGCAAGCGTAAAGAGAGCAGAATCTGCTTCCAACTGAGCTGCGATATCCAACAGGTACTTGGAGTTAAAGCCGATCTCGAATTCTTCGTTGTCGTACTCAACTGCAACTTCTTCAGTCGCAGAACCAGAGTCCGGGTTGGTGACCGTCAGAACGATCTTGCCTTCGCTCAGGGACATTTTGACTGCACGGCCACGATCAGATGCGATGGTGGATACGCGATCAACTGCTTCCTTGAAAGCATCACGATCAACGCGCAGTTCCTTGTCGTTTCCTTTTGGAATGACGCGCTCATAATCCGGGAAGGTTCCGTCGATGAGTTTTGAGGTCAGGATGATGTCACCAATAGTGAAACGGATCTTGGTTTCAGAGATCTCAACTTTGATCTCAACTTCCGGATCATCCAACAGCTTCTGAATTTCGCCAACGGTTTTACGCGGTACAATGATACCAGGCATACCCTCGGAGCCTTCCGGCGCCTCAAGCTCAGCCTGAGCGAGGCGGTGTCCGTCCGTTGCGACAGCGCGGAAACGCAGGCCTTCTCCGATATCCAGAGAATGCATGTAGATACCATTGAGGTAGTAGCGGGTTTCTTCCGTAGAGATCGCAAACTGAGTGCTGTTGATCAACTTGCGGATGCCGCCGGCGGTCATGGTGAAGCTGTGAGTGAACTCACCAGCAGTCAGGTCAGGAAAGTCAGTGACTGGCAGGATCTGCAGCGCGAAGCGGGAGCGCCCGGCGCGAATTTCCATAGTGCTGTCATCACCAGACGTTTCCAAAACAACCTGAGAACCATCTGGCAACTTGCGCACGATCTCGTAGATCATGTGAGCTGGCACTGTGGTTCCACCTGGCGTTTCGACCATTGCCGCGATGCTTTCCACGACCTCAAGATCCAAGTCGGTTGCCTTAAGCTTGAGGTTGCCACCTTCAGCCTGCAGCATCACGTTGGAGAGGATCGGAATGGTGTTCCGCCGTTCCACCACACGGTGTACGTGGGTCAGAGACTTCAAAAGCTCGGTCCGCTCAAGTGTCACTTTCATGCGAAACGTCCATTCTTCTGGGCGGAGCATCGCGCCGGTGCAGCGAACTCCGCGAATTACTAATACAAATTGCCCAGTTTCAGTGCAGAGGCCCACTTGGTCTACACTTGCCCACTATGCCGAGTTTAACCTCGTGCAGGGTCGTTCAAACTGCACGTTTAGCTCGCAAAATGCAAGAGGGGCGCTGCAAGCAGCGCCCCAATAATCACCAAATTCCTGCATGGAGTCCAGATGGCTCCGTGTAGAGGACGCTTATTAGAGCACGTTGCATTCACGCATCGTGCTCTAAGTTCTTTCCTTGAGCTCATTCAGATCATTTGATTGAAGCCAATCAAATGGAATGCGCTCTAGGCGTCCAGCATACGCTTCAGCAGCTCCAGCTCCTGCGCAAGACCGTTATCTGCCTTGGAGAGCTCTTCGATTTTACGAACTGCATGAAGTACTGTTGTGTGGTCACGATTGCCGAAGCGACGACCGATCTCTGGCAGAGAACGTGGGGTCATCATCTTAGCGAGATACATAGCGATTTGACGAGGACGCACGATGGTGCGTGTCCGGCGTGCAGAAAGCAGATCTGCTTTTGTGACGTTATAATGTTTTGACACAACGCGCTGAATGTCTTCGATTTTAACGCGGCGTGGTTCAGCTGCACGGATGAGATCACGCAGAGTGATTTCAGCCATTTCCAGAGTTACCGGAGAGTTTGTCAGCTGGTTATGTGCAACGAGACGGTTCAGAGCACCTTCCAGATCACGACCTGAAGAGGTTACATTGCGTGCAACGTAGTCCAGAACGGCCTCCGGCACAGTGAAGTTCGGGTATGAGCGCTGCTGAGCACGCATACGATCTTCAATGATAGCGCGACGAAGCTGAAAATCTGGTTCGGAGATATTTACGACCAAACCACCTGCCAGGCGGGAGCGAACGCGATCATCCAGGCTTTCCAATTCAGCCGGAGCGCGGTCAGCTGCAACAACAACCTGACGAGCACCATCAATCAATGCATTAAGAGTGTGGCAGAACTCCTGCTGCACCTGCTTGCCGTGAAGGAACTGCATGTCATCGATCAAAAGAAGATCGATAGAACGTAGAGTTTCCTTGAAGGACATTGCAGACTGCGCCTGAAGCGCGGCAACGAAGCGGTACATGAAATGCTCTGCGGTGAGGTACAGAACACGGCGACCAGCCATACGGGCCTGATTTGCAATCGCCTGCATCAAGTGGGTCTTACCAAGACCTACAGAAGCATGGAGGTAAAGCGGGTTAAAGGTTACGACACCGCCGCCTGCAACTTGCTTTGCTGCTGCAAGAGCCAGAACGTTGGATTCACCTTCAACAAAACTTTCGAAGACGTATTTCGGATCGAGGGATGCCCCCTCGAGTACGTCTTTAGAGGAAAGGTCGGAACGACCACCTCGACCGCCCATCATGGATGGCATTGGGGACGTTGCGCGCAGACCAACAGGATCATTTACCTGAATTGGGCGCATATCAGTCTTGCCACCCAGTGCTGGGCGTGCAGCTGGCTTAGCCGCTGCAGGACGGGGACGAACGGCACCGCGAACGGTGAGCTCGATCTTATGAATGTCATCACATTCATTTTTCCAAAGTCCCATCAGACGCTCTGAATAATGAGACTGAATCCATTGCTTCAAAAACCGCGTAGGAACAGACAAACGAACGGTGCCGTTGGTGTGCCCTTCCATGTCTACACGTGCAAACCAGCTGGAGAATACATCTTCACCCAACTCAACACGTAGACGTTTCTTAACGCGATCCCATTGCTCCGGCCCTGGAGCTTCCTGAACGTGCATGCTCGCCTCCTTGCAGCCGTTGAGTATTCCGCCACAGATACTCAACCATCAAATCTATTGCGCTCATTTCGAGCTTTGTTGAACCAGACGCTTTTTTATTTCGTTGCCATTAGACAAAAACATCACATCGGTGTGGCGCCCACACACCGTTGCTAAATTCTAATATTTCTTGGGAGCTATCCTTGGCTCCACGGAAGACCTTGAGCCTTCCACCCAGAAACCGAGCCTCGATGACCTTCAGCATCATGACCGCCTTCAAAGCCGTCTGCCACGTTGTAGCAGTTTTTATAGCCAAGGGCTGTCATCGCGATCGCTGCTGCCTTACTCCGAACTCCAGAGCGGCACAAAAAGAAGATTGCAGCGTTTTGGTCAAGTCCTTTTTGCGTCAATGCGTCAGAAAGTTGACTCGCAAAGCCCTCATGAGGGCCATTGGATGGGAAACCCTGCCATTCAGCAAGGATGACTTCCTTCTCCAATTTGGAAAGATCCGGAATGCCTACGAAGGTCCATTCAGCCTTGGTTCTTACATCTACAAGAATTGCAGAACCATCAGCTTTAAGGCTCTCGAAAACTTCCGTTACGCTTCGATCACCTGCATAGGACTCATGCATAGATACTTCCATTTACTAACCTAGACGCATTACGTTTGCTCACCCAAATGAGTAAGCCACTATAAAAAGACTCAAAATCGAAATTCAAGAAAAATCAGAAGGAAAAGCAACAATAGCAGCAAAATGACGCAACAACTCTAGTAGTCTAAATTGCAATTACTATAAAATGCAACGCCTAGACTTTACGCCATCTGACCAGCTTTGCCCGACCCTGGTTCGATTCTTCTAACTTGTATGCTGGGATCGGGTAGCAACCCGACTTCTTCTTGACCATACACAGCCGATTTTGGTCCCGCAATAGCGGAAAGTTTACAAAACGCAAATGCCCTTTCTGTGACGCAAGGTCAAGCTCATATGTCGTCAACGGCTAAGTTCGGCAAAAAGCAGTGAACTCAACAACTTTCTCGATATGCGCTTGGTTAATGGTGGGCCCGGGAAGCGAATAAAAAAAAATTATCCGGCCATCTCTTGACTCACCAAGAATCTGCTCATTTCAACTGTGACAATTTTAACCTAGAGCCAATCCATTGTTTTTTAAGGATTTTCCTTGACAGGCTCCGAGACTAGTCCACAGGCTATCCGCCGTGAAAATGCCCCAGTTTTATCCTAGGGTAAGCTTATCCAGCTAACAAAAAAGCCCGGCCATACGACCGGGCTTTTTTAGTCCAAAAAAATTGGATTAGGCGCCGAGTGCCTTAATGCGGGCATTCATGCGGGATACTTTGCGAGACGCAGTGTTCGCATGCATAACGCCTTTAGTAGATGCACGCATGATTTCAGGCTGTGCAACTTTGAATGCTTCGTTAGCAGCTGTCTGGTCACCCGCGACAATTGCTTCTTCCACTTTACGAACGTATGTACGTACGCGGCTACGGCGAGCCTTATTAGTGGCCGTCTGGCGAGCAATTTTACGTGCCGCCTTCTTGGCCGAAGGAGTGTTGGCCATGGGCTCTGTCCTGATCTGTCAGTAAGAACTGTTTTCAAATCGCGAACGAGACCGCCCAAAGCCGCCCCGATCAAACGAATTCAGTGACGAACAAAATCCGCCTCTGGTTGTGGAGCGCTTATAGTTGGGAGTCTGAGCCTCGTCAACGAAAAAAGGTGTAGACCTGCCTAAAAACGGCTTATCCGTCTTCGAATTCAGGTTTTCTCTTTTCTATGAATGCCTTCATACCTTCTTTTTGATCGCTGGTTGCAAACATAGAATGGAACAAACGACGCTCAAAACGAATGCCTTCAGCAAGTGTTACTTCGTAAGAACGGTTTACACTTTCCTTCGTCATCATAACAATTGGAGTCGAGAAACTTGCAATCTTTTCAGCAGCTTTGATTGCTTCAGCAACCAGATCCTCATTTGCGATAACACGAGAAACCAGACCAGCGCGCTCAGCCTCTGATGCATCCATCATACGGCCTGTCAAGCACATTTCCATTGCTTTTGACTTGCCAACAAGCCTTGTTAATCTCTGTGTACCACCTGCACCCGGCATAACGCCAAGTTTGATCTCTGGCTGACCAAATTGCGCAGATTCTGCTGCCAGAATGAAATCACACATCATGGCAAGCTCACATCCGCCGCCCAGCGCGAAGCCTGCGACCGCTGCGATGATTGGTTTACGCTTTTGCGCGATCTGATCCCAGCTGGTGATGAAGTCCATCAGATAGGTCTGCGGATAGTCGTATTCTGCCATCACTTTAATGTCAGCGCCCGCCGCAAAGGCTTTCTCGGAGCCGGTGATGACTGTCGCGCCAATTTCAGGGTCACGATCAAATACGTTCAGTGCTTCATCAAGCTCAGCGATCAGGTCGCTGTTCAATGCATTCAATACTTTCGGGCGATTTAGCGTAATCAGGCCAATCTTGCCGCGTGTCTCAACCAGAATATTCTCGTAGGACATATGTCCCTCCCAATAAAATCAACTTGGATTTCTGCCCTAACATTGAAGAGTGATGGCTTAGCGGCAAGGTATCCGTTTGTCTTAGTTCTATCAGGCGTCTGTGTTTGCCCGCTCTGGAAACAGCGCTGCGAGCCCTTCTTTGCTAGCTGCACAGGCACCACGCTCGGTGATCAGGGCGGTGACGTACTTTGATGGCGTCACATCAAACGCGAAGTTGGACAAAGGGGTCTCTGGTGGGCAAATGCGCACCTTCTCGACCTTGCCCTCCGCGTTTTCGCCCGAGATCCACGCGACCTCTTCGCCGCCGCGTTCCTCAATCGGAATTTCCTTCAGGCCATCAGCAACGGTCCAGTCGATGGTTGAAGAGGGCAGAGCCACGTAGAATGGGACGCCATTGTCATGGGCTGCCAGCGCTTTGAGGTAGGTGCCGATTTTGTTGCAAACATCGCCGTGTGCAGTGGTTCTATCCGTTCCCACGATGCAAAGATCCACCATGCCATGTTGCATGAGGTGGCCACCTGCATTGTCGACAAGCAACGTATGAGGCACGCCGTGCTCTCCCAGCTCCCATGCGGTCAGGCCAGCGCCCTGATTGCGCGGGCGGGTTTCATCAACCCAGACATGGACTTTGATGCCTTTGTTGTGGGCCTGATAGATCGGAGAGGCGGCTGTCCCCCAGTCCACAGTTGCCAGCCAGCCTGCATTGCAGTGGGTCAGGATATTGATGGTCTCGCCCGGGCTCTTTTGCGCGGCGATCTCTTCAATCAGCTTGAGCCCGTGCTTGCCGATGGACTCGTTGCAGGCCACGTCTTCATCAGAAATCTCGACGGCCCGCTTCCACGCAGCTGCCGCTCTTTGCTCCAATGGCAGCTCTGAGAGCAGGCTTTGCATGTCATTCAACGCCCAGCGCAGGTTGATTGCGGTGGGGCGGGTTGCATGGAGCACCTGCCACGCATTGCTTAGTGCTGCATCGCTTGGGTCTCGCGCCATTTCCAGTGCAACACCAAAGGCAGCTGTTGCGCCAATCAGTGGGGCGCCTCGAACCCACATATCCTTGATGGAAACTGCTGCATCTTCCAGATTACGCAGTTCAACCTCGACAAAACGATGAGGTAGGCACGTCTGGTCGATGATCCCGACAGATTTTCCAGCTTCCAGCGGCCAAATGGAACGGTATGCTTTACCATGAACCTTCATCGCGACGTCTCCTACCCATGTATGCGGTTTGTGCGTCAGATTATCGGATTTTTCCGTGGCTCCATCTGCATTTTATCGCGTCCGGTTTCTTTTCCTCATAAAGTTCTGCAGTCCGCAGTTTCCGCATGGTCCAATTAGATGAAAGCCTTTCATCTCCTCTTTAACCATACTGCGCTACGCTGACTCTCTTACGTCAGTTTACACATAACTTTGCCGGGTTGATGAAAGAGGCTTCCGATGGCTCCGCTGGACACTGAAATTCGCGTTATGGATGAAGATGGCATTTTGACCATGCTGGATTGGGCCGCCCAAGAAGGGTGGAATCCAGGTGAAGATGATGCACCATCCTATTATGCGGCGGATCCCGGCGGTTTTCTTGGCTGCTACCTAAACAATCAGCTGGTTTCTATGGTGTCTGCCGTTCAATACGGTGAGGCCTATGGCTTTCTCGGCTTTTACATCTGTCATCCGGAGTTTCGCAGGCAAGGCCTCGGGGCCGTTATATGGAATGCCGCCATGAAACGGCTGGAAGGGCGGACGATTGGCCTTGATGGCGTGGTGGAAGAGCAAGATAATTACGCGAAATCCGGTTTCAGGCTCGTTCATCAGAATATGCGTTACAGCGGTCTGTCTGATGTCACCATGCCTATGGATCAGCGGATTTCCATCATTGGCAAGGGCATTTTGCCAAGCATTATAGAATATGACCGCAACTACTTTCCCGCAGAACGCTCCGCTTTTCTGGAACGTTGGATGGAGCCAATGAACCCTATGCGCAGGGGTCTTTATCTGGTTGAAGAGGGAATTGTTCGCGGTTACGGCGTTATCCGTGCGGCCCGTGATGGATATCGCATTGGCCCAATGGCCGCTGAAACTCCTGAAGGGGCTGACCTGCTGTTCCGCGCCCTTGCTGGCAGCGCCAAAGGGCAGATGATCAACATTGACCTGCCTTTGCCTAATGAACAAGCCGTGGAACTGGCAGAACGCTATGACCTATCACCCGTGTTCGCTACCGCCAGAATGTATAAGGGCCAAGACCCCAACCTCCCCCTCGACAAGATCTACAGCTTTGCGAGTTATGAGCTGGGGTAGGGCGGAATTAAACGAAGCATAGATAGTGTATTTTGGCTTAAGAAGGTCTTATTGTGACAACTGGCCGAACTAGCTATCTTACCTCTGCCAAGTTCGGAGCAGAATCCCGACCAAATCAAATTTTACTTCAACAACATACTGCCCAATTATCCAAATTAGAGACTATCTATGTCATTCCTAAACTCATTAATTCCAGGTTTGGATATCGTTGAACTAACCGCAGAGATAATCGGGCAAAATAGGCGCGAGCGCGAGGAAGCACGCACTGAAAAGAGACAATACTTAGCAAAGTTAGAAGGCGCATCTGGCGAAGAAATCTTTAAACTCATGAACCTTATTTCATTCGCTAATATGGATGAGTTTATTGCTGAAGCCCGTCTTCATGCACAGCAGTCTTTTAAGATTTGCATGCTCTGCGCAGGAGTCGGTTTTCTTATTATCTGTGTTTCAATTGGCTTTGCTATCTATTTCCAAATCGCCGAAATTAAAGGGCTTTCGGCAGCATATTTAGGATCAGCAGTTGGATTAATCACAGAAGCGATCTCAGCTCTCTTCTTTACACTTTATACAAAAACGACCAACCAAGTTAATCGCCTATATGATCGTTTACAGGCTAGCCAATCTGCTTATGCAGCAATGCTAAGTACCACTCTTTTGGAAAATTCTCCTGAAAAGCATCAGCAAATCATGGAGCTTTCTACCAAGTTAATGTCTCGCTTAGATAGCTTAGAAAATCCAGCCTAGAATTTAACTCCTCCCTATTGTGGCAACAACGTCTCCCGATCCAGTTGCTGTTCGTGGGCTTCTTCCTGGAGCCATGCTTTGAAGGATTTTACGACTGGGCGCAGGGTGCGGTTTTCGGGGTAGACGAAGTGGTAGGCGGAGGAGAGTTTCAGGCTGATATCAAACAAGCGGACCAGTGTGCCTGCGGCGAGCTCTTCCTCAATAAAGAACTTTGGTACCAGAGCCACACCCAAACCGGAGGCGGCGGCTTGTGAGATCATGGTGAACTGATCGAAACGCGGGCCCTGAAAGGCGCCATCTGTTTCTACACCTGCCAGAGAGAACCATTTTTGCCATGCATCTGGCCGTGTTGACTGGTGCAGGCGCATAACGTCAATCAGGTCTTCCGGTGTGCGCAGGCTGTGTCTGTCGCGGAATGCTCTGGAGGCGACTGGAATGACTTCTTCCTGAAACAGTGGCTCTGCGATGGCTCCTGCCCAGACAGGTTCTCCGTAATGGATCGCTCCATCAAACGGTTCTACCGAGAAATCGAAGGGGCGCAGACGGACGGAGAGGTTGAAGCTGGCTTCCGGGTAGCGCTCGTGGAAACGGGGGAGGCGGCGAGCGAGCCAACGGGTGCCGAAGGTTGGGAGCACGGCGACGTTGAGCACATCCTCACTGCCTGCAAAGGACATCACCTGACGGGTCGCGCTGGTCATCTTTTCCAGCGTGCCGCGGATGTCATGCAGGTAGATACGCCCGGCATCCGTCAGAACAATGCGCTGGCGAATCCGTTTGAACAGCTCAACACCCAAGCGACCTTCCAAAAGGCGCACCTGTTTGCTGACTGCGCCTTGCGTCAGGAACAATTCTTCAGCTGCACGCGTGAAACTGCCGTGCCGCGCTGCGCTTTCGAATGCAATCAAACAGTCTATCGGGGGGATAAAACCACGCTTCATCCTGACCTCTCATGATGCCGTGAACAGCTCGAAACTCCTGAAATCGCGAGGTTAAGCACACCCAACACGATTAAATTTCGTTCTATCTGGCATCATCTCCTTCTTAAAACAGAATCTCAAATAGGCCGATACCCATTATTATCTTACTGATTTTAAGCAGTTTTCTCACCAGCGCAAGATCCAAGCGAAATTATCAGTCATTCCATATGCGAATGAATAATGGAAAAGACGTAGCTTTTACCCGTGAACAGGACAAGAGAAACTCTGCTCAAATTTCGAACTGACTGTTTCTCACTCTTTGGGGGCTTCAATGACCGTAGGTCTGGATACCGCGCAATTCGCAAAAGAAACAATTGAACTCATGGAGCGTATGGGTGTTGCCCGCGCTGCTTTGGAAGGTGGCACACTTGCTGCAACTTCTCCAAACTCCGGTGAAACACTGGCGATGATCAAAGAAGACAGCGCTGCGGAAACCACCGCTGCAATTGGTCGTGCTCACGATGCTTTTAAAGAGTGGCGCAAGCTGCCTGCACCTCGTCGTGGTGAGCTGGTTCGCCTGCTGGGTGAAGAGCTTCGCACTTATAAAGATGACCTTGGCAAGCTGGTGAGCCTTGAAGCAGGCAAAATCACCTCTGAAGGTCTGGGGGAAGTTCAGGAAATGATCGACATCTGCGATTTCGCAGTTGGTCTTTCCCGTCAGCTGTACGGCCTGACCATCGCGACCGAGCGTCCGGGTCACCGTATGATGGAAACCTGGCACTCATCCGGTGTTATTGGTGTGATCTCCGCGTTCAACTTCCCAGTCGCGGTCTGGTCCTGGAACGCAGCACTGGCATTTGTTTGTGGTGACTCCGTTGTTTGGAAGCCATCTGAGAAATCCCCTCTGACAGCAATGGCATGTGCTGCGCTGTTTGAGCGGGCGGTTGCCAAGTTTGGTGATGATGCACCGAAGGGCTTGCTGGAAGTTATCGTGGGTGGCCGTGAAATCGGTGAGACGCTGGTCGATGACAAGCGCGTGCCTGTTATCTCCGCGACTGGTTCCACTCGCATGGGCCGTCAGGTTGGTCCACGTGTTGCACAGCGCTTCGGCAAGTCCATCCTTGAGCTGGGCGGCAACAACGCAGCGATCGTGACCCCATCTGCTGATCTGGACCTGACCCTGCGCGGCGTGGCCTTCTCTGCAATGGGTACTTGCGGTCAGCGCTGTACTACTCTGCGCCGTCTGATCACGCATGACAGCGTTTATGACGCGCTGATCCCACGTCTGATCAAGGCGTATGCCTCTGTGAAGATCGGCATTCCGACTGAAGAAGGTACGCTGATCGGTCCGCTCATCGACAAAGACGCTTATGACAACATGCAGAAATCTCTGGAAGCTGCGAAAGCTGCCGGCGGCACCGTGCATGGTGGCCAGCGCGTGATGGCGGATGAGTATCCGGATGCCTATTACGTTCAGCCTGCTGTTGTTGAAATGCCAGGTCAGGTTGGTCCTGTACTGGAAGAGACTTTTGCTCCGATCCTCTACGTCGTTCGCTACAGCGACTTTGATGAAGCGATTGAAATTCAGAACGGTGTTGGTGCTGGTCTGTCTTCTTCCGTCTTCACCAAAGACATGGGTGAAGCTGAAACCTTCGTTTCTGTCGTTGGCTCTGATTGCGGCATTGCAAACGTCAATATTGGCCCATCTGGCGCTGAGATTGGCGGCGCATTTGGTGGTGAAAAGGAAACTGGTGGTGGCCGTGAAGCTGGCTCTGATGCCTGGAAGGCATACATGCGCCGCGCGACCAATACCATCAACTACTCTGGCGCTCTTCCATTGGCGCAGGGTGTGAAGTTTGACGTTGAATAAGGAATTTTGAGCATGAGTAGTGATCCAACCGGCGGAGGCGTCTTCAATTGGGAAGACCCGTTCCTCATGCGCGACCAGTTGAATGAAGACGAAGTCCTCATCATGGAAAGCGCGCGTGCATACGCTCAAGAAAAGCTTCTGCCACGTGTGATGGAAGCCTACCGCGAAGAGAAGACTGATCGCTCCATCTTTAACGAGATGGGCGAACAGGGCCTGCTTGGCGTGACACTTCCAGAGCAATACGGTGGTTCAGGTGCGTCTTATGTGGCTTACGGCCTCGTTGCCCGCGAGGTTGAGCGTGTGGACAGTGGCTACCGCTCCATGATGAGTGTGCAGTCCTCGTTGGTGATGTACCCAATCTACGCGTACGGCTCTGAAGAGCAGCGCATGAAATATCTGCCGAAGCTTGCTTCCGGTGAATACGTGGGCTGTTTTGGTCTGACCGAGCCGGATGCAGGATCTGACCCGGCTGGCATGCGCACCCGCGCTGTGAAGACCGAGAGCGGATACCGCATCACTGGTTCCAAGATGTGGATTTCCAACTCTCCAATCGCAGACGTGTTTGTGGTTTGGGCGAAGTCTGAAGCGCATGACAACCAGATCCGCGGTTTCGTTCTTGAAAAGGGTATGGAAGGTCTTTCCGCACCTAAGATTGAGGGCAAGCTGTCTCTGCGTGCTTCCATCACCGGTGAAATTGTGATGGACAACGTTGAAGTGGGTGAAGATGCGCTGCTGCCTAACGTTTCTGGCCTGAAAGGTCCGTTTGGCTGTCTGAACCGCGCTCGCTACGGCATCTCCTGGGGTGCGCTGGGCGCTGCGGAAGATTGCTGGATGCGTGCTCGCCAGTACGGCATGGACCGCAAGCAGTTCAACCGTCCTCTGGCACAGACACAGCTGTTCCAGAAGAAGCTGGCAGACATGCAGACTGAGATTACTCTCGGCCTTCAGGCCTCTCTGCGTGTTGGTCGTCTGTTTGACGAAGGCCGCGTTGCTCCTGAGATGATTTCCATTGTGAAGCGCAACAACTGCGGCAAGGCGCTGGATATTGCGCGTCAGGCTCGTGACATGCACGGTGGTAACGGCATCTCCGAGGAATTCATGGTGATGCGCCATGCTCAGAACCTTGAGACCGTCAACACTTACGAAGGTACGCATGACGTTCACGCCCTTATTCTGGGTCGTGCACAGACTGGCCTTCAGGCTTTCTTTTAAGCCCTGATTAGCATCGTAATCTTGTGAAAGTGCTGGGAGGCCTTTTTTGAGATTACGCTTGATGCTCTTGGGAGGCGTTTCGCCTCCCTTTTAGACCGGCGCTCGCAAATACCCGCCTAATTGTTTCGGGCGTCGGTTCTTACCTTTTTCATTTCTCAGTATTCAGGTGTGACTATGGCGATAGCTTCAGTGGATGTTGCTATTATTGGGGGGGCTGTCATCGGGTCATCGGTGGCGTACCATCTTGCACAACGCGACGACTTCAAGGGTAGCATTGCGGTCTTTGAGAAAGATCCGTCTTACCAACATTGCGCTTCGGCGCTTTCTGCCGCTTCTATTCGCCAACAGTTCTCCTCTGCCGTGAACATCGACATTTCGCTCTACGGCATCGATTTCCTGCGCAATATTGGCAGTCTTCTGGAAGTTGACGGCGAGCAGCCACGCATTGACTTGGTTGAGGGCGGTTATCTATTTCTCGCAACGCCAGACAAGCGCAGCATTTTGGAAGAGAACCACGCGCTTCAACAAAAGATGGGTGCGGATATTGGTTTTTTGGATACTGATGCGCTGAAAGCTAAATTTCCGTGGCTCAACGTCTCTGATCTTTCTGCTGGCTGTCACGGTCTTTCTGGCGAAGGCTGGTTTGACGGCTATGGCCTGATGCAGGCTTTCCGCCGCAAAGCGCGCTCCCTGAACGTGCCTTATGAGCCGTATCAAGTGGTTCATCTTGAAAAGATCATGGGAGGCAGCTGGATTTTGACACTCTCCAACGGAGAACAGGTGGAAGCTGGTGTTGTGGTGAACGCTGCAGGCGCGTCAGGTGGTACTCAGATTTGCATGGAAGCAGGTTTTGAAGCGCCTGTGCACTCCAAAAAGCGCATGATTTTCACCTTTGAATGCCGCGATGAGGTTTCGGGTCTGCCGTTGCTGGTTGATCCAAATGGAACCTATGTACGCCCTGAAGGGACAGGCTTTATCTGCGGCAGCTCACCAGATGAAGAGCAAGACCCGGATTCCTTCGACTATGATGTCGATTATTCCTTCTTTGAGGAACACCTTTGGCCAACACTCGCCAATCGTATTCCTGCATTTGAAGCCATCAAGCCCGGTGCGGCGTGGGCAGGACATTATGATGTGAACCTGTTTGATCACAACGCATTTACCGGTCCGGTGCCCGGCATTGAAGACTTTTACATCGCGCTGGGCTTCTCCGGTCACGGCCTTCAGCAAAGCCCGGCGGTGGGACGCGGCCTTGCCGAACATATCGTAACAGGCCGCTATGAAACGCTGGACCTTTCTGAGCTTGGTGTTGAGCGCCTGACCGCAAACAATCCGCTGATTGAGCGGAATGTGGTTTAAGAAGAGCGGCCTACTGAGGTGGGCCGCTTAATCTGGCTCGGTTTTTGATGATCAGGTCGGCGAGGAAGTCTGCCATGACGCGCATTCGGGGGGAATGGGCGAGATCAGAGTGCATGACCAGATAGATTTGTTGATCAACGCCGATGTTGGCTTCCACGCAGACAAGCCCGGCTTCTGCTGCAAGGAAGTGAGGGAGGACTGCCAGACCAAGCCCGGCTTTGGCAGCGACCACTTGCGTGGCGAGTGATGAGGTTAAAACTGCAGGCTCACGGCCTTTTAAAGCACGTCGAATCCATTGTGCTGCGGCAAGGTGAGCCTGCGCTTCACTCCAGGATATGCAGTCATCGTCCTCATAGCTCTCAGGCTTTTCGAGTTCGGTCCGCTTAAGCAGATATTCTTTGCTTGCATAAAGGCCGAAGCCGAGTGTTCCCAAGCGACGCAGTGTTACGTTGCCGCTTTCCGGTTTCACCATCCGTATGGCGAGGTCTGCATCACGGCGGTGCAGGTTGACTGAGCTTACGTCGGTCAAAATTTCGATATACAGGTCCGGATAGTTGGTGCGCAGCTCGGGCAGTGCAGGCAAAATCAGGTGAGTGGCGAGATTTTCTGCTGTGGCGAGGCGCAATTTTCCGGAAATGCCTGCCTGAGCCTTTGCGCCGGAGGAGAATGCTGCGGCTGCGGCTTCCAGCGCCTCTGCTTTTGCCAGCAGCTCACGGCCATCCTCCGTGAGCTGGTAGCCGGACTGGTGCCTGACGAACAAAGGGATTTTCAGCGTTTCTTCGAGACGATCAATCTTTCTCGACAGCGTCGCCACACCGATCTGCAGGTGTTGAGCAGCCGCGCTGAGTGTTCCTGTTCTCGCAACAGCCAGAAAGGCTTTGGTGTCATCCCATACAAGGTCGCGCAGAACTTCATTTCCAAATTCGGAAATCAGCTTTCCATTTCTACTCGTATTTTCCATTTTTGAAACATGGCAAGTATTCAGCAGCAACACAAGGAAGCTTCTGATGAAAACGCGCCAACTTGGATCTAAACTTAACGTCTCAGCACTTGGTCTGGGCTGCATGGGGATGAGTGAGTTTTATGGCTCACACGATGACAGCGTGTCCTTGGGTGTGATGGCACGAGCCGTTGAACTGGGCATAGATTTCTTCGATACAGCTGACATGTATGGCCCTCATCACAATGAGGAGTTGATTGGTCGTTTTTTGAAGGAAACGAAAGCGCCTCTCAAAATCGCGACGAAGTTCGGCATCAATCGGAAACCCGGCGAATACAAGCGGACAATCGATAACAGCAGGCAATACGCACGGCAGGCCTGTGAATCTTCTCTGAAGCGCTTGGGCGTTGATTACATTGACCTTTACTACGTTCATCGTGTTAACCCGGAGCAACCCGTTGAGGATGTGATGGGCGAGCTTTCACAGCTGGTTGATGAAGGAAAGATCGGCAATATCGGGCTTTGTGAGATCAACGAGACAACACTGCGCCGGGCGCATGCGGTTCATCCAATTGCAGCTGTACAGACAGAATACTCGCTGTGGTCCCGTGATGTCGAAAGCGCAATCCTGCCAGCATGCCGTGAGCTCGGCATTGGATTTGTCCCTTATTCCCCGCTGGGACGAGGATTTTTGACGGGCAGTTTCAACTCGAAAACGGAGTTTGAAGAGGGCGATTTTCGCGCCAATCTGCCTAGATTTTCCAAAGAGGCCCTGCTCATCAACGAGGGTATCGCGAAAGTGATTACAGCGACTGCACACCAGAAGAAATGCACACCTGCACAGCTCTCCCTCGCTTGGTTGTTGGCAAAGGGAAACGATATCGTGCCAATTCCGGGAACTAAGAGGCTGAAGTATCTGCAAGAAAACGCTGCAGCACCTGAGATTGAATTGACCGCTGAAGAGGGGCTGGCACTGGACGCTGAGATTGCTCACATTCCTGTTGTGGGTGAGCGGTACACGCCTGAGGGCATGAAAGGCCTTAATGCGTAAGCAACTGAGTGATCTATAAAACTTATTCCCCTCCCAGTTTTCTCCCATATTCTGAGAGACATGCCCACGCAACGGGCTGCTGGCGGACCGTCCGTCAGTGAGGCGTGGGTTGGGTGGGGCTATCAGGAGAGGTAACGCATCTTTCTGGTGGTCCGGTGAACCGAACTTCAAACGTGACCGCATGGTTTGAGGGGAAGGGCCCAAGTTTGTAGGGTATCACGCGGCGACAAGTGCAAATGTACCGGCAGTAAAACCTGCTTTTGCAGATACGTTTGTCAAAGACGGAGGAACTGTTCGGTTAGGGAAACCTGATTGGATAAGCCATTGTCTTTCCGGGAAACCGGCTATCGTGCCTTACAGGCAAAGAGGCGACGTTGTTCATTACAAGAAAGCCCGGGCGAGGCGAGCAGCCACTGCCGAAGACTCATATTTAAACAAGTAGCGCAGGCACTGCCTGCTCGCCTTGCTCATCCCAAGTTTGGGAACCTTAGCTTCAACACTGCATGGGCTGCCATGCGGTGCTTTTAGTGCATGGTTTTGTCGTTCCAGTGCCATTCAGAACAGCGCAACTCTGCAACTTCCTGCACAATCTTGGTGTCAGGCTTATAAAGCCCTGCATGACCAGTTGACCGCGTTCAGGAGGGTGGAACATGTCATCTTCAGTTGCTTTGAGCACACCGCAAATTAATCCGCACATCTCAGCGGGGGATCTTGAGAACATCAAGAGAGCCTCGGACAGAGACCATGTTGGGAATCCGGCAACACGGCTCTGGGACAAGATTGTTGACTGGTTTTGCGGGACGGACCGCGTAACAGCGAAGAAACTGACGTTTGATCTGTATTCTCCGGGTGTGACGGACCAAAGCAAGGTCAAAGCCTTTGAGCAACTGCGCGAACTGGCTGGTGCGAACTATCAGGACAATTTCAAAGTCTATGACAGTTCCCATTATCGCAGCTACAGCGTTTTGGATTTTAAGCTGGAATTTGATGTGCGCAGTCCTGACGAAGGCCGCGTGGAAGCTAACCTGAAAAACGACATCATGATGGAGGGGATCAAGATCCCCGAGCAGCAGGGCATACAGTTTCAAAAGGACTTTGACCGCAGGCAGGAGCGCACTTTTACGTTCGATTCAAAACCGATTGAAGACATGAGCTTCTTTGATCAGTTCTCGCCACAGGAACGTGCCGCCATCTTTGCAGTTTGCCATCAAGGGCTGTTTCCGCAGCTCTCTGACGCGGTGATGTGTATGTCCAACAATCAGGACATGCAGTTTGATATCAGCAAGCCGGGACCAGATGATCTGCGCATTGAGGCCTACATGGAGAAGGACATCTCAATGGACTTCGATGGACCATTCTTCGAGGAACAACAGCAGCAGGTTGCTGAATATGACGGCGTTAAGAAGTCGCTGAAGATTGAAGCCGTGATCAATATCTGGCGAGGTGGCCAGGAAGTTGATCTGGTTTCTGCAGAAGTCCTGTCACAAAACGAAGTGTGACAGGAGCTGTTGCGGAGTGTTGTAGACGAAGGACGCCGAGTTAGCTCTCCTTGTCCTTCTTCTTCATCGCCTTTTCGAGAGCGTTGACGGTGGTTCTAAGTACCTGAATGCGGGCGTAGCGCTTGTCTTCGGAAGAGATCAACGTCCATGGCGCATAGCGGGTGGAGGTGCGGTCCACCATGTCACCAGCTGCGATGGCGTATTCGTTCCATTTGAGGCGATTGCGCCAGTCTTCCTCGGTGATTTTGTAGTTCTTGTAGGCGGTTTCTTCGCGGGCTTTGAAGCGGCGCAGTTGCTCTTCTTCCGAGATCGCCAGCCAGAACTTGCAGAGGACGAAACCGGAATCCGTCAGCTCTTTTTCGAAGGCGTTGATTTCGTTGTAGGCCCTCATCCAGTCCGCTTCGGAGCAAAAGCCTTCGACACGCTCAACAAGAACCCGCTCGTACCAGGAGCGGTCAAAGATGGCGCTGTGGCCCTTTTTCGGCAGGCGGCGCCAGAAACGCCAGAGATACGGGTGCAGCTTTTCTTCCACGGAAGGGGCTGCGATTGGGTGCACCTTGTAGTTTCGCGGGTCCATGGAGCGGGTGAGACGGCGAATTGAACCACCCTTGCCAGCTGCATCGTTGCCCTGGAAGACGGAGATTAAACCGAACTTTTTGAAGCGCTTGCGGTCTGTCAGGTACGCCATCTTGTCCTGAAGCTCTTCAAGCTCTGCCTTGTAGTCTTCTTTGGAGATGGTTGCTGTCAGGTCTATCGCATCCACGGCGTTGGCCTGCGACAGGGTCGTGACCACAGCCGGAGCTGAAACCGGATTGCCGTTGCCGCTTTCCAGCTTCTTCTTCATGGATTGCGCGATGGTTTCGGCCAGTGCGAGATCGCGAACATCCGGATCCTGAGAAGGGATCACAAACCAAGGAGCATAGCCGGTGCTGGTTTGCAGGGATGCCTTTTCGCCAGCCGTCTGCGCGGCGCGATAGTGCTCCGAGCCAGACCATTCCTCAATGAAGTTGCGGCCTTTTTTGCCTTTGGCTTCGATATCATGCAGGCGTTCCTGCTGCTCTGCCTTTGGAAGAGTGAACCAGAACTTGAGAAGGAGAATGTTCTCGTAAGCCAGCATTTTTTCAAAGCGGTTGATGGCTGACAGCTGGCGCTCCAGCTCTGCGTCGTCAATCTTGCCCATAACGGCATCACGCAAAGGTTCCTGATACCAGGAGCCAAACACAATGGAGGTTTCGCCCCGTGCAGGCAGATCACGCCAGTAGCGCCAGTAGTTTGGTCGGGCGCTTTCAGACTCGCTGCGCTCTTCATGGTAGGCGTTGCAGAACAGATAACGTGTGTCCATCCACTCATACAAACGGGAGATCGCCGCGCCTTTACCCGAGCCGTCTACGCCAGCGAGCAAAATGATCGTTGCAAAAGCTTTGTTCTCTCTCAGCTTGTGCTGAACTTCCAACAATTCCTCACGGAGTTCAGGCAGTCTTTTTTGAAGCAGCTCTTTGCTGACTGTCTGAGGAATGTTTGCAGACTGAAACATGCAAGTGACCTTCGCATCTGGGGCATGGCGTAAAATGTTATTTTTGCTCATTCGGCTTTGCTGCCAAGAATAGCCATTCTGTATTATTGCTTAAAGAGCTAAACGATGTTTTTCGTCACCAGAATTAACGTATGGGTCTGATTAGTGGGACTATTATGCTTTTTGAAGGGATTAGGGCTTGTTATTTCCCTTTCAAAGCGCCAGATGCCTGCATATAAATGTAACAGAATGCAGACCTTATTTTGGTCACCTTGGCACTATGTATACATTTCAAGCAGTCACCCAGCGATCTAAGTCATTTATGAAAGAGCTAGAGACTTTTCAGTGAACGTCGATTTCGTCACCACATTCCTCAACCACATTGTTGATTTCATTGCAGCAAACCCAGCGTTCGCTGGCCTTATCTGTTTTATCGTCGCAATGGGCGAAGCGCTCTTTCTGATTGGACTGGTGTTTCCAAGCACGGTTGTTCTTGTGGGCGCCGGAACGCTTATTGGCCTTGGCGAGCTGCCCTTTCTGAGCATCTTTTTATGGACAACCGCAGGCGCCGTAACGGGCGACGCGTTCTCCTACTGGTTTGGCTACTTTTACAAAGACAAAGTGCGCACCATCTGGCCATTAAGCAGGTATCCGGATTGGTTGCAGCGCGGTGAAGACTATTTTGCCAAACATGGTGGTAAGAGCATCTTCATTGGCCGTTTTGTGCCAGGTGTGAAGTCTGTGGTACCCGGAATTGCCGGTATGGCGGACATGAGTTTTGGCCGCTTTACGTTCTTCAACGTAACATCAGCCTTCGCATGGGCCGCAATCCATTTGATACCAGGTGTGATGGCTGGCTCAGCTCTGTTTGCGATTGGCGAGTTCAATACGCGTCTGGCGATTATTCTTGGTGGCTTGCTGCTGGTTCTTTTGATTGCCGTGGCCCTGATCCGCTGGCTGATCATGTTTATTCTGCCAATCGTTGGCGGTTCTCATCAGGCAACAGTCAATTGGTTTGCCCGCCGTCCTGATCGCTTCAGCCAATGGGTTGCACGGACGTATGACCCTGAAAACCCACGTAGTGTGGGGATGCTGGTTTCTGCGTTCTTCCTGCTTGTCACGCTGCCCGGCTTCATTTGGTTTACAGGTGCTGTGGCGCCGGGAATGCCGATGGCGCGGGCTGATCTTGCGATCAGCAACTTCTTCCAGATCGCCCGGACACCGATCATCGATAAGGTCATGGTTATGATCACCATGATGGGCGATGGACATGTCACTGCAACCGTGACACTGGCTGTTGGGCTTTATTTGTTTGGACGGAAGGCATGGCGCAGAGCGACAGGCTTTGTCATCGCGATTGTCAGCTCCTCAATCTTTGTGGTGATCACCAAGGCATTGATTGGCCGCGATCGCCCGATTGAGCTGTACTCTGGAGCGGACGCATTTTCATTTCCATCCGGGCATGCGACGATCAATACGGTTTTAATCGGGGTCATTGCGGTTTTGGTGGCTCATGATCGTTCCCGTCTGAGCAAGACGATCATCTATTCTGTGGCGGCAACCTTTGCGATCCTGATCGGGTTTTCACGAGTTTATCTTGGCGCGCATTGGCTTTCAGACGTTCTGGCAGGTCTCTTGTTTGGCTCCGGTACGGTCTTCTTCTTCTCATTCGTGTTTGGGCACATTCACAACGAGAAAGTCGGCAGAACAGCGCTGACGATCATTTCGCTGAGTGCACTGGCGATTGCTTCCGTCTGGCACATCAGCACCAATTATAAGACAACTGCTGAGGCTTATGAGCCGCGCAGTGAATCCGTTGTGATCCAAAAATCCAGCTGGCGCTTGCAGGACTGGCGTTTGCTGCCTGCCAAGCGTGTATCCATTACGGGTGAACTGGAAGAGCCGATAACACTGCAATGGTCCGGCACGCCGGAGCAGTTGGAAAAACAACTGACAGACCTGGGCTGGCGCAAGGCTCCGGAATGGTCTGTTCCAACGGCGACTGGATACCTGAAAGGCGAGACACCTGCTGGCGAACTGCCTCCGGTACCACACACCAATGCAGGCTTTCTGCCTGCGCTGACGATGGTTTACGAAAGCGATCAGGACCACAGACAGGTGTTTTGGCTCTGGGAAACCCGGTTCAAACTCTCCGATGTGAGCGGAGAGGTTTCCAATCTGTATATCGGCGGTGCGCTGGACGAAGAAACCGTCCGTCTGTTTGGTGAGTTTTCAGGTCTGAAGTCTGAAGATGAAATTCCAGTGGACCTTCACATGTTCAACCAGCTACCAAATGCAGAAGAGAAGCGCAGGTGGGATGGTAGCTCTGTGGTAATTGCGGGGCCTTAAAGCAGGCCCTGCTAGGCTTTTTCCTGAGGAGCGCAATACAGGCCGTAGAGAGTTTGCAGAACGGATTCCACTTCGGCACTTGCCAGAGAATAATAGATCGTCTGGGCGCTACGGCGGGTGGACACCAGATTGCTGGCACGCATCTTGGCAAGGTGTTGAGACAGCGCGGACTGACTAAGATTAACAGCTTCGGCAAGTTCACCTACAGTACATTCGCTCTGTACCAGTCGACACAACACCATCAAGCGCTTGGGATGCGCCATGTTAGCAAGAAGCCGCGAAGCTTCCTCAGCGTTTTCTTCTAAGTCTTCAAAATTTGCATCAATCAAAGCTCGAACCCTAATCTTTAATGTTATTAGCAGCAGGCCATTTATAGGATGTGGGCCATAAAAGCAGCGTCATTATTCTTGGTCCCCATACATAAAGAAGAACATGAAACATGCAAGTAGCTGGACTACTCTAACCAAATTTGTCGTCCTTTTCTTGTCGGGACAACCAGAATATTATGCTCTCCTGCAATAATTCTAGCATAATGTGGCGGGTCTATGTTAATAGCCCGATCAAACCGAGCCTCAGAGACTATTCCAGTAGAATTAATTGAAGCTGCCTGCTTTTGTGCTGGATTTCTCGAAGGCAAACTTCTTCAAGCTTGTTTTGTGCGCATCCTAAATCGAAAAACGGTTTCTACTTTTCCGGGACGCGCAAAAAACACATGATGAAATCAGCAGAACCGGCTTCGGACACTCTGCTCATTCGAAAGATCACTTTTGACCGACTTCGACAAACTTGGCGTTGCAAAACCATTTCAGATCGCCCTGAAATCTAAAGGTTATGACGAGCCAACACCTATTCAGGAAAACGCTATTCCATACATTCTGGATGGCAAGGACCTGCTTGGTCTTGCTCAGACCGGAACGGGTAAAACCGCAGCTTTCGCAGTGCCGCTTCTTCAGCGCTTGCTTGAGAGCCGGTATCGCGCAGCGCCAAAGAGCGTGCGCAGCCTTATTCTGACGCCAACCCGCGAGCTGGCGGATCAGATTTCAAAGAACATCAAGGCCTATTCAGGTCGTACCAAAATGTACTCCAGCTGCGTTGTTGGCGGTGTGCCGTTTCCTCCGCAGTTCCGTGCTTTGCAGCGTGGTCTGGATGTGCTTGTGGCAACACCTGGCCGACTGCTCGACTTGCACCGCAAGAACGGCGTCAGCTTTGATGAGCTGGAGATTTTTGTTCTCGATGAAGCGGACCAGATGCTTGATCTCGGCTTTATCGCAGAACTGGAAGAGATTGCTTATCTGCTGCCGGAAAAACGGCAGACACTGCTGTTCTCAGCAACTATGCCTGCAGAAATTCGTGAGTTTGCTGGTCGCTTCCTAAGCGATCCTGTTGAGGTGAGCACTGCGCCACCAGCAACAACAGTAGAAGCTGTAATTCAGAAGATCGCGCATCTGGAAGATAACGCCAAGTATCCGCTGCTGAAGACGCTGCTTGAAACGGAAGAGTGCGAGCGCGCTCTTGTGTTTACGCTCACCAAAAAAGGCAGTGCGCGACTAGCTGCCCGGCTGAACGCAGACGGTGTGCCAGCAGAAGCTATTCATGGCGACATGTCTCAGGCAGAACGCCAGAAGACGCTGGACAAGTTCAAAGGCGGTAAGCTGAAAACCCTTGTTGCGACTGATGTTGCAGCCCGCGGAATTGACGTTTCAGACATTTCGCATGTGATCAACTTTGACATGCCGAACGCGACCGAGAACTACGTGCATCGCATTGGCCGTACGGCGCGTGCGGGTAAGAGCGGAAACGCTATTACGTTCTGTTTGCCAGAAGATCGCGGTATGCTGCGTGCTGTTCAGAAGTTGATCGGCAAGAAGATCCCCGAGATGGATGGATACACCTTCTTCCCATCAGATCGCGAGCCGAAAAGCGCACGCAGCAGTGCGCAATTGGCGGGCAAAAAACAGAAACTTGGTGGGCAGCGGAAAGGCCCGGGCGGCGGTAAATTCGCTCAAAAGCCAAAGGGCAAATCTTCTGCCAAGCCGGGTAAAAAAGCACCACCACGCCGGTCGCCTAGCAAGTCATCTGACAGTTCTTCAGCACCTGCTTCCGGTGGTGGCGTTTATCTCAAGCGCAAGAAGCCTTAAGCCTCCGCTCAATGCAGGGGCTTACGACAGTACCGAGTGTATCTCACGGATTGGAAGTGAAGTTCCAATCCGGTGGTCGCAGCGGTGTGTTACTGGTTGTTTTCTCTCAGGTCCGGATACCCTCTGGTAAATTCGGGCTGGAGCGCTTGTTTGCAAAGACACAGCATTCCTGTGTTTTTCTGAATGATATCCAATCGCAGTGGTACCTTAGTGCTCAACAGAGCATTGACTGTGCGATTGACGAAGCGATTGCGCAAGAGAACCCGGAGCGCATCATCTATTACGGCGCATCCATGGGGGCTTATGGGGCGTTGGTGACCGGCCTGCGGCGTCAGGACGGTGAGATTTATGCATTTTCAACGGAGCTGGAGCTGGGTGTGGTTGGCTCACAGAGCGCTGCATACCTGGCACCTTCTGCTCATGAAAAAGTAGATCTACTGGCGCTTCTATCAGAGAGTATGAAGTATCCCGTTCACCTCTTCTTCGGGCTATTCGATTGGGTTGACACGAACGGATACCTTGCCGCGCAGCGATTGCCGCATTGTGCAAACCGGTTTTATTATGGGGTTGCAGGGCCGCATGCGTTGCATGATCAGCTCTACTCTCTCAACATTATTCGCCAGCTGATCAAGACGTTTCAGCGCGATGTTGCTGAGCTGCTTAGGGCGCGAGGTCTCCTTATCACGCCAAGCCTTGCTGACTGCGCGGGTTTCGTTCGTCTGGGGCAAGCGCTCGCAGAAGGCAGAGTGATGCATCTGCCAGATGTATCGAGAGCACTCTCTGCAAATCCGGGCTATGGGTTGCTAAAGGCCGAACATCTTGCGTTGCAAGGAAAGCCTCAAGAGGGCGCTGAACTGCTTCAGGAGTGGGATAGTACCTTGCAATGTGATGCCGTGTTGAAGACGACACCAAAGCGTTGGCGCAAGAGTTTTTTGATAGGTGCAGCCGAGTTGTATTCAAGCTGCTTTGAGCACACAAAAGCTCGGGAAGCCCTTGCTAACTGCGCAGCACAGTTTCCGATTGATGAACGGATGTTGCAGTTGGCAGCAAAGCTGGATTTCGTTTTACCTGAAACTCAGTGAAGCCCTGATCTAATCTTGGATTGAAATTGTAGGGCAGCTTGATAGTATCACTAAGAACAAAGTGGGAACGGTTTCATGGAATTTGTGAAGGGCTCAAATCGCGTTCAACTGGATGATCCGCTGGTCGATGGTCGTCAATCCGAGCGTGCGTTGAAAATCCAGCGTGGGGTGCAGCGCTATCTGCGAGTGCTGGGTCATACGAGCCTGCCAGAAATCACATTGGCCTCAGGCCGTCGGGCTGATCTGGTGGTTCTTGGCAAGAAATCCGAGATTTGGATTATCGAGATCAAGTCATCAATCGAGGACTTCAAAGCAGACAATAAATGGCATGAGTATCGCGATTATTGCGACCGGCTATTTTTCGCTACCAGCGCAGACGTTCCGCAAGAGATTTTTCCAGAACAAACCGGCTTCATTCTGGCTGATGACTACATGGCAGAAATCATTCGCGAAGCACCGGAACACAAGCTTTCTGCTGCAACCCGTAAAGCGGTGATTTTGCGATTTGCGCAGGCTGCGGCGAACAGACTGCACGATCTGACTGACCCGAACCAGAGAAACCTGCGCAGGGGATAAACTGGGGAAGAACCTCAGCAAGCCTCTGCGTTCAAATGTTATTTTCAAAGAACGCCCTCAGAGAAGTTTAGCGCATAACATACTCACCAGAATGTTCAGGTTTCCGTTTGGGGAAAGGCTCACTAACATTAAAACATAAAACAGCTTGTCCGTATTGGGGCGAGAGAAAAGTGCTTTAGACATTTTTGCTGTTTCATTTCCGGAAGAAGTGAGGGCTTTCGGGCGTGTGGTGTGTTTCTGGGGAGGGGCGCAATGGATTTTGATTATGTGATTGTTGGAGGCGGCTCAGCAGGGTGTGTGCTTGCAGCCCGACTTACAGAAGACCCTTCAATAACGGTTTGCCTGCTTGAGGCTGGAGGTGAAGGAAAGTCCGTTCTGGTACGGGCACCTCTTGGCATTGCAGCGATGGTTTCCGCAAAGCCCTTTGCCATCAACAACTGGGCTTTTAACTCGGTTCCGCAAACGGAGCTGAACGACAGAACCACATTCCATCCACGCGGCAAGGCTTTGGGTGGCTCCAGCGCAATCAACGCGCAACTTTATATCCGCGGCCAAAAACAGGATTATGATGGTTGGGTGGAGCAGGGTGCTGAAGGGTGGTCCTTTGATGATGTACTGCCCTACTTCAAAAAGTCTGAATGCAATCAGCGCGGTGAAAGCAGAATGCATGGGGCCGATGGGCCTTTACACGTTTCCGAGCAACGTTCGCCTCTTCCAATCTCGCACGCCTTTTTAGCTGCAGCTGAAGGCAGGCAGATTAAACGCAACAATGACTTTAACAGCGGTGATCAGGAGGGCGTTGGGCTTTATCAGGTCACGCAGTTCCATGAGGACGACAAAAAGGGCGAACGCTGTTCAGCTGCTGCTGCCTACCTTCATCCCGTTATGGATCGCCCCAATCTGACCGTGATTACCTATGCCCGTAGCACTCGGGTGTTGTTTGAAGGCAAGAAAGCCGTTGGTGTTGAATACAACCAGAAGGGCAAACTTGCGATAGTGAAAGCAAGTCGTGAGGTTATTGTCTCAGCTGGCGCTTTCCAGTCTCCGCAGTTGCTTATGCTTTCTGGCATTGGGCCAGCGGATGAGCTGGCGAAACACAACATTCCGGTCCTGCATGACCTGCCAGGTGTGGGCAAGAACCTGCAGGATCATCTGGATTACACCATCAGCTACCGCTCTAATAAAACGGATATGCTGGGACTGGGCTTGAAGCCGGGCATTCAGCTGATCAAGGAGATACTGCGCTGGCGGAAGGATGGGTCTGGCATAATTGCTTCTCCGGCAGCAGAGGGTGGGGCTTTTTTGAAGACCAACCCGGAACTGGACAGGCCTGACGTTCAACTACATTTCGTCATCTCCATCATCGATGACCATGGTCGGAAGCTCTATGGCGGATACGGGTTTGGCTGTCACGTTTGCGTTTTGCGGCCAAAATCAACCGGGGAAGTTGGGCTCAACTCAGCAAACCCGATGGATGCTCCGCGTATTGACCCGAAATATCTGACAGATCCGGAAGACATGGATGTGTTGGTGAAGGGTATCCGCATGACACGGGACATTCTGGAAGGGCCAGAGCTCTCAGACTATAGGGAGGACATGCTCTACGAGTTTGGCCGTGATGAGCGCAGTATCAAGCAAGCGGTGCGGGAGAGGGCGGAGACGATCTATCATCCTGTTGGCACTTGCAAAATGGGCACAGATGAAATGTCGGTCGTCGGGCCGGACCTGAAAGTGCACGGACTGGAAGGCCTGCGAGTGATTGATGCTTCTACGATGCCTTCGCTGATCTCAGGCAATACGAATGCGCCGACAATCATGATTGCCGAGAAGGCTTCAGACATGATCCTCGGTAAACCGCTTTTGAGTGCAGAACACGAAAGCGAGCAGGTTTCGGCCTAAACAGCAAAAGGCCGGTACGAACTTACCGGCCTTCTAACGAGACTGTTAGGTGAGCGGGTTAAGCCAGCTCTGCAATCTTTTTGACAAGCTGGCGAGCGACTTCGTCCTTACCCATTTTCGGCCAGTCTTCCACGCCGTTATGGGTCACGAGACGGACGGTGTTGTTGTCGCCGCCCATGACGTTATTCTCTGGGCTGACATCGTTTGCTACAATCAAATCAGCGCCTTTACGCTCCAGCTTTCCGCGGGCGTTATTGATCAAATCATTTGTTTCGGCAGCAAAACCAACCACTAGCTTCGGTCGTTTGCCCTGCAAATGTCCTACTGTCTTCAGAATATCCGGATTTTCGACAAGGCTCAGAGCTGGTGGCAAGCCTGTTCCGTCTTTCTTGATTTTCTGGTTGCTATCGTGAGCAACCCGCCAGTCTGCTACGGCTGCAGCCATGATCGCGATGTCAGCTGGTAAGGCACATTCAACTGCGGCCAGCATAGCGCTTGCAGACTCTACGCGGATTGTCTCAACGCCTTTCGGGTCTGACAGAACTGTTGGGCCTGAGACAAGCGTCACTTGCGCTCCAGCATTTGCCGCAGCTTCTGCAATGGCATAGCCCTGTTTGCCGGAGGATCGATTGGCGATGTAACGCACTGGATCAATTGGCTCATGGGTTGGGCCAGCGGTGATGACAATGCGTTTGCCCTTCAGAGGCTGTTCTTTGGGAGAAAGGAGATCTTCAATCGCGGCGACAATTTCCAGCGGCTCGGACACGCGGCCATAGCCTGCTTCGCCTTTTTCCGCCATCTCGCCCGCATTGGGGCCAACAAAATTCAGGCCGCCCGCTTTCAACTGAGCAACATTGCGTTGGGTGGCCGGATGGCTCCACATTTTGGAGTTCATAGCAGGAGCAACGAGGACCGGTTTGTCATTGGCCAGCAATACGCAGGAGGCCAGATCGTCAGCCAGCCCGTGCGCCATCTTTGCCATGATGTTTGCGGTGGCTGGGGCGACGACGACGAGATCCGCCTCTCGTGACAAGCGGATGTGGCCGACATCGTGCTCGGCTTCTCTATCAAACAGCTCGGTGAAGACTGTGTCGCCCGTCAACGCACCAACAGCAAGCGGTGTGATGAACTGGGAACCACCGTTGGTCAGAATTGCCCGAACTTTCGCGCCTCGCTCTTGCAGGCGGCGGATCAGATCCAGCGATTTATAGGCTGCAATACCGCCTGTGATGATGAGGAGAATGCGCTTGTCTGAAAGCATTTTAAAACCACCTTTTGCGCAGGCTTGATCACCATCAGGCCCGCCAACTCATTTCCTGAGGTATTTCTATCCGTTTTCACTCCGGATTTCATTAGTTTCCTAAAGGCCTTTCGTCTCATTGGGTAAATCGCGGTAACAGTGCAGCGCCTTCAGATCCTGAATTTTCCGGGATGAGGCCAAATTTCTTCTTCGGGCTTGTCAAATTGCATGAGTTCGATGAGGTTTCTACCCTCCAGAATGAAGGCGACCCAAACGCCTTTGGCCGGACTTTCCGGAGACAAAATAACATTCTTACCTTGCAAAGCTTCGGTAAGGTCATCAACCACATAGGCAACATGAGGGGTTGTCTTGATTATCTCGGGGAGTGGGTTGTCATCATCAAAGTTCATCCACTCAATGGCATAAGGACCCTCAAAATAACCTGTTGCAGTGAGTTTGAGGGTTTTGTTGTGGTGCGTTTCCGGCAGCTTTTCGCTGGTGGGAATACCGACATGATGAAAGCGTAGTTCCTGCATGGCTCCTTGCCTTTAATGGCGATTTTGCCAATGCAGATTAGGCTTTTTCGATCACCACAGCCCCAAGATAACAAGTGCAATTGGAGAGATTTATCAGAGCTAAACACAAAAAAGCCCCGCTCTTGCGAGCGAGGCTTTCAGCATCAGAAGTTTCGGAGCCTAGAATTGGCCAGAGAAGCTGCGAGGTGCTGGTGCAATTGGTTCTGCAGTCCTCTTGCCAGAAACAGCATAAACCGCAAGTCCACGGTCATTCAGGCCATCTTGCTGGAAGCGGAAGATACCATCAATACCGAGGAAACCATCACGATTGGTCAACACACGGTCAGAGAAGCGATCAGGTCCAGCGGAGCGGACCAGCCCAGCGGCCAGAATGGTTGCATCATAAGCCAAGGACGCATTGCGCGGTGGTTGAGCGCCATAGGTTTCTCGGTAACGGGTCGCGAGACGCTCGAAGCTCTGGTTATCCGGCCCGGGGAACCAACTGCCAACCATGACAGGAGACTGGAGGATGTCCGGTGTGTTCCATTGACCACTGCCGATCATCTTCACTTCACCAAGGCTTGCACCCATTTCGGTCATCACCTGCATCACAAATGGAGGAACACCGCCCCCTTCAGGAACAAACAGAGTGTCCACCTGCGAAATAGAGCGGCTCAGGCTGGCAACGCGAGCGCGGATGTCTTCAGCATTGCCCGGGATGTAGCGCTCGATGGTGATGATACGGCCATTTGTCTGCCCAACAGCCTGACGGAATGCAGCTTCAGCCACCGCACCATAGGCATTGTTTGGCAACAGTGCAGAATAGGAGCCACGCTCTTGTTCTGCTGCATAAGACACAATGCGGTTCACGTCAGATACTGGCAGGTAGCTGAGCAGGTACGTGCCCGGCTTTGCCGCATTGATATCAGAGGAGAATGCAACGATTGGAACACCAGACCGGCGAGCAACGGCAGAAGCACCCTGAACAGCCGGGGCAAAAACCGGACCAATGAGGAGTTCTGCGCCTTCACTGATCGCCTGCTGGGCAGCAATGCTTGCGCCCTCAGAGGTTCCGCCAGTGTCTTTTACGAGCAGCTGGATGTCAGCTCCCTGAAAATCCTCAAGTGCAAGCTTGGCGGAGTTTTCGAAAAGAGTGGCAACAGAAGCAGCGGATTGACCTTCGCCAGAGTATGGCAGCAGCAGGCCAACACGAACGGAGCCATTGCCAATGGCACGGCCTGAAACCAGTTGCGGCTGGCCGTTCGGGTTCAAATCAGGCTGAAAAGGAGTGTTCACCGATGAGAAGTTAGGTGAATTAACACAGCCAGCCAACAAGAAGGAGACGCCAAGTGCAGCCCCTGTCACAAGTTTGCGGAAGCTCATTCCACGCAGTGTGGCTGATCCTAAGCTCATGGATGCCCCATCTATTCCGAAGGCCGTTCGATCAATCCCCCGTTTTGCAAGGGATGAAATCCGGCAATTTACATTTAGAACTCGTCGCGATTGCTCACGCGCCATGCTCTAATCGATTATTTTACGCATACTCTTATCCGAAAACCGGACCCCACTTCTCGGAGATACGCCTTAGTTTGGTTTATTTCTACAGATCCAACGCAGTTAATACAGCCTCAACCCAAGGAAATCCGCGATTTTTTTAAGGATTCTGTCAAAAACTCCCCGTTGTAATTAGTCATTTTGCGGTTTGTTGGTTAGATGTGCACTCTCTACTGTGCAAAACTTGCTCCATTCTGGAGCTTTCACGAGGCGACCATGGATCATTCCGAAGCTGCATCTGAGCGGAAATACTACATTAGCGAGCATTCGCTAACGGCTAAACGGATTGAACCGGGACTGCACATCGTTTCAACCCCAATCGGCAATCTGCAGGACATCACAATCCGTGCGCTGGAAACTTTGGCGGCTTGCGATCTTATTGCCTGCGAAGATACTCGTGTGACGGGTGTTTTGTTACAGCGTTATGGCATTCGCACGCAGATGATGACCTATCATGAGCACAATGCCCACAGGCAACTTCCCAAAATTTTAGAGGCATTGGGCGCAGGTCGAGCCGTTGCACTGGTCTCAGATGCAGGTACGCCGCTCATTTCTGATCCCGGTTTTCGACTTGTAGGTGATGTGGTGGAGCATGGGCACAAGGTTGTGCCAATTCCAGGTGCTTCAGCCATGTTGAGTGGTCTGGTAGGTGCAGGTTTGCCTTCTGATACCATTTTGTTTGCTGGCTTTTTGCCCAATAAGACCCATGGCAGAAAGAAACGCCTTGAAGAATTGAAAGATATTCCGGCGACACTGGTGTTTTATGAGAGCCCTCACAGAGTTGGGGCTTCTCTTGTCGATATGACTGAAGTTCTTGGAAAGCGTAAAGCAGCTGTTGCCCGCGAGCTGACCAAGCGGTTTGAGACTTTCCAGCGTGGCTCTCTTGCAGAACTGAGTGATTTCTATTCGGGGGATCGCCCCAAGGGAGAAATTGTTATTCTTGTCTCACCACCTGAAGAGCAGGAACTGACCGAGGTTGATGCAGACGCGCTGTTGCATGAGGCATTGAAAGAAATGCCAGTGAGCGCAGCAGCCAAAAAAGTCTCCAAAGCGACCGGGTTGGATCGAAAGACGATTTATACCCGTGCGATGGAGCTTAAAAATGCAGGAACGGCAGAAGAGCCCGAGAGCGACTAAAAGCAGCCTTCTGAAGAAGCAGGCGGCTTACCGAAAAGGCCTGCAGGCGGAGTTGAAAGCAGAGATGCTGCTTCGCCAGGCTGGCTGGCAGATTCTTGAAAGACGCTACAAAACCAAGCAGGGCGAGATCGATTTGATCGCCGAACAAGACCAAACGATTGTGTTTGTGGAGGTGAAAGCCAGACGGGGTGTGGATGATGGCTTATATGCAATCACGCAACGCTCTCAACGAAGGATTGCAAATGCCGCCCGAGAATGGGTTTCACACCACAACGATGTGGTTGGAAAAACCTTGCGATTTGATGCGGTTATTCTTCCCAAACACGGAGAAGCCCAGCACTTCCCTAATCTTTTTGAAGCTGAAATTTTTTAGGAAACAAATATTTTATCGCAAAAATGTAGACAAATTGCTTTCTGACCCACATATCTGCAGCTAACATCCATTTTTATTTACATGGATTTCTATCCCAGCCTTATTTCAGGAGTGCCTCATGTCCCAAGCAGCTTCTTCTGGTGCCAAGCGGCCGCTTAAAGTTGCCGTACAGATGGACCATATCTCTACCATCAACATTGCGGGCGACAGTGCTTTTGCTCTGATGCTAGAAGCGCAGGATCGTGGTTATGAACTGTATCACTACACACCAGAGCGTCTGGCGCTGTGGGGTGAAAAGGTTATGTGCCGCGTTGAGCCGGTAACCGTGCGCGACGAAGCAGGCAATCACTTCAGTTTTGGTGAGCCTCAGCGCGTTGACATGTCTGAGATGGACGTCGTTCTGATGCGACAGGATCCTCCATTTGATCTGGCTTACATCGCTGCGACCCACATTCTCGAAAAGCTTTCCGAGACGACGCTCGTTCTGAACAATCCAGTCTCTGTGCGTAATGCACCAGAGAAACTGTTTGTGACCCAGTTTGCGGACCTGATGCCGCCAACGCTGATCACTCACGATCGCGAGGAGGTTGATGAGTTCCGCAACATCCATAGCGACATCGTGATGAAACCGCTGTTTGGACATGGTGGAGCTGCTGTTTTCCGCGTGACCAAGGATGACCTGAACTATGGGTCTCTTTACGACTTCTTCTCCGTCACATTCCGCGAGCCTTGGGTGATTCAGAAGTTTCTGCCGAATGTGAAGCACGGTGATAAGCGCATTCTCCTGGTTGATGGTGAGTTTGCTGGTGCAGTGAACCGTGTGCCTGCAGAAGGTGACTTACGCTCCAACATGGTGCGTGGCGGATCTCCAAAAGACAGTGACCTGACCGAGCGCGAAAGAGAGATTTGCGCACGCCTTGGGCCGACACTGAAAGAGCAGGGGCTCATTCTCGTTGGAATCGATGTGATTGACGGAAACCTCACTGAAATCAACGTGACTGCCCCAACTGGCATTCGAGCGATCCAGAAGCTGGGCGGGCCAGATGTGGCCGGCATGGTCTGGGATGTGCTTGAGAAAAAGCTGGAAGCCTAAAAAGTAGCAAAAGCCCTGTTCTTCAGCAGGGCTTTTCTTTTTCATCATGAACTCCGAGAATTCAGGTAGAGCTTCTTATGGGAGCTTTCGTATTTCTGAGTATTCAAGGCTTGTGTGTTTCTCATTCGTTCCTGCTTAATTACTACAATGATGATTAATTGTGGCCGCAGGAGTGTCAGGTGTTTGCTCGCATCTCTACCGTTTCCTTTCAGGGTGTCGACGCTGCAAATGTTGACGTGCAGGTCCAGATTAGCCCCGGATCCGTCTATTTCACTCTTGTTGGTCTGCCCGACAAGGCAATTGCAGAGAGCAAAGAGCGGGTTCGTTCAGCTCTCATTGCCTCGGGCCTGGCGCTACCAGCCAAACGCGTGACGGTTAATCTTGCGCCGGCTGACCTGCCAAAGGAAGGATCTCATTATGACCTTCCTATTGCACTTGGCCTCTTGGTGGCGATGGGGGCACTGCCTGCGGAAGCTGTCGAAGGTTTCCTCGTTCTAGGTGAGCTCTCACTGGATGGCAGCATTTCACACGTAAACGGAGCCCTCCCAGCTGCAATCGCTGCTGTTGCAAACGGGAAAGGTTTGATCTGTCCGGAAAGTTGCGGCTCTGAAGCGGCATGGGCGGATGAGAACCTGAAGATTATGGCTGCAGGATCACTGGTTCAGCTCTACCGCGCATTGAAAGGTGATATTACTCTTTCTGCCCCAGAACCGCGTAGCTCTCCACAAGCTGCCAGTTCACTGGATCTTGCCGATATTCGAGGTCAGGAA
Source organism: Pseudovibrio sp. Ad13 (assembly GCF_001623225.1). NCBI lineage: Bacteria > Pseudomonadati > Pseudomonadota > Alphaproteobacteria > Hyphomicrobiales > Stappiaceae > Pseudovibrio > Pseudovibrio sp. Ad13. The sequence goes on along the minus strand of NZ_LMCC01000002.1, from coordinate 262,480 downwards.
ACAGCGAAGCGGGCACTAGAGATTGCTGCGGCAGGCTCTCATAACCTGATGATGGTTGGTCCTCCAGGTTCTGGAAAGACTTTACTCGCAAGCAGGTTACCCGCTCTTTTGCCACCACTTTCAGCTCGCGAACTTCTGGAAGTATCCATGATCGCTTCCATATCAGGAGAGTTGGAAGATGGCGCATTGAGCAATCAACGTCCCTTCCGAGCACCACATCACTCCGCATCCATGGCCTCATTGGTTGGCGGTGGCATAAAAGCCAGACCCGGTGAAGTGTCCATGGCTCACAATGGTGTGCTTTTTTTGGATGAGCTGCCAGAGTTCGATAGCTCCGTTCTGGACAGCTTGAGGCAGCCTATTGAGAACGGTGTGGCGACGATTGTTCGCGCCAATTATCGGGTGAGCTATCCATCCATAGTGCAAGTGGTTGCTGCGATGAACCCTTGTCGTTGCGGATATGCAGGAGAACCGGGACATACTTGCAGGCGAGGTGATAAATGCGCCAGTTCTTACCAGTCGCGAGTGTCCGGGCCTTTCGTGGACCGGATGGATTTGCAACTTCATGTTCCCGCGGTTTCTGCAAGAGACCTGATCAGCCCGCGCACTTCTGAGAGTTCGCAGGTGGTTGCTCAACGTGTTGCGCGTGCTCGTGCAATACAGCAAGCTCGCTATGCCTCTCTTGGGTTAGATATCACTGTCAACGCACATGCCAGTGCACGGACCATCGAGCAGATTGTTGCATTGGATCAAGGCAGTAAAGAGTTGATTGAACAGGCCTCCATACAATTTGGTCTTTCTGCACGTGGATACCATCGTGTTTTGAAACTATCACGGACAATCGCAGATATGGACGGGTCAGAGTCCGTTCAGCGCATTCACCTGGCCGAGGCCCTGAGCTTCAAACGCTCTTCAGCCTATTTGGCAGCAGCATAATCTGTTATATCCTACCAATTTAATTTTACTGATTTACCGAAATAGTTCGGGTGGAGCAAAAGCTGTGTTGAAACGGAGACTGAAAACTGAGGAGAGCACCCATGTTGTTACTCAGGCGCGCGTGTCTCTGATTAAGCAAAGCGAAATCACCGAGAAATCCTCCTTTGTTCTAAAGGGCCTCTCCATTTTCGTGGGCGTTATATGCTTGCTGATTGCGTTGTTGCTGACCGATTGGCAGTCCTTGCAAGGTTTCTATGTTGTGTTGCTTGCTTTTGGGGCTGGCGCTGTCTTGTTTCGTCGGTTTCCAGCAAGTGATGTTATCGCCCAAAGTTGGAAGACAGCTCAAATCCAGAGTGAGGTGGAGCAACTTGAAGACCCATCTGAATTAGCTAGCGATACTGACTGGCAATTACGTGAAGCGGATGATCGGCATCGTTCCATTCTGGATGCGCTGGGCGCTATCGTGATCCGTTGTGATAGCAATGGGGTGGTGCTGTCAGTCAATGATGCAGGTAAACGCAATTTTCCAGCTGGGTTTGGAGTTGAGATCGGAGGAGCTATTCATCTGCCTTATGCCGATGACTTTACTCCTGATCTTGAGGAAGGGGCTGCTGGGACTACCGAAGACGTTGCTTTGCGCACAAAACATGGCACCCGCTGGTATTCACACCTGCGCCTGAGCATTCGTGATGGCAGCGGTGGAGCTCCTATCATTCAGTGGATCCTGACGGATGTCACAGATAGGCGACAAGCAGAGCAAAAACTGCGGGAAGATCGCGATCATGCTGCAAATGCCAGCGAGGCAAAATCTCGCTTCCTCGCGATGGTCAGTCACGAAATTCGTACGCCCTTAAACGGTGTCTTGGGCATGGCAGATTTGTTGCATGACACGACAACCACTGCAGAGCAGCAAAATTACATTAATGCGATCAAAGCATCAGGCTCCACACTTTTAATGCTCATTGATGAGGTACTTGATTACTCCAAGATCGAAGCGGGAAAACTGGAGTTGGAGACTGGCAATGTTGAACTTGCTCCGTTAGTGGAACGCGTTGTGGAGCTGCTCTCTCCCAAAGCCCATGCAAAGGGGTTGCAGATTGGTTCATTTATCAATCCAGCCGTACCAAAAACCATCCAGAGTGACCCGGCACGGTTGCAGCAAATCCTATACAATCTGGTTGGAAACGCGATCAAATTTACAGAAGAAGGCGGTGTTTCTTTAGTCCTGCAAGTCACTACGGATACTACAGGCCACCACTTGCTGGAGTTCGCTGTTCAAGATACTGGCCCCGGCATGGATGACGTCACAGCAGCTCGCATCTTCCGGGAATTTGAACAGGGTGAATATGGGCGAGACCGCAAGTTCGATGGAGCAGGCCTGGGCTTGGCAATCTCCAAACGACTCGCGGAGCTTATGGAAAGTTCGCTCACCGTTCAAAGCCAGCTGGGTTGTGGCTCCACTTTCCTTCTTGAGATGCCAGTTGATGAGATTTCAGAGGACTTTGTAAAAGACCATAATGATCGTATCGCGATCATAACCAGCAATCAGATTGAGGCCGACCTCGTCTATAAAACGCTGAGCACAAGCGGTTACAATCACACCAAGGTTCTGGCAGCAGATGAACTTGAAGATTTGCCTCTTACGATACAATTTGACCGTTTGCTTGTTGGTGAAGAATATGTAGAACGCATTCGCAATTTCTATGGGCAGCAATCTGAGAGTGCACCGGAGATCTTTGTCCTCATTAAACCTCAGGAACGGGCGCGGATTGCCGATATCAAGACCGGAGAGTTTTCTGGTTACTTGACCCGTCCTGTGCGTCGCAGCTCACTGCTTCGGGTGCTCTCACCCAGCTCGCTGCAAACTGACGTGGTAGACAACGATGTCACAGAAGAAGAGGTGGCATCTACACCACAAGGCCAGAGTACAAATCTCAATGTGTTAGTGGCCGAAGACAATCCAATTAACTGGATGCTGGTTGAAGCATTGCTGGGCAAACTGGGCCACACATCCTCGCTTGCTGAGGATGGGCATAAGGCTGTTTCGCTCTGTGCCAGCGGCTCATTTGATATTGTGCTCATGGATCTGCACATGCCCGGTCTGGATGGACTTGAAGCCATCTCAAAAATTAGAGGCCGGGAAGAAAAATCTGCATCGCAAGTGCCAATTTATGTTGTTTCAGCAGACGTTATGCCAGACGCAAAAGAAGAGGCTCTTAATGCCGGAGCAGACGGTTTTTTAAGCAAACCCCTAAAAAAGCAGGATCTCGAAGCTGTTTTAAAACGCTATGCTAAGGGATAGCTCGGTATATTTAGCCTGTTCAATATCACGAGGCGGTTGTTATACTCAGATTAACCGCGACCGCAGCATTGTTTAGCAGATGTGAGCGTCGTTACGCGGGTAAATGTTGGTGTTATGTCACTCAACTGTCCTAAAATGGGCTTATATCACAGATTGACTACCCAAAATTGACATGGGTGACTCGATTGGTGCAAATTCAGAAAGGCGTTCTCATTATTGCATTGTTTCATAAACACCTAAGCAATATGAGATAATAATAGTATGGCTGGATCTGGACATATCTCCCCGATGAAAGTCCTAAAAAAGTTTACACCGAGCAAGTTGTCAGGGCGACCTGCGCCGCGGTGGATCCCTCAGGCAATGCTTGGAAAAATGCCGGAGGCAGGACAAAGCCTCGGTAAGGTCGGCCCACTCGAGGTTCGTCTTTCCAACGGAGTCAAAGAACTCAAGCAATCTCAGCGTTTACGCTACGAAGTGTTTTACGAAGAGATGTCCGCTATTGCAGATGCACAAACTCAGTTATCGCGTCTTGATCGCGACAGTTATGACGAGATTTGTGATCATCTATTGGTCGTTGATCACAATAGTCAGGTTCGCAACAAACCATTTTCCAAACTCAAGCCGCAGATCGTAGGCACTTACCGATTGCTCCGTCAGGAACTTGCACAGCTCAATGGCGGTTTCTACACAGCAGGCGAGTTTGATATTCAAGGGATTCTGGATCGCCACAGTGATCTCAATTTCATGGAACTCGGTCGTTCTTGTGTTTTGAAACCTTATCGCACCAAGAAGACCGTAGAATTGCTATGGCATGGCATCTGGTCTTATGTGTTGACGCACAATGTAGATGTAATGATCGGCTGTGCCTCTATCGAAGGTACTGATCCTGATCTTCTTGCTGAGCAGCTTTCCTTCCTGCATCACTTTGCTAGTGCGCCAGAAGAATGGCATGTATCAGCGCTGCCGGACCAGTATGTGGAGATGAACCGCATTGCGAAAGATCAGGTGGATCAACGCGCTGCGCTGCGTTCTCTGCCACCGCTGATTAAAGGATATCTACGCCTTGGCGCCTATATCGGTAACGGAGCCGTTGTTGATCACCAGTTCGGCACCACTGATGTTTTGATCATCATGCCAGTGTCCAAGCTGAACTCGCGCTATGTGAACTACTATGGCCAAGATGCCAGCCGGTATTCCAGCTGATCACAGAGCTACTAGTATCTCAAAATGGAGAGGGCGGGTTTCCGCCCTTTTTATTTGCGTAGGAGCGCTAGAATCTCTGCATATTTGTGGCATTTCCCAGCCAACTGCACGCAATTCACCTCAATAGCTTAACGCACAATTAAGCGTGTTTCCCTAAAATCGTTCGTGTTTTGTATCCAGGTTGCGACCTCCCTCCCAAGCGGTCAGCAGCCTGAATTTGTTCAGGCTTGCTCAATCTTTCATGGCAATATTTGCCCAAAATTTGAGTGATCGGTACTGGGGTGTTTTAGAGTTATGGCGACAGGCCAAAATGGAAATGGCAGAAAACGGAGGCCAGTGCGCCCCGGGCAACGCCCTTCCGGCAAGCCGCCTCAACACCCTGAGGGACAGCGTCCCAAACGCCCAGCACAACCTCAACGCCCACGCTTACAAGGCGTCGCATTGCGTCCGGACGAGGTCGAAGATTATATTCGCCGTCCGAGCAAAGCCAACGCTCCAAGCAAGCAATCATCATCAGGGCAACGCTCTTCACCGCAAAACCCAACGGCACAGGCCAGAAAACCTGCACCTCAACGTCCCAGACCTGTGCAAGGAGCGCCAGTCAAGAAGCCTGCCAAAAAACCTAGCCGCAAGGCACGTCAACAAACACTGGCAGCTCTTGATGCAGCAACCTCCTCTGGCAAGCCAAAGAGCCAAAGCAAGTTTCGGCGGTTCTTGTGGAAGTCCTTTCGCTTTTCCATGTATTGGAGTGTCGTTCTCGGCATTTGGGGGATTGTCGTTGTTGGCGGAATTCTCACCTATTACGCTGCGCATTTGCCACCAGCTTCGGAGTGGGCTGTTCCACAACGCCCACCTAACGTGCGCATCGTTTCAGCAAACGGCACCTTGATTGCCAATCGTGGCGATACCGGTGGAGAGGCGGTCCGTCTGGAGCAGTTACCTACGTATCTGCCTGAAGCTGTGATGGCTATCGAAGACAGGCGGTTCAGGTATCATTTCGGCATCGATCCAATCGGTCTTGCCCGCGCTGCATTTGTCAATTACACCAGCGGGCGCACTGTGCAGGGCGGGTCAACACTCACACAGCAGCTGGCGAAAAACCTGTTCCTAAAGCCTGAGCGCACCATGCAACGTAAGATGCAGGAAGTGGTGATGGCGCTGTGGTTGGAGTGGAATTACAGCAAGGACGAAATTCTGGAGATGTACCTTAACCGGGTTTATCTCGGCGCAGGGGCTTATGGTGTTGATGCCGCGTCGCGGGTTTATTTTGGAAAGTCCGCTCATCTCATCAACCTTGCTGAAGCGGCAACCATAGCAGGACTGCTGAAAGCACCTAGTAAGTATGCCCCCACACGCAATGCCGCTCTTGCAGAGGGGCGTGCGCAGGTGGTGATCGCATCAATGCACAAGGCTGGCTTCATCACCGCTGATGACGCCAAGAACGCATTGTTCAACCCAGCGCACGTGGTTACAAGCCACAACAGCAGCAGTGGCAATTATGTTGCTGATTACGTGATGGAGTTGCTACCCGGCTTCGTGGGTTCCATTGGTGAGGACATTATTGTCGATACCACCATCGATTGGGACATGCAGCAAGCAGCAGAAACGGCACTGACCACTCGAATTGCGGAGTCTCGCCGAGAGTTTAATGTCACTCAAGGCGCGGTTGTTACGCTCAATCGCAGTGGTGCAATTCGTGCTCTGGTTGGCGGTGTTGATTATCGGAAAAGCCAGTTCAACCGCGCTGTATATGCACGCAGACAGCCGGGATCTGCCTTCAAACCGTTTGTTTATCTTGCGGCATTGGAACGGGGTATGACCCCTAATACTGTCCGCAGGGATGCTCGTGTCACCTACAGGGGCTGGACGCCGAAGAACTACACCAAGCGATACTATGGCGATGTGACACTGACGCAAGCGCTTGCATTTTCGATCAACACCGTTGCAGCAAAGCTGGCGCATGAGGTTGGCCCGGCCAATGTGGCGCGTACAGCACGCCGTCTGGGCATTACATCCGCGCTCAAGTCCAATCCATCCATCGCTCTTGGAACTTCTGAGGTCACTCCGCTTGAGATTGCAGCTGCGTATGTGCCTTTCTCCAATGGCGGATATGGTGTCGTTCCTCATGTGGTACGGCAAATTCGAAATGAACATGGCAAAGTGCTTTATCGCCGTTCCGGTGATGGTACAGGACGCGTCGTTCGCGGAGATAAGCTGAGTGAAATCAACACTATGATGGCGCAGACAGTTTATGGTGGCACAGGAAAGCGAGCTTTGTTGGCTGGACGACCCGCGGGAGGCAAAACCGGTACAACGCAAGGCTATAAAGATGCGTGGTTCATTGGTTATACAAACTCGCTCACCACTGCGGTTTGGCTTGGGAATGATAATAACAAGCCAATGAAGAAGGTGAGTGGGGGTACACTGCCAGCTGAAATCTGGGCATGGGTGATGGAGACAGAGCATCAGGGTATCCCGATTGCCAGACTGCCGGGTGTGCCGATTAATCTTGCCGAAACATCACCATTATTGAAACCGGGCACTGCGCCTAAGCGTCGTCAACCAACATTTGTGGCAGCTCCTCAGCAACCACAGCCACCAAGGCCTGCAATTCAAGCAACAACAGCTCCGCGCCCGCAAAACAACACCAGCACAAGCCCTCTGGACCTGCTTGGAAGGTTGTTTGGCGGTGGCTAGCTATTCTTGTCCGTAAAGGTGAAGTTGAGAGCCGTGCTCTTTGAGCCAGCGTTGGGCTTGCTTTGTGTGGGGTGCTAACTGCTCACAAACACGCCAGAACTCTGGTGAATGATCCAGTTTCACCAAGTGAGCCACTTCGTGAGCGGCTACGTACTCCAAAATGTCGGGTGGTGCCATCACAAGGCGCCAGGAGAACGATAGTTTCCCATCATACGAGCAGGATCCCCATCGGCTCTTGGTGTCTCGCAATGTGATGCTATGGTAGTTGCGTCCAAGCTGCTTTGTGAAATGTTGTACGTGTTCCTCAAGACTTTCTTTGGCTGATTTGCGCAGAAAATCTTTGGTTTTTCGATGAAAGCTTTGGGTTTCGCCCGGCAGCAACAACAGCGGTTCATCCGTCTCTTCTTCGAGATCAAGCTTCGCAAGCCCACGCAGTTTGCCAGAAGACCGTAAGGTGTGCAGGACACCTTTAATGGGGATGCGCGCACCCTCTTCAAACTTGATGGTATCCGGACGAGAACCCAGTCTTTGCTTCAACCACTCGACTTGTCGGTTGGCGAAATCCTGAGCTGTTTTCAGATTGCCGCGGGCAGGAACGGTGATGACAGGTGTTGGGTCTCCAGGGGGAATTCTAAGGATATAGCGTTTTGCTCTGGAGTTGCGTTTCAGGCGAACTTGCAGAGGCTTATTCCCCAGATCCACCTCAATAAACTCTGGCAAAACCTTTGTCGCAAAGAACCCCATATCACCTCAAAAATTGCACTGGCCGCTCTCGTTATTGCAGAGAAAGGGGCGATTTGAAAGTCGACTAGTGCGAATTACTTTAGCGAGTGTGTTGCTTTGCGAGTAAGCCTCAACGCACAAAAGGGTGCCCTGCGAGAGCAGAGCACCAGATACTTATTATGAACCTTTGAGAACCACTAGATTGCTTCACCAGCAGATGGCTCACCTGGACGGTTGTGGCGGTTTCTCATGAAGCGGTCGAATTCTTCCTGATCTTTAGCCCGACGCAGGTCGTTCATGTAATCATCGAATTCCTGACGCATGCTATCAAGCTTTCTGCGCTCTTCTTCCAAGCGGGTCAGCTCTTTTTCACGGTAGTCGTCAAATGCAGCATTACCGCTGCGGGTCGCATTTTGCATATTGTCCATCGTATTTTTCAAGTTGCTACGATTCCACTGGCATTTAGCTTCACGCTTCCAGCCATTAAAGTTGTCGCCCCATAAGATGTAGGCAAGCATAGCAAGGCCAAGAGGCCAGAAAACTACGAATCCAAGAACCATAAGTGCAATACTTATAGGATTCCAGGAGGGTTTTATTGCATTTACATTCATTAAAATCACCCCTTTCTCAAATCAACAAGCTTGAGATGGGATGATTTTATTTTACTTTCAAGAGATAGAATGAAATTTTATTAGACGACGGGTTATCTTCACTTACGTTCAGTTGGAATGCACTGTTTCATTGAGACGGCGTGCCTGCTCAACCCAATTATCCCGAACCATGCGTCCGCGAATATCCAAACGATCGTCCAGCGCCGCGGCCTGATGTTCTGTCAGATTTGCAATTTGCCAGTAGTGGAAGATACCTGCGCCGTTCAAGGCCCGCTCTAGTTTAGGTCCAACACCGCTGATCAACTGCAGGTCATCTGCAGCGCCTTTTGGTTCAGCAAGCAGGATTTCGCGTAGTGGATCACCCGCAATTTTCTCAGAGGTGTTTTCACGCAGGGTCTTTTTCGCTGCACGTTTGGAAACTTGCTCCGCACGCACGTTTCTTGGATTATCCTGAATGAACTTGACGATACGTGGCGCGATTTCAGAACGATACTTTGAACCGTTAAACACACCGTAATGGCCTACACCCGGCTGGATGTAGTGCAACCGGCGGCTGGATGGGATGTTTTCAGCCAGTTTTTGAGCCGCTTGGGTTTGGCCAACACCAGAAATGTCGTCGTTTTCGCCTTCAACAGTAAACAGCGCCGTGCCGGTGATCTTTTTCGGATCAACCATCTTGCCACGATGCATCATTTCGCCTTTTGGCAGCGAATGCTCGATGAACACGGTCTCCACGGTCTGGAGATAGAATTCGGAGGTCAGATCCATAACAGCGAGATATTCATCATAGAAGTCACGATGCTTCTCAGCGCTGTCACCATCACCCTCAATCAGATGCTGGAAGAAATCGCGATGGGCAACCATGTGCCGGTCCAGATTCATGCTCATGAAGCCAGAGAGCTGGAGGAAGCCCGGATAAACCTGTCGTGTGAAGCCTTTGTGCGGAAAAGGAACTTCCATAACAACATTGCGCTTGAACCAATCGATACCTTTTTCGACGGCCAGATCATTCACGGCGGTTGGCGCTTCGCGGGTGTCAATTGGGCCACCCATCAGCGTCATAGTCGCCGGAGCGCATTTGTCTCCGTTCTCTTCCATCAAGGCAACGGCTGCATAAACTGGAACGGATGGCTGGCAAACCGCCAGAACGTGCGTATTTGGCCCCAGATAATGCAACATCTGCATGATGTATTCGATGTAATCGTCAAGGTCGAAACGGCCATCAGCGACGGGCACCTGACGCGCGTCTTCCCAGTCCGTGATGTAAACATCCAGATTTGGCAGTAAGGCTTCAACAGTGCCGCGCAGAAGAGTTGCATAGTGGCCAGACATGGGCGAGACGATCAGAATTTTAGGATCGTCTTTTCTGCTTTGAGGTAAATCACGCTTGAAGTGCAACAGGCCGCAAAATGGTTTCGCCCAGATGATTTCTTCCGTGATGTCTACTTCTTTGCCATCCACGACAGTAGTGTCGAGCTCAAACTCCGGCTTGCCATAACGACGGGTTACGCGCTCAAGCATCTCACAGGATGCAGCAACCGTGCGACCAACCTGCGTGTGTGACATGGGATTGAGCGGGTTTTGAAAGCACAATCTTGTCATGTCCGCTGCAGCCCGGACAGGGGACATCGCTGCATGGTTCATTTCATACAAGTGGTAGAACAGCACAGAATGTTTCCTCCCAAGACGTTCGCTTCAGCCAACTCTTGTTCATGTAATTCTTGATTTCCGCAACACGAATACACTTTAGCCCGAAGTGCTGCACCGCAAAAGTATAGACAGCTCTATACCTTTTCAGCAACATAGACTCATGGAGAAATTCAAACCAACCTTAACTTGCATTGAAGATCAATAGGTTCTTCACCATCGCTGAGGTACATGTCAGTGTAATCAATTATGTTGCATTGCACAATATGTAAATTAATACCCCAATCGAATCGAGTAGTTCGACTGCAATTATTTCACTAAGTTGAAATCGCTAATGAATTTTATTTGGGAATGCTAATCGGAAGCCAGCTCAGCAATTACGGCATCCAGTAGGGGAAAGCCAGCTTGCGTTGCACGCAGGCGAGTGTTGCTTACCCATTCTACCATGCCGTTTTCCTGCAGATTTAACAATCTCTGCGGATTGAACTGACGGCCAGAGAGCTGTTCATAACGTGGTACGTCAATGCCTTCATGCAATCGCATACCCATCAACAACAACTCGTCACCCTGCTCGCCATGACCAAGTATGTCTTCAGAAATAGAGCCGTGGCCCTGACTTTCAACCAAACCTAGCCATGTTTCCGGATGTTTTTCAGTCGAGGTTGCCAGCTTGGTGCCATCTTCCAGCGTCAATCGGCCGTGTGCACCCGGTCCAACACCGACGTAATCACCATAACGCCAGTAAATGAGGTTGTGCTGGCACTGAGCGTCAGGCGCCGCATGGTTTGAGACCTCATAGGATGGCAAACCGCGTGCTGCGGTGACCTTCTGTGTCAGGTCAAACATGTCTGCGGCTAGATCAGGGTCCAGCATCTCCAGCTTTCCAGCCGCATACAAGCGCTGGAACATGGTGCCGCTTTCGATGGTGAGCTGATACATGGAGAGGTGATCAGCGGCCAGATCGATAGCACGGTTGAGCTCTTGCTCCCATGCCGTCAAGGTTTGATTTGGGCGGGCGTAGATCAGATCAAACGAGATGCGAGGGAAATTTTTGCGCGCAATTTCAACAGCTTGAATCGCCTCCGAAACAGAGTGCTGGCGACCAAGGATCTTCAGCTCCTTGTCATCCAATGCCTGAATACCAACGGAGAGGCGGTTTACGCCTGCAGATCTGTAGCCTGCAAAGCGGGTTGCTTCCACGCTGGTTGGGTTGGCTTCCATGGAGATTTCAGCGGTGGACGGCAGATGCCAGAGGCGCGCAACTTCATTGAGGATTGTCTCAACGGTTTTCGGCTCCATCAAAGATGGCGTGCCGCCGCCGAAGAAGACGGAGTCAACCGTGCGACCCGGCACCATCTGCGCATAGCGTGCCAGCTCTGTTGCCAGAGCTTTGGCGTAATGTTCCTGCGAAACCGGCTGGTGGCGCACGTGGGAGTTAAAGTCGCAATATGGGCATTTTGCCAAACAAAAAGGCCAATGCACGTAAATCCCAAAGCCGCCAACCGGTGACACAGTCATTCTTTTTCCTTTGTGATTGCCAACGTATTTTGCACGAGTTCTTATCCGAAAACCGGTATTCACTTTTCGGGAACACGTATTACGCTGGCAAACACTCTTTTTGAAACTTAACAAAGGCGCGGGCGCGATGTGACAGCGCTTCGCCTTCTTTTGTTTTGTGTTTTTCTTGCTTGTCCATCTCACCGAAGGTTCTGTCGAAACCTTCCGGAACGAACATTGGGTCGTAGCCGAAGCCTTCCAGACCGCGCGGAGGCCATGCCAGATCGCCATGGATTTCACCACGGTAGAACTGAGTGTGCCCATCCGGCCATGCCATGCACAGCACAGCAACGAAGTAAGCGGTCCGGTCTGTAGCGTTCGTTTCGGTCAACTTGTCCTGCACGGCCTGCATGGCCACGCCGAAGTCTTTACCTGGCCCGGCCCAACGTGCGGAGTAGATGCCCGGATCACCGTTGAGGCCGTTTACACAAAAACCGCTGTCATCTGCAAGGGCAGGCAGGCCAGTGGCTGTTGCCGCAGCAAGTGCTTTGATCGCAGCGTTTGCTTCAAACGTGTCGCCATCTTCCACTGGCTCTGGCAGATCCAGATCACCAGCAGAGAGAACTTCAAAGCCATGCGGTGCCAGCATGTCCTGAATTTCGCGCAGCTTGCCCTTGTTGTGACTGGCAAGCACAAGCTTGCCAGGTTCCAGGCGGCGGTTTTCTGTTGTGTCTGCCTGCATCAGAGCACCGTCAGCTTCTGCAATTCAACCAGTTTGGAAATGGACTGTTTTGCAAGACCCATGAGCTGGCCGAGTTCTTCTTCGGAGAATGGCTCACCTTCAGCAGTACCCTGAATTTCAACAATGCCGCCTTTGCCAGTCATGACGAAGTTTGCGTCAGTGTCAGCAGAGGAGTCTTCGATGTAATCCAGATCAGCAACCGGAATACCTTCATAGATGCCGCAGGAGATCGCTGCGATGTGGTCTTTGAGAACCTTATCGGTTTTGACCATGTCGCGCGCTTCCATCCATTTCAGACAGTCGTGCAGAGCGACCCATGCGCCGGTGATGGATGCTGTACGGGTGCCGCCATCTGCCTGAATAACATCACAGTCAACGGAGATCTGACGCTCGCCCAGTGCACCCAGATCAACAACAGCACGCAGAGAGCGGCCGATGAGGCGCTGGATTTCCTGAGTACGGCCAGACTGCTTGCCTGCGGAGGATTCACGGCGCATACGGTCGTGGGTTGCGCGTGGCAGCATGCCGTATTCTGCAGTTACCCAGCCACGGTTCTGACCACGGAGCCACGGCGGAACACGCTCTTCCAAACTTGCGGTACACAGAACATGGGTATCGCCGAATTTGATCAGGCAGGAGCCTTCGGCATGTTTGGCAACACCGCGCTCCAGGCTGACTGGACGCATTTCTTCTGGTGTACGTTTGGATGGACGGTTCAAGGCAAGCTCCCTCGGGTTGCTTAATAGCTACAAATTCACAAATGGTATTGCGGATCTTTTAGCTGCGGATTGCCGTTAGCGCAAAGGCTGGTTTTGGTTTGAGAGGCTATTTTCTGCTAAAAATGAGTTTTGGCTGTTCAATTGTCCTGTGTTAGGGATTGAATACAGGCTTTGGCCCAAACCTGCTGTTGATGTGGAGTACCGATACCGTGACGAGCGTTCCTCCTTCTGTCCCTCTTGAGGATCTTGATGAGCGTTCTCGTGAGGTCTTCCGGCGCATTGTCGAGAACTACCTTGATACCGGCGAACCGTTAGGGTCTCGCAACCTGGCACGTGGGCTTTCGCAGCCTCTGTCTCCTGCCTCTATTCGCAACGTAATGGCGGATTTGGAGCACCATGGGCTGCTCTACTCTCCACACACCAGTGCTGGACGATTGCCGACGCAGTCCGGTCTTCGTCTGTTCGTGGACGGTTTTTTGGAAGTAGGCGATCTGACCAAGGAAGAGCGCGAGCAGATTGCGGTTCAGGTGAAGGCTAAAGGTGGCGAGAAAACACCAGAACAGGTCCTGACCGAAGCCAGTCAGATGTTATCTGGTTTGAGCCGCGGGGCGGGGGTTGTTCTTTCCAACAAGACGGACACCACCCTTCGCCATATCGAGTTTGTGCAGATTGAACCGCTTAAAGCGCTTGTTGTGCTGGTGAGTGAAGACGGTTCGGTTGAAAATCGCGTTGTCGATCTACCTGCTGGTTTGCCACCCTCTGCACTGACAGAGGCCTCGAATTACCTCAACTCCATCATCAGAAACCGCACGCTAGCTGATGCGCAATCTGAACTTGTTCGGCAGCGAAACGAATTTCAGGCCGAGCTGGATACGTTGACATCCAAAGTGGTGGATGCAGGTGTTGCCGTTTGGGGGGGAGATAAAAACGATCCGGGTACGCTTATCGTGCGTGGTCGTTCCAATCTGCTTGAAAATGTGGGTGCGAAGGAAGATCTGGAGCGCATTCGCCTGCTGTTTGATGATTTGGAGAACAAGAGTGAGCTGATCCGCCTACTTGATCTTGCCAAGGGCGGTGAGGGCGTACGTATTTTTATCGGCTCAGAAAACAAGCTGTTCTCGCTTTCCGGTTCTTCCTTGATCGTGTCTCCATACCGCGATAGTGAACAGCGCGTTGTGGGCGTTCTTGGTGTTATCGGGCCGACTCGCCTCAATTATGCGCGTGTCATTCCCATGGTGGATTACACAGCCCGACTGGTGAGCCGCATGCTCGGCTAAACTACTGGAGTCCCAATTGCTTTCCCTTACAGCTTCTGAACTGGAACGTTATGCCCGCCACATCGTCCTGCGGGATGTTGGTGGCCCGGGACAACAAAAACTAAAAGCTGCGCGTGTTTTGGTGATTGGAGCAGGGGGGCTTGGTGCGCCGGTTCTGCAATACCTGGCGGCGGCTGGCGTTGGCACCATTGGTATTGTTGATGATGACGTTGTTTCGCTGTCTAACCTTCAGCGTCAGATCATCCATGACACGGAAAAACTTGGCGAGCCTAAGGTTGCCAGTGCGGCAGAGGCAATTGCCCGACTGAACCCGAATGTGCGCGTTGTTCCGCATCCGACACGCATTAGTGGGCAAAATGCCATGGCGTTGATCAACGATTACCATATCGTGGTTGATGGCTCTGATAACTTTGCTACCCGTTACCTCGTTTCGGATGCGTGCTTTTATGCTGGCCGCCCTTTGGTTACGGCTGCTGTGGGCCAGTTTGACGGCTCTGTTACGCTACTGAAACCATTTGAGCGCGATGATGAGGGCAACTACATCAACCCAACTTATCGCTGCCTGTTCCCCAAACGCCCTGAGGCTGGCTCCATCCCGACCTGCACAGAGGCGGGTGTTTTGGGTGCTTTGACAGGCCTGGTTGGCACATTGCAGGCGCTTGAGGTGATCAAGGAAATCGTTGGGTTTGGTGAAGGTCTGGTTGGGCGCATGTTGCTGGCAGACACACTGAGCATGCATTTTGAAACCATCAAGTACAAACGCTCTGCAAAGAACCCGCTCAACGGCGACACCCCAAAAACATGGAGTGAAATGCTGGAAATTGAGCACGGCTGATCCAGCGAAATTGAGTTACAAAAGAAAACGGCGGAGAATTTCTTCCCCGCCGATCCCGGCCTTTCCGCCACAGAAGGCCTAGCCTCATTCAGGCAAACCTGTCTCACCAGCATTGCCAGACGCGCTGCAATTACAGCGCGCCACCGTGAGGCTTAGAACGTTTTCGCCAAGCTAAGCTTGAAGGACCGACCTTTGCCTTCGGTTTCACTCAGATGCGCTGTGTGTTTCTGATCGAAGATATTAGTCACGCTAGCGCGCACTTCTGAGCCTGCAAGGAATCCATCTTCAGGCTTCCAGGCTAAACGCGCACTGTGCAGCGCATAACCTGGCGAAGCATCGTCAGATTCGTTCACGCGGTCCTGTTCTGCGTATAAATCAGAGCGCCAGGAAACATCCAGATTATAGTCGGCAATCTTATATCCTACTGAAAGGAAAAGATTATCTGCCGCTACGCTATCCAGATATTCATCATCAGAAAGGTTGTCACCCCGTGTGACTGAAGCACCCAGATTGCCGTACCAGCTGTCAGAGGAATAACCTGCTTCTAATTCGATGCCTTTGATCCGCGCCTCATCAATAGCAGTTGTGATTGTCTTGCCCGTTGCATGATCGCGAGAGGAATAGAGGTAATTGTCGATGCTGTTGTAAAAGCCCGTTACTTTGAAGCGAAGGTTATCATTTTCCAACAATACGTCATTGAATTTAAAGCCTAAGCCAGCTTCAAAATTGTTAGATTTTTCTTTTCCGAGATCGGCAAAGCCATCACCCGAGAAAACTTCATCCAAAACTGGCATGCGTTCTGTGTGTGCAACAGAACCAAAGACATTCAGCCAGTTTGTCAGCTCATAAATTGCCGCAAGTTTTGGAGAATAAGCCGTCTCATCCAGATCTTTACGCAGAGCCACGCCAGTCCCCGGCTTCAGGCGAGAATGGTCAACACGCATTCCAGGAATGAGTGTAAGGCGGTCATGAATTACAAACTCAGCCTGCCCGAACACACCAAGAGTGTGTGTTTCACCTTCTGGATGCGATGAGGAGCCCGGCGTTGAACTTCCATCCGGATTCAGACGCGGGTTGAGGCGCTCCTGATATTTCCCTTCCACCCCATAGGTGAAGTATGTCTGTACACCTTCGGAAAGCCGAAATTCCGATGTGTTTTCCAGTTTTGCCTGCCAGTTGTTGTAGACGTACTCAGCTTCAGTTCCCAAAGGAGCACCAGGACCTGCGCGGAACGTAATATCATCCAAATCACGCTTGGTCTGGCTCCAGGATACCTGCGCTTTTACATCCAACAAATCATTGCCAGAAAAAACGGTTTCATAAGCAAGCAATGCCTGTTGTTCGCTTGTTGTTTGGTCCGCATAACCAAATCCGGGACTAAAGGTTGTCTGGTCATATAGGCCATACCCAGACTTATTGACGTTGAAATAGCTTGCAGTAAGAGATTGATCGTTATCGACACCGAAGCTGTATTTCAGCTTGGCGAGGCCCGAGAGATCTGTCATGCGGGAGTTGCCGAGGTCTGCACCATCAGCGCCCTCATAATCTCCATCACGGCCATAGTTCAGGTTGACCAATAGCTCCAGATTTTCCAGTGGTCGGGCGGCGACTGTAACTGTGCTTCGCGCACCATTGCCGTTCGAGTCCCACATGGCTTTGGTGCGGACGGCCAGTTTGTCATCTCCCTCCAACAAATCGCTAGCATCTTTCGTGCGCGCACTGACCACGCCACCAATCGCGCCTGCGCTGAACAATGTGGAGGCAGCCGGTCCACGTAGAACCTCGACTTCCTTAAGCAATTCAGAATCGAAGAAGAAAGAGCCAGCACGGTACATCTCGAAGTAGGAGGTGACGCCATCCACTTGAATGATATTACGATTTTCACCGGAACCGAGAGCAGAGCCGATGCCGCGAATATTGATGGACTGCCCCAGCGCATTGTCAGCATTTATAGTGGTGATCCCCGGGACCGCATCGAGGATCTCACCCAATGTGCTTGCTTGGGCTGCTTCAATTTGCTCCTGAGAGACTGAAGTCACAGCCTGAGGTGTATCAATCGCCACCTTCTCTTTACCTGCTGAAACAATGATTTCATCCAGCATGGTCGCAGGGCTGTCGGCTGCAACAGGCTGTGTAGCTTCCTGCGCTGAAACAGCCGCAGAAATCAGGGCGAGCGAGAGGGTTGTGCTGGCCAGGAGGGCCGCACGGGAATAGCGCGAAATGGACATGGTCGCCTCAGTCTGAATTTTTTTGGGAGTGGCTGGCTGAGACGCTGCTTTGGCTAGCTTGTGTTTGCGTTCTGCAAACGTTGTTTCTATCCGTGTTTTATAAACATGAATATAATAGTCAAGTTTTAAATTGAGGGTCTTTCCCTAGCTGGGGATTGAGTGCATTCATCAGAAAAGCCTCCTTCGCAGGTTCCTAATTGCGAAGGAGGCCAAAAAACGATTGCATCTCCGTTGGTTAATCTGTTTCCTCACGACCACAGGTGCCGATGATCCAGCAGACTGCCGCTCCGATGAGCGCTCCAACTATTGGCGCCAGCCAGAACAACCAAAGCTGGTCCAGTGCCCAACCACCGTTGACAATCGCTGTTGCTGTGGACCGAGCCGGGTTTAAAGATGCGCCCGAGATGGGGATCGCGATGATGTGCATGCATGTCAGCATCAGGCCGATGGCAAGCGGAGCGAGAGCTGCGGGTGCTTTTTTGGAGGTTGCACCAATAATAACAATCAGGAACAGCGCTGTGACTGTGATTTCGGTAATGCCGACCGCAATTTCAGAAAAGCCGCCGTTGGAATGCTCTCCATAACCGTTGGAAGCAAAGCCCGGAGGGTCGCCCGGGCCATGGGCGAGAATGATCCAGAATACAAAGGCTGCTGTTGTGCCGCCAATCACCTGCGCGATGATGTAGGGGACCACATCTGAGGTTGGGAACCGTTTTGCAGCCCAAAGGCCGATGGTCACCGATGGATTGAAATGAGCACCTGACACATTGCCGAACGCGTAAGCCATACAGACAACGGAAAGACCAACCGCAAAGGCAACGCCCAGCAAGCCAGATCCGCCATACCATTCAACCGGTGCATAGGACACCAATGCCCCGCCGCACACAGCGGAGACCAGAGCAAAGGTTCCTACAAATTCTGCGCCTAGTTTCCTC
This sequence comes from Pseudovibrio sp. Ad13, assembly GCF_001623225.1. Classification (NCBI taxonomy): domain Bacteria; kingdom Pseudomonadati; phylum Pseudomonadota; class Alphaproteobacteria; order Hyphomicrobiales; family Stappiaceae; genus Pseudovibrio; species Pseudovibrio sp. Ad13. The sequence goes on along the minus strand of NZ_LMCC01000002.1, from coordinate 244,128 downwards.
AACATGACACTTCTCCTCATATTGATTTGAGGGAGGTATCACAGTGAGATTTCTAACTTACGTTTAGGGTAACCAGAAATCTAACGATTGCCTTAAGCATGCATTGCTAGATCTTTAGGAGGGCACTAGCATGAATGGAGGCGGAACTTCTTTTTTCTTCATATGGTTAGAAATGTGCCTCAGCCTCTTTCAGCTCGGCACATGCATGCCAATTGGTGATTTTGCATGTGCTGAATATGCCGAGAATGCCAAAGACCGCGAAACTGGAGAAGAGCCAAAAGGCTGAATTGGCAATGAGGCCAGCCAGAGCGGGTACTAAACACCACGGTGAATGTTTGAACCGTTGCCAGAGCAGAAGCTTCGTTTTCTTTGTCATCATCTGGTGTCAAATGGAGAGCGAACAGCTTCTGGAGATAGAACGACATGAAGTTCGCCTCGACTCGCAAGGAGGGCTGGCACTTACTCAAAATGTCGTTTTAAAACGCAATCATTATACCGTTTCAGGCATTGCAGCTATGTGCGTGAAACGGGCTCAGTGTTGAAGATTCTTCTAAATTGCTAATGCAATAATTTTGCTAGATCACTCCAAAATAGGAGAAATATCGCGATGAAACGGGCTAGACTTACAGGATAAAACCCTTACCGTAACGGCATAACAGAGAGATTATGCATTAGAAATGCATCTGGAATCTCTAAAATATGCATGGTTGGGGAGGCTGCCTTGAAGCGGTTGTTATCTGTATTGCCCGCACTTTCACTCGCTCTCATTCCGCTGAGTTCAGCACAGGCTGACGCCGAGAAGAAAGTCAGCGTTGAGGATGCGAGAACGTTTATTGAAACCTCTGAAGAAGCCATTCAGGAGATCGGAGAGGAAGCGGGCCGCGTTGCCTGGGTGAATGCCAATTTCATCACCTATGACACCAACTGGCTGAATGCGCTGATGTCGGAGCGCACCACGAAGCTCTACGTTTCTCTTGCCAATCAGACCAAGCAGTATGACGGCCTTGACCTTCCGCCAGACCTTGCTCGGAAAATGAAGCTTTTGAAGCTGAACCTAACGTTGCCTGCCCCTGAGAATGACCCTGCCAAGATCAAGAAGCTTGCGCAGATCAATACCGAGATGGAAACCATTTACGGCACAGGCAAGTATGAGATTGATGGCGAGGCGCTGTCTCTTTCCAAGCTCAGCCGCATCATGGCAACAAGTCGTGATTACGATAAGCTGTTGGAAGTCTGGAAAGGCTGGCGCACTGTCTCTCCGCCGATGAAGGACATGTACACAGAGATGGTCGGCATCGCCAACCAGGGCTCAAGCGAGCTTGGCTTTAAAGACACAGGCTCCATGTGGCGCTCCAAATACGACATGGATCCGGATGATTTTCGACAGGACGTTGATCGCCTCTGGGGTGAAGTGAAGCCGCTTTACGACAGCTTGCATTGTTATGTTCGCGATAAGCTGGCGGATCATTACGGAGCCGATAAAGTGCCTGCCGACGGGCCAATTCCTGCGCATTTGCTGGGTAATATGTGGGCTCAATCCTGGGGCAACATCTATCCGCTTGTCGCTGCTGATGGAGACGAGCAAGGCTACGACCTGACCAAGTTGCTGGAAGAACAGAACTATACTCCGCTCAGAATGGTGAAAACGGCGGAAGGGTTCTTCACCTCGCTTGGCTTTGACCCGCTGCCTGAGACGTTTTATGAGCGCTCATTGATTACCGAACCGCGTGATCGTGATGTGCAGTGTCATGCATCTGCCTGGAATGTGGATGGCAAGGATGACCTGCGCATCAAAATGTGCACCGAGGTGACGGGTGAGGATTTCAATACCGTCCACCACGAGCTGGGTCACAACTTCTACCAGCGCGCCTATAATCACCAATCGCCGATGTATCAGGATGATCCGAACGACGGATTCCATGAAGCGATTGGCGACATGGTGAGCCTGTCCATTACGCCTAAGTACCTGAAGCAGATAGGCCTTCTGCCGCTTGATGCTTCAGAAGAGGTCAACACCAACATCCTGTTGGCTCAGGCGCTGGACAAGATCGCGTTTCTGCCATTTGGCTTGCTGGTGGACCAGTGGCGCTGGAAGGTGTTTAACGGTGAGCTGACTCCAGACACCTATAACGATGGCTGGTGGGACCTTCGCGAGAAGTATCAAGGTGTTGCGGCTCCGGTTGACCGTGCTGCGGATGCGTTTGATCCGGGTGCCAAGTACCACATTCCAAACAACGTGCCGTACACTCGCTATTTCCTGGCGCACATCTTCCAGTTCCAGTTTTACCGTGAGGCTTGTCGCCTTGCCGGATGGGAAGGACCGCTGGCGGCGTGCTCCATCTATGGCAACAAGGAAGTTGGCGAGAAGTTCAACGCGATGTTGGAAACAGGCGCTGCGCTTCCATGGCAGGACAGCCTGGAGGCCTTCACCGGAAGCCGGGAAGCCGACGCGACAGCTATTTTAGAATATTTTGCTCCACTCCAAGCTTATCTGGACGAGCAAAATTCTGGCAAATCCTGCGGCTGGTAGACCAGCAAGGTAATCCTGCCGGCCTTGATGCCCTACAAGTCCGCCGGATATTATCAAACCCCGTCTTTATGGCGGGGTTTGTTTTGTCTGGGGCCTGTTGGAGCAAGTTTGGATGGGCTAGAGTTTTGAACGCAGGGAAAACGGAGGCATTGGTCATGAGCGAGGCGCAAAGCATCACTGTTCAAATGAGGGCCCTTACCGTCTCGGACATGCCTTTATTGCATGAATGACTCAACCAACCCCATCTGCGGCCCTTTTATGAGCGTGAGCCCAGCACGCTTGAGCAAGTAACAGAGCGCTATGCGTGCCGCGTTTCGAACAACCATCCAACCAACTGCCTGATCGCGGAGCTTAACGGCGCGCCCTTCGGTTATCTGCAATGGTATCTGAACCGCGACTTTCCAGAGTACGGCATTGGTACAATTGGCATAACAGCTGGTGTTAGCTTCGATTACTACATCGGCGATCCTGCTTCCCTAGGCCAACAACTAGGAACAGTCATGCTGAATGCTGCAGTTGAGCATGTGAAGCCGCTTGTCTGCGTTGAGGATCAGTTCTTTTGCGTTGGTCACCGACCCGAAAACACCTCTGCACTCCACTGCTCTCAATGCGCAGGCTTTCGCTATTGCAAAGTCTTCACAGAGGATGGATTGCCCCACGAGCTTTATATGAGGGATGAGAGATAAGGCTCATAAGCCTACTTAAGGTTGTAGAATGAACGTGCTAACTTCAATTCAAACAATGTTTGATTTGAGATTTTCATGGGCGCAGATGATTGGACAGACGAGGAGAATGATCTTCTTGTCGCTGAGTATTTTGAAATGCTGAAGTTGGGGCTTCAAGGTCAGAGTTTCAATAAGGCTGCTCGGCAGAGAGAACTTGCGCGCTCTATTCCAAGGTCGGTGAAAGCCATTGGACGGAAACAGCAGAATGTAAGTGCTATTCTGGAAGACCGCAATCAACTATGGATCACTGGCCTCAGTCCAGCCGAACATTATCAAAAATCTCTCAAAGATGCAGTTCAACGGCACTTAGATGCACGACAACAGGAGGACTTGCAGCAAGTTCCAGAAACACGGCTGGAGCTTGATGAAGGACCCGAGGAGTACATCGCTCCGCCACCGTCCCAAGCTTCGACGATTGAGCTCACCAAGCCTCGCAATATGGTTCGTCGGGCGCAAAAGCTGGATTATGCGGAGCGGGATGCGAGCAATCGGGAACTTGGCAAGCTAGGTGAGGCATATGTTGTTCAACTTGAGCAACAACGGCTGAAGAAAGCTGGAAGAACTGACTTAACCGAGAAAGTCATTTGGGCTTCTGAAAAGGAAGGCGATGGGCTTGGGTATGACATCCGCTCTTATGAAACCGACGGTACTGAGCGGCTCATTGAGGTGAAGACCACAAATGGTGGGCGGCAAACACCATTTTACATCTCCGAGAATGAACTGAGATTTGCGGAGGATGAGCCGGAGAAGTTTGTGCTTGTCCGTGTCTACAATTTCTCTGAGGAACCTGCTTGTTTCGAGCTGCGATCGCCTCTGGAGCAAAACCTCTCGCTGAAGCCTGCGGTTTACAAAGCAGTTCCCGAATAAAGAGGCTGCTCCTATGCTTTTTTCCGTTTGTTATAGGTTGGTCGGCTGAGCAAGTAAGTAGACCTAAAACATAAGGCTTTCTTTAGAGAAAAGCTTATTTGTGGAGGGCTTGGGTTAGATTTTGTAAGGCAAGCTTGGAACTTGCGGCGGGTTGGCTGAAATCAGGGATCAGCGTACATCAGATTACAATCTCCAATGGCAATTATGTGTTTGTCATCAATTGGAGATTTGGTTTTCATGCTTGCATCCATCTGCTTTCCAACTGCCAGGCATAGAGGCAGCACGGTCAAACGGCGGGCATCGTTTTTGGTCGCCTGTGCCCCAGTAGTTTTGATGATGACACTCTCTCAGGCGCAGGCTGAGCCGCAAACGCTTTTTTATGGCGGCGATATTCTGACAATGGCCGATGAGAAGGCGGATCGACGCAAAACAGTCAAAGCGCTGATTGTTCGAAATGGCGAAATCTCTGAGATCTTCAAGTCGGACAAAGACTACCAAACCTATTTATCCGACAGCGCTGTCACCAAGGTCAATTTGGGTGGAGCAACCTTAATGCCCGGCTTTATTGAGCCACATATGCATATGCCGCTTGTGGTGAACTATGCTGCGGTTGCTGACCTTTCTCCTTGTTTGCCAGAACCTTACAGCTACCGCACCTATGACAACCAGGTTGACCCGCGTTTTAAAGACAAAACCGTTTGCAAATATGATGGCAGTATTGAGACTGGTTTTGAATGGACCTGGAATGTCCTGAACAGTGCAACCAATCGCTGGGTGCCTTTTGCGCCGGATGGGACGCCCACAAAGCAGGCCTGGATTGTGGGAAATGGCATTGATCCTTCACGGTTTGGTGTCACGCCAGATGAGATCCAGCGCGTTGTTGCTTTCCGCTCCCATCCCGCCGAGGAAATCAGTGAGAGTGTTGAGGGCGCAGATGAACATCCTGTGCTTATTCTGGATCAGTCCGAACACGTTGCCTATGTCAATGGGAATGCGTTTGTTGCTGCCAACATTTGCACTGCCTGGCCTTGTGGGCCGGAGATAAACAGGAACAAGGACATGCCTGCGCCAGACCCTCTTGGCAAATGGGAGGTTTATACTGGTCAGGACGGGAACGCCTATTACTCCGGCTTATTGCAGGAGGAAGCGGCTTACAGGCCGTTTGTTGCGAAAATTCAAGAGATGGCAGGAGTGCCTGCCAGTAGCCCCTTCTTCTTCATGGATTACGCAGAAGGCCTCAAGGCCGTTGCTCCGGTGGTTGAAAAGATTGCGGCGGCTGGCGTCACGACCATTGTGAATGGTGGTGGCTTCACTGTTCCTATCATTCAGTTCAACAAAGACGTTGCGCTGCATCAAGATGAGGCTGGCAATTTCACCACTCCGTTCCGTATTCGTACGCTTATTTCGGCTACGGCGATTGATCCCAGTGAGCATAGTAAAACAGCGGTTGAGATTGCCGAGGCGGAGATGACGTCTTTGTGGCCTGACGAGGTTTTGAGCAAAACCACGCTGATAAAGAACACGCAGGGCCGCTACGGTGCGACGGGCATCAAGTTCTGGGCGGATGGTTCAACGCAGGGGTGCTCGGCTTATCTCACTCAGGGTTACAACATAAATGGCATATGCGTGGATGAGGAGAATGGCAAGAAGACTGCCGTTACCGGCTCGCATGGCGCGAACTACCAGTTCTTTATGCCGGATAATGATGGAGAGCCGGATTTGAGCAAGATTGCCGGAGGGGATGGAAGCTTTCTGGCGGCTTTGCAGCCCTTCTGGAGCAAAGGCTGGCCTATTCAAATCCACACCAATGGCGACAAGGCGATCAAGGCCGTTGCGATCACCACATTGGGGCTGAGTACCGGGCGGTGCAACGAGTATCCTGTGACGCTTATTCACGTGACTGTTGGAGGGGATCCTGCAACTTCACCCAGTTCAGTTGCGCAGTATTTGTGGGAGCTGACCAAAGTTGCAAGGCGGGTGCATTGCAAAAACGAGGGAGGCCTTCCTCTGAATTTCATCGTGTCACACCTTACCGGTCATGTCGGGTATTGGGGTGGCGGGTTTGTTAGCCTGCTGGATGGTAAGGATCTCAATAATTTAGGTGCGGATGGAGACCCTAACGGGCGGGCGCCGACGTTGGATGCCACCACGTTGGATGTTCGCGATAACATCCCCTTCACGCTGCACAGTGATGCGCCAATCGCACCGGTGAATCCGCTTTGGTATGTTGAGCAGATGGTCACTCGCAACACCTGGGTCTATCCAGATATCAAGGGCAGTCAGGTCAAAGATATGCCTGACAGCAAGTGGGCTGGAAACCGGGATGGCCGGTCCATCTATGAGAACCTGAAGGGCATCACCGCCGTTGCAGCCGAGCAAACGCTGATTGATGACAAGGTTGGCACGCTGGAGCAGGGCAAAGTGGCTGATCTGGTCATACTCGACAGGAACCCGCTTGATGCAGATAGCGACGTGAACAGCAGTGTCGCCATCAACAAGATCAAGGTTTGCTACACGTATCTGGCAGGTAAGCAGTGGAAGCCAAAGAGTTTTTCTGGTGAGTCCTGCGGAAAGATCAAGATAACCGACTGATAGGTTTGCGCAGAGTATGGCTCGCCTCAAGCTCAGGTGCTGTGGCTCCTTAGATCCGGGGAATAGTTCGCACCTGTTGGTGCTGCTAGGGTCATATTTACCAAGGCGCTGACCTGCGGGCTTAGTTGCCCGGCCGCAGGCCAGCAGGATGCTCATTTTGTGCTGTGTGCACGGGCGATGACACGGGGTGTTGTGAGATCGCCGGAGCATCGAAAGGCACAGTGCGTGAGTGCGCACGGGCGGGTGGTTGGAACACCCGGTTTTGCGCGCGTGATGGGATTAAGCCGTTTTGCCTGTTTAAGTTTCAGGCAAAGACTGGCTTATTCAAGAAGCGATATTTTGGATTTTATTGGCTGCGGATGGGCGACCCGCTCCAGTATTCCGCAGGTCTTTCTTAATGCTTCCAGTCGGTCGCGTAAGGCTTGTTGCAGAGTGAACAAAGCATCGCGTTCCCGGCATTCCTGCATCCGCTCATTCAGCACTAATTGCTGCATATAAGCCAGATTTTCCAAATCCGAGACGGCTATGATGACTTCGTCAATTTCGTTTTGAAGCGTGTTTGTGGCGCTACATGCGCATGCGGTGTCGTCCATTCTCAATCCCTCTGTCTTTAGGGTGTTGAAGGACCGCAGCGACAACGAGCTTGTGATGGCCCGCTGGCGAGCGGGAGGTTCACAACCTGTAAGACAGACAGGCGAGTTTATTCCCCCCCGAAGGAGGTGTTGTATTCACCGCCCTCCCGCTCATAGCAAAGGGTTTGCGCGCTACCTATAAAGCAGGCACAAAAAATCCGCCAGTGACGGGAGCGGTAACCGCTGTCTTAGAGAGGTTGTGAAGCCTCGAAAAACAGGATGGCCGCAGATGCATGCGGTGTCAATGGGGAGTTGTTGCAGGTGGGGGAAGGAGGTGGTTAACTTGATAACGCGATGGCCATCATTGCTCTTCTTCTAGGTCCTTTTCTTCGCCCACTTCGCTCTTCTTAGAGTTGGCAACATCTTGAACTTCTTCTTTTTGCGATGTTTCCTTGAATGGAGAAAAATCATCTGAAAGATACTCTTTTAGATGGTCTCTTAACATCTCCATTTTCAACTGTGTACGTATCTCAACAAGCCGTTCATCTGAGAGACCATTAAGACCATGAGCTGAAGAGTTAGATACATCGGTTGCTATAATACTGATCTTTGAAAGATTTAGGCGCTGCCGATTGATGCGCATTATTTCAGCAATAAATATGCTGGTGAGTTTGTATGCGACCGTTAATATTCCTGATGCCAGAATAACATAAGGCAATCTTGTCACCAAAATTGACCAAATTATTGCATTTTCATTTTCATCAAGAACAGTCGTCAAATTAGCAGCGTTTGAAACTAGTAAAACAGTAACGACCACTAGCAAAATAATTGGAACAGCTGCAAGCTTGAGGTAAGTTAGGATGTTTTTACTACCCTGATTGACAAATTCGCTGATCTCGGCCGGAAAAAGATCGATGTTACTCTTTAGTTCCCGTAGCTCAGAATGAGCGGAACTGATATCCGTTTCCAATCCAGACCGCTCTTTTTCTTTTACTCCGATATTGTCTCCAATCCGGTTCAAGCGATCTTGTAGCTCTGAAACTTCCTTTTTCCTTGCCGTTATGTCTGCGTAAAGAGCATTCCGTTCCTCGGTCAATCGACCAATATTGTTATTTAGGTCTGTAATTTCCGAGCTCTTATTACTAATTTTTTTATCGAACTCATCCTCTTCAGCTTTTAACTTATTAATCTTTACATTCGCTTGCTCCGCATTCTCTAGCGCTTGCTCACATATCGATTGGATTTCATCTTTGCGTCTCTCAAGATTGCCAACCAGCGCAGTAAACTTTTTTAGTTCATGTTGTTGGAAACCTTGGAGATCGACAGCCAGGATCTTTACATCTGTGAACCACTTCTTTGGCGGTTTAAACTCAATGCTCGAAACTAACTGATTAATTGGGGCAGTGAAATCAGAGTCATCTCCCCTTTGTATAGTTCGCTCTTCTTTTACTCCATCAATAGACACCCAACGAAATTCAAACTTATCGATGCCATGGTATTTCTCGGTGAGGACACTAATCTCTGTTAAAAATACAGGCTCAGAAAAAGAATATTTAAACCAACGGCTTGCACCTTGCATCGGCGCATTTGAGTCTGAGCTTGCAACAAGCTTTGTTGTCTTGTTTTCTCTCTTCTCAAATAATGGGTATGGTAGAGACAAATTAAATGAAAATTTCTGCTCGCTGAGTCTTTCAATTTTCTTGACTGCTGTGTCTAGGTTAACGGTTTCCATCAGAGTACTGCCCACTCTCAGCATCGCGTTACATCGCGCGAATCATACAACTTTAAGTTTATTCTACATGCAATTTTGATATGAGTATCCGTCGAGAATGCAGGCTCGAGTACGATAAATCTGGCTGAAAGTGTAGTTGCTGTCCCATAGATCCCGGCTCAGTGGCCAGGATGATCATCAGAGGGTGTGGTGCGGAGCCGCCGAGAGGCTTTTGTTTACGGGTGTGTTTTCTTGAACGTTTAGAACACGTGAGGTTTGCTGGGTCCCGCATCAAGTGCGGGATGACGGTGTTGAGGTGTGGGATTGCTTTGCCCTTTGACGTCATCCCGGACAAGCGGAGCGATGATCCGGGATCCAGAGTTGCTTGTGAAGGCATTGGTGAGGGTGCTGATGAGGTGGCTGCTGGGGAGTGTGGGCGATAAGAGCGTGAGGTGGAGCCCCATAGATCCTGGCTCGGGGGCCGGGAAGACACCGGGGGGTGGTGTCGTATGACTTTGAAACATCATACATCTACGATATCAACAGTGAGCAAAACGGACGCTGGCCAATAACTAACTGATGTATTTCCTAAACGACAATCATATGATTACGTGAAAGCACTTATGGCAATAGGCATTTCAGAACTCAAAACTGTCTCAGCGTTGCAATTCGACCAACTACAAAGCTTGCATACTGGAACACTTCTTACTCGCCTTAAAGCTTTGAGAAGTTTGCATGAATGCGAGGAGCAGGCTGACTGGACTAACGAGGAAAAACTAGCCGTGCGCTCCAGCGGACTTATTGCTTTCAAGTCGGAAGAGAACTGGAAACTCGCCTTTGCGGACGTGAAAGCCGTTCTGGCGACACGTGAGCACATTCCGAGAGGCGGTAAACAAGCTCGACAGGAAAGAGCTCAGCAAAAGCAACGCCAATAGCTACTTAATAGGCGCCAGCCTCGAAAATCCGAGACTGGCTGATCTGACAGGATGCAGAAGCGCTAGTGCGCCTCTTCCCAGTTGGTGGCGGCTTCGGCTTCCACTTTGAGGGGGACCGAGAGCTGGAGGGCGGGTTCTGTTGCTTTTTCCATGGTGGTGATGACGAGTTTTTTGGTCTCGTCCACCTGATCCTCAGGCAGTTCAAAGATCAATTCATCGTGCACCTGCAACAGCATTTGCGCGTCCAGATTTGCCGTTTCCAGAACCTCGTCCATACGCACCATGGCACGGCGGATGATATCTGCCGCTGAGCCCTGAATTGGGGCGTTGATGGCTGCGCGCTCGTAGAACTGGCGCATGTTCGGGTTTTTGGTGTTTACATCCGGGTAATGGGCGCGGCGGCCAAAGATAGTTTCGACGTAACCGTTTGCATGGACAAACTTTTTGGTTTCTTCCATGTACTCTTTGATGCCCGGGAAGCGCTCAAAATACGTTTTGATGTAGTCGCCCGCTTCACCACGACCAATGCCCAGCTGGTTTGCAAGGCCGAACGCGGAAATGCCGTAGATGATGCCGAAGTTGATGGCTTTTGCACGGCGGCGAACGCTTGGGTCCATGCCCTCAATCGGCACACCAAACATCTCGCTTGCTGTCATGGCGTGAATGTCGAGCCCGTCCGCAAACGCCTGTTTGAGCTGCGGAATATCGGCCATGTGGGCGAGCACGCGCAGTTCGATCTGGCTGTAATCGGCAGAAATGAGCTTTTTGCCCTTCCCAGAGATAAACGCCTGACGGATTTTGCGGCCTTCAGAGGTTCTGATCGGGATGTTCTGGATGTTTGGCTCAGAGGAGGACAAACGGCCCGTGGAGGTGGACGCCAGCGAGAACGAGGTGTGGACGCGGCCCGTCTCCTGATTGATGAAGCTTGGCAGGGCGTCAGTGTAGGTGGATTTCAGCTTGCTGAGCTGGCGCCACTCTACAATTTTGCTAGGCAGTTCATGACCTTGCGCGGCGAGATCATCCAGCACGGAAGCCGAAGTGGACCAAGCACCGGTTTTGGTTTTTTTGCCGCCGGGCAGACCCATTTTGCCAAACAGGATTTCACCCAGCTGCTTTGGCGAGCCGACGTTGAAGATTTCGCCAGCCTTATCGTGGATTTCCGCTTCCAGCGCGGCTGCGCCTTGCGCAAACTCGCCGGAGAGCAAAGAGAGCATTTGACGGTCGATGGAGATGCCGCGGCGCTCCATTTTGGCCAGCGTTGCCACCATCGGGCGTTCCAGACGCTCATAAACCACGGTCATTTCCTCAGCAGCGAGGCGTGGTTTGAGGATTTTCCAGAGGCGCAGGGTGACGTCTGCATCTTCCGCCGCATAGGAGGTGGCTTTGTCCAGCGGCACCTTGTCGAATGAGATCTGCGATTTGCCGGAGCCGCACACTTCCTTGAACGGGATTGGTGTGTGGTTGAGCCAGCGCTGGGAGAGCTCATCCATGCCATTGCCGCCCATACCCGCGTCGAGCGCATAGGAGAGCAGCATGGTGTCGTCAAACGGCGCCATTTCCACGCCGTAACGTTTGAGCACGAGCCAGTCGTACTTCATGTTCTGCGCGATTTTGAGGACAGCCGGGTCTTCCAGCATTGGCTTGAGCAGGGCAACCGCTTCGTTTAGCGGGATCTGACCTTCCAGCAGCGCACCGCCGCTGAAGAGATCGCCTTCGCCATCCACATGGGCCAGCGGGATGTAACAGGCTTTGCCCGGAGTGCAGGAGAGGGAAACGCCAACAAGGCCAGCTTCCATGGCGTTGAGGGCATCTGTCTCAGTGTCCACAGCCACATAGCCCACTTCATAGGCTTCCGCTATCCACTCTTTGAGGCGCTCAGTGGTAGAAACTGTTTCGTATGCGGAATTATCTATAGGCAGCGCAGATATTTCAGCTGCAACTTTCTCTGCCAGAGGGGCGGCGGTCCATGCTTTACCCTCAAGTTCTCCCGCTGAATCCTCAGCTTGTTCTGCCGGTTTTGCAGTGCTTTCCCAGCCTTCAATCACAGGCTCAATCGGCTCAATGTTTTCCAACACAGCGCCGGTTTTATCTGCCACTTTTTTGGTGAGGCTGGTGAAGCCCATGGCTTTGAGGAAGCCAACTGCTTGCGCGCCATCCACATCACACACGGTGAAATCTTCGACCGGAGTTTCAACCGGCACGGCCTCTTCCAGCTGCACGAGGCGCTTGGAAATGCGGGCTTGCTCGGCGAACTCGATGAGGTTCTCGCGGCGCTTCTTCTGCTTGATGGTGTCGGCCTGTGCCAGAAGGCTATCCAGATCGCCAAACTCGTTGATGAGCAGAGCGGCGGTTTTGAGGCCGATGCCTGGGACGCCGGGCACGTTATCGACGCTATCGCCCGCCAGCGACTGCACTTCGACGACCTTTTCCGGACCAACACCAAATTTTTCGAAGACCTCTGGCTTGCCGATCACCTTGTTTTTCATGGTGTCGACCATGCCGATCTTGTCGGTGACAAGCTGCATCAGGTCTTTATCGCCGGAAACGATGGTAACGCGGGCGCCTTGTGCGGCTGCCTGACGGGCGTAGGTGGCGATCAGGTCATCCGCCTCATAGCCCTGCTGCTCAATGGCAGGCACGCCAAACGCGCGCGTTGCCTGACGGATCAGGCCAAACTGTGGGCGCAGATCCTCCGGCGGTGGCGGGCGGTGGGCTTTGTATTCCGGGTAGAAATCGTTGCGGAACGTTTTGCCGGACTTATCGAAAATTACGGCGAAGTGGGTTGGCTCGTCACCGGTTTCTTTGGTGGGGCCTTCCTGCATCATCTTCCAAAGCATGTTGCAGAAGCCGGAAACCGCGCCAACGGGCAGTCCGTCGGGCTTGCGAGTAAGCGGCGGCAGCGCATGATATGCGCGGAAAATGAAGGTAGAGCCATCGATCAGGATGAGGTGATCGTTCTCTGTGAGAGCTGGTGCAATGGATTGTGTCGACATGAGCGGGATCATGCCCGCCTTGGGCCGACAAAGAAAGAGGAATTAACCCTTTTTCAATGATGTTTTAGCGGAGGGTGAGTTTGGAACGGCCTCTGGCTACCTAGCTTTCAACTTCCACCTAACAAAAATGAAGTTACTCTGACTAATCCTGTTGTTCTAACAAATCTAATGCCTCCAGAATTGCTGATCGTGTATCCTTCGTGGATGTGCTTGGTAATCCACCTTCAATCGAGAGCATGGCCAGGCCGTGTACGGCCCCCCACGCAAGCAGGGACTTAGCTGGGATTTCAGTGTGTTTTTCATCTTCAACAGCATCGTTAAGCAATAGGCGCGTCATGCGTGCCTCTGCTTCAACTAAATCTACATCTGTCTCATCCAACAATGCCGTACGGAACATTGTTTTGAATTTGGCAGGCTCAGAAAGAGCAAAGTCCAGATAGGCCTGCCCCTTAGCGGAAAATACCGAGAGCCCCGCACTGCGTGCTTCAGTGGCTGCCGTTTCCATATGCTCTGCCATTCCGCGATGTGCGCGGACAGCAACTGCCGTCATCACAGCCCGCTTGTCTTTAAAGTGCCTGAAAGCCGCAGCAGAGGAAACACCTGCATTTTTGGCAGCAGCCCGTAAGCTCACCCCCTCAGGCCCTTTTTCGGGCAACTGAGCTTCGACAGCATCCAGAAGCGCCTCACGCAAACCTCCATGATGATACTCTGATGTGCCCGGAGTTTGTTTTTCTTGCCTCGATGTTACCATTGATAACTTTCCACTTGACCAAATAGTTTCAACTGATGTTACCATTGATAACATATTTGAAATCTGGAGAATTGCTCATGAATTCTGTTTTAATTTCCGGTGCCTCCAAAGGGCTGGGTGCCGCAATGCTAAAAGCTTTTACAACAAACGGATGGCAAGCGATTGGTACATCTCGCCAAGGAGGCACTTTAGAAGAACTTGATGTGTGCGACGAAGATTCTGTGATTGCACTTCGCAACCGCATTAACCTTGTCCCCGACTGTTTGATATTGAATGCGGGTTCTGGCATCGCTGGCCCTATTGAAATGACAGCTGCTTCAGAAGCCGATCGACAGATCGATACCAACCTACTCGGCGTTGATAGAATGGTACGCGCCTTTCTTCCTGATATGCGAAAAAGGCGAGCAGGAACGATTGTGATTATTGGCTCTATTGCATCACGGCTCCCAATCCCTTTTCAAGCACTTTACAGTGCATCCAAAGCCGCGATTGCGAACTATGCGGCGGCCTTATCAATGGAGGTCGCTCCTTTTGGACTCCACGTTATACTAGTGGAACCGGGAGATCATCGAACTGGCTTTGGTGCAGCGAGAAGGCGAAGTTCATCCGACAACGACCCTTACGAACCTTCTACAACACGTGCAATTAACAATATGGCGAAAAGCGAAGAAAGCGGAAATGACCCGGAGCGATTTGCAAGTTTAGTTGTTCGTGCTTGCATGTCAGACAAGCCTCCACACCGCCTTACAATTACGACTTTTACAGAGCGTATGCTTTTAGTTTTATCAGCAATTTTGCCCCAACGAATGATGCTAAGGGCTACACGAAGAGCATTCTGTCGGGCGTAAAAGTCCAATGTAATTTAGGCGCTCCCAAAATGAACATCCCGCACCGACGTTATTTCGAAGCCCAAACCAGAGAAAAGCGCGACCTCGCAGTTGGGTCATGAGTCAGATTGACAATCACAGAGTACACCATGTGTTTACTTATGACCTTCCTACGGCTTCTCACCCTGCCTAATGGGTTCCACGGGCTCTAAATAAGGCATGAAACCGGATTGGTTGTTGCGGATGGTTGGTTTGTATTTGCCTTCCGGACAGATGAAAATCAACTCATCCTGAATACGGATTTGCTGGCATTCTTCATTGAGCTCATAGACAAAGCCGTTGTTGTCACCGCTGAAGTAGTAATCGTTGGTAGCTGGCTCTTTTCCCGCCTCTGCTTTGTCAGCGCCATGTACGGATTTGTTGCAGAGATCGCGGATCTTATCGCGGTATTGAGAGCCGCCCAGATCAGCTATGCCCTCACGCTTCATGTGCTCTTCCTCGCACTCCGCAACTTCGGCGGATGTGGCTTGTTTTGGGGGAGGCGGGGTTTCCTGCGCCTGGGCTGTGAGTATGCCAGCGCCTGTGATGAAGGTCAGGATGGCCAGTGATCTGAGTGAGTTGCTGAGAAGCTGTGCTGTGGTGGAGTAACTCATCTTGAGCTCCCTCCGTTTTCTACTGCTGAAAGGGCGGGCAGGCTGAAGCGCTCAACCCCCTCAGGAGGATTAAAGCGGAAGTCTTCTGAATTGAGCAGAGGTTCAAGGTTCCACCCTCGATAGGACAGGTGTGTTTGAGGCAAACCAACAAGGTCCTTATAAGTGATAATAAGATAACCGGGCAGGCCGCTGTCTTCGTAGACCCACAATTGCCAATCTACCTGATCGTTAAAGAAGGCAAGATGATGGGCAACCCCTTCTGGCAGAACCTCACGCCCGACGTAGACGGACTTCGTTATCAGGTCATCAAGCATCTGGCCCAGTTCCGGGTTGGCCAAATCAATGCCGGGCAATGTGAGCTGAAAGTCACTGCGTAGCACCTCAATAAATTCCGAGGAAGTTCCAGTGAAATCCCCCTGAGTGTAGATGTTCCGCGTTTTGTCGAAATAAGTGATGATGCCATCATCAAGATAGATTTCGCTCATCCCGTTGGGGCGTGGGAGGTCAATTTTCAGATCACCATGCCCAAGAATGTTGACCGTGTATTCGAACACAAAGTTTAGCGGCACCCTGTCTTTAAAGATGCGCTCCTCGCTCGCGTAGACGGTAAAGCTCATGGCTTTGATTTCGCTGAACTTCTCGATGGTCTTATTGAGGATTTGACGTGCTTTATCTTCTTTTTGCGCAACAGCGGGGTGGGGGCATAGCTCCAGCCAGCCGATGGCCACGAGAATGAAGAGAAGCGGCAGAACCCTGAGAGCCCCGAGTTTCATGGAGATACGTTCCTTGACCTTGTCACACCGTTTGCTTCCGCAAAGCCTAAGCAAAGACCGGAAAGACCTTCTGAACCCAACCACTAAAATTGGCGCTTGCTGAACATGCATGCAAAAAGCCCCCAAAAGCAGCGGCTCCGAGGGCTTAGGCAGATCAGCGGTTTTGTGCAGATATCAGGTTGGTGACGGTGCAGGGCTCTTGGCGCGCGGCATTTCCGCGATGTAGGCCCATGCCGGACGTTTGAACAGGAACTGGCCGTAACCAACTTTGGTGATCAGCCAGAACAGGATCATCGGTGCGATGGTTGCGGTGCACGTGACGATTAGCGAGATCACGCCCGCATCCTGAATGATGCCCAGTTTGAGCAAGATTGTGCGCGAGACAGCCATCGGGAAGAAGAAGGACAGGTAGATCACGATGGAGTTTTTGCCCATATAGCGCAGCAGATCCAGCGCCTTGACCTTGGAGAGCAGCGCGGAAACGGTGATCACCGCCAATGCCCCCAAACCGCCCAGAGCAAGCGAGGCAAATGGCAGGTCTGCATAGCCGTAGCCAACGAACAGGCCGTTGACGACGGCCCAGACAAACACAAAGGCCAGACCTTTCAGCACATTCTCGCGCACCCAGTCAGCAATGACGAAGATCTTTTGCGCAAAGATGTAACCGGCGAAAAAGAACACGAAGCGAGCGGCTGTTTCGTCAATCAGCACAGAGCCGGTGTGCAACGCGCTGATTTGCAGGCCAGCAGCGACCAGCAAGGTCACTTGCCATGGCACTTTTAGTGAGTGCAGCAGTTTGGTGATGACGAAGAAAACGGGCAGGGCGTAGATGAACCAGAGAGTTCCAAATGGCTGCACGAAGGCGAGCGCGTAGTGCATCAACACGCCGTCCCAGCCAAACTCTGCTGCGAAGGATGGTGCTTTCATTCCAAACTGGATCGTAAGCCAGAGAATGTAGAAGTAGAAGAAATGGACGACTTTACGGTCCAGATACAGGCGCCAGTCCCTATCCAGCGTTAAGGCGAGGAATAAGCCGGAGATCATGAAAAAGTCCGGCATACGGAAGGGCTTAGCAAAGGCAACAATGTCGCCCATGAACCCCATTTCGCCAATGGCGCTTCCAACCCCAAGGGTTGAATGCATCATCACCACGAGAAAGATGCAAAAGCCTTTCGCATAGTCAACCCAATCCACACGACTGGAGGTTTGGTGCGCCGCCATGTAATACCGCCCATAAGTTTACTAATTAATTCGTGCAATCATAAGTTTTAAGGGATGCGAATACTAGCGGCATCTCTTCAACTTTAATTGTTGGTTACCGCGCCCGATTGCCAAAGGGCTAGCTGAGACTTTGCAACACGGCCTGATGTTATGGCTTGTATCTTTATGACCTAAGGTAATGTTAGTTTTTATGCGCCTAGGATACATATAGTTCCACCAGATATTCTGGAGATGCAATTGCTTAGGTATTTTAAGGCGTTATGCGCTGTTGCAGTTTTAGTCATCGCTCCACAGCCCTTAAACGCTCAGGAGGCCACAAGCCCGCCGGAGTTGCTCAAGAAAATCTGGAATGGGCCGGACTTTGATGCCGATGACTTTGCGCCCGAAGTCTACAAGAAGATCCCGAAAGAACTTCTCGTCTCCATTCTTTCACAACAACGTTCCATCTATGGTCCTGCGCTTCATGTTGAAGCGACCAAGGACCCGCACAAGTTTCTTGTTGAGACGAAATCCTACAGGATTCCAACGCTTTTGAAGCAGAATAAGACCGGTCAGCTGACGGGACTGCTGTTTCGCTTTGCGCTTGTGAAGGATGTGAAACACGAAGACCTGTTGGAACACATGAAGCAGCAGACCGCGACGCAGAGCTTTTTACTGATGCAGAACGGGAAGGTGCATGCAGAGAACAACAGTGATGCGCAATTGGCTGTCGGCTCTGCCTTCAAGCTTTATGTGCTGGACCAAGTGGCGCAGCGGGTCAGGGATGGAGACCTGAGCTGGCAAGACAAAGTCACGCTGGAGCAACGGCATATCTCGTATCCCGGTGGTACGATGCAGAATGAGCCGGTTGGCAAGAAGTTTGTTTTGCTGGACGTGGCCCGCAACATGATCGAGATCTCCGACAACACGGCTACAGACTTGCTGATGGATCTAGTGGGGCAGGAAAGTGTGATGTTGCCGGGAGAAAGTTCGCCGGCTCTGACAACGCAGCAGCTGTTTCACCTGAAAGCGGATGAGCAAGCAGCAGAAGCTTATCGACAAGCAGGGCCAGAGGAGCGGGCACGGATTCTCGCGGCCTTACCGGCCCAGTTGCCGCCAATGGACAAGGTCTCCGTGCCTTTGACAGAGGGTGTTGAGTGGTACATCTCGAACCGCGAGTTGTGCAAGATTGTGACAAAAGTGAAGGACATCAAAGGAGTTTTCGTAAATCCGGGTGTGGCCGAACCGGATAACTGGGCGTCTTATGCTTATAAGGGTGGTAGTGAAATTGGCGTGCTCAACATGACGTATGCGCTGGAAGACATCGACGGAAACAACTGGTGCTTCTCAACCACCTGGAATGCAAAGCAAGAGCTGGACGTCACTTATCTGATCGCGCTGGTCGCAACGTTGCTGGAGAGCCCTGAGGCAGTTCAGGCGGCTCTCCGTTAAACTTGGCAGGATTTAGCGACGCTTGTCGTCGTCAGAGGACCATGGGCTGATCTGGTCCGGGTCATTGGAACGAGGACGGGAAGGGTCATCATCCTGCTCTGTATGACGGGAGGAGCTCCACTCATCTTCATTCAGGTCCACAGTGCCATCACGGCGACGGTAACCCGGATTGACGTTGAGGTTTTGTACCTTCACGTGGCGTGCCAGATAGTTGCCAATCACCTCACGCAGTGGCGGGATGAAGAGCAGAAGGCCAATTGCGTCTGTAAAGAAGCCTGGAATCAACAGCATGAGGCCTGCAAACACGATCATCGCGCCATGCATCATCTCATGACTTGGAACGCGTCCTGAGTCCATTTCAGAACGCATGCGCATGAGCAAAGACAGCCCCTGCTGGCGCAGCATATAGGTGCCGGCAGCTGCGGAAGCTACAGTCAACAGGATTGTTGGAATTGCCCCGATAACACTTCCAACCTCAATAAAGAGATAGATCTCGATGGTTGGCAGCAGAATGAAACAGGCAAGAATGATAAGTCCGAGTGGCATAGCGTCCGCGTAGGTTTAGGTTTATTTTGCTTTTTGATCACTTCTTTTTGAAGCGATCTTACTTATAGTGGGTGATCTTCACAGAATTGCAATGACTGATTTTAGCTTATACTTGCGTGGTAAGACTTTAAAAAGGCGTTGGGATGGACACGAAATAGCTGGATGTTGCTGATAGAAACCTTAAATTAGTGACAGAGCCTGTAAAAATGCGCTAGAGCACATTATCTAGATATCTAATGCATTTGATCATCGGCGCCTGGCAGCCCACGAGTAAAGGACCGGTCGGTACTCGGAATGAACGAAATATTCGACGTCTACAACATAATCTTCCTTATTGCGGCAGTTGTTATTTTCCTGCGGTTACGCTCCGTTTTGGGCAATCGCACCGGTAACGAGCGTCAACCATTTGACCCGTATTCTGCTCAGCAAAAACAAGACTCTCAAAAGACTCAGGCTCCTGAGAATGAGGACAATGTTATTCCTCTTCCAGGCAGTGAGCATGTTCAACATGACCCTGAGCGCGCAGAGCGTGAAGCTCGCGAACAGATTGAGGCTGAGATCGACAAGCTTGCCAAAAAAGGCAGTGAGTTGAATCACGGCCTGCGGGAAATCTGGAAAGCTGAGCCGTCTTTCAATCCAAAAGAGTTTGCGGAAGGTGCACGCGGCGCTTACGAAATCATTTTGATGTCGTTTGCGCAGGGTGATCGCCGCACGCTCAAAGAGCTTCTTTCTCCTGAAGTGTTCAGTGGTTTCTCTGCTGCGATTGATGACCGGGAAAGCCGCAATGAGCGTGTTGAGTCCACCTTTGTGGGCATCGACAAAGCTGACATTGTGGAAGCGGTCTTCAACGACAAAGACAAGCTTGCTGAAGTGACTGTTCGCTTCAAGGGTCAGCTGATCACTGCGACACGGGATTCTGAAAACCGCATTGTGGATGGTGACCCAACCGCAGTGAGTGACCTGACTGACATCTGGACCTTCGCTCGCGTAACTGGTGAGAACGATCCAAACTGGAAGCTGGTTGCAACTGAATCTGCATGACGTTTTCTTTCTTTCGCGACGCTATGAGTTTCATTATGGCACTCAGCGTCGCGGCGGGGATAAGTTCTGCTGCTGTAGCTGGAAACACCCTTACAAAAGACCATAGGACCATGCGAAGCGCGAAGCTCTCCGGGCCACTTGATCCCAACGAAATCGACGGATGGGCTGCAGATGATCATTCTGCGGCCCTTTCCGCATTTGTGGCTCACTGCGAGGCGAGCGAGGGCCGAACGCTGCCGACAAAGGCATTTGGCATTAGCGACGCAAAATTACGCGCTATCTGCGCAAAATCGCGCAAAATCGACGTAAATAACGCGAGTGATGCAAAAACCTTTTTAGAACAGAACTTTACGCTTCAGCGCGTAGAGGACGACGGGTTTGTGACCGGCTACTACATGCCAGAGCTGGAAGGCTCACTTGTTCGCACTGACGAGTTTGTTGTTCCCCTTCATGCTTATCCCAAAGACCTGAAGGTGATGCCAACACGCGGCGATGTGATGGACGGTGCACTGGATGGAATGGGCCTTGAAGTGCTGTGGGTGAAAGACCCGATAGATGCATTTTTTACAGCTGTTCAGGGTTCCGCTCGTGTTCGTCTGCCCAATGGCGAATTGCGGCGCCTGGCTTTTGCAGGCAAGTCTGGTCATGAGTACACTGCGATTGGCCGTGTGCTCATTGAGCAGGGCGAAATCTCCAGAGATAACATGGGCATGGATGCGCTTCGTGCCTGGTTATCCAAAAACCCATCCCAGCAGAAAGACGTGTTTCGGCACAATAAATCCTACATCTTCTTTGAGTTACAATCTGCGCAAGACACTGAGATTGCAGCCATTGGAGGGGCAGGAACAGCCCTAACGGACCTGAGATCACTGGCAATTGATGATGATCTGCACACTTATGGCAGTTTAATTTTTGTCTCTAGTGAGTTAAGGACCTACGACACATCAGGTGATCGCTTCGCCAAACTTATGGTTGCTCAGGATACCGGGTCAGCCATCAAAGGCCCCGCGCGTGGCGATATCTATGTAGGAAGTGGTGCAGAGGCAGGTGCCGTTGCCGGGAATATCCGTCACCGTGCGGAATTCTATCTCCTTGTTCCAAAATAATAAATGATCGTGGACGGATCGGATAGATGACGAATGGTGATCGCGCAAAGCGAGCCAAGACAAAGCAGCTGAGCGAAGCAGACAAGCGCTTGTGGGACAGGGTGAAAGCCACTCTGACGCCTATTCATCAAGAGCGCCTTTCTGATATGCTGGAAGACACGACGCAGCTTTCCGAGCCGGATCAGTCCCTTATGCACGCTCAAAGCGCTGAGGTGTCTCAGCCTGAGCTTAAGCCGCAGTTGACCTCTCCACCGAAGCCTCAGGCCAAAAAGTCTCGCGGTTCCAAAGGGAAGACCGCGCCAGACTACAGCCCGCCCAAGCCTGTTGTTCCTGCGATGCCTCCGCTTTCACCGCTCAACAAGAAAGAGCGCAAAAAAGTTGTCCGCGGGGGCAAGGGCTATATTGATGCGCGCATCGATCTTCATGGTTTGACGCAGTATCAAGCGCATCAACGCTTAACCTCGTTCATCTATCAAGCGCAGGCCATGGGCTACTCCCTCGTGCTTGTGATCACCGGTAAGGGGCTCGACTATTCAAGCAGCCCCTATGGCGATGATCGTGGTGTGTTGCGCAGAATGGTACCGCAGTGGCTTTCTCTTCCTGATATGCGCAGCTGTGTGGTAGGCTTCGACCAAGCTCATGTTTCTCATGGGGGCAGCGGTGCGATTTACGTTCGCATTCGTAAGCGCAAAAAATAAGGCAGGAATTTCAGTAAGATGACGCCTTTTGGAGCCAAGGTTAGAGAGCTGCGGGCTAAGCAGAAGATTACCCTGAAGGAAATGGCGGAGGCGCTTTCGGTTTCCTCTGCCTACCTGAGTGCGCTTGAACATGGCAAGCGCGGTACTCCAACCTGGTACATGGTTCAGCGCATGATCACCTATTTCAATGTGATCTGGGACGAAGCTGAAGAACTTCAAAGACTTGCGGAACTTTCCAACCCGAAAATCACCATCGATACCGGCGGCCTGACACCCCGGGCGACTGAGCTGACGAATATGCTTGCCTCGAAGATCAATGGACTCTCAGAGGAATCCCTGGAGCACCTCATTCATCAACTAAGAGTGGTTAGCTCTCGCGACAATATCTAGTCTAAGCTGACAAAGCTCTGTAAAGTCAGTCTGCTGACTTTTGAAGTGGACTGCTGATATGACGCCTGAAGAACTCAAAGTAGATCAACTGGTTGATCCCCAATCCCTTCTCAACGAACTCAAAGAGCTGGTTGAGAAGCATGATGGCGACGGCAACAGCTTTAAGCTGCGCAGCGATGTTTTGACAAAGCTGAAAGCCACGCACAAAGCAGCCTTTAAAGAGATTGAAAAGCTCCTGATGGAAGACGGGCAGGGCCGGCGATGTTCCGAGCGTTTGTCTTGCGTGCAGGATATGCTCATTCAGGTGATCTATGAGTTTGCGGTTACCTATGTTTATCCCGTTGAAAATCCAACAAAATCCGAGCGCATCAGCATCATAGCTGTTGGTGGTTATGGGCGCGGAACGATGGCGCCGCACTCTGACGTGGATTTGCTGTTTCTCTGGCCGTACAAGCAAACGCCCTGGGGTGATCAGGTTGTTGAGTTCATCCTCTACATGCTTTGGGACATGGGCCTGAAGGTCGGTCATTCCACGCGCAATCTTGATGAGACGATCAAGCAGTGCCGCGAAGATATGACCGTTCGCACAGCTGTTTTGGAAGCGCGTTATGTTTGGGGTGATCTTGATCTTTTCCAAGAGCTTACTAAGCGCTTCGACAAGGAAATTGTTTCCGGTACAGGGCCGGATTTCATCGCTGCCAAACTTGCTGAACGAGATGATCGTCATGAACGCCATGGCGCGTCCCGCTACCTTGTTGAACCCAATGTCAAAGAAGGTAAGGGCGGTATGCGGGATCTGAACACACTGTTCTGGATCGCAAAGTATTTTTATCGCGTTCCCAGTGGCTTAGGGCTGGTTGAAAAGGGCGTTTTCTCGCGGCGTGTATTGAATCGGTTCCGAAAGAGTCAGGATTTTCTTTGGGCTGTCCGTTGTCATCTGCATTTTTTGACGAACCGTCCTGAAGAACGCTTGAGCTTTGATGTTCAACGGGAAATTGCTGACCGTCTCGGTTACATGGACCATCCCGGCATGCGGGCTGTTGAGCGGTTCATGAAGCACTACTTCCTTGTTGCGAAGGATGTTGGTGATCTGACACGCATTTTTGCGGCGGCTCTTGAAGAGCAGCATGTGAAGTCCGCCCCAAGCATTTCGCGGTTCCTTGGCAGTTTTGTTCCGGGAAGCAAGCACAAGCGGCGATCTATCAAAGGAACCAAGGACTTCCTTGTCGAGAACGGGCGCATTATTGCGGCGAAGCCGGATGTCTTTGAGAAAGATCCGGTCAATGTGATCCGTGTGTTTTATCTGATCGACAAAACCAATTTAGATATGCACCCAGAATTGCTGAAACTGGTTCGTCGATCCAGACGTCTGATCAATGCGGAATTCCGCAAGAATGAACAAGCGAATCGGCTGTTCCTGAAGGTTCTGACAAGCCGTAGTGATCCGGAAACCGTTTTGCGTGCGATGAACGAGTCGTCCATCCTTGGCCAGTTCCTGCCGGAGTTCCGGAAGGTCGTCGCCATGATGCAATTCAACATGTATCACCACTACACTGTCGACGAACACCTCATCCGATCAGTTGGCGTTCTTTCTGAAATTGAGCGCGGGATGGGTGGTGATAGCCATCCATTAGCAACGGATCTGATCAAATCAGTTCACAGCCGGAAAGTTCTTTATGTTGCAATGCTTTTGCATGATGTGGCGAAGGGACGGCCAGAGGATCATTCCATTGCAGGCGCCAAGATTGCGCGGAAGATTTGCCCACGTCTTGGCCTTTCTCCAGCAGAGACTGATACGGTCGCCTGGCTTATCGAGCAGCATCTGGAAATGAGCACCGTTGCACAGTCTCGCGACTTGAGCGATCCGAAAACCATCAAGGATTTCTGCCGTAAAGTGCAGAGTCTGGAGCGTTTGCAGCTCCTGTTGATTTTGACGGTTGCGGACATTCGGGCAGTGGGTCCCAATGTATTTAATGGCTGGAAAGGGCAATTGCTGCGCACGCTCTATTATGAGAGCGAGACGATCCTCAGTGGAGGTCATGGCCGTATGAGCCAGCAGCAGCGTGTTGACCATGCGAAGCAAGAGCTGGCCGAAGAGCTGGTAGGCTGGACTGATGAGGAGCTGGATAATTACCTCAATCGCCACTATCCGGCCTATTGGCTGCGCGTTGATCTGAAGAGCAAGATCAACCATGCGAACTTAATCCGCAAAACGGACAAGGAAGAAGAGCATCTGGCGACCTCTGTGGAGCCTCATGCCTTTGAAGGTGTTACAGAAATCACCGTTCTGGCACCAGATCATCCGCGGTTGCTTTCTACAATTGCTCGGGCTTGTTTTGCGGCAGGTGGAAACATTGTGGACGCACACATCGACACCACAAAAGATGGCCTCGCGTTGGATACAATCTACATCAGCCGTGAGTTACCTGAGGACGATGACGAGTATCGACGCGGGGAGCGGATTTGCTGTCTGATTAAAGAAGCTCTGCGCGGCACGGCACCTGTCCCTGAAGTGAAGGGTGCAGCGACAAAGCCGAATGCTCGTAACAAGGCGTTTACGCTGCAGACAACTGTTTTAGTTAGCAATTCGTGGTCAGAAAACTATACGGTTCTTGAAGTGACCGGACTTGACCGACCGGGTTTGCTGTCTGATTTAACCACCGAGATCTCGGCTCTCAACCTGAATATTGCGAGTGCTCATGTTGGGACTTTTGGGGAGAAAGCGGTCGATGTATTTTACGTGACCGATCTGACTGGCCAGAAAGTTCACAATGTGGGGCGTCAGGAATCTATTCGCGATAGACTCAAAAATGCCTTTGACGGTAAAAAGCCACAAAAAGCGCCTACGAGCTCACGCCGTAAACCTCAAAAACATACAGGTAAGTAATTTTATATGAGCCTTTTCAAGAGCTTCGCCACGGTTGGTGGTGCAACAATGCTAAGCCGTCTCTGCGGGTTTGGGCGAGATGTGATGCTGGCTGCCTTTGTAGGCACTGGTCCTGTTGCAGATGCTTTTGTTGTGGCTTTCCGCTTACCAAACCTGTTCCGCAGATTGTTCGCAGAAGGTGCATTTAACTCAGCTTTCGTACCGCTGTTTGCCCGCTCTGTTGAGGAAGACGGAGAGCAGGGCGCGCGAAAATTTGCTGGTGAGATTGCGGCAGCTTTGTTCTGGACGCTGGTGGTTATCCTCGCTCTGGCAGAGGTTTTCATGCCTTTGCTCGTGCATTTGCTGGCGCCGGGTTATTTCTCTGATCCAGCGAAATTCGACCTCACCGTCCTCATGTCACGCATAGCATTTCCGTATTTGCTGTTTATGTCTCTGCTCGCGTTCTTGAGTGGAATTCTCAATACATTTCAAAGATTTCTAGCTGCGGCGATGGCCCCCGTCATGCTCAATGTAGTGATGATGGCCGTGCTCGCAGCCATTGGTTCTTATGGGATGGAGCCTGATCAGACGACCGGAGTGCTGTTGGTTGCTGGTGTTGCTGTTGCTGGTGTTGTTCAGCTGGCTGTTGTTGCCATTGGCATGAAGCGGCTTGGGTTTCGCGTCCCTATCATGCGCCCACGATGGACGCCGGGCGTAAAGCGCTTGCTGGTTTTGGGTGTTCCCGGTGTGATTGCCGGGGGGATTACGCAGATCAACATCACGGTTGGCACTATCATCGCCTCGCTGGAAAGCAGTGCGAATTCATACCTTTACTATGCTGACAGGATCTACCAGCTGCCACTGGGTGTGGTGGGAATTGCGATTGGTGTTGTGCTTTTGCCAAGCCTGACACGGCAGTTGCGCTCTGGTCAGGAAGAGCTGGTTCATCATACACAGAACCGTTCCATGGAGTTCGCTCTTGCGCTTACTCTTCCGGCTGCAGTCGCGCTCGTGATCATCCCAGATACCGTGATTTCTGTGCTGTTCCAACGCGGTCAGTTTACGGATGCTGCTGTTGAGCAGACTGCTTTGGCTTTGATGGCATTTGCCGTTGGTTTGCCTGCGTTTGTGCTGAATAAGGTGCTGTCCCCTGGCTTCTTTGCGCGGGAAGATACCAAGACCCCAATGTACTTTGCCGCCGTTGCCATGGTGGTGAACGTGGCGCTCTCAATCTTGTTGTTCCCTACCTTCAAACACGTGGGCATCGCGATTGGGACGACTGCTGCGGGTTGGGTCAACTCGGCGCTGCTGGCCTTTGTGCTGTGGCGGCGTGGTCATTTTGTTGTCGACGCAGCATTACTGAAAAGAATTCCGCTATTGGGCTTTGCCAGCGCTTTGATGGGTGTTGTGGTCTACGGCGGCACGCTTGTTCTGGAGCCGCTTTCAACCTCCAATCTGTTTGTTGTACGCGCCAGCGAGCTGGTCCTTCTTGTCACCATTGGCCTGATTTCCTTTGGGATTTTGGTTCAGCTCACCGGGACCGTGGATTTTCGCGCACAACTGCAGAAATTGCGGCGATAAAGGCTTTCTCACTCTGCAAATCACTTGCACATACGAAAAAGCGCAGTCATAACCACCGGGCTTAATCTGCGCGGGCTGTTCTAGTTTGTTTGTCACCCATTCAATCTATGCTCGCGCAACCCACTGGCCCTTCCAACAGGCCCAAGCCTAGGGATATTTGTTATGACGGCGTTTCAGCCTCGCGTTTTCTCCGGTGTTCAACCAACCGGAAACCTTCACCTTGGTAACTACCTCGGTGCTATTGTCCGCTTTGTTCCACTTCAGGACCAGATGCCGACCATCTTCTCCATCGTTGACATGCATGCGATCACAGTCTGGCAGGACCCTGCCGAGCTGACGCAGCAGACCCGTGAAGTAACAGCAGCTTACCTCGCAGCCGGTGTTGATCCGAAGAAGTCGATCATCTTCAACCAGAGCCAGGTGAAAGAACATGCTGAGTTGGCATGGATCTTCAACTGTATCGCTCGTATGGGCTGGCTGAAGCGTATGACTCAGTTCAAGGACAAAGCAGGGAAGAATGCAGAAAACGCTTCTGTTGGTCTGTTTGCTTATCCTAACCTGATGGCAGCAGACATTCTGGCTTACCGCGCAACCCACGTTCCGGTTGGCGATGACCAGAAGCAGCACCTTGAGCTGACACGCGATATTGCGCAGAAGTTCAACAATGACTTTGCTGATCGCATCAAAGAGCTGGGTCTTGGTGTTCCAAACCCTGAACCATCTCATGAAGCGCCGGATGAGCTTTACTTCCCGGTCACTGAGCCAATGATTACTGGTCCTGCGACCCGTATCATGAGCCTGCGTGACGGCAACAAGAAGATGTCCAAGTCTGATCCTTCTGATCTTTCCCGTATCAACCTGACTGATGATCAGGACACGATTGCGAAGAAAATCAGAAAGGCAAAGACCGATCCTGAAGCGCTTCCAAGTGAAGTGGGTGGACTGGAAGGTCGTGCGGAAGCTGACAACCTTGTTGGCATTTATGCTGCCCTTTCCGGGCGTACTAAAGCGGACGTTTTAGGCGAGTTTGGCGGACAGCAGTTCTCTGCATTCAAACCGGCTCTTTCTGAGCTGGCTGTTGAGAAACTGGCACCAATGAACGGTGAAATGCGCCGGATCATGGATGATCCTGCAAGTGTTGATGCCGTTCTGCGTGATGGTGCTGAACGTGCTGCTGAGATTGCAGAACCAGTGCTGCATGATGTACGCCGCATTATTGGCTTTTTGGAAAGCCGTCGCGGCTAATTTGCTTTTAGTTTCAAGACTGAGAAAGCCGCAGATAATCTGCGGCTTTTTTGTTTTCCGGAGTATTGCGGCTGCTTTTACTGGCGCACTCACTCATCCTTTAAAAAGGGCGACACGTGCGCTTGCGCTGCCTCGTTGGCCGCAACGATGTGTTTGAGCAACAAGGCATCCACCGTATGTGCCATAACCACACAGCGCCGGTCCATTTGTGGGAAGTCATCGCACACGGGTGACTTGAACAGAGTAGGGTTCTGTTGAACCAGCCCCAGCATGTCCTGAAGATCCTGAATACTATAACGCGCGTGAAGAACCTTTATAAACTGCTCTTTGAAGCCAGTGTTATCGGCCGTGATGCGCTGAGCCAGTTCTGCCCGCGTAACTTTACAGGCCTGCTCTGTCATGCGGACTCCACAAGTCATCATACGCGGTTGCTGTTGAAGGTAATCCGATATTGGACCGTGCATGTCTTCCCAATTGTCGAACTGATAGCCCTCGAAAAATTGAGACATCATTTTTACCTGCTTCTCTCTGTCAGGAGGCAAAGGGTGAGCAAATCGGAAAGTGGCGGAGGGATCTTTTGCATCAAGTTGGCCGGTGATGAGATCAGTGAGTGGAACCGATGTTACTGATTGCGTTGTGTCTGCAATCTTGTTTCCAGAAGCATTGATAAGCGCAGGGCCGCTAAGGATTACGGTCAGATTGCGCTCAGCAAGAGCTTGAGACAGCACAGCTTTCTCAAGAAAAGTGGCTTTGGTCAGGACTGTAGTTCCAGAATCGGCATTATTGAAATCCGACACCTTCAAGACCACTTGTAAGCTCGTATCATCCACCCGAGTTAACTGGAGAACGGATGGCCCCATGGATGTAGGGGGCGAAGGGGTTTCCTGCTCTGGTAAGAGCAAATCAGATAAACTCTGTTCAACGGTATTGCTGCAGAACACAAACCCGTTTTCCCGCTTTACCTCGCCGTTATCACAAAAGGCCACCACAGGAACCGGACCTGAGTTTTGCTTCTTTTTTTCCTGCATACGGGCATAGGTAGCCTCTGTCATCTTGTAGGTCATGCGCTGTGTGACAGAACCATCCTCAGCAAAATCATAGTGCAACTCAATATCTACGCAGGCGGAAAGAACCACCGCCAAACACATAAAAACTATCGCCTTCCATCCTCGCATCTCTTACCCCAAAACTAATCTCATAAAAAAATACGCCGGAACCAAAGCAGAGGGTTGTCATATGAGCCACACAACTATGGTCTAAGGGGGGATTGAATTGATTATTGATATGGCTGTTTATCGCGTTTCGATGCTTAAAACTGGTTCTACTACAGATCTAAAAATACAGTGCTTATTGCCGCTTAGTGGGTCGAGTTCACCATATGCTCACGATCAGAGCAGGCAATATTATATTTGACGTAATGGTCAATCTGAGACCTTGAGAGTCTTTATCGCTGGATATTCTCTGGAGCTGTTGTCTATTTCTTATAAAATTCGCCAGAAACGCATTCAATTTGCGCTGTGTTTATTGACAGAGGGCTAGTTGCACCCCTACATCCTTGCTGATTGATTGGTGGGGCTTGCCCCAATACATCAGATGGTCGGATGAATGATTGAAACTCGTATTGATCGACGCTTTGCTAAGCTGAAGGCTGAAGGACGTCCTGCGCTCGTAACTTTTATTACGGCCGGAGACCCGGACCTCGCCACTTCACAAGCTATTCTGGAAGCACTTCCAGAAGCGGGTAGTGATGTTATTGAGCTTGGCATGCCGTTTTCTGACCCAATGGCTGAAGGTGTTCCAATCCAGCTGGCGACTCAGCGCTCTTTGGCGCATGGTCACACGATGGACAAAACGCTTCAGATGGTGCGTGAGTTCCGTAAAAAGGACAATGACACCCCAATCGTTCTGATGGGTTACTACAATCCAATCTTTGTACGTGGCAGCGCTGCTTTTGTGAAAGAAGCACGTGAGGCTGGCGTTGATGGTCTGATTGTTGTTGATGTGCCTGCCGAAGCAGATGATGAACTCTGCATTCCGGCGATTGAGGGCGGTGTAAACTTTATCCGCCTAACAACACCAACAACTGATGACAAACGCCTTCCAACTGTTCTGGCGAATACATCAGGTTTTGTTTACTACGTATCTGTAACTGGTGTAACCGGATCTGCCGCTGCAGACACCACTGCTGTTGCTAAGGCAGTTACACGAATTAAATCCCACACTGAGCTTCCTGTTGCTGTTGGCTTTGGCATTAAAACCGCTGAACAAGCAGAGGAAATTGGCAAGCATGCCGACGGTGTGGTGGTTGGCTCCATTCTTGTTGAGGCGATTAGAACAAGCCTTGACGACAACGGCAAAGCCACAAATCAGACACAAGCTGCTGTTACCGAAGTTGTACGCTCACTACGTGTGGGTGTAGAAAAAGCTCGGAAATAAGTATTGCTTTACGAATGGTCCGTTTAATGGCCATTAAAAATTGAAAACGAAATTAAAGACAGGCGGCAGCCCGTGAACTGGATTAACAACGTCGTACGGCCGAAAATCCGCAGCTTTCTCGAAAAGCGCGAAATTCCGGAAAACCTTTGGATCAAGTGCCCTGAAACTGGCGAGATGGTCTTCCATCGCGATTTGGAGGCAAACCAGTGGGTTGTACCAAACTCCAACTTTCATATGCGCCTCTCCAGCAAGAAGCGTTTGGAGTATTTCTTTGACCAGGGTGAATACACCAGCATCGAGACTCCAGAAGTTGCTGTCGACCCACTTAAATTCCGCGACCAGCGCAAGTATGTTGATCGCCTGAAAGATGCCAAAGCCAAAACCGAGATGACCGACTCTGTCGTTGTCGCCAGCGGTAAGGTGAATGGCTACGACATGACCACTGCTGTTCAGGATTTCGCCTTCATGGGCGGTTCTCTTGGCATGGCAGCTGGCGAAGCGATCATTCGCGGTATGGAACATGCCGTTGAGCACAAAACACCTTTCGTCATGTTTGCCGCTTCCGGCGGTGCACGCATGCAGGAAGGCATCCTCTCGCTGATGCAGCTGCCACGGACTACTGTAACCGTGCAGATGCTGCGTGAAGCAGGCCTGCCTTACATTGTGGTGCTGACCAACCCGACGACCGGTGGTGTAACGGCCTCCTACGCGATGCTGGGCGATGTTCACATTGCTGAGCCTAACGCTTTGATCGGCTTTGCTGGCCAGCGTGTGATTGAGCAGACTATTCGCGAGAAGCTTCCTGAAGGCTTCCAGCGTTCTGAGTATCTGCGCGATCACGGTATGGTCGACATGGTTGTGCATCGTCACGAGCTGAAAGAAACCATTTCCAACCTGTGTAACCTGCTGATGAAGCGTGAAGCTCAGCTGCCAGTGCTTGAAGAAAAGCCTGCAGAACCAGAGGCGAGCACTGAGGTTGCTGCAACCCAATAAGCCTTTACGGCTCACGGAGTTGCGATTTGCTTTTAAAAGTCCGGCATACCGTGCCGGGCTTTTTCTTTATTCAGTTGCCCAGCAGATTTGAAGGTGGATAGCCAATGAACAAGATCAAAGCCGCCCTTGATCGTTTGATGAAACTTCATCCCGATGAGATTGATCTGTCCTTAGACCGTATGCATCGGGTCATGAAGGCGCTGGGGAGCCCTGAGACACGCATTCCGCCAGTCTTCCATATAGCGGGGACCAATGGCAAAGGCTCTACTGGAGCTTCCGTCAGGGCGCTTCTGGAGGCCCAGGGGGAAACTGTTCATGTGTATTCCTCACCGCATCTGGTTCGCTTCAATGAGCGCATTCGGCTGGGTGGTACAGGTCGCTTTGTTGAAGATGATGCATTGCTTGAAGCGATTGAGCAGGTTGAAAAAGCCAATGATGGTCATGAGCTGACGTTTTTTGAAGCGACAACGGCCGTTGCATTCTACCTGTTTGCCAACAATCCTGCTGATTATCTTGTTCTGGAAGTTGGGCTTGGTGGTGTTCTGGATGCCACCAACGTTGTTGAGAAGCCGCTGGTGAGCGTGATCACTCCGATCTCAAAGGATCACGAGAATTTCCTGGGTGATAGCCTTGAAGGCATTGCGCTGGAGAAGGCTGGGATCATCAAGCCGGGTTGCCCTGTTGTTGTGGGTCCGCAAGCAGATGCCGTGTGGGATATGATTGAGAACAAAGCCGGGCGGGAGCGCGCGCCGATCTGGTTTCAGGGACAAGAGTTTTCTGCCTGGGAAGAGGGCGGGCGGCTTGTTTATCAGGATGAGTTTGGCTTGCTGGACCTTTCACCGCCAAAGCTTGCCGGTTTCCATCAGATGTCCAACTCCGGTCTTGCATTGGCTGCGTTGCGGGCGGCGGGACTGCTTGAGAGCGAAGAGGCGCGGGTTGCTTGCGATAAAGCGCTGCGCTCCATCAACTGGCCAGCACGGATGCAGCCTCTTTACGAAGGTAAGCTCTTTGACGAGCTGCCAGAAAGCAGTGAGATCTGGGTTGATGGCGGGCATAATCCCGGCGCCGCAAAGGTGATTGCTTCATTTCTCGCGGATTTGACGGATAAGGCATCCCGTCCGACCTATCTGGTCATGGGCATGATGAGCACCAAAGATCCAGAAGGGTTCTTTGAGCAGTTTGAAGGACTGGCAAAGCATGTCATCTGCGTGCCTTTGACCACCACGAGCGCAGGACGTTCTCCAATTGAACTTGCGGAGATTGCACAGGCTGCGGGCCTTTCAGCATCGGCTCATGGCACCATGGACAGAGCAATCGCAGAGATCAGACGGCGTGCGCAGGATGAAGACGAAGCGCCGCGCATTCTGTTTGGTGGCTCACTTTACTTAGCTGGCGAAATTCTTGAGCGAAATGGCACTCCGCCTGAGTAAATATGGTTCGATTCAGACTCGAAATGATAAATGCGCGGTATTGACACACCTCAATCCTTAAATTCTAATTAGTTAAAATAGGCATTATTTTTAATTTGGAGTTTAAAATGAAAATCATTCTTATCGTGCTGGGCGCTGCCGCGCTCGGATTGCTTCCGTTCATACTACGGCATAAATCTACGGACACTCTTAGTGGCGTCCCCGAAAACATACGCCTAAGCATGCGGAAAACAAAATATCGAAAAAAGAAAGGCGTTCATGTTATTGATAGCGTCGACGATCCCTCAATTCTACTTGCTGTAATCGGCTTAATATTCGCGAAGTTAAGTGAGGAAGACGTTCATCGCCAAATCAATTCACTACATGCACATTTCAAGACCCAATATACCTTGCCTTACGACATAGGTGACCTTCACAACGTGGCAGAATGGATTATTGCTCAAAGCGGCGATGACGTAGAGCATATGGCAAAGCAACTTAAATACCTCTACCCATTTAATGACTCATTCTGGCCAGTTCTTGACAACGTCTTGCACTCAACGAGGGACGGGACTCAAGGTGAATTTAATTCAAAGCAGCAGCATTTACGATCAAAGCTAAAGATAATTTTTGATAACCATGCGAAGCTCGAAGAAAATAGACCTACTGTGCAGGCATAACTATCGATACTACTAGCGTCTCACATATAAAAACCGGCTTTTGGAAGCCGGTTTTCTTTCTGCTTAAATTATCGCGCAGCGGCAATCTGTTATACATCCAGACCTTCAAAGAGAGCGGTTGAGAGATAGCGCTCTGCGAAGCTTGGGATGATAATGACGATGTTTTTGCCTGCCATCTCGTCCCGCTGGCCAACTTCGATTGCTGCCTTCAAAACAGCACCGGAAGAGATGCCGACCGGAACACCTTCTGTTTTCGCCACTTCACGAGACAGAGCAAACGAGTCCTCATTGGAAACGGTGACCACTTCATCATAAACAGCTGTATCCAGAACGCCCGGTACGAAACCAGCACCGATGCCCTGAATTTTGTGCGGACCAGGCTGGCCGCCGGACAGAAGCGGGCTGTCAGCTGGCTCAACAGCGACCACGTGAAGGGCTGGATTGCGCTCTTTCAGCACCTGAGAAGTACCCGTGATGGTGCCGCCGGTGCCGATGCCGGATACGAATACATCAACGTTTCCGTCGGTGTCGTTCCAGATTTCTTCAGCAGTGGTTTTGCGGTGAATCTCAGGGTTGGCAGGGTTTTCGAACTGCTGCGGGATTACTGCGTCTGGAATCTCCGCCAGAAGTTCTTCCGCACGTGCGACAGCACCCTTCATGCCCTTTGGACCTTCAGTCAGGTCAATCTCAGCGCCCAGAAGCTTCAACATCTTACGGCGTTCGATGGACATGGTCTCCGGCATCACGAGGATCAGGCGGTAACCTTTTGCAGCTGCGACGAAGGCCAGGGCGATGCCTGTGTTGCCGGAGGTTGGCTCGATCAGAGTGGTTTTGCCCGGAATGATCTTACCTGTTGCTTCCATTGCCTCAACCATTGCGACACCGATACGGTCTTTCACGCTGGAAATCGGGTTGAAGAACTCGAGTTTGGCAAGCAGGTTGCCTTTTACGCCGTGAGCCTTTGCCAAACGGTCCAGACGTACGATTGGTGTGTTTCCGATAGTCTCAGTGATGGAAGAGTAAATTTTTCCACGACCCGGCTTGGAAGTGCTCATCGAAATCCCCTTTATGCAATTTGCTTGTGAGTTTGAGCCCTGTCTCGGCGGAAGAATCCCGAGCTGCAGCCTCATTAAATTTCTTAATGAAATGTAGGAAGTGTAACGAGGGTTTTCGAGGTTTCAAAAACCCCGAAAACTACAAGACGTAGAAACGTGATGCAAAATACAGCAGAACTATAGAATTACATTCTATCTGAGGGATGATTTAGTATGGTCTTTTGCAGAAAAGACCGTTTCCTCAGAAATAGATGAGTTATGCGGTGGTTTGATCCAGCGCTTCGAGACCCAACAGGGCAGGTAATTCAGACATGTGACCGAAGGTGGTTGCGCCCAGAGATTTGGCCTGCTCGATGTCTGCGTTTACATCGCCTGTGTAGTTGAAGACGCGCATTCCTGCGGCTTTTGCGGCTTTGATGCCTGCGATACTGTCTTCAATTACAACGCATTGCTCTGGCTTAAAGCCCATGCCTTTGGCTGCGTAGAGGAAGATATCCGGCGCTGGTTTGCCCATTTTGCAATCCTGCGCAGAATAGAGCACGTCCTTGAAGGTTTCCCAGAGGCCAGAGGAGCCAAGTGTCATCTGCATCTTTTCATAGCGACCTGAGGAGCCAACGCAGAATGGAATGCCTTCTGCTTTCAGATGAGCAACAACATCCAGAATACCCGGAATTGGCTCAATACCAGCTTCAAACGCGACCAGATCAGCCTGGCGAACCTGTGCAGCCCAGTCATCAGGAAGCTTTTTGCCGCTGAGGCGCTCGGCTTCTTCCTTAATGGTGTCCATTGCGATGCCGGTGAAGCGGTGGTGACATTCCAAAGGCGAAAAATCGAGGCCGATTTTCTTCATGAAGTCAGAAAGGACTTCATTCGCTATGGTTTCGGTGTCGACAAGAATGCCATCACAATCGAAAATCACCAATTCCGGCTTCATAATTCTTCCTTGTATTCCGCAGAGCCTCTCGCCTTCATGGGAGTTGACGCGAGATGCTCCAGTTTTCTTCCAGCGTATCCTTTGAAGATGCGCTTAAACGCCAGAGGAGCCAAACCCGCCTTCACCACGTTCGGTGGTTTCAAGCTCTTTGACTTCTTCGATCTGCACTTGCGTGACAGGGGCCACCACCATTTGAGCGATGCGCATTCCGCGCTCAATCACAAAGGAGTCTCCCCCCAGATTGATCAGGATGACCTTCACTTCGCCGCGATAATCAGCATCAACCGTACCTGGTGTGTTGAGGACCGTCACACCGTGTTTAGCGGCCAGACCTGAACGTGGACGAACCTGCCCCTCATGACCAGATGGCAGAGCAAGTGAAAGGCCCGTTGGCACCATCGCCCGCTGTCCGGGCTTCAACTCGATCGCATCTGTATTTGCTGCCTGCAAATCCAGACCAGCAGCCTCCGCACTTTGATAAGCAGGAAGCTCTAATCCTTCGCTGTGAGGAAGGCGCGTAACTTTTAGTTTTGGTGTCATGAAGAGGCCCATTGATAAGAGGCGTCTTTTCTAGCAGGAGTTTGCAATTTCTTCCAGTAGGCGCATGAAATTCGATCAAGGACCTTATCTCAGGATAAGGTCACTTTCAGTGAACAGTCCTATCAACTTTACTGAGATTGGTCGCAATTCACTAATGCAATACACTGTTGAGAATAAGAAATTCATCAACAAACCGAAACAAAAAAGCGTTTCACATGAAACAATCACCTCTCTTTTTGCCCCATGGAGCACCAGATCTCGCAATAAGACCTGAGCTGGAAGCTCATCAGTTTCTCAAAAACCTTTGTGTTTCAGGGGTTAAGCCCAATGCCATTGTGATCATTTCGCCTCACTGGCAAACGGAGCGGCTTGTCATCACGTCAGCAGGTCCGTTGAAGACCATCCATGATTTTCGTGGCTTCTCGCCGAAACTTTATGACATGCAATACGCTGCGGATGCACCAAGCTGGCTGGTTACTCGCACACACGACGCCATTACGCGCTATGGCCTGACCGTTTGCGAAGATAATTCATGGGGTTTGGACCACGGTGCCTGGGTTCCTTTGTCCCTGGCTTTTCCTGATGCGGATATTCCAGTGGTTCAGGTGTCTTTGCCCTATGCCTATGGAAGCGAAGAGAGCTTTAACCTAGGACGTGCTTTAGCTCCACTGGCGGAAGAGGGCATCCTTGTTATTGGCAGTGGTGCGTTGACGCATAATTTTTCTGAAGTCAGCGGCAATGGTGTCACGCCGGACTGGGCATTGGAGTTTGACCACTGGATTACCGAGCTTGCGGAACAAGGGGAGACCTGCGCACTGCTCTCTTCCAGCAATCATAAGTACTACAAAAAAGCACTTCCGACTGATGAACACTTCCTTCCGCTTCTTGTGGCATATGGAGCTGCGGGTGAGCATGCCTATGGTGAAAAGCTGCATGAGAGCTTCACTTACCGCTCTATCAGCATGAGTGCGTTTCGGTTTCGTAACAGGTCGTGAGCATAGCTAAAAACTTATCCCCCTATGCCGAACAGCGTCTATTCTCTTCATATGCCTACGTAGCGGGCTGCTGGCGGAGCGACCGTCAGTTTGTCGTAGGTTGGGCGGGGCTATTGGAAGACGTAACGCACCTTTCAGTGGTCCGGTGAACCGAACTTCAAACGTGACCGCATGGTTTGAGGGGAAGGGCCCAGGACTATAGGGTATCACGCGGCGACGGATGCAGACGTACCGGCAGTAAAACCTGCTTTTGCAGATGTGTTTGTCAAAGACGGAGGAACTGTTTGGGCATGGAAACGTGACTGGATAAGCCACCTTCTTTTCAGGAAACTGACTATCGTGCCTTATAGGCAAAAGAGGCGACGTAGTTCATTTAAAGAAAGCCCGGGCAAGGCGTGTAGCTGATGCCGAAGACTCATTACTAACAAATAGCGCAGGCATTGCCTGCCGCCTTGCTCATCCCGACTATCGGGTTTCACATGAAAACACCGCCGGAAATCTCCAGCGGTGCTAAAACTGTTTGTGCTTCCAGTACTCAGCTCAGTTTGAGCAGAGCTGTTTGTGCTTTTGCTTGAGAGCGTAGAGCGCTTCCTGAGCCTGGCGCGGTGTCATATCATCAGGATCAAAGGTCTCCAACAGTTCAACAAGCTCACTGGAAACAGAGGCTTCCTCTTGCTCTTCCGGCTCCGGAATGGTTTCCAGAGGTTGCGAGAAGGATGCAAAGAGCGGCAGATCATCCAAAAGTGTCTCAGCAGGCTTGTTGGTGTCTTGCTCTTCCAGCTGCGTCAGGATCTTTTGCGCGCGGCTGACAACAGTCTTCGGCAGACCTGCCAGTTTTGCGACCTGAATACCATAGGAACGATCAGCAGCGCCTTCGACGATTTCGTGAAGGAAGACAACATCGCCTTTCCACTCTTTCACACGCACGGTCGCGTTGTTGAGACGCTCCAAACGCTTTGAGAGTGCTGTGATTTCATGGTAGTGCGTCGCGAAAAGCGAGCGCGAGCGATTGGTTTCATGCAGATGCTCAATGGCAGCCCATGCAATGGAAAGACCGTCAAAGGTCGCCGTTCCGCGTCCGATTTCATCCAAAATGACCAGCGAGCGGTCCGTGGCCTGATTGAGAATGGCAGCCGTTTCCACCATCTCAACCATAAAGGTTGAACGGCCTCTGGCGAGATCATCAGCCGCGCCGACACGGGAGAACAAGCGATCCACAATGCCAATGTGAGCAGTCGTTGCAGGAACGAAACTACCCATTTGAGCCAGCACTGCGATCAATGCATTCTGGCGCAGGAAGGTTGACTTACCAGCCATGTTAGGGCCGGTGATCAGCCAAATCTGGCCGTTTTCATAGCTTTCCTGCGGGCCGAGGTTAGCGTTGTTTGCCACAAACGGTTCGCCAGATTTGCGAAGTGCTTGCTCCACCACCGGGTGGCGGCCACCTTCAATTGTGAAGGCAAGCGAGCCATCAACGATTGGTCGGATGTAGTTTTCTGCTTCCGCCAAAACCGCGAGAGAGGTTGAAACATCAAGGACAGCAAGAGCTTCAGCCGCAGCTTTAATCAGGCCACCAGCCTCAACAACAGCCTTGGTCAGCTCGTTGAATATTTCCAGTTCAATCGCAAGGGCACGCTCTCCAGCGCTTGCGATTTTGCTTTCCAGATCAGCAAGATCGGTGGTCGTGAAGCGCATGGCGCCAGCCATAGACTGACGGTGAATGAAGCGGGCAGGGTCATCCTTCATTGGATCACACTGCGCGGTCGGCGCTTCCATAAACCAGCCAAGAACGTTGTTGTGCTTGATCTTCAGTGAGCGGATTCCAAACTCCTCAGCCAGATCCGCCTGCATCTGTGCGATGACTTTTCGGCTCTGATCGCGAAGGGCTTTGAGCTCATCAAGGTCTGGATGATAGTTATGCGCAATGAAACCGCCATCTCGCTTAAGAAGTGGCGGTTCTTCTGCAATCGCGACGCTAAGCTTTTCACCCAGCGCATGCGGTGCTTGCTCCAGCTTTTGCACGGCAAAGCCAACTTCCTGAGGGAAGACGCCGCCAGAGGCCAGCAGGCCTGCAATTTCCCGCGCAGATTTCATTGCAGACGCGATGGACTGCAAATCACGAGGACCACCACGGTCCACAGCAAGACGGGAAAGTGCACGAGACATATCCGGCGCGGATTTCAGCAAGCTGCGGATATCCTCGCGCTGCATGGTGTCGGATGCAAAAAACGCAATGGTGTCCTGACGATGACGGATTTGTTCCGGATCCGTAAGGGGACCGGACAGGCGACTGGCGAGCAGGCGAGAACCCGCTCCGGTCACGGTTTTGTCGATTGCAGACAGCAAGCTGCCTCGACGCTCGCCGGACAGGGTACGGGTCAACTCAAGGTTGGCGCGGGTTGCCGGATCAATCAGCAACTGGCCTGCAGCGACTTCTTTGACTGGTGGGTCGAGAGGAGGGCGCTCGCCGAGCTGGGTTTTGTCGATGTAAGCCAGAATGCCACTGGCTGCGATCAGTTCAGCACGGGTGTAGTTGGCGAACCCGTCCAGCGTACCGACGGAGAAGTAAGTGGAGAGGCGATCCTGAGCGTTTGCGCCATCAAAGAACGTGCGAGGAACAGGAGAGAGGGCAGCGCCAAGTCCTTCGACTGTCGCTCGCAGCTCGGTTTCCTGAAGAAGTGCGTCAGCAAGCACTAATTCTGATGGATCAATGCGCGCCAGATCAGCAGCAAGGCGCACATCGTCACTTTCAGCCACGCGGAACATGCCCGTGGACATATCAATCCAGGCGAGGCCATAGAGGTTTCCGTCAGCCGTGCTTCTGCCTTTGACCCGCGCTAACGAGGCAAGGAAGTTGTTTCGTCTGGCATCCAGAAGGCGGTCTTCTGTGATCGTGCCCGGTGTCACCAAACGCACCACATCGCGGCGAACGACAGATTTGGAGCCACGCTTTTTGGCTTCTGCCGGGTTTTCCGTCTGCTCACAGACAGAAACGCGGTGGCCAAGACCGATCAGTTTTTGCAGATAATCATCTGCGGCATGCACAGGAACACCGCACATGGGAATATCATCACCATTATGCTTGCCGCGCTTGGTAAGCGTAATTCCGAGAGATTGGGATGCAACTTCTGCATCTTCAAAAAACAGCTCGTAGAAATCACCCATTCGGTAGAACAGGAGACTGTCCGGATTGGCCGTCTTAATCTCAATATATTGCGCCATCATGGGTGTGACGCGGCCTTTTGCTGGGGAAGGCTTTTCAATATCTGCTGTAGTCATGGCGCAGACACTAGCAAATGGTTCTATGTGTTTCACCCGTGTCAGTTTAGTTCACAGCTTGAGAACGAGATTTTACGGGGATAATGTCGTCCAGTGATATTTGAAAAGAACACTGCGCTTGAGGGTGAGGAATTTTTCGCATGCCAACCACTGATAAAACAGCAAGCTCGCAGGTCAGCTTTACTGACCAAGACGCGTTAGCCTTCCATAACGAAGGCAAACCGGGCAAGCTTGAAATCTCGCCAACCAAGCCAATGGCCACTCAGCGCGACCTGAGCCTGGCCTATTCTCCTGGCGTTGCTGTTCCTGTGCTGGCAATTGCAGAAGACGCAAGCAAGGCTTACGACTACACCACCAAAGGCAACATGGTTGCGGTTATCTCCAACGGCACTGCCATTCTTGGCCTCGGAAACCTTGGCGCATTGGCTTCCAAGCCGGTGATGGAAGGCAAATCAGTTCTCTTCAAGCGCTTTGCTGATGTGGATTCCATTGACCTTGAAGTGGACACTTCCGACGTTGAGGAGTTCATCGACTCTGTAAAGCATCTCGGCCCTTCCTTCGGTGGCATCAACCTTGAAGACATTAAAGCGCCGGATTGCTTTATCATCGAGCAGCGTCTTCGTGAGATCATGGATATTCCGGTGTTCCACGATGATCAACACGGCACAGCTATTATCGCTGCTGCAGGCTTGATCAACGCAGTTCATATGACAGATCGCGACATCAAAGATGTGAAAGTGGTCTGTAATGGCGCGGGCGCGGCTGGCATTGCTTGTATCGAGCTTGTTAAAGCGA
This sequence comes from Pseudovibrio sp. Ad13, assembly GCF_001623225.1. Taxonomy (NCBI): domain Bacteria; kingdom Pseudomonadati; phylum Pseudomonadota; class Alphaproteobacteria; order Hyphomicrobiales; family Stappiaceae; genus Pseudovibrio; species Pseudovibrio sp. Ad13. The sequence goes on along the minus strand of NZ_LMCC01000002.1, from coordinate 202,958 downwards.
TGGGTGTTCCGCATGAGAACGTTCTTCTCTGCGATACAAAAGGCGTGATTTATCAGGGCCGTGAAGCTGGAATGAACCAGTGGAAGAGCGCCCATGCTGTGAAGACAGACAAGCGCACCCTTGAAGATGCGCTGGATGGTGCAGATGTGTTCTTTGGAGTTTCAGTGAAGGGCGCTTTGACGCCTGACATGGTGAAGACCATGGCGCCGGACCCAATTATCTTTGCAATGGCGAACCCTGATCCTGAGATTACACCAGAGGAAGCCAAGGAAGTTCGTCCGGATGCTATTGTTGCAACAGGTCGTTCTGATTATCCGAACCAGGTGAACAATGTTCTCGGGTTCCCGTATATCTTCCGCGGTGCGTTGGACGTTCATGCAACAACCATTAATGATGAGATGAAAGTTGCCTGCGCTCAGGCTCTTGCTGAGCTGGCTCGCGAAGATGTTCCTGATGAAGTGGCAGCAGCTTATCGTGGCAGCCGTCCTCGTTTCGGTCCCGAATACATCATTCCGGTTCCGTTCGATCCGCGCCTGATTTCCCGTATTCCTCAAGCAGTTGCACAGGCTGCGATGGATAGCGGCGTGGCACGTCGCCCGATCGTGGACATGGATGCTTATGGTGCGCAGCTACAGGGTCGCCGAGATCCGATTGCCGGTACTTTGCAGCGGATCATCTCCAAAGTGCGTCAAAATCCGAAGCGCATTGTGTTTGCGGAAGGGGAAGAGCCAGCGGTTATTCGCGCAGCTTCCGCCTTTGTTGCGCAAGGGCTGGGTGAAGCGATTCTTGTTGGCCGTGAAGATGAGATCCGCGCCAATGCGACATCTGCCGGTATTGATGTAAACCGCCCGGGCATTCGCCTTGAAAGTGCGCGATCCTCCACCCGCAATGCGGATTACGCGGAATATCTGTACTCTCGCCTGCAACGTAAAGGCTACCTGCAACGTGATTGTCAGCGTCTCGTCAACAATGACCGTAACTACTGGGCGTCCATTATGGTTGCGCGTGGCGATGCTGATGGCGTTGTAACGGGAACAACACGAAACTATTCCGTTGCGCTGGAAACCGTCAGCCGCTGTATTGATACCAAACCGGGGCACCGCGTGATTGGTGTTTCACTTGTTGTGACACCGGGCAAAACCGTTCTTGTGGCCGATACGGCTGTTCATGACATGCCGACCTCAGAGGAACTGGCGGATATTGCGGAAGAAGCAGCGCATGTTGCCCGCCGTCTTGGGTCCGAGCCTCGCGTTGCTATGCTGGCGTACTCTACATTTGGTCACCCGAAAGGTGAACGGACTGAGCGTCTTCAGGAAGCCGTTAAGATCCTTGATCGTCGCCGTGTGGACTTTGAGTATGATGGTGAGATGGGTGCAGATATTGCACTTAACATGGAGAAGATGGCGGCTTATCCGTTCTGCCGTCTGAATGGACCTGCAAACGTGCTCATTATGCCTGCGTTCCACTCCGCTTCCATCGCGACGAAATTGTTGGAAGAGCTTGGCGGATCAACGCTTATTGGCCCATTGCTGGTTGGCATGGACAAGCCGGTTCAGATTGTACCGATGGGTGCCAAGGATAGCGAGATCTTCAATATGGCAGCTATTGCGGCCTACAACATCACTTAGGTCTGACGGAATTGTGAGATCAGGAAAAGCGTCGCTTCTGCGGTGCTTTTTTATTCCCTAAGCCTCTGATGAAACTACACTTCTATCTGAAAGAAATTATATTAATTACAGATCTCTCAAAAATGGCCAAACAGTCTCAAACCTCTCTTCACCTTGCTATCTAAATGCATGCGAATTGGGTCCGTATTTATAGATATTGTTGGCCTCAACATTGATAGCCTTAAGGGCCTGGGAAAGTTGGGAGTCGATCTATGGTTAAGGGTACGCTCGAAGTTACTGAGTACCAATGGGCGCAGAAGGTTTACAAGCAAAACTCATGGCCGTTCGATGCATATGACGGCGACCCCACTCCTGCTTCGATTGAGACTCACTGCAAAAGTCGTTCTGCTCAATACAAAGCAGAACTTAAGAGCTACAAGGCGCTAAAACCCACTCTCCAAACAGACGCTCAAATGCAAACATTTGATAGTCTTTGCGAGCAAACTCAAAGTCGCATGAAGAATGCAGACTATCTATCGCAAACTGGCAATTTTCTTGATGCGGATAGCACACTGGATGACATAGCAGCACTTGTTGATGGTGTTGGAATTTTAGTAGGGAAGAGCAGGGCTTCAGAGCAGCAGAAAAACGGTGTAGATGGCAAGCAAACTGCTGATAAAGCAGCTACACGCGTTGATCCTCTACTCGCTGTACAACAACGAGTAGCGGAGTTTTCTGCAAAGTTGAAAGGCTACAAAGCTGAGAGGAATATACTGGTCTCTAAAGATCAGAAAACCTTGTTCGATCAACTCTTCAAACAAGCTGCTTCAACAATGACATTCGTCACCAGTTTGGTAAAAAATAGAGATGCAGATGGTGCTGATCAGCGACTTTTTGATGCTGAAGCGCAATTGCAAGGTGTGCAGCAAGTACTTGAAATACAGAAGCAAACTGTTCGCGATTCGGAAAGTATCAAAGCCGCTCTAAAGGATGCAAATGCTCGGCTTTCAGGAGTCAATGGGCTTCGCAAAACCATTAAATCCCCTCAGGAGCAGAAAGCGTTCACGGATTCTTCAAAGCAAGCAAAAGGGCAAATTAAGCAGGTTGAGGGCTTACTTAAACGACATGAATTTGATGCCTGTCAGGCTGAGTTGAAAGTCCTTAATAACCTAGTTGAAAAAGCAGAGAGTTACGTCAAATTTGTTCCCGTTGATCCGAGTCTTAGCAAACAATTGAAAACGACACGGATTGAAATCCAATCTTGCTATCAGCAGGTAAATGAAGTTCCTGATAAAACTCTCAAACGGGATTTTGAAAAGAACTATCAAGTCGCGATCAACTTACTTGCAGAGACAGAGGATCTGATTGAAGGGCATGGACGTTCCTCTGAGGAAGATATTGCAGCCAATTTAGCTACACTTAAGACCTTAACTGAAGCATTGATAGATTGCGTGGTCAGCACAAAAGAAGCTGCAAAAAAACAAGCAACTAATCAACCGACAGGAAGACGGTCGCGGCCAAACTCAGCTTCGAAGAATGCAGCTCAAAATGCGCTAAATAAAGCTCTTTCCGATTGCACAGGATCTTTGGATGTGGCTCAAGAAAATCTCAACGAGCTTTTGAGGTCTGGGTCCGAGATCAAAGATGCTGCTCTTGCCAGCAGCTTTGCTCAGTATAACAGTGCGGCGCAGACCTATATCACCGAAGGCAAGCAGTATGTAGCGGATCGGAAACTTCAGGAAGCACGAGGCAAACTTGCTACTTGTGAGGATGCAATCAACTCAATGCGGTTCTTCTTAGAATCCGCTCAAGGTTCTCCCGATTTGCAGGCGTCAGAGCAGCAACCATCGCCTCACGATCAAACTGCCTCACCTAGTCAATCAGATCCCATAGCTTCGCACCAAGAAGCTCAGCTTAATGAAGAACGTCTTTTAGAAGAAACAAGGCAAAGAGCTAGCTCTATTCGCAACGCATTGAAAGAAGCAAGAAAGAGGGAAAAGCGTCTGAAGCAGCAACAGGCATCGATCACTGACCAGCAGCTAATGGCACAATTTGTCTCGATGATTGAGCAAGCAGACAAAACAATCCGAGATGTAGGCGTTATGCTTTCTTCAAGACGTGACGGTCGTATCGAATACTCTGAGCAACGCTTACCCTTGATTGATCAGCTCTATCAAAGAGCCCAGGAAATCCTTGATCTGAATAATACTCCTCAACAACACCCCAAAACGCAGGGTGCTCAAAAAACTAGTGATGATGGAGCAAAACAGGCCTTAACTGATCAACTGAAACAGTTAAAAAATGTGATTGCAGTCTCGGTAGCGAATGAATCCACGATTTCAGATCCAAAAATCCTGGATGAAATTGCAACCTATAAAATGCTTTCTGATCAGATGGTTAGTCAGATTGAATTGTACCTGGAAAACAATGACACAAAAGCTGCCCGAGATACTCTGCAGCAACTTCAAGATGTCAGCAAAAACCTTCAGGCCTGTGTAAAGCAGCAGCTGGGACCGGCACAAGAAGAAAAGCGCGCTGAACCAGAACCCATCACTACTCCAAATATCGCTGAGGCCAAAAAATGGGCAAAATCCTTGAAGGGGTTGAAAGCAAGCATACCTAATGAAGACAAAATCCCAGTTTTTGAGAATTGCCAACTGTTGAGTTCAGAATTGATACCGATGATTGAACGTTCAATTAGATCAGGTAACATGGCAGAAGCAGAGGCTCTCCTTGAGCAAGTTGCTGGCTTAATGCGTGAAGTTCAAGAAATAATGTCGGAAAAGAAGTATATTCTTGTACCTTACAAGCATGCAGCCCCGGGCATTCTGAACAACGTCGACTCTCGCAAAACGCCTAGCGGCCCTAATCCAGAACTCTACTGCGAGGAACAAGACGGTAAGTTTTGTCTGAAGCATGCTCTTAATGCGTGTTTGGGTTTTGGAGCAGTATCTCCGCAAGACATGGAAGATGCTCTTTTACAAAATACCTGTGAAGGTTACAAAAACCAGTCCGATATCATAACTTTTGGGGAAGTACGCGAGTATTATCCTGGCTTAACAATCGAAGAGATGCGCCGTCAGATTTCAGAAGACGCTGATGGCTTTTTCCTTAAATCCGCAAAAAAGCAATTCGAGTTGCTCTACGAGGGAATGACACCTGAAGACTATATTCGAGAACGTGGAGCAGATCCTCATACTGGTATGGCCATAATAAAATCAAAACAACAACAACTCGGAGTGCCTAACCTAAAGGATACCCATCTTGATAAGCCTAACTCAGAAGCAGACCTTCAAGCTAATGTGAAGAAAGTCACAGACCTTACGAAAGACGGCGCCGTAGATCGATTGATTGTAGGAGCAGGAGCTCATTTTATTGCTCTTCGAAGGAATACTGAAGGTGAGTGGTTTGAAGTGGATAGTAAATCCCCCACGGCGAGAAAAGTTGAACTAGAAGAATATGTTAGACTGAAAGCTAAGCAACACAAGGATGAAGCAATCACAATTATGCACTTTGATGGGGATGTGAACGCTGATGCCACCAAGGGAGCTTCTCAACCAAGGAGATGAGTTGAGAAGCTGACAAGGAGGAGTGAGTGCGTCGGTCAGACGCGCCGCATGTAACCTTTGTAGACCCAACCGATTTGCTCGGAGGTTTGGGCGTCGCGGATGCCTAGCCAGTTGCCTTTGCAATCGGCGATGTTGATTGCTTGATTTGGGATAAGGCGGCCAATGACGTTGTAATTGGTTCCGGGGCCGGTACGAAGGTTAAGCACGCCTGACTTCAATGGCTTAACTGCATAAGTGCCTGCACATGCCTGATCAAACCCGATGGGCACTTTTGGTTGGTGCTGGTAGACTGTCTGTGCTGGGGAGCTGCTTGCAAAAGCAACGAGTGCTCCACATATACCAAGGGTCATCAGATGACCGCAATAAACTCCAGATTTTCTCATTGGTCCCGTCCAGTTCAGGTTCCATAAATGACCAGAACAGGGTGACAAACCCCGATATTTTTGGTCTAACGGTCATTCTGGTATTGCTTGAACACGGTGCAAATATGGTCTCTTCCGCTATGATAAAAATCTGCGGCATCTCTACGAAGGAAACTGCGGACGCGGTTACGAAAGAACAAGTCGATATGATCGGATTTGTCTTTTTTCCGAAAAGTCCGCGCTATGTTTCCATGGCTAAAGCCAAAGAGCTGGCAGACCACGTGCGCGGTAAGACGCAAATTGTTGCACTTACTGTGAATATGGATGATGCAGGCCTGAAGGAAATTGTCGACACTATCTCACCAGATGTTTTGCAGCTGCACGGGAGTGAAACCCCTGAGCGCTGCTCTGAAATTCGCGAGAGTTTTGGCGTTCCTGTGATGAAAGCCTGCGGGATTTCTTCTGCAGAAGACGTGGAGGCACTTACGCCCTATATTCCGCACGTAGACAGATTTCTTCTAGATGCAAAACCACCAAAAAATTCCGATATTCCGGGAGGAAATGGTGTCAGCTTTGACTGGAAACTGCTACAAGGCCTAGAACTTGGAAAGCCTATCATGCTTTCTGGCGGCTTAAGCCCTGAAAACGTCCGCGAAGCTTTGGCAATCTCCGGAGTGAGTGATGTCGATGTTTCATCCGGCGTCGAACGCGAGAAGGGCGTTAAAGACATCGAGTTGATTGAGGCTTTTGTGCGTGAAGCGCGCAGCGTTGCCGAGTGAATTTGGGAAGAATTAATGAACCAGCAAGCCAACACATTGCGTTCCGGTCCGGATGATCGCGGCCACTTTGGTGATTTTGGGGGTCGTTTCGTAGCTGAAACGCTCATGCCTTTGATCCTGGATCTGGAAAAGGCTTACAGTGACGCGAAGGCTGACCCAGCATATGCGGCAGAGCTGGAAAACCTGAACACCCACTATACTGGTCGCCCATCTGCGCTTTATTTCGCTGAACGCCTGACAGAAGAGCTGGGCGGCGCGAAGATTTACTTTAAGCGCGATGAGCTGAACCACACAGGGTCCCACAAGATCAACAACTGTATTGGTCAGATCCTGCTGGCTAAACGTATGGGTAAAACCCGCATCATCGCAGAAACCGGCGCTGGTCAACATGGTGTTGCGACCGCAACAGTTTGTGCGCGCTTTGGTTTGCCATGCGTTGTTTACATGGGTGCAACTGACGTTGAGCGTCAGAAACCAAACGTGTTCCGCATGAAGCTTCTGGGGGCTGAAATTGTTCCCGTTACTGCGGGTGCTGGTACGCTCAAGGACGCGATGAACGAAGCGCTGCGTGATTGGGTAACCAACGTAGATGACACGTATTACCTGATCGGCACAGCTGCTGGCCCGCATCCTTATCCGGAGATGGTTCGTGATTTCCAGTCTGTGATTGGGGAAGAGACCAAAGAACAGCTGATGAAAGCAGAAGGCAAATTGCCAGATGCTCTCGTTGCTGCAGTTGGTGGTGGCTCTAATGCGATTGGTCTATTCCACCCGTTCCTTGATGATCCATCCGTTGAGATTTACGGCGTTGAAGCTGGTGGTAAAGGCCTTCAGGGTGAAGAACACTGTGCCTCGCTGAACGCAGGTAAGCCGGGTGTACTGCATGGTAACCGCACCTATCTGCTGCAGGATGATGACGGACAGATCCTTGAAGGACATTCCGTGTCAGCAGGTCTGGATTATCCTGGTATCGGCCCTGAGCACTCCTGGCTGAAGGATACAGGCCGTGTGAACTACGTGCCTGCGACTGATGAGGAAGCTCTGGATGCATTCCAGATGTTGACCCGCGTTGAAGGTATCATTCCAGCTCTGGAGCCAAGCCATGCGCTTGCTCAGGTGATCAAGATGGCGCCGAAGATGGACAAAGACAAAGTGATCGTCATGAACCTTTGCGGTCGTGGTGACAAGGACGTCTTTACCGTTGGCAAGATCCTTGGATTTGACCTGTAAGTCATTTGATTTTCAAATGAAAAAGGCGAGCCTCGCGCTCGCCTTTTTTCGTTGCTCGGCATTGAATCGGAACTGAAACGATTACCCTGTAGCAGCAATGCCATCCAAAACACCGGAAACACCAGCTTCCCAGCCTAAAATGGCACGCTTACGAGTGATGCCCCAATGGTAACCACACATGTTGCCCTTGGCCCCGAGGACACGGTGACACGGAACGACGAAAGACAGCGGATTCTTTCCCACGGCTGTTCCAACAGCACGAGAGGCTTTGGGATTACCGAGGTTATTCGCAATCTCCGAATATGTGGTAGCCTTGCCTAAAGGAATTTTCAGAAGTGTTTGCCAAACACGGATTTCAAAGTCCGTTCCGATGAAGACAACACGAAGTGGTTGGTCTTCCTTCCACTTGTTCGGCTCAAAGATGCGGGAGACGTAAGGAGCGGTGAGCTGCTGGTTCTCTTCAAATTCAGCCGCTGGCCAACGTTCGCTCATGTCAGCAAGAGCTTTTGCCTCTTCGCCAGCATCAGCAAAGGCAAGACCTGCCAAGCCGCGATCTGTTACCATCAACAGGACGATCCCAAACGGGCAGGGATGGAAGCCCCAACTGATTTTCACGCCTGCACCACGCCGTTTGTAGTCGCCGGGCGTCATCGCCTCATGGGTTACAAACAAGTCATGCAAACGGGCAGGGCCTGAGAGGCCAACTTCGAGCGAGGCTTCCAGAATGCTAGCGGAATCTTGTAAAAGAGCGCGTGCGTGATCGATGGTGATGGCTTGCAGGAACTGTTTAGGAGTAATGCCTGCCCATCTTGAAAACACCCGTTGAAGCTGAATTGGCTGAAGGCCGACGCTGTAGGCAAGCTCTTCAAGGGAGGGTTGTTCCCTCCAATTCTCGGAGATGCCTTGAAGAGTTTTCTGGACGACACGATAGTCCTCAAGAGCAGAACTGTCTTCTACAAACGTGCCATTTGCGAGATTGGCTGCATTAAACATCTTGATTCACGGCTCTTAGATTTCGTTTCTCATTAGGTGAAATCTAGATGATCCTCAGCCTAAGAGCCACCCGAAACGCGAGTACATGGGAACAGAGTATTTCAGGCTCAGGCGTGATCAAACCCACGATTGCGTGCGGAGTGGATTGCCTGAGAAAACGCAGAGGCGAAACTTGTCCGGTCATCCGGGTTCAAAAACGCACCAACAATGAGGAAAAGTTGATCAGAACGCACCAAAATGCGCGTAACTCCAACATCATCATCCCGTTCGATTTGGAGTTTCATGTGAAACGGATTGAGCACATACTCCTGCACGTCGCCTTTGTACGTGACGTGTTTCAATCTAACCTCAAGCGGGGAAACGCTGATTTCCTCATAGGTTTCGGCCGTCGCAAAGTTGTGCCTGAACGCGAGCCAGAGAAAGAGAACAGGTAATGATAGCAGGATAGGTGCGGGCCATAATCCCATCAGAACAAGCACGAGCGAATAAAAGCCAGCAATCAAGCCAGCGCACCAAAGAACGATGTTCACGCCCCGGCGGGACAGTGAGCGGTGCGGGGTTAGAACAGCCTGAAAGAAAGGGGGATAAGGCTCCCGCTTTTGAAGATCATGGGGCATTGGTGCTATTTCGCACTCTGTTTCATTGCTACTCTTTATCGTTTAAGAGTATAGAGCTTTCATAGCCTACGCAAAGTCACTTATTTCCTTCGAGAGTCCTATGGTTGACGCTACCAAAACAAAGAAGGTTGCATCTTCTTCCAGTACACGCAAAAAGCCAGTTTCCAGATCAAGGTATTCTAAAGCCGAGATCTACGAAATCTTTGCGGCATTTGAAAAAGACAATCCTGAACCGGAAGGGGAACTTAATCATTCCAACGAGTTCACACTGCTGGTTGCTGTTGTGCTTTCCGCTCAAGCAACAGATGCCGGAGTGAACAAAGCGACAAAACATCTCTTCCAGATTGCAGATATGCCAGAGAAAATGGTTGCTCTTGGAGAAGATAAGATCCGTGAAGAGATCCGCACAATCGGGCTCTATAAAAACAAAGCAAAGAACACGTTTTTGCTCTCTCAAATGCTGATTGAGCATCATGGTGGGCAGGTTCCGCAAACCCGTGAGGAGCTGGAAGCTTTGCCGGGTGTTGGCCGTAAAACAGCTAATGTGGTGCTGAATATTGCTTTTGGGCAGCCTACGATTGCGGTAGACACGCATCTCTTCAGGATTGCAAACAGGTTAGGGCTTGCCCCCGGCAAAACACCGCTGGATGTAGAGTTGAAACTGGAAAAGATAATTCCGCAAGACTTTATGCAGCACGCACACCACTGGCTGATCCTACATGGCCGTTACATCTGTAAGGCGCGCAAGCCGGCGTGCGATCGCTGCATCATCTATGATCTTTGCAAAAGCAAAGAGAAAATCTTGAAGGAAGTTGCCTAAGTAAAAGCAGAGGCTCTTAATGCATCTGCTTTTTACGGAGACGAACAACCACTTCCACGCGGGAAATTTCCATTCCTTCAGGTGGGACTGGCAAGTTGTCTAGTGTCAGGCCACTGTCTGGAATATCGATTACACGGTTCTCATCTTCCAGGAAGAAATGGTGATGCTCAGAAGTGTTGGTGTCGAAGTAAGTCTTTGTTCCTTCAACAGCAACTTCACGCAGCAAACCAACCTCAGTGAACTGATGAAGTGTGTTGTAAACTGTCGCCAGAGAGACGGGCACATTCGCTAGGATAGCTTCTTCGTGAAGGACTTCCGCCGAGATGTGGCGATTACCCTGAGAATAAAGAAGCTCAGCCAGTGCCACGCGCTGACGTGTAGGGCGCAGACCTGCGTCTCTTAGCATCCCTGTTACATCTTGATGTTCGTTAGCAATCTGCGAGCTCATTTTTTCCTACTTTAGTTCTTTAGGGTGCTGATGTTTTAACACCTACGCACCAATTCTACCAGCATTAGATTAAAAGCAACCTATTGACCTGCACCCAAGCACTCTCAATATAAGGGAGCATAACCCTTGATACATCAAGCTAAAACCAAGCAGGATTAATCGGACTGCTTATAACAATAATAAGAATAGTATAAGTTTAACACAACTGCGTACATTGAGCACACGCAAACTCACATACATCGCTCTTTCGATATTCGGGCTCGTGTGCTAGGAAGGCCCGAACAGTTAATACTTAGAACCATCGTTACGTTTAGGTAAGGTGAACCCTACGTTTTTCTGGCCTCAAACAAACGACAAATTATGCGGGAATAGAATGCACGAGAAGCGTTCAAGCTACGATAAAGAAGCTCTGCTGGCCTGTGGTCGCGGTGAGCTGTTTGGCCAAGGCAATGCACAGCTGCCACTTCCTCCTATGCTGATGTTTGATCGCGTCACCGAAATTTCTGAGGAAGGCGGCGAGTACGGCAAAGGCGTAATTCGTTCTGAATTCGACATTAATCCAGATCTCTGGTTCTTCGAATGTCACTTCCAGGGCGATCCTGTTATGCCTGGCTGTCTTGGTTTGGACGCTCTGTGGCAGATGACTGGCTTCTATCTTGGCTGGCTCGGCGAGCCAGGTCGTGGTCGTGCACTTTCTACCGGTGAAGTTAAATTCACAGGTCAGGTTACTCCTGACGTAAAAATGCTGGAATTCGGTGTTGATATGAAGCGCGTTATGCGCTCCCGCCTGAAACTGGCAATTGCTGATGGCTGGGTAAAAGCTGACGGCGAGACTATTTTTGTTGCGAAAGACCTACGTGTTGGTCTGTTTCAAGACGAAGCAAAATAAGTAATCAAATTATGCGAGGGTTTGTCATGTGGAATGACGAACCCTTTTTTGGAATTGGGTCCGATTGGACCGCTTAACCCACGGGAGACCTTAGATGAGGCGTGTGGTTGTTACTGGTATGGGTATTGTTTCTCCTCTTGGCAACAATGCTGAAGAAGTGAAAGCAAGCCTTTACGAAGGTAAGTCCGGTATTGTTGCAGCTGAAGACTACGAGAAGCTCGGCTTCCGTTGTCAGGTTCATGGCGCACCTACCTTGGATCCATTGGAAAAACTTGGCCGTCGTACCTCTCGCTTTATGGGTGAAGGCGCTGCATGGAACTACATTGCCATGGAGCAGGCCATCGAAGATGCTGGTCTTTCCGAAGATCTGGTTACCAATGACCGCACTGGCCTGATCATGGGTTCTGGTGGCCCGTCCACCAAAGCGATCGTTGAAGCTGCGGATATCACCCGTGAAAAAGGCCCACGCCGTATCGGGCCGACCGCTGTTCCGAAGGCAATGAGCTCTACGAACTCTGCTACGCTTGCAACGCCATTTAAAATTCACGGCGTCAACTACTCCATTTCCGCAGCTTGTGCGACAACCAATATCTGTATTGGTAATGCCTATGAGCTGATCCAATGGGGTAAACAAGACGTGGTATTTGCTGGCGGTGGCGAAGAACTGGACTGGACACTCTCCAACCTGTTTGATGCTATGGGCGCAATGTCATCCAAGTACAACGACACTCCGTCTACGGCTTCCCGTCCATATGACAAGAACCGTGATGGCTTTGTTATTGCTGGTGGTGGCGGTGTGCTGGTTCTTGAAGAACTTGAGCATGCAAAAGCACGCGGTGCAAAAATCTATGCGGAAATCGTGGGTTACGGTCAGACTTCTGATGGTCACGACATGGTTGCACCAAGTGGTGAAGGCGCTGCTCGCTGCATGAAGATTGCGCTTAAAGACGTTGATTGTGACATTGACTACATCAATCCACATGCAACCTCTACACCTGTTGGTGACATCAAAGAGATTGAAGCGATCCGCGCCGTGTTCGGTGACAAGGTTCCGCCAATTTCTGCGACTAAAGCGCTTTCTGGTCACTCTTTGGGTGCTGCTGGCGTTCATGAAGCGATCTACTCTTTGCTTATGATGGAAGGCAACTTCATTGCGGCTTCTGCTCATATTGAAGAATTGGATCCGGATTTTGAGGATATGCCAATCGTAAGAGAACGCGTAGATAATGCAGAATTGAATTGCGTTCTTTCAAACGGCTTTGGATTTGGCGGCACCAACGCGACCGTCGTGTTTAAGCGATACAAAGACTGAGTTTGAGGTTCTGAGCTTGCTCAGCTCCTTTAACTTTTGATTAAAGGAGTTTTCTATGAGCAAGCTTATGCAAGGCAAGCGTGGTCTGATTATGGGCGTTGCCAATGACCACAGCATTGCCTGGAGCATAGCCAAAACTCTTGCAGAACAGGGCGCAGAAATGGCGTTTACCTATCAAGGTGACGCCTTCGCCCGACGCGTAAAACCACTGACAGACAGTGTTGGATGCGATATGCTTCTTCCATGTGATGTGGAAGACATTGATAGCGTGGACAAGGTTTTCGCTCAGCTCCAAGAAAAATGGGGGAGCATTGATTTCCTCGTGCACGCGATCGCGTTTTCAGACAAGTCTGAACTGCGTGGCCGTTATGCAGACACTACCCGCGATAATTTTGCCCGCACCATGCAGATCTCCTGCTTCTCATTCACAGAGATTGCAAAGCGAGCGGCTGATTTGATGCCGAATGGCGGTTCCATCCTGACACTAACGTATGGCGGCGCGACAAGCGTTATGCCAAACTATAACGTCATGGGCGTTGCCAAGGCCGCACTGGAAGCATCTGTGCGCTATCTGGCTATGGACTTTGGAGAGCAAGGCATCCGCGTGAATGCTATATCTGCAGGGCCTGTTCGCACGCTGGCTGGCGCAGGTATCTCTGACGCTCGTTTGATGTTCAACTTCCAGCAGGCAAACTCTCCGCTGAAGCAGACTGTTACAACCGAACAGCTTGGTGGTTCTGGTCTTTATCTTCTCTCAGAGTTATCTGGCGGAGTGACTGGTGAGGTTCACTTTGTGGATTCTGGTTACAACATCGTTTCCATGCCACGCATGAAAGAGTTGAAGACCGCCGACAAGCTGATGCGAGAAAAGGAAACTGTCTAGATTTCTTTTGATTGCTCAGGTGAATAGCAAAAAGCCTCCAAGTTTCCTCAGAGGCTTTTCGTTAAACTGTTGTTGGAACTGAGATCAATTATTGATTGTCTCGTTTTTATAAACACCAAACAGTCTGCTCTGATCAATCCAACCTTCAAAATCTTTGCCGGAAACGCGGCAGTAACCATCCGTGCATTCGACAACACCAGCAAGAACCAAAGGCTCAAGAAACGCGATGATCTCTTCATTCGGGCCAGGCCGCTTACGAAGAGGGGTGGTTTCAACGGTATTTTCCAGCCAAGGCGTCACCAGTGCAGAGCGGTAGCCAGTCAGCAAGGTTTTGAAAACCCAACCGTCTTTGCCTTCCCAATCGCGAATGCGGCGCCAGTCGTCATATTCCTGAATGACTTCAACCGGCAGCCTGCTGCGAACGAAAGTCCAACCAATGTCGTGGTTTCTGCTTGGGCCTTTGCGAACGTTCACTCTATCAGATTTAAGACTGACAAAACGCGGAACTGGAAGACCAGATACACCAGAACCTGCAGACTGGGCCTGAGCGGTGATTACGAATGGGGAAACAAAAAGGAATAATAGAAAAGTAGCTGCAAGGGCACTAAGAGTACGAAAGCTTTTATTTTTCATAGTGATACCAAAACTTCCCGTAGGCTAATCCGTAATTTTCACTAAAATCGAGACACAAGTATCATACCTTAGATCTCGCGATTTCCGATAGTGGCTGCTATTAGATGTAGACGTGTTTGACAAGTCTTGTTTTCACCGGAACATTTGGTAATGAAACTTTGACAGCCTGTAAGACCTTTGAGTCATTGACTCATATGGTGATTAGGGCAGGGTTAAAAAACTTCGAATTTTTGACAGAAGGCGGGGACGATGCCAAAAAAGAAGCCTATTGTGGTTGTGACGCGGAAACTGCCGGATGTTGTTGAAACACGCATGCGCGAGCTTTTCGACACACGCTTGAATGAGCAAGATAAGCCGTTCACACAGGCAGAGCTTGTGGAAGCCGTCAAAATTGCTGATGTTCTTGTCCCCACTGTTACAGACCGCATTGACGCTTCGGTTTTGGCTCAGGCTGGCCCTAATCTGAAAATGATTGCCAACTTTGGTAACGGCGTCGACAATATCGACGTTATCTCTGCCAACAATCGCGGTATTGCAGTTACCAATACTGCTGGTGTGATGACCGAAGACACCGCAGACATGACCATGGCGCTTATTCTCGCTGTTCCACGTCGCCTTTCTGAAGGCATGAAGAAGATCGAGAATAAAGAATGGGACGGTTGGTCTCCAACCTGGATGCTTGGTCGCCGTATCTGGGGCAAACGTCTCGGTATCATCGGCATGGGCAGGATCGGTCAGGCGGTCGCCAGACGCGCAAAAGCGTTTGGCATGTCTATCCATTACCACAATCGAATTCGCGAGCCTCTGGAGCTTGAAGAGCAGCTGGAGGCTACTTTCTGGGAGAGCCTGGATCAGATGCTTGCGCGCATGGATGTCGTCTCCATCCATTGTCCGCATACACCGGGTACCTACCACTTGCTTTCCGCACGCCGTTTGAAGCTGATGAAGCCTGATGCGTACATCGTGAACACCGCTCGCGGTGAGATCGTGGATGAAAACGCGCTGATCCGTCAGATTGAGTCAGGTGAACTTGCAGGAGCGGCGCTGGACGTGTTTGAGCACGAGCCTGCGATCAACCCGAAGCTGGTGGCATCCGACAAGGTGGTTGTGTTGCCTCACATGGGTTCAGCAACAATCGAAGGGCGTATTGATATGGGTGAGAAGGTCATCATCAATATCAAAGCCTTTATGGACGGACATCGTCCACCGGATCGCGTTTTGCCATCTATGCTCTGATAACAGTTTGAAGCGCTTCAGAAATCTGGAGCGCTTTTTATTTGGAACCTACTTCAGATACTTGTTCCAGGCAGGGTCAGATTTCATTCCAGCAAGGAACTTGGCGTGTGCCTCAATTTCTTCCTCTGACAGGGAAGGGGAGAGAGGGTTTGGGCGTTGTTTGGCTGCGACGCGCTTTTTGGGCTCATCATTGAGTTTATCCAGATCGATCGCTTCATCGTCTGGCATCAGACCAAGATTTTTCTGCTTACCGCCGTTCATCTCCAGATAAACTTCAGCCAGCAGTTCCGCATCGAGCAACGCGCCGTGGTATACGCGCTTTGTGTTATCCACGCCGTAGCGCGAACACAAAGCATCCAGAGACACCGATCCGGTCGGGAACTTTCTGCGGGCGAGCTTTAGAGTATCCAGCACCTGCGTATTTGGGATTTTCGGTTTATTACAACGTCCAAGCTCCATATTGATGAAGCCCATATCGAATGGAGCGTTGTGAATAACCAGGCGTGAATCTCCAACAAAATCAAGAAATTCGTCAGCTACATCGACAAACAGCGGTTTATCGGAGAGGAACTCAGCAGAGAGGCCGTGAATACGGAACGCTTCTTCTGGCATATCTCGTTGCGGGTTGACGTAAAGATGGCAGGTCCGGCCCGTTGGAATGAAATTTATGAGTTCCACTCCGCCGATTTCAACCAGCCTATCCCCATCAAGCGGATTCAGGCCTGTGGTTTCAGTATCGAAGGAGATTTCGCGCATAATTACACCGTTCTAGAAGCGATCGAAGACACAGCGCGCATAATGGCACCCACTGCACGACGGGCCGGCTCAACGCCTCGGCCAGTGTCGACAATAAAATGCGCTTTTTTGCGTTTTTCTGCGTCGTTTAATTGTTTTGCGTAGATAGCCTCAAATTTCTCTTCTGTCATGCCTGGTCTTTCAAGAACACGCTGACGCTGCACATCATATGGTGCAGAAACCACGACGACTGCATCAACGGCCTTGTGTTTGCCGACCTCGAAGAGGAGAGGGACATCGAGAACGACGACCTTACGACGGTCTAGTTTTGCTTGATTCAGAAACTCAGTTTCAACTTCCTGAACGAGCGGGTGGATGAGGCTTTCCAGAAGCATCATCTTTGCTTTGTCGTGAAGGACGATTTTACCGAGGGCTTCGCGGTCAATCCGTCCATCTTTGGCAGTGCCGGGAAAGGCGCTGCCAACAGGTTCAACAGCTTTGCCAGTGTAAAGCGCATGGACGGCAGCATCTGCGTCATAAACAGCGGCTCCAGCCTCTGCGAAGAGCTTTGAGGTAGTTGATTTCCCCATTCCAATCGAGCCAGTCAGACCGAGAATAACCATTCAGGTAAGTCCCATTTCTCTCAGGATCATCTCACGAAGCTCGTCGGTGACTTCCGGACGAACTCCAAACCATTTTTCAAAACCCGGTACAGCTTGGTGAAGTAGCATTCCCAGACCATCAACCGTCGAATTGCCACGCTGAGCAGCATCACGAAGCAGTTTGGTTTGTAACGGAGAGTAAACTATATCCGTCACAACTGCTGATTTCGACAGGTTATCAAGATCAATGTTTAATTCTGGTTGTCCAGACATACCAAGAGAGGTCGTGTTGACCAGAAAATCCGCTTCTCCAAGCTTTTCCCCCAGACTATCCCATTCAATTGCGATAGTATTTGGGCCAAATTGATCTGCAAGTTTCTGCGCTTTTTCTAGTGTTCTGTTGGCGATATACACTTCTGTGTATCCTCTGGACAGCAACGCCCAGATAATCGCCCGGGAGGCGCCGCCAGCCCCCAGAACAACGGCTTTATTCCCGTTGTTATCCCAGTTTGGCAACATCTGGTCGAGATTTCCCAGAAAGCCAAGACCGTCGGTGTTTGAGCCATTCAAAACACCTTCATCATCCAACCAAAGCGTGTTTACAGCCCCAATCATTTTGGCTGCATCATCCAACTTCTCAGCAGATTTATACGCATGCTCTTTGTTTGGAATTGTCACGTTACAGCCAACAAGCCCATGCTCAGCCAATGCGCTGTAAAAGCTTTCGGCAGTCTCAGGAGGTACATCCTGTGCGATGTAGCTGCCTTCTATGCCGTGCTGTTTGAGCCAATAACCATGTATCAGAGGGGATTTTGAATGACCAATCGGATGTCCTGTGACAGCTGCGTTCCTCATTTCTTCAAAACCTCAATCTCGCGCAAGAAAGAGAGGAGGCTCAGGAGAGGTAGGCCCAACACTGTGAAGTAATCGCCCTCAATCTTATCAAAGAGCTGCACGCCTTCAGCTTCCAGCTGATACGCACCAACGCTGGAGAGAATTTCGGATCCGGTTCGCTCAATGTACCAATCCAGAAAATCTTCAGATAACTCACGCACATTCAGAATTGCCGTCGAAATACCTTCCCAGACAACTTCACCATCTTTAACAACACATGCTGCAGAATGAAGCGCGTGGCTTTTGCCGGAAAAGCTCATGAGTTGCTTGCGGGCTGCGTTCAGATCTTCTGGCTTAACGAGACGCTTTCCTTCGAATGCCAGGATCTGATCAGCGCCAACGACATAAGCACCATGATTTCGGGCGGAAACTTCTTTCGCTTTCGCAACGGATAATTTGGCTGCAATCACTTCTGGGTCCACACCAGTGGAAAGCAATGGCTCTTCTATCTGTCGTTCATCAACATTTGCTGGAATACGATCAAAAATTAAGCCTGCATTTTCTAAGAGAGTCGCGCGAATTTTACTTCCGCTCGCTAAAATCAGTCGAGTCATACTCTGCTTTCTCAATCTGAGGATTTCTTGTGCTGTTTATTGGGATAAAGCGCGATGCTTCTCAATATTCTTCTGTCTCTTTTTGCTCATTTTTATGTTTTCGGAGCAAATCCATGATCTCAGCTGCCGTTTCTTCGATTGAACGGCGCGTTACATCGATGAGCGGCCAGCCATTTTCAGCACACAACCGTTTCGACATCGCAATCTCCTGAGCAATTGATTTGCGATCAACGTAAGTGTCGTTGTCTGTTTTGGCATCCAGCGACAATATGCGGTTCTGGCGGATATCTCGAATACGTTCGGCCGTGGCCATCAGACCGACCACGAGAGGTCTTTTGGCTTTCAGGAGCTGACGGGGAGGGCGCATATTTGGAATAAGCGGGATGTTAGCCGCCTTAATACCTCTATTTGCCAGATAGATAGAGGTTGGTGTCTTAGAGGTTCGGCTGATACCGACGAGAATAACATCTGCTTCATCCAAAGCCCCTGCGATTTGGCCATCATCATGCAACATGGTGTAGTTCATCGCTTCCATGCGCTGGAAGTATTCCTCATCCATCACGTGCTGTCCGCCCACACGCCACGTTTCTGTGACGTTCAGATAGCTATGGAAGACCTGATAGACGGGCTTAAGAACATTGACGCATGGCAGGCCTAAATCCTGACATTTGCGCTCCAGACGGCGGGCATAGGATTGTTCCACAAGGGTGTAGAGAACAATTCCTGGTGCAGATTCAATCTCTTCCAGGACTCTACTCAACTGCTTGTCATGCCGGATCAGCGGGTAAACATGCTCGATGGGCTGAATATTCTCATATTGCGCGGTTGCAGCACGCACAATTGTCATCAAAGTTTCGCCCGTTGAGTCCGAAACCATGTGTAAATGGAAGTAGTTAGAGTGGTTACCCAAGGTATCATCCTCAACATTCCTAAGAGACTTGGAAAAACTAGCCAAATCTCACTGTGCTTTCAAATTAATGCCCGCTGACCCTAATCCGTCAACAATTCCATATTTTGAGAATACTGATTTCGAAACGACTTGGATAAACGGGATTGCACATTGCCCACGCAAAATATTCACAGCACAGCATACGGGATAAACTGTGATCTGTGGTTATTTTCCAGATTGTAACCTATTGAATCTTTAGAAAAAACAATTTGTTTTCGACTCCTGTTGAGAGTCTTGCTTGTTTTTGATCTGTGACTTTTCCTATTAGGATTTTCTCAGTTAGGAATTGTGGAATTAAATTGATCCCTGCTATTCACTCACTAATAGAAATAGAAACTTCCAAATAAGAAGATTCTTTTTAAGCAGGCTTGGGAAAAAGAGGCGATTTATGGAATCTCATGAAAGAGCGGTAATGCGCGTTTTGGCAGGCGAGAAACTAGAGCGCCCACCAATCTGGATGATGCGCCAGGCAGGACGGTATTTGCCTGAGTACAGAGCTGTACGAGCTCAAGCACCGAATTTTCTCGACTTCTGCTACAATACCGATCTTGCGACAGAAGTTACTCTCCAACCCATTCGCCGGTATGGCTTTGATGCTGCCATCCTATTTTCTGACATCTTCGTTGTTCCAGATGCGCTTGGCTACCCTGTAAATTTTGAGGAGGGTCGAGGACCAGTTCTCGAACCACTTTCGACAGAACTCGTTGATAAACTTGATCAAGCCAGGACGATGGAGCATTTGGCTCCTGTTATTGCCACAGTCGAGCGTTTGAGAGCGGAGTTACCGACTGAAACCACCCTTCTGGGCTTCTGCGGAGCCCCGTGGACGGTCGCTTGCTATTCTGTGGCTGGTCATACCACCCAGGACCAGTTTGCCGCTCGTATCGGCTCCTATCAGGATCCTGAGCTTCTGACTGCATTCATTGATCAGCTGGTTGAAGCTTCGATCACGTACTTGGTGGCTCAGTTTGATGGTGGTGCAGATGCATTGCAGATCTTTGACACCTGGGCAGGTGTTCTGGATGACATCGGTTTTGAGCAGTGGTCTGTTGGTCCGACCCGCAAGATCGTTGATGGGGTGAAAGCTCAGCGTCCAAACGCAAAGATCATTGGTTTCCCGAAAGCATCAGCTGCTCGCTTGAAGCGCTATGTTGAAGCCACTGGCGTTGATGCAGTTGGTCTGGACTGGACTGTTCCGGCAGAAGTGGCGCAGGAAATTCAGAAAATTGTTCCTGTACAGGGCAATATGGATCCAATGCGCCTTGTTGCCGGTGGACGTGCGCTGGAAACTGGAATAGATCACGCTCTCGAAGTTTTGGGTAATGGTCCGCACATCTTTAACCTTGGTCATGGCGTTGTTCCGCAAACTCCGCCAGAACATGTTGCTGAGATGGTGAAGCGGGTTAAAGGCCTGTAAGCAGACACTGCGAATTAGATAAGGCGCGGATCATGGATGATGCATATTCCTGGGCGAAGTCCCTCCACATAATCTCTGTGATTGCCTGGATGGCGGGATTGTTCTACTTGCCGCGCCTTTTCGTTTATCACACGAACGCTGAAATCGGTTCTGATAAGAGCGAGACCTTCAAGATCATGGAGCGCCGATTGCTTAAGGCGATTATGGCTCCATCCATGATGGCCACCTGGATTTTTGGCTTGTGGCTGGTTTATCTGCTTGATGCCTATTTTGATCTTTGGTTTATGCTGAAGTTTTCACTGGTTATACTGATGACGATATATCACGTGATGCTTTCACGTCATGTCACCAAGTTTGCGCAGGATCAAAATAAGAATAGTGAGCGCTACTTTAGAATTATTAATGAACTACCGACACTATTAATGGTTGCAATTGTGTTCCTGGTGATCTTTAAACCCTAGGTGATCCGAACATTCGAATTTTAATATTGGAAAATTAGGAGAATTAGTGGGCAATAAGCACTTGCCGAATTCAATTCGATTAGTTATTGTCCCCGCAACTTCACGATGTAGCTTATGTGATCGCTGATCTCCTAGCGATTTTCGAAGGTCGATAAATATCGTATCTAGATGAGCTGCTATTCCCCCCTAACGTTTTGTGTTCGAAAGTTCTTGATCCTTCTAAAGCTAAATCAAGTCCAGAACCCATAGTAAAGACGATCCCTATTGATGCGGGAAATGAAACTCAGAGACCTGAAAACTAAGAGCGCAACTGAACTCCTTGCTTTTGCTGAGGAACATGACGTTGAAAATGCAAGCACCATGCGCAAACAGGAACTTATGTTTGCGATTTTGAAGAGACTTGCAGAGCAAGATATTGAGATCATCGGCGAAGGTGTCGTAGAGGTCCTCCAAGATGGATTTGGATTCCTCCGCTCTCCTGATGCGAACTACTTGCCAGGCCCAGACGATATTTACGTTTCACCTTCACAGATCCGTCGCTTTTCTCTGCGCACCGGTGATACTGTTGAAGGCCAGATCCGTAGTCCTAAAGAAGGTGAGCGTTATTTCGCTCTTCTGAAAGTCAACAAAATCAACTTTGAAGACCCTGAAAAAGCGAGACATAAGGTTCACTTTGATAACCTGACACCGCTTTATCCAGATGAGCGCTTCAATCTTGAAATCGAGAATTCTACCTCCAAGGATATTTCTTCTCGCATTATTGATCTTGTAGCTCCGCTCGGTAAAGGCCAGCGTGCTTTGATCACTGCGCCTCCTCGGACAGGTAAAACAGTATTCCTTCAGAATATTGCGAAATCTATTACCACCAATCATCCTGAATGTTACCTCATCGTTCTGTTGATCGATGAACGTCCGGAAGAAGTAACGGACATGCAACGTACAGTTGATGGTGAAGTTGTATCTTCAACCTTTGATGAGCCAGCTACTCGTCACGTTCAGGTTGCTGAGATGGTTATTGAGAAGGCAAAGCGTTTGACCGAACATGGTCGCGACGTTGTTATTCTTCTGGATTCCATTACTCGCCTTGGCCGTGCCTACAACACCGTTGTTCCTTCCTCCGGTAAGGTTCTGACCGGTGGTGTTGATGCGAACGCCCTGCAGCGCCCTAAGCGCTTCTTTGGTGCTGCGCGTAACATTGAAGAGGGTGGTTCTTTGACCATCATCGCAACGGCACTGATTGATACCGGTAGCCGTATGGATGAAGTTATCTTCGAAGAATTCAAGGGTACTGGTAACTCTGAAATCATCCTTGATCGTAAGATCTCTGATAAGCGCGTCTTCCCAGCAGTTGATATTCAACGCTCTGGTACTCGTAAGGAAGAACTTCTTGTTCCTGCTGATAAGCTCAAGAAGACTTTCGTTCTGCGCCGTATTCTCAGCCAGATGGGTACTGTTGATGCTGTTGAGTTCCTGCTCGACAAGCTGCGTCAGACCAAGTCCAATGATGACTTCTTCGACTCTATGAATACCTAGGTTTACTGCCTACCGAATTTTTCAGCCCCGCTCGCCAATTCGGTGAGCGGGGCTTTTTTATTTTTTAAGCCAATGTATTTGAATAAAAATGTCTACTGATGAAGCATCTGCAACTTCTGGGAAGGGTACAATGCTTAATATATTTTGCAAATGTGGTTGTGTTCTCAGAGAGATGCGGTTTTTTATCTGAGGACCTTGGCAGCAAGATTAGATGAGACACTCATGAAAGTAGTAGCTTTGGATAAATGTCCGCGGATTGAAACTGATCGACTTGTTTTGCGGAAATGGGAGCCACGGGATTTAGATGGTCTCTATCGCCTAAATACCGATCCCAAGGTGGGAGAGTTTTTCCGCACACTAAACTCTCCGGAAGAAACACCTTTGCTGCTGGAAGTACATTTGCTCAAACAACAGAAAGATGGCTTCTGCTTTCCTGTGATCGAAGATAGAGCCACAGGAGCTTTTCTCGGGTTCTGCGGGTTTAACGTCCCTCTTTACCAAGAGCCGATGTTTTTTGAGCCGTGCATTGAAATGGGTTGGTGTCTTATCCCTGAAGCCTGGGGGAAGGGGATTGCAGTCGAGGCAGCTAACATCTGGCTTAAATTCGGATTTGAAACTCTTCAGTTAGAAGAGATTGTATCTTTTACTGTTGTTCAAAATCATCGATCGCGACGTGTAATGGATAAGCTTGGTATGGTTCATGACCCTGCCGAAGATTTTAACTTTCCTGGTGTTGAAACTGATGATCCGTTATGTCGGCATGCTTTATACCGGCTTTCCAAAGAGCATTATTTTAGGCAATTGAATGATGGAAACTTTAATCGATAAATGCCCGCGCGTTGAAACCGAAAGGCTTGTTCTTCGTCGGTGGGAAGACCAGGATCTGGATGGTGTCATTCGCATGAATGGTGACCCGAGAGTGATGGAGTTTTTCCGATCTCTGAATACGCCAGATGAAGCGCGGCAGTTCCTTGATTTTATGGTGGGGCAGGAAGAAAAGCATGGTTTCTGTTTTCCCGTGGTGGAAGACAAAAAGACTGGTGCCTTTCTCGGTTTTTGTGGGCTCAATGTTCCTGCGTACAGTGGGCCTTTGCCATGTGAGCCCTGTGTTGAGATTGGTTGGCGGCTTACCCCTGAGACATGGGGAAAGGGCATTGCTGTTGAAGCGGCTAGGTTCTGGCTTGGATTCGGATTCGAAACGCTTCAGCTTGATGAAATTGTTGCCATCACGGTCGTGCAAAATCACAAGTCCCGGAGAGTGATGGAGAAGCTTGGCATGACACATGATCCTGCTGAGGACTTTGATTTTCCGAATGTTTCGGTTGACCACCCTTTATGCCGGCATGTTTTGTACAGGCTCTCTGCAGCTCAGTTCCGTGAGCAAGCTAATGGTTGATATCGCGATTGATCGGTGTCCGCGTATTGAGACTGAGCGATTGGTGCTGCGGAAGTGGGAGCTTACTGATCTGGATGGTCTTGCCGAAATGAATGCTGATCCGCGGGTGATGGAGTTCTATCCATCGGTGCTATCTCGTGCTGAGAGCGAGAAGATGTTGGTGCGTTACATGGAGGCGCAGCTGCGGGAAGGTTTTTGCTTTTCGGTTATCGCTGAAAAACGGAGTGGGCGGTTTCTTGGATATTGTGGGCTGAAGGTTCCGGGGTATCAGGAGCATCTTTCATTTGGGCCCTGCGTTGAGATAGGTTGGCGGCTCTTACACAGTGAGTGGGGAAAAGGGGTTGCCACGGTAGCCGCACAAACGTGGCTTAGATTTGGACTCGAAACTCTTAAGCTCAATGAGATTGTCAGCTTTACACCCGTGCAAAACTCTCGCTCTGAGAAGGTGATGCAGCGTCTTGGTATGGTTCGTGTTGAAGAGTTTGAGCATCCCATGCTTGAGGATGGGCACAGGCTTAAACGCCAGGTGCTCTATAAAATGACGCGACAACAGTAATTGGGGCAGGGCTATGATTGAAGACGTCATCGACAAATGTCCGCGGTTAGAGACAGAACGACTTGTGTTGAGAAAGTGTGAGCCGCGAGACCTGGATGGGTTTATCAGACTGAATACCGATCAAAAGACTCATGAGTTCTTCCGTTCACAGCCGTCCATAGAGGACTGTGAGAATGGATTCCAGTTAGGGATGCAAAAGCAGCGGAAGGATGGCTTTGGATTTGCTGTGATGGAAGACCGTGAATCTGGTTCATTCCTTGGTTTTTGCGGGCTCGAAATTCCTTCCTATGATGTTGGTCCATTGCCGTGTGAGCCATGCGTTGAAATTGGTTGGCGGCTTCTTCCTGAAGCTTGGGGGAAAGGGATAACGGTAGAAGCCTCACAGCGGTGGCTCAGATTTGGGTTTGAAACTCTCAAGCTTGATGAAGTGGTGGCTTACACTGTTGTTCAAAACCATAGGTCGCGACGGGTGATGGAGAAACTTGATATGGTTCATAACCCCGCTGAAGACTTTAATTTCCCCGGTGTGGCTGCGAACCATCTTTTATGCCGACATGTTTTGTACCGCCTTTTTAAAGAGAAATATTTGGAACGGAAAAATGGTTGAGACATTAATTGATAAGTGCCCACGTATTGAGACCGAGCGTCTTGTGTTGCGGAAGTGGGAAGAGCGAGATCTGGACGGTATGGATGAGATGAACTCAGATCCGGGCGTCATGGAGTTTTTCCCAGATGTGATGTCTCGCGATGAGAGTGCCCATATGCTTGAGCGTATGATGGTTAAGCAGGCTGATCTGGGTTTTGCATGTCCTGTTATTGAGGATCGGGCTTCTGGTAGGTTTCTTGGTTTTTGTGGTTTGAACATTCCGACCTATCCAAAACCACTCCCGTTTGATCCGTGTGTGGAGATTGGTTGGCGGCTTATCCCTGATGCCTGGGGGAAGGGGATAGCGCAGGAAGCAGCTCGTATCTGGCTTGGATTCGGTTTCGAAACTCTTGAGGTTGATGAGATCGTCAGCTTCACGACGGAGACAAACTTGCGTTCGCAAAAGCTGATGCAACGGCTGGGTATGACGAGGAATCCAGCTGATGATTTTAATCATCAAATGTTGGAGGATGACCACCCGTTGGTGCGTCATGTGCTTTACCGATTGACGAAGGATCGTTTTGAAAGCGTATCTAAGAGCTGAACGTAATTGAATGCTCGTGTATGGGTGATCTGTGAATTCTGTGATGTTTCACGTGAATCACCCATGTTTTCAAAAGTATATTTATGAGCGCTGACTCACGTGAAACTGTGAGTCAGCGTTTAACTTATTCGCGGATCAGATCTGCTCTTTCACCTGTTCAGGTGTTGTCGCTGGCAGAGAGCATCCTTTTTCGGAGCAGATGAAGACAGTGGTTTCATCCGTGTTCCAGGATGAGTTTTCCAACTCCATCGGCTTAGCTTCACCAGCAGGAATAACATCCATATAGAGGGCAGGATCAGCTCGAGAATGTAGAGCCTGCATTATTGGATTCGCGTCCGAACCAGTTCCCAGAACCACAAGCGCTTTCTTGAATCGGGTACGTGCATCAAGTGCTGTAAGCAGTGATGCTGTGCCGAAGATGTTGTTTGGAACATCGGCTGCAAATGCATTCAAAGTTCCATCGGCGACATCACGAGAAGATGTGTCACCTGTCAGGATCCAATGTTCTGAGAAGGCGAGAGCGGCTACGGCGTTGTAGTTTGGTGTTGCTTCATCATAGGCGTGGTAGGGGCGGAGGATGAGATCGTCGGCGTCCTTATCTGTCATGTAGAACGCACCGTTGGAATGGGTGAAGCGCTCTTTCAGAATATTTAGGAACTCTTCTGCCTGTTGCAGGTAGCTCTGCTTCTCGGATGGATTCGGTTCCGATCTGTACAAGGCAAGAGCTGCTCTAGCGGCCCATGCATAGTCAGCGGCAAATCCGACTTCCAGTCGCTGGCCCTGACGCCAGGAATGACTGAGCTTTCCATCAACAAACATATGCTCTGTGATGAAGGCGAAAGCGGCCTTAGCGGAAGTGCGCATAGTTTCACGTGAGGTAAGAGCACTTGCTTTCACCAGCGCACAGATGAGCATGCTGTTCCAATCAGCCAGCACTTTGTCGTCTTTGTGAGGCGGTATGCGTTTGCTTCTGTGATCCAGCAGGATTGCTCTGCAGGTTGCCAGAGCTTCTTCTTCAGCAGCTTCCAAAAGAGCAGGGGAGTGACGCCGGTTGAGGATGATGTTGCCTTCCCAGTTTCCATCCGAGGTGACGTCGTAGACATTAGAGAACAGCTCGAAGTGTTCTGCTGGGATGAGGCTCTTCAACTCATCATAGGTCCAGACATAGAACTTGCCTTCGACACCTTCACTGTCTGCATCCATGGAAGATGCAAAACCACCTTCAGGAAGCTTCATGTCGCGCTCAACCCAATCGACGACTTCCTGGATTCGGATGTGAAACAGTTCATCACCCGTTTCCTGATAGGCCCAGCACAGGTGTTCGATAAACTGTGCGTTGTCGTAGAGCATCTTTTCGAAATGAGGGACCAGCCAAATAGAGTCGACTGCGTAACGAGCCAGGCCACCTCCCACATGATCGTAGATACCACCTTGTGAAATTGCTCGCGTGGTTTTCAAAAACTGCTCACGCATGAAGGTGTTTTTTTGCGCCTTGGCAGTTCTGAAAATGAGCTCCTGAACGGAGGCCTGAGGGAACTTTGGTGCACCCTTCATGCCGCCTTCTTCTTCATCCTGCATGTTGAAGAGTTGCTTGCCGGCAGCAGTGATCAGGAAGCCAGAAAGAGGGGAGGCCTCTGATGGTGGCTTGTTGAGAGCCTGGCTGATGGCTTGCCGGTTCTCTTCAATGGTGTCGCGATTAGCAATGAAGCTTTGTGAAATTGTGGTCAGAATATCCTTGAAGGCAGGAGAGCCGTGTCGTGCTTCATTCGGGAAATAAGTACCACCCCAGAATGGATCACCCTCCGGCGTGAGGAACATGGTCAGCGGCCAGCCACCCTGTTGACCAAGCATATGGAGTGCCTGCATATAGATCTGATCAATGTCCGGGCGCTCTTCGCGGTCTACCTTGATGTTGACGAAATGCTCATTCATGAGAGCGGCTGTTGCTTCATCCTCAAAACTTTCATGGGCCATGACGTGGCACCAATGGCAAGCGGAGTAGCCAACAGACAGCAGAATTGGCTTGTTTGTTTTTTGCGCTTCTTCCAGTGCTTCCTTGCTCCATTCCCACCAGTGGACAGGGTTATTTTGGTGTTGAAGAAGGTAAGGACTTGAAGCGTTCGTTAAGCGATTTCTGCTCATAAAGAGGTGATCCTGAGTTCAAGGTATTGCTTGGCGTAAAGGCTAGGTTTAACGCAGTTCATACGAGATCATACAGTTAAAGAACCGGACGTGGAATGAATACACAACAGGAAACCATCTACGCAGTTTCTAGCGGCGCACTTCCTTCAGGCGTTGCTGTTATCCGTTTATCAGGTCTACAGTCCGGGCCAATCCTGAGAAAGCTGATTAAAGGTAAATTCCCCGTTTCACGTGAATCATGCCTTAAGAAATTATGGGACCCTGTAGATGGTTCTATTTTGGATCATGCGCTGATTTTGTGGTTCGAAGGCCCTGGAAGTTTCACTGGCGAAGACACAGTCGAGCTACATTGCCATGGCGGGCGAGCTGTTGTTGCGGCGGTGCTGCGCGCACTTTCTACTTTTGAAAAGACACGACCAGCTGAGCAGGGTGAGTTTACGCGCCGGGCATTTCACAACAACAAACTCGACCTGACTGAGGTTGAGGGCCTTGCTGATCTCATTGATGCAGAGACCGATGCGCAGCGTCGGCAAGCTCAGCGTCAGATGGATGGGGCGCTTGGTGACCTCTATTCGCAGTGGCGCGAAACACTGATCCGCAGCCGTGCGATGATTGAGGCCGAGCTCGACTTCTCCGATGAAGATGACATTCCAGATTCTGTGGCTGATGAAATCTGGGTGGAGCTGTCGAAGCTTCGGGACCAGATTGTCGCCCACCTTTCTGATGCGCGAAGAGGGGAGCGTCTGCGCTCTGGTCTGCAGGTTGTTCTGCTTGGCCCACCGAATGCGGGTAAGTCCAGCTTGATGAATAAACTGGCTCAGCGTGATGTGGCGATCGTGACGCCGGAAGCTGGAACGACCCGAGATGTGCTCGAGGTGCATCTGGACCTTGGCGGTTATCCGGTCACGCTGATTGACACAGCAGGCATTCGTGAGAGTGCTGGCATGATTGAGAAAGAGGGCATTCGCCGTGCTCTCGTTCATGCTGAAAAAGCTGATCTCATTCTCTGGACACATGCGCCGAATGTGACTGCTGAGGAGTTACCGGAGAGCTTGCTGAAGAATGGTGCGGAGATCTGGCGTCTCAATACTAAGAGTGATTTGGATTCTGATGCTGATCATGACTCCTTCGAAACGACAGAAGAGATCAATGTCTCCGTTCGTGAAGAGGGCGGTATGAACGCGCTGCTATCAAGCCTCGAGTCGTTTGCGGAACGAAATATCGGATTGATCGAAAACCCGCTTATCACTCGTGAACGTCATCGTTCTCATCTGACCCAATGTGTGGAAGATCTGAACCACGGTATTCAAGCGGAGGGCTTTCCGATTGAATTGAGAGGTGAGGATTTGAGACGAGCAGCTGATCAACTGGGGCGTATCACAGGTCAAATCGACGTTGAAGATTTGCTCGATGTCATCTTCCGTGACTTCTGCGTTGGTAAATAAAAGATGTAGAAGTGCCATGTTTCACGTGAAACATTTATTGGGAATCGTGAGTCAGTGGGGAAAAACTGGTGAGTCTCGTGGATAACTAATGCTGCGGCATTGGCGACTCACTGCGCTGTTTTCTTTGACCCAGCGCGTGACCTGTTGTATCAAGTCTTCAAGAAAATAGGTAGTTGCCCTTCTAGTTCCCCCAAGTTTTATCTGCGGCCTTCATATGGTCCAGAGGCTCGCAGAGAGTGTGGCTTGTCCTTTCTCTGTTTTTAGATGGGCGAAATGCAGGACCGAAATGTCTGATAATTTTGATCTTGAGTTTGATGTTGTCGTGATTGGCGGCGGCCATGCAGGCTGTGAAGCCGCGGCTGCAGCTGCGCGCATGGGTGCCCATACAGCGCTTATAACTCATCGCTTTGACACCATTGGTGTGATGTCGTGTAACCCAGCTATTGGCGGTTTGGGGAAGGGGCATCTGGTTCGAGAAATCGATGCACTGGATGGATTGATGGGCCGGGTGGCTGATGCTTCCGGTATTCAATTCCGTATGCTCAATCGTCGCAAAGGGCCAGCTGTGCAAGGGCCGCGCTCTCAGGCTGACCGAAAGCTCTATCGCGAAGCGATGCAGGCTGAGATTAAAGCGATTGATAATCTCGATGTGGTGGAAGGCGAAGCTGACACGCTGATCCGTGAGGGTGATATCCTCAAAGGCGTCGTGCTTGGTGATGGTCGTCGGGTTTCGGCCAAGGCAGTCGTGATCACGACCGGCACGTTCCTGCGTGGTCTGATCCATATCGGCGATAAGCAAATTCCTGCGGGTCGTGATGGTGAAGCGCCAGCGCTTGGTTTGTCTGTATCTCTGGAAGAGATTGGTCTGCGTCTTGGTCGTTTGAAGACAGGCACTCCGGCACGTCTGGATGGGCGCACGATCAATTGGGATATCCTTCAGCAGCAGCCAGGTGATGAAGAGCCTATTCCATTTTCAACACTGACTGACAAAATCCAGATCCGTCAGGTGCCGTGTTACATCACACGCACGACCCCAGAGACGCATCAGATCATTCGCGACAACATTAAACGTTCAGCGATGTATTCGGGCGAGATCCAGGGCAGGGGTCCTCGGTACTGTCCGTCTATTGAAGATAAGATCGTTCGCTTTGGTGATCGTGACGGTCATCAGATCTTCCTTGAGCCAGAAGGATTGGATGATCCAACGGTCTATCCGAATGGTATTTCGACCTCGCTGCCTGAGGATGTTCAGATCCAGTTTCTGCGCACCATTCCGGGTTTGGAGAAGGTTGAGTACTTCAAACCGGCTTATGCGATTGAGTACGATCACATCGACCCGACTGAACTGACAAACACGCTTGAGGTGAAGAAGCAGAAGGGCCTTTACCTCGCGGGTCAGATCAATGGCACGACCGGCTATGAAGAGGCTGGAGCTCAGGGATTGTTGGCTGGTTTAAATGCTGCCAGAACGTCTCAAGACGGCGCTGCAGTGACTGTTGGACGTGCTGACGGGTACATTGGTGTGATGGTGGATGATCTCATTACACGGGGCGTTTCTGAGCCGT
Organism: Pseudovibrio sp. Ad13; assembly: GCF_001623225.1. Taxonomy (NCBI): domain Bacteria; kingdom Pseudomonadati; phylum Pseudomonadota; class Alphaproteobacteria; order Hyphomicrobiales; family Stappiaceae; genus Pseudovibrio; species Pseudovibrio sp. Ad13. Next base: position 172,141 of record NZ_LMCC01000002.1, on the reverse strand, counting down.
ATCGCATGTTCACATCCCGCGCTGAGTATCGTCTCACACTACGTGCAGACAATGCGGACCAGCGCCTCACACCACTTGGTCTTGAGTGGGGATGTATTGGTGATACGCGTCGAGTCGCTTTCGAAACGAAGATGGAAAAACTGCGGAAAACCAAGGATTTGATGCAGTCCGTCAAAATTACACCCAACGAAGGGCGCAAGCATGGCTTGCCGATCAATCAGGATGGTGTGAAACGCTCTGTCTTTGATTTGTTGGCCTATCCAAATATCACTCTTGAAGACCTCATTGAGATCTTTGATGAGATGAAGGATGTCGATATCAAATGTGCCGAGCAAGTTTCTATAGATGCGATGTATGCCGTCTATCTGGAACGTCAGGCAGCTGATATTGCCGCTTTGAAACGGGATGAGGACTTGGTTATTCCTGAGCGGATTGATTATGCCTCATTGACCGGACTTTCCAACGAGGTGCGCCAGAAGCTTGAAGCTTTGCGCCCTTCAACCATCGGGCAGGCATCGCGCATGGATGGGATTACCCCAGCGGCGCTGACTTTGCTGCTTGCGTATATTCGCCGCTCAGGCAAAAACATTGCTGGTGCTGTTTAGTATGTCATTCGAAAAAAGGGCTGATTACAGCCAGATTACACCTGTCATGCGTATGTATGAGGATGTTTCACGTGAAACGTTTGAGCGTCTAAGTATCTATGTGGACCTCGTTCTCAAGTGGCAACCTGCACAGAATCTGATCGCACCATCTACGATGAATGATATCTGGATGCGGCATGTGGCCGATTCTATTCAGATTCAGCGTAGTTTGCCGGATGCACGTTCCTGGATTGATTTCGGAAGCGGTGCAGGTTTCCCTGGATTGGTGACTGCGATGTTGCTGAGGCAGGAAGAGGGAGAAGGCATTGTGCATATGGTTGAGAGCAACCAGCGCAAAGCAGCTTTCCTTCGGACTGTGGCACGTGAGACTGGCTGTAACGTCAAAGTTCATGCGGGTAGAATCGAAGCCGTTACGAAAGACTGGCAGGCTCCGATTGAGGGTGTTTCGGCGCGTGCACTAGCTTCTTTACAGGTTCTCTGCGGGTTTTCTTCGCAATTTGTACAGCGTGGCGCGACTGCTGTTTTCCACAAAGGTCAAGATTTTCGCCGCGAAATTGAAGAAGCATCTGCCGATTGGTCAATTGATCTGGTAGAAAAAGTAAGTCTAGTAGATCCGCTAAGTCGCGTTTTGGTTCTATCTAAAATTGACCCGAAAACCGCTAACTAGGGTGCTGTCGGATGAGCTTACTGCCGCAATCTCCACGTGTATTGACTATCGCCAACCAGAAGGGTGGCGTAGGCAAGACGACAACAGCCATTAATCTTGGCACAGCGCTTGCTGCAATTGGCGAACGCGTCCTGATTATTGACCTGGATCCGCAAGGCAATGCGTCGACAGGGTTAGGGATTGATCGCGTCGATCGTGAATATTCTACCTATGATGTTTTGAGCGGAGATTCGACGCTAGAGCAAACTGTTCTGGAAACCGCTGTTCCGCGTTTATGGATTGCTCCATCAACTATGGATTTGCTGGGTGTTGAGTTGGAGATTTCTTCTGCACCTGACCGGACATTCCGATTACGGAATGCAATTTCAGGTATGGCGCAGGCAGCTGAGATGGGTAGGGCACAAGGGTATTCATATATTCTAGTGGACTGTCCGCCGTCGTTAAACCTCTTGACTATCAATGCCTTATCGGCATCTCACAGCATTCTTGTACCGTTGCAGTGCGAGTTTTTTGCTCTGGAAGGTCTAAGCCAGCTGCTTAGCACCGTTGAGCAGGTGAAGCAGTCTCTCAATTCAGAGCTGAGCATCCATGGCATTGTGTTGACCATGTATGACAGCCGTAACAATCTCTCCAGTCAGGTTGTACAGGATGTGCGTGAGACGATGGGTGATGCAGTCTATGAGACTGTGATTCCACGGAACGTACGTGTTTCCGAGGCTCCATCTTATGGCAAGCCTGCTTTGCTTTATGATTTGAAGTGTTCCGGTTCGCAGGCTTATTTACGACTCGCTTCCGAAATTATTCAGCGAGAGCGTGACATGCGGATGGCGGCTGCCTGATCTGGCTGCCGCTTCTACTTTAAAGAGATTTGTTATTTGACCCGCAGAGCGTGCGGGAAGGGGCTACCGACTCCCGAGCTCCTAGAATGTAGATAGGTGGAATTGAAATGGCGAAAACTGAGGAAGCAGGGCGTACCAATAAGCGACTAGGGCGCGGCCTTGCAACGCTGTTGGGTGACGTAAACTCAGAGCCAGCTGTCTCCACTCCAGAACGTAACCGTGATGTACGGAAGGTGCCGATTGAGTACCTTCAGCCGAACCCACGTAACCCACGCAAATCATTTGTAGAAGATGATCTGAACAACCTGACCGAATCCGTTCGTCAGAAGGGGATTGTACAGCCAATTCTGGTGCGTCCTCGTCCGAATAAGCCGGGTCATTTCGAGATCATTGCTGGTGAGCGTCGTTGGCGCGCAGCTCAGAAGGCTGGTTTGCATGATGCGCCTGTTGTCATCCGTGAGGTGACTGATCAGGAAGCGCTGGAACTTGCGATCATCGAAAATGTTCAGCGTGCAGACCTGAATCCTATCGAAGAAGCGTTGGGTTATGATCAGCTGATCGAAGAGTTTTCTTACAGCCAGGTTGAACTCTCCAAGGTTATCGGTAAGAGCCGGAGCCATGTGGCCAACACACTGCGTTTGCTGAAACTGCCAAACTCTGTGAAGGACTATCTTGCAGAAGGGCTTCTCACTGCTGGTCATGCACGTGCATTGATCACTGCAGAAGATCCTGCGGCTTTGGCTGAGCTGATCGTGGAGAAGGGGCTCACAGTTCGTGATGCAGAGCGTCTGGCTCAGAACCCGGATTTGTTCCAGAAGAAAGAAGCTGCTCCGAAGCCTGAAAAGGATGCGGATACACGCGCTTTAGAGAAGCGTCTGGCCGATGGTCTGGGTCTTAAGGTGGCTATTGCTCACAAGACTGATAAGGGCACTGGTGAGCTTAAGATCAAGTACAAGAATGTAGAGCAATTGGACGAAGTCTGCCGCTTGCTGGGCATTCAGAACTGATTGTTTCTGTTTTCGGAAATTTAGAAAAGGCCGCGTCTCTTAACTGAGGCGCGGCCTTTTTAGATTCGGAAAAGAAATGATTTTTTTGACCAGCAGACTTAGCCTACGACTGGAAGCAGTTTTTCGATGCGTGCACTGACTTCTGCTCTCTTTTTCTCAGCCATATTGCGACGGCCGAACATCAAACCCAGGCAAATGAAGTACCAACGGAAAACCCAATAAGCCAAGAGGATTAGTGCGGGCAGGCCTATGATCAGATTTATGACTGATCCCAGTACCGCGTAGTTCTGCATGAGGTAGCCGATTAAGACACCAAAGCTGAGCAATGGCGGGAAAATCCAGGCCCACAATGATGCTGCTCCAAAAAGCGACAATTGAGGGCGTAGGAGTGCGAAGTTGATTGCCCAAAGTTCGTGTTGAGCGAACTTCAGCCTGATCCAGTGGATGAGTGAGTGAGACATAGGAGTGCCTGTGACTTCGCTTTGCGCGAATATTGTTGTTGTTTGTGAGGAAGGTGGCGACCCACCTTCCGCGTGTTTATCGTCGTCTGTTTGAGGCTTTTGCTACCTGAGCAATTGCCAAAAGGGTATGAGACACAATCGCAGTTGAGAGATTGGCGTTGAAGCGGGCCTCTTTGACAGCATCGTTGAGACGGGTCAGAGCGCGTTCCAGAAAGTCTTCATTCCAGATCTCAACTTGTCTGACAATCTTCGAGCGACGCTTCCAGAAGATTGGAGGACGCACGCCGCCAATAACATCTTCTACAGCAATGCGTTGATTGGCTTTTAAGCGGCACAGGTGGAGCATTTGGAAATGTCTGAGGGCTTGAGAGGCTATCACGCCAACGTCCGTCCCTGAGGCTGAGAGGCGCTCCAGGCCATGGTCCAATGTGATCGTATCACCCAAAGCTGCAGCATCGATTAGTTCATCCATGGCGAAGGCAGAAGCATCGCCGATGATCTCTTCGACATGATGGACCTCGATGCGATTGTCATTCATCGCGTAGAGGCACAGCTTCTTGAGTTCTCCGCGGCTTGCAATGCGGTCAGCGCCAAGCAGAGTGTGAAGCGCCATACGGGCTTCTTTGCTGATTTGCAGATTTGCTGACTGGGTTTCTTCATCAATCAGACGATCTACATCGCGTGCTGTGTCTGCAAAGCAGGGGATGGCGACAGCGGTTTTGCTGGCTTCGATCTTTTTGCGCAGGCCTGCTGTCTTCTTCAGGTCTCCGGCTTCAATCACGATGAAGGCAGAAAAGTCGTTGTTTTTGAGGAGTGGTTCGACGGCTGGCAGCACGCTCTTGGTGCCGTTTTCGCGGACCCAGATAGTGCGGCGGCCACCAAAGAGGGGAATGGTCAGAGCCTCATCGATCAACCTGCTCGGGTCTGCTGCGATATCAGCAGCGTCCAGTTTGACCTGGGAGAACGGATCATCATTCTCGGAGGCTGCTTTGGAGATGAGTGCTTGCGCTCGCTCATTCACCAACCCGGTGTCTGGCCCATAAACAAGAATGAGGTTTACGGAGTCTGGCGGGTTGGCGATGTACCGGTCAATTTCAGCAGCTTTGAGGGCTACCATAGTGGTCCTATTCTACAGGCTCTACAGGATGAGTTGCAAAGAAGCTTGCTATGCGGGTGTTGATGTCAGCAGCGACAACCTTGGTAGCACGGTCTTCTGCATCTCGTTCTGCTCTCAGGTTTGCAAAGCGCTGACTGGAAAAGTCAAAGGATGCAGAGGCAAAGGAGCGGCCAGTGTAGAGCGTACGATCTGTCTGGATATCTGCCAGAACGAAGCTGGTGTTGACGGTGATGTTGTAAGCGGTTGGCACGTCGGCCAGCTGCTCAACGCCCACTTCAGCACGGCGCTTGTCTGTCAGGATTTCCAAACGATACTTTGGCGGCAGAGCATCACCACCACGTGTGAACGCGAAAATCAGCTGATTGCGCAGGACCTGATTGATACGCTTGATAGACCCTGAATCCCCATAGCTTGGGAACTTCATGGAAATTGCCGCCATTTGAGCCTGGACGGTCTGGGTCTGCTCTGAACCATCGCCTAACAGCGTTGGACTAACGCCATAGAGCGGACGGAACTGGCAGCCAGAAAGAAGAAGGGCACCCGCAACAACTGTTGCCCCGCCGAGTAGAACCCGGCGGGAAGGGCGACCTGATTTAGCAGGGCGATCAAACAACGACATTTACAATCCTCTGAGGTACCACGATGATTTTACGTGGGGCCTTGCCATCCAGAGCTTTCTGAACAGCCTCATGTGCCAGAGTAGCTTCTTCTACCTGCTCTTTGGAAGAGTCTCTTGCTACAGAAAGCTCACCTTTTTTCTTCCCATTGATTTGAATCGGAAGCGTAATGGTGTTTTCTACCAGCAGATCCTCTTGGACAACTGGCCAGTTTGATGTGGATACCAGTCCTTCATTGCCGAGCATGGACCAGCATTCCTCAGAAAGGTGAGGTGTGATTGGTTCCATGAGCTGCAGGAGGAAGCCAGTTGCTTCGCGCAGAGCATATGCCATGTCCGGTTTGGACAGGTCTGATTGAAGCGCCTTGCTGATTGCGTTGGTGAACTCATAAAGACGGGCAACAGCACGGTTGAAGCCAAGGCCGTCAAAGTCTTTTGTGATGGCAGCCAGAGTTTTATGAGAAGCACGGCGCAGGGCTGTTGCTTCATCACTGAATTCAGCAGGTTTTGCGATGTTGGCTCCGGTCTTTTCTGAGACTTCACCAATGATACGCCATACGCGCTGTACGTGGCGCCATGCACCGATTACGCCATCTTCAGTCCAGATGATGTCACGCTCTGGCGGGCTGTCAGACAGAACGAAGAGACGTGCTGTATCAGCGCCGTAGGTGTCGATGATGTCGGTTGGGTCAACAACGTTCTTCTTCGACTTGGACATCTTCTCGATGGAACCAATGGTGACTGGAGCGCCGGTTTCTGCGTGAACCGCTTTTCTGTCGCCTTCGGTGCTGATGATATTGATCTCAGCTGGTGTTACCCATTTCCCATCAGGGTCTTTGTAGGTCTCATGGTTCACCATGCCCTGTGTGAAGAGGCCTTTGAATGGCTCTTTCACATCCAGATGCTTGGTGATCTGCATGGCGCGTGCAAAGAAGCGGGAGTAGAGCAGGTGCAGGATCGCGTGCTCGATGCCACCGATGTACTGATCAACAGGCAGCCACTCAGAAGCAACCTTTGGATCGGTCGGATTGCTGTTCTTCGGATCAGTGAAGCGCGCGAAGTACCAGGAGGAATCCACGAAGGTGTCCATGGTATCGGTTTCACGCTGAGCATCCTTGCCACAGCATGGGCATTTCACGTTGCGCCACGTTGGATGACGATCCAGCGGGTTGCCCGGACGGTCGAATGTGACATCTTCCGGCAGAACGATTGGCAGGCTTTCTTTTGGCGCTGGCTGAACACCACAGTCATCACAGTGGATGACTGGGATCGGACACCCCCAGTAGCGCTGACGGGAGATACCCCAGTCGCGCAGACGGTAGTTGGTTTCGCGGTGCGCCTGTTGCTTGCCTTTGGCTTCTTGCGCTTCCAGCTTGTCAGAAACAGCATTCTTCGCATCCTCGATGGACATGCCGTCCATGAACTCGGAATTAAAGATGGAGCCTTCGCCGGTGTAAGCTTCGGTGCCAACGTCGAATGTGGCCGGGTCTTCACCTTCTGGCAGCACAACTGCTTTGACTGGCAGTTTGTACTTGTGAGCGAAGTCCAGGTCGCGCTGGTCGTGCGCAGGACATGCGAAAATAGCGCCCGTGCCGTAATCCATCAGGATGAAGTTTGCCACATAGACTGGCAGTTCCCAGGATGGGTTCAGCGGGTGTTTGACTCGCAGGCCAGTGTCGAAGCCAAGCTTTTCTGCGGTTTCAATTGCTTCAGCTGTCGTGCCGATACGGCGACATTCAGCAATGAACTCCTGCAGTTCTGCATTGTCTTCAGCCAGTTTCTGCGTGATCGGATGATCTGGTGACAGGCCCATGAAGGACGCGCCGTACAGCGTGTCTGGACGGGTCGTGAAGATTTCCAGAGTCTCATCACCGGTTGGAGCGGTTTCGGTGAACTCGAAATTGACCTTCAGACCAACAGATTTGCCGATCCAGTTCTTCTGCATGAGACGAACTTTTTCAGGCCATTCGGTCAGAGTGTCGATTGCTTCCAACAGCTCTTCGGAATGATCAGAGATCTTGAAGAACCACTGGGTCAGGTCTTTCTGCTCAACAACTGCGCCAGAGCGCCAGCCTTTGCCGTCGATCACCTGTTCGTTTGCCAGAACGGTCATGTCGACCGGATCCCAGTTTACCTTCGCGTTTTTGCGGTAAACCAAGCCAGCTTCAAGAAAGTCCAGGAACAGGGCCTGCTGCTGTGCGTAATAACTTTCATCGCAGGTTGCGAATTCACGGCTCCAGTCAAACGACAGGCCGATTGTTTTCAGCTGACCGCGCATTGCTGCAATGTTGTCGTAGGTCCAACCCTTTGGGTGTACCTTCTTTTCAGCTGCCGCGTTTTCCGCAGGCATGCCGAATGCATCCCAACCCATCGGGTGCAAAACATTGTAGCCGCGTGCACGTTTGAAGCGTGCAACCACGTCACCCATGGAGTAGTTGCGCACGTGCCCCATGTGTAGACGACCGGATGGGTAAGGGAACATCTCTAGTACGTAGTATTTTTCGCGCGGATCATCGTTGTCCGTCTCGAAGACGTTCTTTTCGTCCCATACTTTTTGCCAGCGCGCTTCCGTTGCGCGTGCATTATACCTATCCGTAGCCATTTATTCCGCCGTGTGTTTGATTTTTGCCCTGATCAAGCAAATTAGGTTTGCTCGGACTGTCACCAGAAATTGCCAGCTTGGTCAAGCGGTAGACAGAGGAAAAACCAAGAAGATTTGTCAGAAATTTCTCAATGAAGTGCAACTACTCTTGCATTTAGACCTTAGGGAGCGCATTTCATGTCTCCAATATGGATTTTTCGCTGGAGTTAGGAATGAGTGACGCTGCTGCACTTCGCCTTAAAGAGGTTAAGGAAAACATCGGAAAAGCTGAGACGGATGTTGAACGTCCGAGCGGTTCTGTAACGTTGATTGCAGTCTCAAAAACCTTCGAAGCTTCAGCAATTAAGAGAGTTTTAGAAGCTGGACAGCGTGTGTTTGGTGAAAACCGGGTTCAGGAAGCAATGGGCAAATGGCCTGGGCTTCGTGAGGAGTTTGAGGGTGTTGAGTTACATCTGATCGGCCCGCTTCAGTCCAACAAGGCGAAAGAAGCTATTCAGACCTTTGACGTGATCCACACTGTGGACCGGGATAAGATTGCTAAAGCGCTGAAAGTTGAGATGGATAAGCAAGGCAAGGCGCCAAAGCTGTTCATTCAGGTTAATACCGGGGAAGAAGACCAGAAGGCTGGTATTCCTCCAAAGGAAGCGGATGCGTTTATCGCGAAGTGTCGTGATGAATACGGGCTGGAGATTGAAGGCCTGATGTGCATTCCGCCAGTTGACGAAGCACCGGGCATGCATTTCGCGTTGCTTGAGAAAATCGCAAAGCGGAACGGCCTTGAGAAGCTCTCCATGGGAATGTCCTCTGATTATCCGATTGCTGTTCAACATGGCGCAACACATGTGCGTGTCGGTTCTGCGGTATTTGGTGCGCGCGACTATTCGCAGTAAGCACGGGTGTTCGATTGGGCGCTACTTATTGAACTGTGCGGCGCCCCAGTCAACGGGCTTGTCCAGAATCGGGAATAGATCCCAGCCCATAATCTTCTCAGCCCGGATCCACTCAGCTAGTTCGTCACTGATAAATATTGTCTGACATAGTGGATCAACATATGTTGTTCGTTTTGAATCCGGATGAAACGGTGCACTTTTGAAATACTCTGGTTTACCGACGGTACCACGCCAAAGATGGCGGTCTTTTAGCCCGCCTTCCTTAAAATGTATCAGGTATGCGTCATTGCTATGGGGTTGTTTCCCCGAAGAGGTGACCCTTCGAAGACAGAAGTCGTTGGATGCTGCACGTTCGTAACCGCCACCGTAACGTTGTTCGCCGAAATTACGGGCACCAGCGTAGAGGGTGTTGTCATGGTCAATAATGTCGGGTTTTTGATGCAGGTAGAGCAAATGCCCCGCGCTACAGATTTTCCCAGTACCTTTGTGCTTGATAGTCACCGGATAAAAACCATGCCGCTCCGGTTCCAGCTCCTCAAGCTTATCTTTCAGCCGAGCACTTACTACAATCGTATTCCAGGTACCGCAAATTACATCCGGCAATCCACGCTTATCAGCTTCTTTAAGATACAAAGTATGAGGTATTTCGGCAATCCGGGCAGCATTCATGGGACTTTGTTCACCCGGCTTGTCAAACCGGTTGCGTCCCCGCATTAACATCGTAGTTAACTCAACATCAGGCGTTAAAGGCGGCTCAAATCCATCACAAACGGCATAAATTTGAGGGCCATGCGCAAAACCAAAATCAACAATAAAAGGCATTTCTGATATCCAATATAAACAGCGGTCATCAGGTTGCAGCTGGCAATATTAGATCAGGTAGGTTTATGCGAAACTACATAAACTCATGGGATGTTTGAGTTTTGAACGGGCGAGGGATTTCTCGCCCGTTTTGTGTTTGTATTAAAGTAGTTGATCGCTCAGCCATTGGATTGTGGTGGAGACTACGAGGTCGTTGTTTTGTGGGCTGATGATGTCGCCTGCGATGACGTGGTTGTTGTCGTCACCTGAGCTTTCGATAAGCAGCCGCTGTTTTGGTGCGCCCCATTTGTCATAGGCGATATTGGTGAGTGCTGCGTCGATGGTTTCATCTTTTTTGCTGTAGATGAAGAGGGCAGGTACGCTTGCTTTTGCCGGGTCTTGTTCCTGCAAAACTGAGATTGTGGTTGCCATTGGGAGGAGGGCTACACTTGGGTAGCTGATGGTCCAGCCCATCTGTTCTTCTTTAGATGGCGCCTTGGAAGATGAGCGGGTTTTGCCAATGATCAGAGGGACATAGTGTCTTGCGAACGGCATATCGAGCAGGAAGCCGCCCGCAGCTTTGACTCCGAAGTTTGGCGAGACAAACACCATCGCGGCCACATCATCTTTCAGCGGATGGTCCTGCATGGCGAGCCAGGCTGCAAGTGAGCCACCGGTTGAGGTGGACATGATGATTGTCTTCTCACCAATACGCCGGCCAATTTCGACTGCTTCAGCGAGATCATTGACCCAGTCGTTCAATGAGGCTTCTGCCATCGCTTCACCCGAGCGGCCATGGCCAGTCAGGCGGGTGAAGAAAAGATTGGCGCCCATCTCATTTGCAACGCGGTCCGGTACAGGGCGGATTTCATGTTTGCTGGCGGAAAAGCCGTGAACGTAAATGATTGAAAGAGGTGTTTTGCTGTTCTTCTCACCATTGAACCAGATGATCTCTTTGGCCGTGTCAGAACGAATATCCTGAAACCTGGCCTCACTCTCTGAAAGATACACTTCGAGATCATCACCCATAATTTCGGGTTTGAAGGTGATCTCTGTATCGCGCGGTTCTCTTGGGCCTGTCATGAAGGCAATTGTGCCTCCTACGAGTAAAATCAGTACTACAAAAATAAAATATCGAAAGAGCATATGGGGTGCCTTTGTTCCTTAGCGGCACCAGCTTATTCCAGCTTGGGTTGAAATATCAAATCAGAGCATCAGGAAGTTTTATTGAGAGTAGACAGTGGGTACGCCTCTGGACCCAAGCCACTCTATGATACCGTTGGAGACGAGGAGGTTATTTTCCGGATTGATGATGTCGCCTGCGATGACGTGATGGTTGCCTGCGGACTCGGTTATGAGGAGGCGGTGCTTTGGTGCGCCCCAGTTTTCGAAGAACTTCGCTGTGGTGTGCTCATCTGAGGTTTCGTCGCGGATATCGTAGATGAACATGGTTGGGATGGTTGCGTTTGCTGCATCCAGACTGCCAACGAGTTTGACGGTTTCAGCAAGAGGAAGCAGGGCGGTTGCCGGATAGGCGTTGGTCCATGCGTAGATCTCCTCAAAGTTGGCATTCGGATCAGCGACCCGATAACGGCCTACGATGATTGGGGTATAGTACTCTGCAAGCGGATATGTGAGCAGGGAGGTTCCTGCTGCTGCCAGTTCAAAAACGGGAGAGATGAGGACGATTGCTTCTATGTCCTCCTTTAGAGAATGATCAGTCAGATCCATCCATGCTGTTAGAGAACCTCCGAATGAGGTGCTGATAATGATGACTTTGTTGCCGATGGCTTTCCCGATTGTGAGCGCTTCTGCCAAAGCATTGAAGTAGTCATCGACATTCGGTTCTCCCATAGCAGCAGGTGTACGGGCGTGACCGGGAAGCCGTGTGTAATAGAGGTTGGCCTGAATGGAGCTGGCGACGAGATCGGGAACGGGTCTGATTTCATCTTTACTGGCAGAAAAGCCGTGCATGTAGACGACGGAAAATTCGGTTTTGGCTTTGGTGTCGGGGTTTTGCCAGATGATTTGCTTTTCGAGACCGGGCTTAATGTCTGTAAAGCGGCTTTCTACCCGTGCGATGTATTCTTCAGGGTCTTCGCCAATGTCACTTGGGTTGAATGTGATAGAGGGAGACACATAGGTGTTGGTCCAGTAGAGCAGGAAGCCGATGATCAGCACAATAAGAGACAGCAAAAACAGATAGTTCTTTCGGAAGAGCATCGTTAAATCGCCTCTTTTTTTGCTGATAGTGAGCCAGCTTGGCAGGAAACCTGGTGCATCTGTGAGTTTTCCTTTTTATCCAAGCTTATACAATCTCCAACAAATGGCGGTTTTGCTTGACTCGGCACCTGTATTCTCGTAGATACCCGACCTAACTCCTTCTATGTGAAGACCGGAGCCACTGACTGGGACCCGAAAAGGTGTAAAGAGATCCCAGAAGTCAACACCCGACAGCGCGTTGCGCCCTCGGGTGATTTTTTGCTATGTGCAATCGATTTGCCGTGGCAATTTTGGCTTGGTGACACCAAATTCACTAGGAACGAGTGTACGGCACCAGTTGGTTTTCTTCAGGTGTTTGTGCAGAAACGAGATTTTAAAGGAACGACATGTTCGATAATCTGTCAGATCGCCTAGGCGGCATTCTAGATAAGCTCACAAAACGCGGTGCGCTTTCTGAATCCGATGTTAATGAAGCGCTGCGCGAAGTTCGCCGCGCGCTCATTGAGGCTGATGTGGCGCTGCCGATCGTGCGTTCTTTTGTCGACAAGGTGAAACACCGCGCTGTTGGCGCAGAGGTTGTTAAGTCCATTAAGCCGGGTCAGATGGTCGTTAAGATCGTGCATGACCAGCTTATTGAGATGCTCGGTGAGGAATCTCATCCGATCGACCTGAATGCTCCGGCTCCGGTTTGCATCATGATGGTTGGTCTGCAGGGGGCGGGTAAAACCACTGCAACCGGCAAGATTGCACGTCGCCTGACACAGCGCGATAAGCGCAAAGTTTTGATGGCTTCTCTTGATACGCGCCGTCCGGCAGCGCAGGAGCAGCTGAAAGTTCTGGGTGAACAGAATGAGATTGACACGCTTCCTATCATTGAAGGGCAGCAGCCGGTTGATATTGCAAAGCGTGCGCTGAATGCAGCGAAGCTTGGCGGTTATGACGTGGTCATGCTCGATACAGCGGGTCGTGGTCACATTGACGAGCCTCTCATGATTGAGATGGAGCAGATTAAAGCTGCGTCCAACCCGCATGAAGTTCTGCTTGTTGCCGATGCACTGACCGGTCAGGACGCCGTTAATCTGGCGAAGAGCTTTGATGAGCGTTGCGCGATCACAGGTATCATGCTCACCCGTATGGATGGTGACGGTCGCGGTGGTGCGGCGCTTTCCATGCGTGCTGTTACCGGCAAGCCGATCAAGCTGATTGGTACCGGTGAAAAATCTGATGAGCTCGAAGATTTCCATCCAAAGCGTATTGCTGATCGCATCCTTGGAATGGGCGACATTGTTTCGCTCGTTGAAAAGGCTGCTGAAGCGATTGATGCGGAAAAAGCCGCAGAGATGGCTCGGAAGATGCAGAAGGGTCACTTTGACCTGAACGATCTTTCTGAACAGCTGAAGCAGATGGAAAAGATGGGCGGAATGTCCGGCATGATGGGCATGCTTCCAGGTGTTGGCAAAATGAAGAAGCAGCTTGCTTCCGCCAACCTTGATGAGAACATGTTCAAACGCCAGATGGCGATCATCTCCTCTATGACCAAGAAAGAGCGTGCCAAGCCTGAACTGCTTAAAGCAAGCCGTAAGAAGCGTATTGCTGCAGGTTCTGGTGTGCAGGTCGCTGAAGTTAATAAGCTTTTGAAAATGCACCGCCAGATGGCCGATATGATGAAGGCCATGGGTAAGGGCAAAGGCAAGGGCATGCTCGGCAAGATGATGGGCGCTATGGGTGGCGGTATGCCAGGCATGGGCGGCGGAATGCCGAACATCGACCCTAAAGCGCTTGAGCAGATGGCCAAATCCGGTCAGCTGCCGGGCGGCATGGAAATGCCTAAAGGATTACCGGGTGGTGGGCTTCCCGGGGGATTGCCAGGAGCTGGCGGCCCTAAATTGCCCGGTCTTGGTGGAGCATCTGGTTTGCCAGGGCTCGGCAAGGGGAAAAAGTAATTGAGCGAGATCGACAAAACTGAAGAAGCCAAGGCGATCCTTGGTGGACTTCGCTCCAGCATCGACAACATTGACGCTGCTCTGGTGCATATGTTGGCTGAACGATTTCGTTGCACACAGGCTGTTGGGGAGCTGAAAGCTACCCATGGTCTTCCACCGGCTGACCCGGCCCGTGAAAAACTTCAGATTGAGCGTCTGCGCCGCCTCGCGGCCGAGGCCAATCTTGATCCTGACTTTGCTGAAAAGTTCCTGAACTTCATCGTGAAGGAAGTCATTCGGCATCATGAAGCTATTGCTGCTGAACACAGCACAGACTGAATACCTAGGAGTAAATAAACAATGGCTACTAAAATTCGCCTCGCACGCGGTGGCACTAAAAAGCGTCCTTTCTACCGTATCGTAATTGCAGACGTTCGCTCCCCACGCGACGGTCGTTTCATCGAAATCGTTGGTCGTTACAACCCAATGCTTCCTAAAGATGCTGACAACCGCGTTGAGCTGAACGAAGAGCGCGTCAAGCATTGGCTTGGTCATGGCGCACAGCCTACTGACCGCGTTCTCCGCTTCCTGGACGCTGCTGGCCTGATGAAGCGTGAGCCACGCAACAACCCAAATAAAGCTAAACTCGGCAAGAAAGCTCAAGAGCGTCTTGACGAGAAGCTGGCTGCAGAAGCTGAAGCAAAAGCTGCTGCTGAAGAAGCAGCTGCAGAAGCACCAGCAGCTTCCGAATAATATAAGCATACCCGATCTGAGAAGGAGACGCCGGCAATGGCAAACAAGCCTGAAGACCGCATTCTAATGGCTCAGATCGGGGCTGCTCACGGCATACGTGGAGAAGTGCGGGTCAAACCATTTGGTGATGACCCGCTTTCTTTTGGCGATTACGGTAAGCTCGAAAGTGCTGACGGTAGCCGCAAATTTAAAGTTAAGAAGGCTCGCATTCAAAAAACTGTTGTGGTTACCAAGTTTGAAGGCGTGAATACCCGCAATGAAGCAGAAGTCCTCAATGGGATGAAGCTTTATATTGCTCGCGAAAAACTGCCTGAAACAGAAGACGAAGACGAGTTCTATCACACTGATCTCATTGGCCTGAAAGCCATTGATGAGAACGGTGAGGCAATTGGAACTGTGTTGGCTCTTTTGAACTTTGGCGCAGGTGATTTGATTGAAGTTGCCCCGAAGAGCGGCAATTCTCTTATGTTCCCATTCACAAAAGCTGTTGTTCCTACCATTGATCTCAAAGAGGGATATGTGGAGGTTCATGCTCCAGAAGGCTTTTATGATGAAGGTGAAAAAGAACCTGAAGACGGCTCCAAGCCGGATGCAGACTGATTTTTCACATGACCAGATGCAGACATTACTGAGATCATCAGCGTGATTTTTGCAGTTTGTGCATCAAAATACATTCCAGAGACTGACCTTACTTAAGCAACGGGTATCCTATGGCCTTTCGTGCATCCATCTTGACGCTGTATCCTGAGATGTTTCCGGGAAATTTGGCAATGAGCATGTCTGGGCGGGCGATGGAGCGCGGGGATTGGTCTCTTACAGCGAACAACATTCGCGATTACGCGACTGATAAGCATCGCTCTGTTGATGATACACCTGCTGGCGGTGGCGCTGGTATGGTTCTGCGTCCTGATATTCTTGGCAAAGCAATTGATGATGTGACTGAGGATGAAGATACACGTCCACGGTTGCTCATGAGTCCACGCGGTAAGCCATTTACGCAGGCAAAGGCTCGTGAACTGGCTGATGGACCGGGTGTGATTATCGTTTGTGGTCGTTTTGAAGGTGTTGATGAGCGCGTCATAGAAGGGCGCCAGCTCGAGGAAGTGTCTATTGGCGACTACATTCTCTCAGGAGGAGAAGTTGCTGCTCATGTGGTTTTGGATAGCATTGTTCGGCTTCTTCCCGGTGTTATGGGAAATAAAGAGAGCGGTGAATCTGAAAGCTTTGAGAATGGCTTACTTGAGCACCCGCATTATACGCGACCTGTAGAGTTTGAAGGGCAGGAAGTTCCATCTATTCTTAAAAGTGGTAATCATAAACTGATTGATCAGTGGCGCCTTGAGATGTCTGAAAAGATTACTCAAGAAAGACGACCAGATCTTTGGAAGGATTACCTAGAAAATAGCCGTGGATAGCGGGTTTTCTACACTTTTTTCATGACAAACCTACAAAAATCGGCTAAACCCGCGCCGACTGGAGTGGATTCTGTCTGGCGTTTGCCGCTAGGGTCCTAGTTCCACTTCACTTCCCGGCATAATGCCAAGGTTTGGTGAACACGTCCCGGTGGCTCGACCACTGAGGGACGCTCTGACCAATATTTAAAATGGAAGAAACTGCCATGAATATCATTGAGCAGCTCGACGCCGAAGAAATGGCTCGCATCGAAGAGAAGCGTACGCTTCCTGAGTTCTCCCCAGGTGATACCGTACGTGTTCTCGTACGCGTTACCGAAGGTACTCGTACTCGTGTGCAGGCCTACGAAGGCGTATGCATCGCACGCTCCGGCGGCGGCATCAACGAAAGCTTCACCGTTCGTAAGATTTCTTACGGCGAAGGTGTAGAGCGTGTATTCCCAGTATTCAGCCCAATGCTCGAAGGTCTGGAAATCATTCGCCGCGGTAAAGTCCGTCGTGCGAAACTTTACTACCTGCGTGAGCGTCGCGGTAAGTCCGCACGTATCGTTGAAGCTACCAACGTACGCGCAAAGCGCCTTAACGAAGAAGCTCGTGCGGCTGCTAATGCTGCGAAAGCTGCAAAAGCTGCTGAAAAGGCTGCTGAAGCTAAAGGTTCTGCAGAGTAAGATTTACTCTTCGGCCTCTATGGTTTCTAAAACCCCGCTGAGAAATCAGCGGGGTTTTTTGTGTTCATGGTCGGGTTTTCTGCAGGTTCTGCGGTTTGGTTGGATTTGGGCATAGCAGCTCTCTCGGGACCCATGAGTGCTTGACGGCAAACGCTAGGCTCGCGATATGCAGCAATTATCGTATAGGTCCCGGCTCGGGGGTCGGGAAGATAGTGGCGGGCGGGCTTCTTGCTCCTCAGCCAGTCGGCTTCCCTTGGTGCCGTCCTAGCTTTTGAGCTGGGATCCATAACCCATTGCTCTTTCACGAAGGCGTTCGGTCAACTTCTGACACTTGGGGCATGGGTCCCGGGTCTTCGCTTTGCTGTGCCCGGGATGACACCGGTGGGTGGGGCAAAGGCTGTCTCAAAAAACTTATTCCCCTTCTGAAATCCTCCCATATTCTGAACCTATGCCTACGTAGCGGGCTGCTGGCGGAGCGACCGTCAGTTTGTCGTAGGTTGGGCGGGGCTATTGGAAGACGTAACGCACCTTTCAGTGGTCCGGTGAACCGAACTTCAAACGTGACCGCATGGTTTGAGGGGAAGGGCCCAGGACTATAGGGTATCACGCGGTGACAGGTGCAGATGTATCGGTTGGAGAAATCCACTTTTGCAGATGTGTTTGTCAAAGACGGAGGAACTGTTTGGGCATGGAAACGTGTCTGGATAAGCCACTGTCTTTCCGGGAAACCGGCTATCGTGCCTTATAGGCAAAAGAGGCGACGTTGTTCATTATAAAAAGCCCGGGCAAGGCGTGTAGCCAATGCCGAAGAAACTAACTTAACAAACAGCGCAGGTATTGCCTGCCGCCTTGCTCATCCCGACTTCCGGGAACTCTGGTTCAACACTGCATGAGAGGTCATGTGGTGATGTTGGTGTTTGCAGTATAAATGTGACAGGCTCTGGTGCGCATCCTTTGCGCAAGTTTTCAGGGGGATATTCCGGGGAGCTGTCAGAATACAATTAATCCAAGTGGGTTAGGTTAGTACTGAAAGATGCATTGAGTAGGGAGCTTGAAGGCAAATGGTGATCGCATTCATCATCATTTTCATCGTGTTACTCGGTATCTATGCCGTGTTTGTAGAGCCTTGGCTGCCTCCTAAAATTACCCGGCATAAAGTTGTTGTTTCTCCGGAAGCTCTTGGTCAGAAACCTTTGCAGATTGTTGTTATGACTGATCTGCATGCGTGCTGGCCGTGGATGCGCCCTGAGCGGATAGCCCGCATCGTAGAGCGCGTGAACAGTCTGGAGCCTGATCTTATTGCGCTTTTAGGCGACTACCACACAGCCATGCACCCGCCGTTTGCAAAGCCGTTAGCTTCTGCCGCCGCTTGGGCGCAACCTATGCAGCATTTGAAGGCGCCTCTGGGCGTTTTTGGTGTGCTGGGCAACCATGATTGGCTTGAAGGTGGTGAGGACGCCAGAGAGGCATTGGAAGCTTCTGGAGTGACTGTTCTTGAGAATAGAGCTCAGCGGGTATCTACGCGAGGCAACTCTCATGTCTGGCTCTTGGGACTGGATGATCAGTATGGTGAGGCCTGCCAGTTGCACGGGACGGGACGCAGGGATGATCTTGAGGTGGCCTTAAGTCAGGTTGAAGATGACAGCGCCCCGCGGATTTTGCTTGCCCATGAGCCGGACATCTTTCTTGAGGCCAATAAATCCGTAGATTTGACAGTGAGCGGGCATACGCATGGAGGGCAAGTTCGCTTGCCGTTTATTGGTGCACTGACAATACCATCGCGGCTTGACCGGAAGTATGCGAAGGGCGCTTTTGAGGAAAATGGAAGCACTCTCATCGTTGGCAGCGGGCTTGGATGCTCGGGACTTCCAATCCGTTTTCTTTGTCCGCCAGAACTTTTGCTCATAGAAATATATGCTTAGGCTACAGGGTATTGATCGCATCAAAGGGATTGTTTGATTGCGTCTAACTTGCTTTCATTACCTTTCCGTCTTGAGAGAATCTCAAGGCAAAGAAGCTTGATATTTTGGTGATCTGGGCCGATTAATAGAGCCAGTATAGCGGAAGCTTCGTTTATAGTTGTTTCCGTATTTTCAAGATTTATGCGGCCGCAGAGAGCTGCAGGTAATAAGTGAGTGGTCCTGTTTTCTCGGATCTTGAGCGCTTGGTAGGTGCGATCAGAGCCGAATTTGAAACAAGGATCATTCGTTTCCAGGAGACAAGCGCAATGTCGCAGGCCAAAACTCTTTACGATAAGATCTGGGACCACCACGTGGTCAGCACGCAAGAAGACGGCACTTGCCTGCTTTACATTGACCGCCACCTGGTACACGAAGTTACGAGCCCGCAGGCATTTGAAGGCCTGCGTATGGCTGGCCGTCAGGTTCGTCACCCAAAGCGTACACTAGCTGTTGTTGACCATAATGTGCCGACCACTGATCGCTCTAAGGGTATTGATGATCCTGAAAGCGCGTTGCAGGTTGATACACTTGCGAAAAATGCTGCTGAGTTTGGTGTTGAGTACTACTCAGAGCTCGATCAGCGTCAGGGCGTGGTGCACATCGTGGGACCAGAGCAGGGCTTTACACTGCCGGGCATGACCATCGTTTGTGGTGACAGCCATACATCCACTCATGGTGCTTTTGGTTCTCTTGCACACGGTATCGGTACTTCTGAAGTTGAGCACGTTCTGGCGACCCAGACGCTGATTCAGAAGAAAGCGAAAAACCTGCGTGTGACTGTGAATGGTCAGCTGCCGGAAGGTGTGACCGCGAAAGATATCGTACTGGCGATCATCGGAGAGCTGGGTACTGCTGGCGGTACCGGTTACGTCATTGAATACGCTGGTGAAGCGATCCGTAATCTGTCTATGGAAGGTCGTATGACCGTCTGTAACATGTCTATTGAAGCTGGTGCACGTGCTGGTCTGATTGCTCCGGATGAGAAAACCTTTGAGTACCTGAAGGGCCGTCCTAAATCACCAAAGGGCGCTGCGTGGGAACAGGCACAGGCTTATTGGGAAACTCTGTTTACCGATGACAATGCAGAGTTTGATACAGAAATCGTTCTGGATGCAGCGAACCTGCCTCCAATCGTGACCTGGGGTTCTTCTCCTGAGGATGTTGTTTCCGTTACCGGTGTTGTGCCTAATCCGGCTGAGATTGAAGACGACAACCGCCGTGCTTCTAAAGAACGTGCGCTTGAGTACATGGGCGTTGAAGCGGGTCAGAAGATCAC
The DNA here is from genome assembly GCF_001623225.1 of Pseudovibrio sp. Ad13. NCBI lineage: Bacteria > Pseudomonadati > Pseudomonadota > Alphaproteobacteria > Hyphomicrobiales > Stappiaceae > Pseudovibrio > Pseudovibrio sp. Ad13. The sequence continues at coordinate 152,321 of NZ_LMCC01000002.1, read as the reverse complement.
TGACATCAAGGTTGACCGTGTGTTTGTTGGTTCTTGCACCAACGGACGTATCGAAGATCTGCGCGAAGCTGCTGCCGTTGTTAAAGGCAAGAAGGTTGCAGACACCGTTAACGCGATGATTGTTCCGGGTTCTGGTCTGGTGAAAGCACAGGCGGAAGCAGAAGGTCTGGATGAGATCTTCAAAGACGCTGGTTTCGAATGGCGTGAGCCTGGGTGCTCCATGTGTCTGGCGATGAATGCTGACAAATTGAAGCCGGGTGAGCGTTGTGCTTCAACTTCCAACCGTAACTTTGAGGGCCGTCAGGGCTTCAAGGGCCGTACGCACCTTGTTTCTCCAGGAATGGCGGCAGCGGCTGCGATTGCCGGACACTTTGTTGATGTGCGTCACTGGAAGTAATCGCAGATAAAATTTTGCAAATGAGCGGGAGTAGGTGACTATTCCCGCTTTTTTTATTTTGGGACCGACATTGCGACAAAGTGTGTCGTGACAAGCTAATTGTCTGATCTATAGCGGATTTCTGCTGATGTGCTTTGTCGGTATTTCGAATTCCTTGGGGTAAGGAAGATTGTCAGACTTCACATAGCTGTCATTTGCTGACTACAATATCAAAACATCTCAAGATGATTTCCGCTCGGGCGCTTGTGTTCTGAGCGAGACTCGGGAGCATGTTGTGAACGCAGTCGTTTCAGAAGGCGCATTCCCGGCGCTTGTGTTGAATGCAGATTATCGGCCTCTGTCTTACTACCCCTTGTCTCTGTGGGGGTGGCAAGATGCGGTGAAGGCTGTGTTTTTGGATCGAGTTAGTATCGTCTCTGAATACGATCAGGTTGTGAGAAGCCCAAGTCTTGAGTTTCAACTTCCCAGCGTTGTTGCGCTGAAGTCCTTTGTAGAGACAGAGCGAAACCCAGCTTTTACGCGGTTTAATGTGTTTTTGCGGGATAGATTTCAATGCCAGTATTGCGGATCCCTGAAGGATCTGACTTTTGATCACCTCATCCCTCGAAGTAAAGGGGGCCTGACCACTTGGGACAATGTCATCACAGCTTGCTCTCCCTGCAATTTACGCAAGGCAAACAAATCCTGGCAAGAAATGAACATGCGGCCCATGCAAATGCCATTTATTCCACGTGTGCATGACCTACATAACAACGGCCGCCTGTTCCCACCCAACTACCTGCACGAGAGCTGGTTAGATTTCCTCTATTGGGACAGCGAGCTCGAGCCGTGAAACGCGGTTAATGTTTTGTTAGCCATTAGCCTGAAAACTTTCAGTAAAGTTGAGTGATTAATACCCGAGATACTACCCTTATATTATGCTAGGCATAATTACATGGGCGTCGATGGTGGGCATCTCGATGGGTTATTTCAGACAATTCTCTACACTATTCAAAAGGTTCAACCGCTCCGAAGACGGGATGGTGGCGGTTCTTGTCGCAGTGCTCATGGTTTTGATGATTGTGTTCGCTGGAATGGCGATTGATTTCGGCATGGGCTTCAACACTCGCCGCGCAGTAAATCAGGCATTGGATGCAGCAGTGCTAGCTGTTGCTAACAAACTCACTATTACGGAGATGAGTAAAGCAGAAGTGCAGGAGATGACCGAAGAGTACTTCGAGGCTAATATTAAAGATTCAATCGGTGAAGATGTTGAAGTAACTAAGCCGGTCGTTAAGTATGAGATTGGTGGCGATACGATCTCCGCGAGTGCATCTGCAAAACTCAATAACAGCTTTTCTCCAATGATTGGCCTGCTCACTGGTGGTAATGGCGATGAAGCTAGTGAACTTGCTGTTGGTAGTAGTTCAACTGCAAGATTTCCACGGAGTAATGTTGAAGTCTCGGTGATTGTAGATGTTACTGGGTCAATGAGCTCCCACATTGGTGCTCTAAAAAGGGCTTCAACCAGTTTGCTTGATGCACTGTTGCCTGAAGACACCGATATAGCGAAGAGCCGTATTCGTGTATCTTTCATACCATATAGCAACGGGGTGAAACTAGACACGGCACTTGCTGAAAAAGCGACTTTTGATGTCAGCTACTATGGCTGCGTACATGAGCGGATTATGGATCAGTCCACAAGTGAAGTTCCATATGACTTTGAAGATGATGAGGGCAACACAGATTATATCGGATCTGGTTATAGTTATTGCCCACGGAATGCAAAAGTAGTTCCGCTGACTGCAGATCGAAATAAGATTAAAAACTCAATTAGTAGATTATCTGCAGGTGGCGGGACAGCAGGTCAAATCGGGATAGCTTGGGGGTGGTATACAATATCTCCGAGATGGTCGAATTTTTGGCCTTCTGATAGTGAGCCACTGCCTTATGAAACAGACAATATTCGAAAGTACGCGGTGTTTATGACTGATGGTGACTTTAACGTACACTATCGAGATGACTATAATTATAGTCGCGTAGAACAGGCGCGCGAAGAGAAAATCAGAGAAAAAAAACGAAATAACACTTGGACTGAGGGACCGAATCCTGATGGGTCTAACAAGTTTACCTCAGATGAACATGAAGAGTTCGCTAACTTAATTGAATGGAGGTACGCGTCTTCATATGGCGAGTACGGTACTTCATCTGTTCGTGCTAAAGAAATATGTAAGAATATGAAGGAAAAGAACATTACGGTGTATTCTGTTCATTTCGGGAGTTCTTATGCTGCTAAAAGAGTGATGCAGTCTTGCGCAACAAGTAACAGCACCTTTTATAAAGCTGATAATGAAAGTGAACTGATTCAAGCCTTTGAAAAAATCGCTAATGATATCAAGAATATATATTTATCTCAGTAGTTTTAGCGTAATAAAAAACCCCGCCAAATCAGCGGGGTTTTGTTTTCTGGGCTGAATTCAATAGGCGTCGCCTACACGGTTTCAGCTTTGTTTTGGCGGTTGTCGATTAGGTCGCCTACGACGGTTGGGTCGGCTAGGGTTGAGGTGTCGCCCAGGTTGTCGAAGCTGTCCTCTGCGATTTTGCGGAGGATGCGGCGCATGATTTTGCCGCTGCGGGTCTTGGGTAGGCCTGGGGCGAACTGGATGAGGTCTGGGGATGCAATTGGGCCGATTTCGGCGCGAACGTGCTTTACCAGTTTCTTCTTCAGTTCTTCAGATGGTTCCAAGCCTTCCATGAGGGTGACATAGGCGTAGATGCCTTGTCCCTTCACATCATGCGGATAGCCGACTACAGCAGCTTCTGAGACCTCTGGGTGGGCGACGAGGGCGCTTTCAACTTCAGCAGTCCCCATGCGGTGACCAGATACGTTGATCACATCGTCAACACGGCCCGTGATCCAGTAGTAGCCATCTTCGTCACGACGGCAGCCATCGCCAGTGAAGTAGAAGCCTTTGTAGGTGGCGAAGTATGTTTGGACGAAGCGCTCATGGTCTCCGTAAACAGTCCGCATCTGGCCTGGCCAGCTGTCTGTTATGACGAGGTTGCCCTCAGTTGCACCTTCCTGGAAGTTGCCTTCAGCATCAACAATTGCTGGCTGAATGCCGAAGAACGGGCGTGTCGCTGAGCCTGGTTTAAGATCGGTTGCCCCTGGTAGAGGCGTGATCAAGATACCGCCAGTTTCGGTTTGCCACCATGTATCAACGATTGGGCAGCGCTGCTCGCCGACCACGTTGTTGTACCATAGCCATGCTTCTGGATTAATTGGCTCGCCGACTGACCCAAGAACGCGCAATGATTTGCGGGATGTATTGGTTACATATTCATCACCAGCGCCCATCAATGCACGGATTGCGGTCGGGGCGGTGTAGAAGATGTTGACGTTGTGTTTGTCACAAACTTCCCAGAAACGGCCTGCTGTCGGATAGGTAGGTACACCCTCAAACATGAGTGTTGTCGCGCCGTTTGCAAGCGGACCGTAGAGGATGTAGCTGTGGCCTGTGACCCAACCAACATCAGCAGTACACCAATAGACCTCGCCTGGGTGGTAGTCGAAAACGTATTGATGCGTCATGGAGGCATAAACGAGGTAACCACCAGAGGTATGCATCACGCCTTTTGGCTGACCTGTTGAGCCTGACGTGTAGAGGATGAAGAGCGGGTCTTCAGCATTCATTTCTGCTGGCGGGCAATCTGCAGAAACTTTCTCGGTTTCTTCATGATACCAGAGGTCGCGGCCGTCCATCATGTTGACGTTGCCACCGGTGCGTTTCACCACGAAGACCTTGTCGACATTGCCGCATTTTTCGATTGCGCGGTCAGTGTTTTCTTTCAAAGGTACAGTTCGGCCACCGCGGACGCCTTCGTCAGCTGTGATGACAAAGCGTGATTTACAGTCTTCAATACGTCCGGCCAAACTGTCAGGTGAGAAACCGCCAAACACAACAGAGTGCACTGCGCCGATCCGGGCACACGCAAGCATTGCGTAAGCTGCTTCAGGGATCATTGGCATGTAGACAGTGACGCGATCGCCTTTTTGCACGCCATTGGCAAGCATGGCGTTTGCGAAACGGTTCACTTCTTCAGACAGCTGCTTGTAGGTGATTGTCTTGCTTTGATCCGGCTCATCACCCTCCCAGATGATTGCTGGCTGATCGCCGCGCTCTGCCAGATGACGGTCAATGCAGTTGGCTGCTACGTTCAGCGTGCCGTCTTCAAACCATTTGATGGAAACATTGTGGTAGTCGTAGGACGTGTTTTTGACCTTGGAATAAGGCTTAATCCAGTCAATCCGTTTTCCGTGCTCTCCCCAGAACCCGTCTGGATCCTCAACGGACTTCTTGTACATTTCCAAGTACTGCTCGTTGTTGAGCAGGGCGTTTTCGGCAATCTCAGCCGGTACTGGATATACATCACCAGTCATGGTCAATCTCCCCATTTTCTCCACGGGTAATCACATACCCAACTCCTGTGGCGTATTATGGGCAGCTGCCGTTGGGGCGTCTAGCGAATATGCTTCGAACTTTCGTAGGTCCCATTGTCTCTAGGTTCGTTTGGCCTACGAAAATTCAGCAATACGAGATATCAAGCTATCCGGATTTAGCCAGAAATCAGTGCATAGACTGCGCCTTGAACCATCAAAACGCCGAGCCAATGACCAGCGTCGATGAATGTAAGCATCCATGAGGCTCGTTGGAATTTGTGATTGACGATCAGGCCTGTGAGTATAAAGCCACCCCAGATTACGATTGCTGCAGTCACGCCACTGGCAATGGTGACTGAGCCTGAGTAAACGAGGATCCCGGCAAGGACGAAGGCCATGATCATTTCGCAGAGAAAAGTTATGACGTAAGTGGAAGGAGACATTTGAACGTCTTCTTCTGAGATGCCGACAGCTTTCATCCAAGAATATGAAAGCACATAGTACCAAATAGACCCGAAAATATATGAAGCGATTCCCGCAGCAAGCACACCCGGTAAGTAAATTCCTTCAATCATATCAATACACCTTGTAAAAGATATGGTGCGCACATGACTTGAGTATTTATTATTCGAAAAATGTATTGAAAATATTTGGTAGCTTCAAGTGCCATCGGATTTGTGGCTGGTAGTCGAAACAATAAGAGAGGGTGGACAAGGCCACCCTCAAAATTCAAGTAGGTTATTGCATTGCCGCAGCTTTTTCATTGGCCTTTGCAAGAGCTGGGCGACTTAAAATTCTTGAAAAATAATCGCTAACGGGTCCTTCTGGCCATTCGAACTTGGAGACTTTGGCCCAGATTGCACAATGCCCGATGATGACATCAGCAATTGTGAAGGTGTCGCCCATTGCCCAAGTGTTTTCGCCAAGGCGTTTTTCAAGGTGCTGCATCGATCTGTTCCACTCAAATCGGCAGGCAGGTTTGATGTCTGGTACGCGTTGGTCTTCCGGGTGAATAAATGAGTGTTTTGCAGCCATCCAGAGAATGGAGTCCATTTCATCGAGCGCAAAGTTGGTAAAACTATCCTGCCGGGCACGATCTAAAGTTCCTGATGGGAATGACAGGCTGAAATGTTTGTCTGCTAAATAAGTACAGATTGCCGTTGAATCGTAGATGGTTTCTCCATCAACGATCAGGGCAGGGATCTTGCCTGATGGATTTACGGCATAAACATCTTCCTGATGAGGTTTGCTGGGCACAACCTTGTAAGGCAAATTCAGTTCTTCCAGTAACCAGAGTACCCGCATGGTTCTTGATTGCGGGTGGCCAATAACTTTGTACATAAGATCCTCCTTTTGGATCTGATCATCTGCGTTGATGGTGAAAAAGAAAAGCAAGAATGACTGCGACTTGAGGATAAGCTTTCAGATTACAAGGTGCGCAGCTTTAAATAGGCAAAGTTGATCGACGCTGAGGTGAGTAAAAAGAAGAGCCCCTTACAACTGAAGGGGTGATTGCGACAGTGTCTCTTTGTTAGTTTGATTTCACAAAATAACCATTGGAAGAGAATGTCCTGAAATGTTTGGAAATGGCGGGCTTTTACTGATATTGTGACCCCAATATTTCAGGAGAGACATCAATATTTATTCCCGGTGTCTGGTGACATAGTTTTTATTGTTTCCCCCTACTGTATTTCCTAAGGGTAGCTTGGGCTGTTCATGAAACTAAACTGGCAACTGAGCTATCGAAGACAGCTATGCAATGGTTGTTTGCTGCATAAACTGGTAGGCGTGGAGCGGTAAGATCGTGAATTTTTCGGTTAATTGGATTGCCCAGAAGCTTCGATTTTTTGCTGTTTTTGCAATAGCTTTGGCCTCCGTGCTGACAAATGCTCGTGCAGATGTTGCTGCATGGCTGTTGATGGATGCCGACAATGGTCGCGTTTTGGAGCAGAACGGCGCTTTCGACCGTTGGTACCCAGCTTCCCTAACAAAGATGATGACCGCCTATATCGCCTTTAAGAGTATCTCTCAGGGTGAGATGGCCATGAGCGATATGGTGATGGTCTCTCAAAACGCACTCAATCAACCACCTAGTAAGATGGGCTTCAAAGTCGGGACAACAATCACGCTCGACAATGCCTTGAAAATGATCCTCGTAAAGTCAGCCAATGATATTGCAGTAGCTGTTGCTGAACGGGTAGGTGGCACTGAAGAAAGCTTTATCAGTCAGATGAATGCGACTGCGCGTCGGCTGGGGATGACGCATACTAATTTTGTCAATCCTCACGGGCTACCAGATAATCGTCAGGTTTCATCCGCACGTGATATGGCGCTGCTTGCAAGTGCTCTGTGGAAACAGTTTCCGCAGTATCGTTCTTATATGAGTCACCCGGGAATTCGATTTGGCCGAAGGACATTTCGGTCTGGAAACAGAGACTTTCTTCTGCGTACTGCTGGCGCTAATGGATTGAAAACTGGATATATTTGTAATTCCGGTTTCAATGTAGCGACTTCTGCAACACGCAATGGAAGAACAGTTATCGCTGTTGTTCTGGGGGCTGCTTCCAGCCTGGAGCGTTCAGCGTTTGCAAAGAAACTCATTGATAACGGTTTCAAGAAGACAGCAGGAACGAAGATTACTGCGTTCCGCGGAAGTGGGAATATCAACCCACCAAAAGACCACTACTGTAAGCGCAATGCTAAGCCAACGGCTCAACAGCTCGTTGATCGCTTTGGGACAAAACGTGGCTCTGCCAGCATGATGGCTTATGCTGATGCGGCCAGTCCGAGCCCACGCGGTAAATCTATTCGTCTTTCCAAGAAGAAAGTGAACTGGGGTTTGGTCTATGAAGAAATTCTGGGCCCACAGTTGAAGTCATATGCACCAGTGACTGTGCGTATTGGCAATGAGCACCCTGTTGTCGCGCTAAAAAAGCTTGGAAATGCAGTGCCTTTGCCAACTCCTAAGCCTGGGTCGCAAAAGGGCTTGGAGCCCGCGCCTATTGGAGGCATTCAGCAGCTTAACGTACCAGTGGGCAAGGGGGCTTCTTTACAGCCGCTGAAATCAACTCCTAAACGAGATTTGTTTGGCAGCCCGGGTGGGCTCTATGCTAATACGTCTGCCTTCGGTAAAACGCAGTAACCGTAGCTACAGGCAGTGCAGAATTATGGCTAGTACCCAAGAGAGGCGGAGTCCGCCAACACCGATTCCAATGAGCGTCATTACTGGCTTTCTGGGGGCGGGTAAAACAACGCTTCTTAATCGAATTCTCAAAGAACCAGTGTTGGAAAATACAGCGGTCATCATCAATGAATTTGGTAAGATCGGTCTGGATCATTTGCTCGTAGATACCATTGATGATGGAATTATAGAGCTCTCATCTGGTTGTTTGTGCTGCACTATTCGTGGTGATCTCATCAACACGCTCGAAGATATTCTGCGCCGTATCGACAATGGCCGCATGAAGAAGATCGACCGTGTGATTATTGAAACAACTGGTTTGGCTGATCCAGCTCCAGTGTTGCACACTGTGATGCTGCATCCGTACTTAGTCATGCGATATCGACTTGATGGCGTGGTGACATTGGTCGATTCCGTCAACGGTTTGGATACGATCCATTCTCATGAGGAAGCAGTCAAACAAGTTGCTGTTGCTGATCGTATCGTGATGACGAAGACGGATTTGCAGGAGCCTTCTGATGATTTGCTGGCTGAGCTGAAGCATCTGAACCCTGGCGCAACTGTGCTTAATGCTCAAGATGGCTCTGCAACGGCTGCTGCACTCATCAACTGCGGACTGTACAATCCTGAGAGCAAAATCCCAGATGTTCAGAAATGGCTGAGAGAAGAGGCGTACAAAGACGGGCACGCTTCGCATGATCACCACGGACACCATCATCATGGTGATCATCATCACGACCCAAACCGGCATGGTAAAGATGTTCGCGCCTTTACGCTTGAGACCGACAGCGCGATCCCCAATGCTGCACTGGAGATGTTCCTAGATCTACTGCGCTCTGCACATGGCCCTAAGCTTTTGCGCGTTAAGGGGATTATAAAGACCGTAGAACACCCGGATCAGCCTTTGGTGATCCATGGGGTGCAGCATGTCTTCCATCCACCTGCACGGCTTGTAGAATGGCCTGATGCGGATCAGAGAACGCGGCTCGTCTTCATTACCAAAGGCCTTTCTGAGGGCTTTGTGAAGAAGATGTTTGATGCATTCACCGGCGGTGTCGCTGCTGACACGCCTGACCGCACTGCGATGATGGATAATCCACTTTCCATTGGTGGATTCAGCGGTACGTTTAAGTAACCAGCTGAACCGCAGCAATAAAAAAGCCCGCTCAAGTGGCGGGCTTTTGTGTGTCTTATAAACGCTTTAGCGCGTAGGGACTGGAACCTCACCGCGGTAGTCATAGAAACCACGCTGAGTTTTGCGTCCAAGCCAGCCAGCCTCAACGTACTTCACGAGTAGTGGGCATGGGCGGTATTTGCTGTCTGCAAGGCCTTCATAGAGCACCTGCATGATGGACAGGCAAATATCCAGACCGATAAAGTCAGCCAGTTGCAGCGGGCCCATCGGGTGATTTGCACCCAGGCGCATTGCTGTGTCGATTGCTTCAACGGAGCCAACACCTTCATAAAGAGTGTAGATTGCTTCGTTGATCATTGGCAGCAGAATACGGTTCACCATAAAGGCTGGGAAGTCTTCTGAAACTGCAATCGTTTTATGCAAACCGAGGGTGTAGCCCTTGGAAAGTTCAAAGGTTTCATCGCTGGTTGCAATGCCACGAACAAGCTCAACGAGTTCCATAAGCGGAACCGGATTCATGAAGTGGATGCCGATGAATTTTTCCGGACGGTCTGTAGCGGATGCCAGACGCGTGATGGAAATAGACGAAGTGTTTGTGCCAAGGATGGCATCAGGCTTCAAAATCGGACAAACACTTTGATAAACCTTGCGTTTGACCTGCTCGTTTTCACTCACAGCTTCAACAACGAGGTCTGCATCGCTTAGGGATTTAACATCGTCAGATGTTTTGATACGGGTAAGAGCCAGGTCGCGATCTTCTTCAGTGATCGTGCCCTTTGAGATCTGACGTGCCATATTGCCATTGATGCTGGCCAGGCCTCTGTCGATACGATCCTGATCGATATCGTGAAGCACGACATCGTATCCTGCCAAAGCACTTACGTGTGCGATGCCATTGCCCATTTGACCGGCGCCAATAACACCGACTTTCTTTACTTCGACCACCATTGTCAGATCCAAATTCTTACAAGCATCGGTTAAACGTGCTTTGACGTTCTCGTAACAACATACATCGCAAGTCTTGCCTCAAACAGCAAGAACCCCAGAATGAAATATTAACATCCCGGGGTTCCTGAAAAGCTAATCAAATATGATTAGAGGGCTTTTTCCAGTTCAGGAAGAGCCTCGAACAGGTCTGCGACAAGTCCGTAATCAGCAACCTGGAAGATTGGTGCTTCTTCGTCTTTGTTAATTGCGACGATGATCTTGGAATCTTTCATGCCTGCAAGGTGCTGAATTGCACCGGAAATGCCGCAAGCGATGTAAAGATCAGGTGCAACAACCTTACCGGTCTGGCCAACCTGCCAATCATTTGGTGCGTAACCTGCATCAACAGCTGCACGGGATGCACCGATTGCTGCGCCGAGCTTATCAGCAACAGGGGTGATGACTTCGTTGAACTTCTCTTCGGAACCGAGAGCACGACCACCGGAGATGATGATCTTAGCGCCTGCGAGTTCTGGACGATCAGAAGCTGCGATTTCTTCACCCACGAAGGAGGAAATTGCCGGATCAGCAGAAGCTTCAGCAGCTTCAACCGGAGCAGAGCCACCTTCAGCAGTTGCAGCGAAGGATGCTGTACGAACAGTCAGAACCTTCTTTGCATCAGCAGACTGTACAGTTTGGATTGCGTTACCTGCGTAGATTGGACGCTTGAACGTGTCTGCAGATTCAACGGCAATGATTTCAGAGATCTGCATCACGTCGAGCTTAGCAGCAACGCGTGGCAGAGTGTTTTTGCCATTGGTTGTCGCAGCAGCAACAACAGCATCATAATCAGCAGCAAGTGCAACAATCAGATCGCCAACTGGTTCAGCAAGCTGGTGCTCATATGCTGCGTCGTCAGCAACAAGAACTTTAGCAACGCCAGACAGTTTGGAAGCAGCTTCAGCTGCTGCGCCACAGTCTTTACCAGCAACGAGAATATGAACGTCGCCGCCCATTTCTACAGCTGCTGTCAGTGCCTTAGCCGTTGCTTCGTTCAAAGCAGAATTGGAATGTTCAGCCACAAGAAGCGTGGTCATAATGCTAACTCCTCTTGACCTATCTTAAAGAACGCCAGCTTCGTTTTTGAGCTTGTCTACCAGCTCATCAACGGAAGCGACCTTAACGCCTGCCTTGCGTGCATCAGGCTCAGCAGTGTTGAGAACCTTGAGGCGAGGTGTAGCGTCTACGCCATAGTCCGCCAGTGTTTTCTCAGCAATCGGCTTTTTCTTTGCCTTCATGATGTTTGGCAGAGAAGCGTAGCGAGGCTCGTTCAAACGCAGGTCAGTGGTGACAATCGCTGGCATGTTCAGCTTAACAGTCTGCAGACCACCATCGATTTCGCGGGTGACGTCTACTGTGTTATCGCCAAGGTCAACCTTAGAAGCGAATGTGCCCTGTGCCCAGCCCAGAAGTGCAGCAAGCATCTGACCAGTCTGGTTGCAGTCGTCATCGATCGCCTGTTTGCCGAGGATAACGAGACCTGGCTCTTCTTCGTCAACGATGCCTTTGAGAACCTTAGCTACTGCGAGAGGCTCAGCAATGTCGTCGGTCTGAACGAGGATACCGCGGTCAGCGCCCATTGCGAGGCCGGTGCGGATCGTTTCAGTCGCCTGCTTAGGGCCGATGGAAACAACAATGATTTCTGTTGCTTTACCAGCTTCTTTCAGGCGAAGAGCCTCTTCAACGGCGATTTCGTCGAAAGGGTTCATGGACATTTTGACGTTTGCGAGTTCAACGCCGGAGCCATCCGCTTTCACGCGAACTTTTACGTTATAGTCAACGACCCGTTTTACGGGCACGAGAATTTTCATGTTCCTAGAACCTCCACTAGAAATGCAGGGGAGTATGCGTCGCCACCAAGTTGATAAGACACAGCTTCCGCCGGGCTACCAGAGCCAAAAGGGAATGCAAATTGCATTACATTTGCGGCGACCGTACTGAGCAATTTTGGGGCTGTCAACGATCGCCTAGGGTAAATAGGTATTGGGTTTCAACCAATGTATAAGGCCAAGTGGCCTTATGGTGAAGATAGTTGTCCATAAGTGTTGATAGTTTACCTATTCGTCAAGCACCTTTGGTCGATTTCTTCATCAAAAATTGCTATCTGTTTTTGCCCGCTACCCACAAAACGTCGCCTTCGCCTTTCAGATTTGCATAGCGGGATGCAACAAAGAAGAGGTCGGAGAGGCGGTTGAGGTACTGCAGAGCTTGCTTGTTAACTTTCTCTTTTTGAGAGAGCGCAGCAACGAGACGCTCAGCGCGGCGAGAGACGGTTCTGGCTTGATGCAAGTGTGTTGCCAGCGGTGTGCCGCCCGGTAATACAAATGATTTCAACGGCGTAAGCTCAACGTTCATCTGGTCGATTGCGTCTTCCAGAGCGCTGACCTGATTATCTGTGATGCGCAGAGGTTCATATCCGAGGTCTTCGCCGGTGTCTGGTGTTGCCAGATCGGCGCCGAGATCAAACAAGTCATTCTGAATACGGGCAAGCAGTTCATCCAATACTGGCATTTCTTTGGATGCGTGCAGGCGAACTATGCCAACGACTGAGTTGGTTTCATCAACGGTTCCGTAGGCCTCAATGCGCAGATCATCCTTTTGCCTGCGCTCTCCGCTGCCAAGTGCCGTGGTGCCGTCGTCGCCAGTTTTTGTATAGATCTTATTGAGAGTGACCATTTTCTACCAGTTTCAAACCAAAATCAGGATGTGCTTGCAAAGTAAACGGAAAGCATAATCAATATGATAGCTGCGAACTGCAACAGAACACGATATCTCATAAGCTTTTGCGAACGGTTTGGATCTCCACCGCGCATCATGTTCCAAAGGCCGAGGGCGAGGACCAGAGCGACGGCGAATAGAGCAATAGGAACTAGAGTGGCAACAATACCGCTCATCAAAATCTCCAATAATAAAAGTCTCGATTGAGGTGTTGGATTAATTCAGAACCACAATAGAGGCATTCAGGACGGCTGCAAAGCTAACCCAAAGGAGATAGGGCAGATATAGCCATGCTGCAAAGATTTGCGCTCTATAAAATAGGCGGAAAGTGAAAAAACTTAGCGCGAGCAAGATGATAAGGACAATAAGGCCAAGTGCAGGGTTTTGCTGTCCGAAGAATGCCCAGGACCAAATGCCATTTAAAAACAACACTATAACGAAAGTTAGCTGAATGCTGGTTTTCGAAGGTGGCTTGGCTGCCTCGTTGGTGCCAGTCTGTTGAAATTCAGTGGCCAGCCAGATGCTGATGCCAAGAAGTGCGTAAAGAACAGACCAAACCGGTGCGAAAATCCAATCAGGGGGATTGAAGGATGGTTTGTTGAGAGAGACGTACCATTCGGGGATGGCCGGCGCAGTAACGATGCCGCCGTAAGCTGCTGTTGCATAACACAAAAGTCCCCATCCAACGAGACGACTCCAGACAACTCTGTTCTTTAATTTGGCTTTTGTGGTGTCGCTAAGGGGCACGGAAATTCCTTTTGAAAGGTTTTGTGCAGAATTGCGTTTTTTGCGCATATTCCGCGTTGGTTTGCGTTGTTACGTCAGCAAACGAGGTTGTGCTGTATTAGGTGCTCTACACAGCTTGCATTTTTCTAAAATATCACGCTAGATATTTAATAGGTCGTTTTTCTCTCTTCAAAGCTTTTTCCATGACACAACAAGCAGTCCTTGGCGCGCGCGATGTGAATCTTATTCGCGGCGTCTTCTTTCTTCAACCCATCGCGCTTGGCGCCTGGTTTCCACGCATCGCAGAAATTCAGCAAAGACTTCAGGTGAGTGAAGGGGAGTTTGCCCTTGCTCTTGTCGGAATGCCGGTTGGGCTGCTGTTCATGCTGATGTTTGCCGGGCGGCTGACGGAGAAATTTGGTGCGCGCCAGCTTTTGATCGCGGGTCTGTTTGCGTTTATTTGTCTGATGCCATTGCCGACGTATGCCGAATCCATTCTGCAGCTGTTTGTTTATTTGGCAGTTGTTGGCAGCGCATTGGCGTTTGTGGAACTGTGCATGAACGTGATTGCGGATAAAACCGAGCGGAAGAGCGGGCAGCTCATTATGTCGGGCTGTCATGGCCTGTGGAGCCTTGGTGTGCTGGTGGGAAGTCTGATCAGCTCCGGCTTTTCCTGGGTTGGCTATGGGCCATCTGAAAGCATTCTCATGGCAAGTGGTATGGCGTTATTGCCAGCGCTGTTTACCTCCTACAGCTTGACAGAAGGCCGGGAGCCGGATGTCGCTGAGAAGTCTGAAAGTGGTTTTCAAATGCCGAGCGGCGCGCTGATTGCGGTGTGCTTCTTTGCGTTTGGCATCACCATGACAGAAGGGGCGATTGCGGACTGGTCTGCGATTTATGTGACTGATCTGTTTGATCTATCAGCTGGTTACGCGGGTATCGCTTATAGTGCTTTTGCTCTGATGGTGACATTCGGGCGCTTAACCGGAGACTGGTTGCGATCTCGTGTTGACGTTCAGATCGCAGCTGCCGGGATTGTTATCCTTGCTCTCATTGGCGTCGGAATTCTGGTGATTTCGCCGAACTATGCGGTGTCATTGCTTGGTTTCGGGCTGGTTGGGCTGGGCGTTTCCGGGGGCTTTCCGCTGGCTGTTACGGCTGCTGCTGAAAAACCGGGCCGCTCTGCTGCGGTCAATGTGGGCTTGATGACGCAGATTGCTCTCGGCGGTTTCCTCGTGGGTCCTCTCGTCATCGGCTATGCCGCTGATCACCTCGGCATCCAGGGCGGCTTTATGCTGATGTTACCGGCACTTGTGCTGAGCTTGCTGATGAGCCGGTCTCTGATCAAGCGGTGAGGGGAAGTATGAGAGAACTAGAGATTAGTTTTCGGAGCATTCCTGCAACGCTGACCTATAAGCTTCGCCAGCAAGTGCTCTGGCCAGACTCGCCGATAGAACGGGTCATGGTTCCAGAAGATCACCAAGCCCTTCATATTGGAGCCTTTGAAGAAGAAAACCTGATTGGTGTTGGATCTTTCTTCTTCGATCTGCCCTCTGTGAGATTGCGAAAACTGGCGGTGTTGCCAGAGAAGCAAGGGCGCGGCATCGGAAGTAGCCTCATCCGTTTTGCTGCAAACCAGCCTGACCTACAAAAGGTAGACAACATCTGGTGCGATGCAAGAGCAGATGCTGTTTCATTCTATCAGCGTTTGGGTTTCAAGTTTGAAGGGGATGCCTTCCAAAAATTTGGCGTTTCCTACCTGCGCGCACGAGTTGAGCTTGCTCAGCTTTCACAGCAACAGCTGGTGATTGACGAGTTCTTAGATGCTGGACCTCTGGTCACTCATTAAGTGGGGACTACGGGTAGGAACTTGAACCTTATCGGTGCTTTGGTTGGGTCTGATTGCCTGTTGGTTTTGAGCTTCTTCATGAGGGTTTTGGCTTTGCCGACGGCTTGATCCAACTCTTTGGTATTCAGGTGATCTGCTATGTCTTCTTGTGCTTTTAGCGCAGGTTTGCTGCCGTTCTCTGCTGCGATGTAAAACCAGACATAAGCGCTTTCTATGTCCTGCTGAACTCCGCTGCCTTTGTAAAAGGCAAGACCGATGCGATATTGGGCTTCTACATGGCTTTGCTTTGCGGCGCGGAGAACCCATTTTGCAGCATCAGATTCATTCTTTGCAATGCCTTGGCCTGTGGCATTCATACGTCCAAAATTGAATTGTGCCTCAGCATGATTTTGCGTTGCAGCGAGGTAGTACCAGTTTGCTGCTTCAGTGTTGTTTTGTTCTACACCCACTCCGTCTTCGTAGGCTCTTCCGATACGGTACTGCGCTTCGGCATGACCCTTCTCAGCAGCGAGGCGAACCCATCTTGCAGCTGTGGTTTCGTCCTGCTCTACCCCTTGTCCTGTGGCATAAAGAAACCCAAGGTTATACTGAGCATCCGGGTGGCCTTGTTTAGCAGCGAAATGGTACCAAGCCGAGGCTTCTATCAGGTCTTGCGGTAGGCCTGTACCATTGGCGTACATAACAGCGAGGTTGTACTGCGCATCAGCAACACCTTGTTCAGCAGCGCGGATGTACCACTTCAGAGCTTTACTGTAGTCCTGATCTACACCCAGACCGATTTCGTAGATACGTCCAAGATTAAACTGAGCGTTGGCATGCCCTTGTTCTGCAGCCAGACGGAACTTTTCTGCAGCTTTGGGGTAGTCCTGTGGTGCGCCTTTTCCGTTGGTGAAGGCACGACCGAGATTATAATGGAACCCGGCAAGATGTTGCTCGGCAGCCTGATGATATTCCTTTGCAATACCGGCATAGTGCTGCTTTAAGTCTTCGCCAATGTAACGCATGTCTGTGAGACGGTTTTTTGCGATCGCATTCCCGTTATCGGCTGCAAGGCGATAAAACTTTTCTGCTTCGGCGTAGTCCAGTTTTACACCTAGGCCGACGGTGTAAAGATACCCGAGTTCAAGCTGTGCTTTCGCGTGGTTTTGCTCTGCTGCGAGACGGTAAAGCTTTGCAGCTTCAGCATAGTCCTGCTGAACGCCCTGCCCATTTTGATAAAAGAGTGCGAGATAGTATTGTGCTGCTTTGTCACCTTGATCGGTAGCAACTTCGTACCACTTTGCAGCCTCACTGTAGTCTCGTGGTCTGCCTTGGCCATTGGCGTACATTTGGCCAAGTTCTCGTTGTGCTGTCGCATCGCCTTGTTTTGCGGCTTGCATAAGTGATTTTGCAGCTTTGTCGTAATCCTGAAGCCGGGCCTGAAGGCCTTTTATTGCAATCTGTGCTCGGTCATGGTTTTGCTCAGCAGCAAGGCGGAACCACTTTTCGGCTTGTTGATTGTCTTGAGGTACGCCAAGCCCATCCTCATAAAGCACAGCAAGGTTGTATTGAGCTTGGTCATTTCCTTGCCGAGCAGCAAGCCGGTACCATTTTGCTGCTTCCTTGTAGTCTCTTGGTACGCCTAACCCCTTCTCGTACATGTACCCTAGCTTAAGTCTGGCGCCTGAATACCCTTGCTTTATTGAGAGGTGGTACCATTTGATGGCTTCTTTGTAGTCCCTAGGAACACCTCGCCCTTCTTTGTAAAAATAGCCGACATTGGATTGAGCTATTGCATTGCCTTGGTCGGCAGAAAGTCGGTACCATTTGAGCGCTTCCCTGTTATCTTTCCGCACTCCCATTCCTCTGGAGTACATATAGCCAAGTTCAAGTTGAGCACCGGCATGATCTTTCTCTGTGGCGAGGCGGTACCATTTTACGGCTTCTTCATAATCCTTCCGCACGCCGTTACCATAATGGTATAATAGCCCTAGGTTATGTTGAGCGCCTGCATGGCCCTGATCAGCGGCAAGACGATACCATTTTGCTGCTTCAACGTAGTCTTGTGGGACGCCAGTGCCATCTTCGAGATCAATTGCCAGGCTAAACTGTGCCTTTGCATCACCTTGCTTAGCCTTACGCCAAACCTTCATCGCTGCGTTACTATAACGTTTCGGCCCCGCAAGCCCTTGGGCGTAAAAGTAATTAAGTTCGCGTTCTGCTTCCGGATGCCCTTTGTCAGCTGCGAGCAGATACCATTTTTCGGCCTCTTTGAAGCTTTGCGGGACGCCTCGTCCTTTGTGATACAAGTTGGCAAGGCGGTATTGAGCGGCGACGTGACCTTGCTCAGCGGCTAAGCGAAACCATTTTGCAGCCTTGGTATAGTTCTGAGGGACACCTTGTGCCTCTTCGTAGAGAATTCCAAGTTTGTATTGAGAATGAAAGTCACCTTGCTCAGCGGATGCCGAGATGGTTTTGAAATCCTCGGCGTACACTGGAAGGATTGCTTGGCTGGACAGTGAAATGACCAGAGCTGCCAGAGCTAACTTCAAATGCCGCAACTGCATATTTTCCCCCGAATCTGCAACGCTTCAAACAATAGCAGAGATTACAATTTTAGGATTGGACAGTCGTAGTTCCGTCTCAAACAACCTTATTGAAAAGGTGAGAGTCCAAATCGCGATTGCATTTAGCTTTCTACAGATTAGCTGCAGGACTACAAGATCGGGCTGACTGTTGCGATGATGTTGTTTTTTATTCGTTTGAGGTATGACCAACTGGAAACAGTTTCAAAAAAGACCTGATCTGAACTGTCGAGGTATTGCTGTTGCCGTTCCAGAACAGCGTTCGTTATTGCCTTGTCTTGCAACAGAATGTTGTTTTCGTAGTTTAGGTCAAAGCTTCGCAGATCAAGGTTGGAAGAGCCGATCAAAGTGATCTTGTTATCCATTGTGAGTGTCTTGGCGTGCAACAGACCGCCTTTGAATTCAAAGAGATCACAACCAGCCTCCAGAAGTTTGAAATAGTGGCTGCGACTTGCAGCGGCCACGATCCAGCTGTCGTTGACCTTCGGGAAAATCAAGGTGACCTTTACGCCTCGATAAGCCGCTGCGCGCAAGGCTTCCAGAACAGTTTCATCGGGGACAAAGTAGGGGGTCGATAGTGTGAGTTCGAAGCGGGCGGTTGCAATCAGGCAGGCAAAGAGCTGAGGTGTTGCTCCTTTGCGTTCCGTTGGGCCATCGCCCATCACCTGTGCCGGGAACCCTTCTTGTGCCGGTTCTGACTTCAATTCAAAGTCATTTAGCTTTTCGCCTGTTGCTTGCATCCAATCGCTTATGAACAGAAGCTGGTTTTGCGTCACAATGGGCCCGGTCAGGCGTAGCATGATGTCGACCCAGGGAGCGTATTTTGCTTTGACCAGAAATTCCGGATCAGCTGAGTTTCTACTGCCGCAGTAAGTGACTTTTCCGTCGATAATCGTGATTTTACGGTGGTTGCGCAGGTCCAATCTGCTGGTCAGGAGCGTTCGCACTGGTTTGTCCAGCGGCAGGGCGACTGCCAGTTGAACGCCTGCCTCCTTCATCTTCTCCCACAGCTGTGATTTTATGAGCTGGTGTGAGCCGAGACCATCTGCCATCGCGCGGCATACGACCCCTCGCTGCGTTGCTCTGATCAAAGCGTTGGCGAGTGCTGTGCCCGTGTGGTCATTTAGCCAGATGTAATAGAGAACATGCACATAATCCTGCGCGGCATCGATGTCTGCTATCAAGCTGTCGCGGGTCGCTGTGGCATCTTCCATGAGTGTGGCGTTGTTTCCAGCAACTGGATAAAAGCCGTTTATTGAACCAGCATAATGGAAGCTGTTGCGGTATTCCGGGTTGATCAGCTGATCGACATCAGCTGGCGTGCCCATGAATTGCTTAGCGTTTTCATGGATCTCATCAAAAATCTCTTTGTGGCGTTTGTCTGCGCGATGGCCAAGATCCGTTTCTCCAAAGAGGAAATAAATGGCGATGCCGACATAGGGCAGCACGTTCAAAACGATGAACCAGGCGAGGCGAACCGGTGGTGACAAATCATCTCGCAGCAGAATTCGGATTGTAAACGTCAAAACTAATAGAACATGGAAAACTAGTATGAAGGTCATTTGAACTCGGCTGCGTTGAAATTTAGTCCCGTGGTTGGTCGTTGGCAAACGTGTTGGTTAGGTTCACTTCATATTGGGGTTTAGCCAACCCGTATTATTCTCAGTGCCTTCAGGCAGATCCTCATATTTCCCAAGGCGGATATATGCAATTTCCCGAAAGAGCTTAATTGTTGGGCGGAGTCCGAATAAAATTGATCCAACCAGAAATAGCCATGTTCCTAAATAGGTGGTTGCCTCTTTAAAAAAGAGAATGCTGCCAACGACGAACAAGGCTGCTGCAGAGAAATCAACAGCAGTGTAAGCGAGCTCGCAATACGCATAAATTTGCTTATGTCGCTCACTCATTGTGCAATTGTCAGGATGAAATAGTGCCATGGGGAATCTCTTTTATTGGGGGTATAAATCCTGAGTGCGCGCAATACGGGGCACTGGGAGTTTGCTTTGAAGAAAACCGAGGCGTCTCGTTCTCTTACTCTTCCGACTTTGCAGACTTTCTCAGGATCATATCGATCATTGAGGTTGGCAGGATGCGCCGTAGGGTGCCCATGATGTGGGTTGGAACGGTTACGTAATAACGTGCCTTGGCCTTGGGGGCTTCAATGGCGTGGGTGAGTTTTTGGACGACTGCGTCGGGTGGGAGTTTGAATTTTGTGGTGCCACCTTTGGCGAGCATGGAGAGACGGCGGTTGTAGCTTTCGCGGAAGTGGGAGGCGTTCTTGGTCTCCTCGCCGATTTCCTCATAGAACATTTGGACAGCTGTTTTGGAGAACTCGGATTGAATCGGACCCGGTTCGATTAAGCTCACCTGTATGCCTGAGCCATGCAATTCCAGCCGCAGGGTGTCGGTGTAGCCTTCTAATGCAAACTTGGTGGCGTTGTAGGCGCCGCGATAATCCATGGCGACGAGGCCAAGGATTGAGGAGCATTGCACGATACGGCCATGACCTTGCTCGCGCATCACCGGAATGACAAGGCGGGTGAGTTCGTGCCAGCCGAAGAAGTTGGTTTCGAACTGACGGCGCAAGGCATCCGTGGGAAGATCTTCTATGGCGCCAGGAAGGCCATAGGCGCCGTTGTTGAAGAGCGCATCAAGACGTCCGCCTGTGATTGCCAGAACTGACTCAACGGCGGACTGAATAGATTCGGTTTCGCAATAATCTAAATGAAAGGCGTGAAAGCCTTCTGAGCGCAGACGTTCTGCATCCTCTGGCTTGCGACAGGTGGGAAAGACCTGCCATCCTCTTTCTCTCAAAATGTGTGCAGCAGAGTAACCAATGCCGGTGGAACATCCGGTGATGAGGATGGAGCGTTTGTCTTTCACGTATGCGGCCTAAATCTGAGTTAAAGCGGATTGCCGAGGAGGAGTTTTGGGGAAGGGCCGGCCAGGCCTGCTGCTTCGCCGATGAAGTGTTTTTTCAGGAATGGCATGCGCTCAACAAGACCGAGGCCGAGATCGCGGACAGCACGGACTGGGTCGATGTTGTTGGAGAACAGGCGGTTCAGCACATCGGTGGTCATGCCCATCTGCCATGTGTCGAAACGGCGCCAGCTCTGGTAGCGCTCCAGAATGTGTGCTGCACCGATATCGAGGCCGAGACGGTGGGCGTCTACAAGCACCTCTGAAAGGGCTGCAACATCCTTGAAGCCGAAGTTGAGGCCCTGGCCAGCAATTGGGTGGATGCCGTGTGCAGCATCGCCTGCCAGTGCAAAGCGGTTGGAGACGAAAGAGCGCGCCAGCACGAGGTTTAGAGGAAACGCAGCGCGGGGTCCGTCCAGTTTGAGCTCGCCCAGATGATGACCGAAGCGGCGTTCCAGTTCGATTTCAAAGGTGAACTCATCGCCATTGACCAAGCGGTTGGCTTCTGCCGTCTTTTCAGTCCAGACGATGGAGGAGCGGTTGCCTTTCAGTGGCAGTATCGCGAACGGACCGGAGGGCAGGAAGTGCTCTTCTGCGCGGCCATTGTGTGGGCGTTCATGTGCGATTGTGGTGACAATGCCGCTTTGATTGTAGCTCCAGCGATTGCATTGGATGCCTGCGAGATCGCGGAGTTTGGAGCGCACGCCATCAGCTGCCACGATCAAGCGTGACTGGATGGTTTTGCCGCTGCCGAGTGTGATGTTGACGTGGGCTGGCTCTACTGCAAAGTCTTTGACACTGTCGGGCGCGAAGATGTGAACGCCTGC
Source organism: Pseudovibrio sp. Ad13 (assembly GCF_001623225.1). NCBI lineage: Bacteria > Pseudomonadati > Pseudomonadota > Alphaproteobacteria > Hyphomicrobiales > Stappiaceae > Pseudovibrio > Pseudovibrio sp. Ad13. The sequence continues at coordinate 130,598 of NZ_LMCC01000002.1, read as the reverse complement.
ATCTGTGGCTGCATCATGCAATGCGCCGACCATATGATTGTTCTGAACCATGTGGGCAAATGGTTCGCCGTCATCAACATCGCCTGCAAATGTCAGGAAGATTGGGCGCACGCTGTCGTGCAGCTTGCTGTCTGTGACAATCATTTCGGTGATAGGCTGGGATTCATCTTCAAGCTTGTACCAGATGCCGAGTTGATCGAGCATGCGCACGGCGCCTGCCGCGATGGCCGAGGAACGCGGATCGTTCTCGATGGCTGAGCGTGGGCGCAGGTCTACAAGCGCGATTTTCATGGAAGGTTCTGACTGCTTCAAAGCAAGCGCGAGCGATAGGCCAACATACCCGCCGCCGCCAATGGTGACGTCATAAAGGTCTTCGGTGGCGGTCTGTTTCTTGCTCATAGAACTCTTTCCTGTAATCGTTTGCCCTATAACCATTAGGTTAGCCCAATTGATCGTTGACACTATCGATATAGCGCCACACTACTCACATGCAATCGAAATCACTACAAAAATAGGTTTGTCTGTAATGACGAAGGCTGTTGAAAATCTGCTGGACCTTTTGGATCTGGAGAAATTAGAGGAAAATCTGTTTCGTGGCACAAGCCCACAAAGCGGGTGGCAGCGTGTTTTTGGTGGGCAGGTGATTGGTCAGGCCCTTGTTGCTGCCTCCCGAACGGTTGGCGCAGAACGTCAGGTCAATTCGCTGCATGGGTATTTTCTGCGTCCGGGCGATCCGAAGGTGCCAATCATCTATGAGGTTGACCGTATTCGTGATGGTGGCAGCTTTACAACACGGCGTGTTGTGGCGATCCAGCATGGTCATGCAATCTTCTCTATGTCCGCCTCTTACCAACGTGTTGAAAGTGGTATGGAGCATCAGATTGAGATGCCGGATGTGCCGATGCCGGAAGATTTGATGCCGATCTCTGAAATCTCCGATGAACTGATCTCAAAGGCACCGGAGCCCGTGCAGAAGTACTGGAAGCGGGAGCGTCCGATTGAGTTGCGTCCATTGGATTTGGGGCAATATTTCTCTCGCAAGAAGCAAGAGCCGGTGCAGCATGTGTGGGTGCGGGCGGCTTCAAGGCTGCCAGATGATCCGCGTATTCACCAGTGCGTGCTGGCTTATGCCTCTGACATGACGCTTTTGGATACGGCGCTATTCCCGCATGGCATCAACGTGTTTGTGCCAAATCTGCAGGTGGCAAGTCTGGACCACGCCATGTGGTTCCACAGCGATTTCCGCTTTGATGAGTGGTTGCTTTACACGCAGGACAGCCCGCGTTCAGCGGGTGGCCGTGGTTTCAGTCGTGGCAGCCTTTACACGCGGGATGGTGTGTTGGTGGCTTCCGCTGTTCAGGAAGGCCTGATGCGGATGAGGGAGCGTCCTGTACCGGGTAAGGGGTAAGATCAAAGATATTGCTTGGTGCAAGAGCTATACTTTGTCTGTAGCAATCTGTTTGTTTCTTTGATTTTTAAGATGACGGGGTGTGAGCATGTTTAAGCCCAATAGCGTTATTCTCTATGTCGAAGACGTGGAGAAAAGCACCAAGTTTTATACTGATGTTCTGCAAAGCAGCCCGATTGAGCGTTTTCAGGAATTTTCGCTGTTTTCTTTGGGAGACGACGTCACACTTGGCTTGCAGTCTGCGCAGGGGATCGACCCGAAACCGCAACCATCCTTTGGCGGCTTTGAGCTGTCACTGAGTGATGTGAGCCGGGAAGAGGTTGATCAGGTTTACAGTCTCTGGAAAGAGAAGGGCATTTCGATCGTTCTGGAGCCCACTGATCTGGACTTTGGCTACACGTTTGTTGCGACCGATCCTGACGGGCATCGGTTGCGGGTGTGCGCGACTGATACGACCAATGTGAGTTAGAGCACGCTGTGCCGGTTTCTCTAATATCTGTAGCTGTTTAGGGTTTCTCTGGCTTTGTATTGGCGTGCCAAGTCCGCTGTTTGGGTCGTTACAACACGGCGTCCGACGGGCCAGAAGGAAATTGCTGCGAGTTTGAAGGACTGAAGGCCAAAGGGAATGCCTATGATTGTCAGGCAGGTGAGAATGCCGGATATCACATAGCCGAGGAACAGCGAGAGGCCAAACGGCAGCCATAGGATGTTGAAGATGAAACCCAGGACCCCCGTTAAGACAGTGGTTGGCGTTGCACCTTTGTTATCCAGATCTCTTATATGCACAATATCCTTGCCAAAGGGCCATGCCGATAATTTGGCCATTTCCCAGGCTGCTCGTGTGTAAGGGAGGCCAATGATTGTGAGTGCGAACAGGAGGCCGTACACAAGCCACATCAGGGCCAGGTACCAGCCTCCAAGGACAAACCAGATTACATTTCCAGCGTAGCGCATAATAAATATCTCAAATTGATAAATGGATTTTGAGATGTATCTAAGTAGCCGCTACGTGAATTTCAATTCACTGAACCTTTTTCTGTCCAGCCAGCGCGGCGTTGACCAGTGCGAAGGCTTCCGGGGCTGCCCAGTCGGCGGGGCCGAACATGGTGCCGATTTCGCAGCCGTCTTCACCAATCATGATTGTGCTTGGCAGGCCGGGGGCTTTGCCTTTGGTGCGCAGGTTGTTGAAGGTGTCCATGGTGTGGTCTGAGAAGTACGCCAGATCCTTCACGCCGATATCGCTCAGGAACTTCAGCGGCTTTGGATTGTTTTCACCACGGTCCATGTTAACGGCGATGACGTTGAAGTCTTCGCTGCCTGCTTCACGCTGCAGTTTGTCCAGATGCGGCATTTCTTTGCGGCATGGGGCGCACCATGTGGCCCAAAGGTTGAGTAGTTTGGTGCCTTTCAGGTCTGCCATGGTGATGAAGTTGCCGTCAGCATCGTTGAATTTCAGCTGTGAGAGATTCAAAGGCTTCTCGGCAGGCAGGAAAGCGGCCACTTCGCCTGTGGTCAAACCCTTGAGATTTTTTGCGGTATTCATTGAAGAAGAGCAGGCGAGGGCTTGTGGATCCTCACTTTTTTGCTGATTAAGCGCCCATACAGCTCCGCCTACGACGACAAATCCAGCTAATGCTGCAATAAGCCCTTTTCCGAGGCCGAACTTTCCGGTAACTGTCAGTTTCTTCATATTAAACCCAAATCATAATGAGGCTAGACATGAGCAACCGCATGTGGGGGGGCCGTTTTGCGGAAGGGCCAGATGCAATCATGGAAGAGATCAATGCTTCCATTGATTTTGATCGCAAGCTCTACCGACAAGACATAGCCGGGTCCAAGGCTCATGTTAGCATGTTGGCTGCACAGGGCATCGTTAGCGCAGAAGATGCCGAAAAGATAGCTCAGGGTCTAGACACAATTCTGTCAGAGATCGAAGAGGGCACCTTTACCTTCTCTCGTGCGCTTGAAGACATTCACATGAATATCGAAGCGCGTCTGGCTGAATTGATTGGCCCGACCGCTGGCCGTCTTCACACAGCTCGTTCACGTAACGATCAGGTTGCCACAGATTTCCGTCTTTGGGTACGCGACTCTTTGGACGATCTTGAGGCACAGGTGACAGACCTGATGCAGGCGCTTGCTGAAAAAGCAGAAGAGCATGCAGCGGTTGTGATGCCGGGCTTTACACACTTGCAGTCCGCTCAACCAGTGACTTTCGGCCACCACCTGATGGCTTATGTCGAGATGTTCTCTCGTGACCGCTCCCGTCTGCAAGATGCGCGTGCGCGTATGAATGAGAGCCCTCTTGGCTGTGCTGCGCTTGCTGGGACATCTTTCCCGATTGACCGTGAGATGACTGCGGCTTCGCTTGGGTTTGACCGTCCGACAGCGAACTCTTTGGATGGTGTTTCTGACCGTGACTTTGCCATTGAAGCGCTGGCGGATGCGTCTATTTGTGCGATGCACTTGTCTCGTCTGGCAGAAGAGATTGTGATCTGGTGTTCTGCTCAGTTTGGTTTCATCAAGCTTTCTGACAAGTTTTCGACCGGTTCTTCCATCATGCCGCAGAAGAAGAACCCAGATGCAGCTGAGCTGATCCGTGCGAAGACTGGCCGTATTTATGGCGCGCTGAACTCTCTTCTCGTGATGATGAAGGGTTTGCCGCTGACCTATTCCAAGGACATGCAGGAAGACAAAGAGCAGGCGTTTGACGCTCTGCCGAACCTGTCTCTGGCTCTGGCAGCCATGACTGGAATGATGCGTGACCTTGAGCCGAATGTGAAAACGTTGAAGAAAGCTGCCGGTTCCGGCTATTCTACCGCGACTGATCTGGCTGACTGGTGTGTGCGTGTGGTTGGCATGCCATTCCGTGATGCTCACCATGTGACTGGTGCACTTGTTAAGATGGCTGTCGATAAAGGTGTAGACCTGCATCGCCTGACATTGGAAGAGATGCAGAGCGTTGAACCGAAGATCACGGATGATGTCTACAGCGTTCTTTCCGTTGATAAATCTGTTCGCAGCCGTGTCTCTTATGGTGGCACAAGCCCGGTGAATGTGCGTAAGCAATCCCGCCGTTGGCTTAAGCAGCTTGAGCGTGAGCAGAAGACGGAAAAGTAAGTCTGTTCTTCGGATGATCTTGCAGTCATCGTTGTTACGGTGCAGAAATAAAACTGAGAGTAGGCTCGGGTTCGCCCGAGTCAGTCCTTAGGTCGAATTTCTGGTTTGGTAAGATCATCCAGATTGGAGCAGAGAAAACATGAGCTCGCAAGGCATGAAAGACATTACAAAAAGCCGTAGTTCCAAGCTTTTGATTGGCCTCACAATTGTTGCACTCGGACTGAGTGTTTCCGCTTGTGGGCGTAAAGGCAGTTTGGAAACGCCAAGCCAAGCTCGGGCGACTGCAGATGGTGCACCGCCACCCCTGAACGATGCTCCTGTACCAGAGATCCCTGGAGATAAGGACGAAAGTCTGTTTCTGGATCCGTTGATTGGTGCGGATGAGGATGATCCCGACTTCAATTTTTAGACTGGTTCGCTAAGCCCGCCGGGGTAGAGCCAGCGTAGAGGACCTACATTGCATTACTTTGAGTTTAAGGATGGCGTGCTTCACGCTGAAGATGTTGCGCTGAGCGAAATTGCAGCGGAAGTTGGAACACCATTTTACTGCTATTCCCGCGCGACATTTGAACGTCACTTCAAGGTTTTTGACGGGGCTTTTGATGGAATAGATCATCTGACCTGTTATGCAATGAAGGCGAACTCCAACATCGCTATTTTGACGGTGTTGGCGAAACTTGGCGCTGGTGCGGATGTTGTTTCTGAAGGGGAACTGCGCCGTGCACTGAAAGCGGGCATTCCTGCAAACAAGATTGTGTTTTCTGGTGTTGGCAAGACCCGTCAGGAAATGCGTTTTGCGCTGGATGCTGGCATCCTGTGCTTCAATGTGGAATCCGAGCCTGAGCTGAAGCGGCTTTCTGCCGTTGCTTCCGAGATGGGTAAGACTGCGCCGATTTCTCTGCGCATCAACCCAGATGTGGATGCGAAGACCCACGCTAAGATCTCTACTGGTCTGGCTGCGAACAAGTTTGGCATTGCCTGGGACCGGGCGCGCGCTGTTTACAACGAAGCTGCGCAGCTGCCGGGCCTGAAAGTGACCGGTATGGACATGCATATCGGCTCTCAGATCACTGAGCTTGGGCCTTTTGATGATGCTTTGGAACGCCTTGGTGTGCTGATTGGCATGCTGAAGGAAGACGGTATTGAGATTGACCACCTTGATGTGGGTGGCGGTCTTGGCATTCCTTACGGAAGCGGAATTGAAGCACCGCTGCCGACTGAGTATGCGAAGGTTGTTCGTAAACACATTGAGCGCCTTGGCGTGACGCTGATTACCGAACCGGGCCGCTTGATTGCCGGAAATGCAGGTATTCTCGTTACCGAAACGATTTATCGTAAAGAAGGTGAAGCGAAGAACTTCGTCATCGTGGATGCTGCGATGAATGATCTGATCCGCCCAACTCTTTATGAGGCACACCATGACATTGGTGCGGTGAGCGAAGAGCGTCAGAACGGTGAGCAGATGATGGCAGACATTGTTGGCCCTGTTTGTGAGACCGGTGATTATCTGGCTCGTGACCGCGAAATGCCGAAGTTTGAGGAAGGCGACCTGCTGGCCGTTTACTCTGCTGGTGCTTATGGCGCGACCCAGTCCGGCACCTACAACACGCGTCTTCTGGTGCCTGAAGTTTTGGTTGATGGCGACAAGTTTGCGATCATCCGTCAGCGTCCAAGTTACGATGAGTTACTAAATCAAGACGTTGTGCCGAACTGGGTTGAAAAGGCTTAACTCTGTTTGAAAGCCCCTTAGGTTTGCCAGATTGCTGATCTACGTTAATCGCCGTATGCTCAAAAGAAAAAGCAGGCGGCGATTAGCGAGGCCTTTGTGACCCATCAGAATGAGAATGGCGGCAATAAAAACCTAAAGAATGCCATAGCTTCTGCAAGTGAATTGCGAGAGCATAAGACGCGTTATGGCGAAGGGTCCGGGCTATTTGGCCTGTGGCAGTCCCTGTTTTCTCAAAGATTATCCTACCGATTGAAAAGGCTGGCTTTTAAAGCGCAGCTTTATTTGTTTTGGGAGCGATTTTGGCCCGCCATTCAGGTGCCGCTTATTGTGGCGTGCCTGTATGTTGCCGTTAGCTTTTTAGGGCTGTGGCAGCTGCTTGGGTTTTATGGCTCTGCGGTGGGATCAATCCTGTTTCTCGCTGTTTTCATTTGGAGTTGCTACCCGCTTTTACGTCTGAAGCTTCCCGATGAAGCGGAGGGGCTGCGCAAGGTTGAGCTTGCCAGTGATCTGCCGCACCGACCTTTGCTCTCCTACAAGGATGAGCAGGCGACCGGGATGGATGATGAAGAGGCGCTTGCGCTTTGGTCTGCGCATCAAAAGCGGTTGCGAGAGCGGCTTAAAAACCTGCGTGTTGGGGGCGTTAATCCGCGCGGGTTTGCCAAAGATCCTTATGCCCTGCGTGTTTTCGCCGTTATGTTGCTTGTGGTGGGGTATTCCGTTTCGGATGCGAACCGGTGGTCCAGCCTTTTGGCACCGTTCCAGTCTCAGGGTGTGGGAAGTGTTTTACCTGCTCGCATTGATGCGTGGGTTACTCCGCCAGCTTACACGGGTGAGGCTCCTGTTTTCCTCAGCGGGGATGCCAATCAACTGCGGGATTCTCGAGATGCGCTCTCGATTGCCAGTGGCAGTGAGGTGCTGGTGCGGGCACAGGGCACTGGTGAATTCTCCGTTGTTTATTTTTCGCGCCGTGGACAAGAAGTTTTGGAACCGGAACGTGTTCAGCCGGGAGCTGGTGAAAGCTCTGCAGAGCTGAAAACCACCGAATGGCGGTTTCCGTTGAACTCAAGCGGACGCTTGCAGATCCTTCAAAATGACTCTCCGAAATATTCCTGGAAGATTGCTATTCGCCCTGACTTGCCGCCGCGTATTCGTTTGTTTGATGATCCCGAAGAGCAGCTTTCCGGCAGTCTCAAGCTGACTTATCTGGTGCAGGATGATTACCGCGTGGTTTCTGCTGAGGCTATTATGGAGCAGGTTCAGCGCGGAGATGAGGAGAAGCAAGGCCGATCTCTGGTAGAGGCGCCACGGTTTAACCTGAGCTTGCCGCCCAAAGATTCCAAGATGGCTGTCGGGCAGACCTTTCAGGATTTGACGGCTCATCCATGGGCAGGTTCTGAGGTGGCTCTTGTGCTTGTGGCTCGTGATGAGGCTGAGCAAGAGGGGCGCTCGCAGCCCGTTTATATCAAGCTTCCAGAGCGCCGCTTTAATAAGCCGTTGGCGCGGGCTGTTGTTGAGCAACGTCGTAATCTGGCAATGAACGTTGAGAGCTATCCGCAGGTGGTGGATGCGCTGGATATGCTGATGATTGCGCCGGAGCGGTTCATCGATGATGCCGGGTCCTACCTGCCGTTGCGCTTTGCTTATGCCGAGTTGGTTGCAGCCAATACGGATGAGCAGCTGACAGACATGTTGGACGTGTTGTGGAACGTGGCGCTGACGATTGAGGATGGTGGCTTATCTGCCGCTGAGCGAGCTTTACGTGAGGCACAGGAGGCTTTGCGGCGAGCGTTGGAGCAGGGCGCATCAGAGCAAGAGATTGCTGAGCTGATGAGCGATCTGCGTAAGGCACTGGATGATTACCTGAAATCCATGGCCCAGCAGATGCGCGAGAACCCTCAGCAGCTTGGTCAGATGCCGATGGATGAGAATTCTCAGCAGATTACCCCTCGGGATCTGGATGACATGCTGCGTCGCATGGAAGAGCTGGCGAAAACCGGTTCTTTAGAGGCGGCGCGTGAGCTGTTGGCGCAGATGCAGCAGATGCTGGAGAACATGCAGAACGCGCAGCAACAACAGCAAGCGCCAAGCCAGCAACAGCAAGAGATGTTGCAGGCTCTGGAAGACCTTGGCGAGATGATCCAGAAGCAGCGCAACCTGATGGATGAAACGCACCAGTTTGATCCGGACAGCCAGCAGCGCCGTCCCGGCCAGCGCAATGACCAGCAGAATAAGCGTGGTCCGGGTGGTGAGATGAGCAATGAGGAGGCGCAGCAGGCCTTCCGCGAGTTACAGAAGCAGCAGCGCAATCTCTCTGACGACCTGCAGAAGCTGCTCGACAGCATGGCAAACAACGGCGCCAAGCCGAGCAAGGATCTGGATAGTGCTGGTAACTCCATGGAGGATGCTGGTGATGCGCTTGGTGCGCAGCAGGCGGATGAGGCTGTGTCTGAGCAGAGCCAGGCCCTGGAATCCTTGCGCAAAGGCGCTCAGCAGCTTGCAGAGCAACTGGCTGGTCAAGCTGGTGGGCAAGGGCAAGCAACCAACTCTCCGCTGAACGAGGACCCGCTTGGCCGTATGCGCCGTGTTGAGGGGCCGGAGTTTGGCAGTCAGGTGAAAGTGCCTGATGAGATTGAGGTTCAGCGGGCGCGGCGTATTCTGGAAGAGCTGCGCCGCCGGCTTTCCGATCCTGACCGCCCGCAGCTTGAGCTGGAGTATCTGGAACGGTTGATGAAGCGCTACTGATCAGCGGTTTCAGGATGCTTTAATGAAGAGTTAGAAAACTAGATTGATCGCGATGTCGGTCCTTCCAGTTTTCTTTGCCATTTGGCGGCTCCTTCATTGTCGTGCCTGCTTTAGCTCCTATACTTTCGCCATGAGCCAGACAGACCCAAACAAACCTGAAGTTCTGTCACACATCATCGAAGAGGTGATGGATGACTGCATCAGGGTGTTTGTGCTTAAAGGGCTGCAAGCCTGTTCCATGGAGGACTTCTATGAGGCCTGTGGACCACATCGGGCGTATGTGGAAGAGCATTTCACGACTAAGCAAGACTTCTGCGCTGCGGTTTTGCTGTGGTGGCTCAACAGCATTTTTGCAGAGCTGAAAAGCACCATTTCACTGCACTCCAATCTGCATTCGGCTATCGAAGCGGTGCTATATGAGTTCATCGATATCTGTGTCGGTCATCGTGAAAGCAAGCACGGCGATAAGTTTTGTGTGCTCGACAATATGGCGTTGTTTGATGAGGAGCTGCTGGCGAAGTTTGCGATGTATTATCAGGAGGGTGTGAAGCATTTTCGCCTGAAGTTCATGGATCTGAAGAGTGAGCTTAAAGACCCTGATGACATTGAGAAGCTTCTGATCTTCTATGTGATGATCCTTGAGGGGCTTTATGTTCTGATCCGGCGTGGGTTCTCCCGTAACATGCTTTTTGAATATGCTGATATGAGCCTGCACACGCTGGAATTTTATGAAAAGCGCCCGTCTGATAAGGCAGCTGATTAAAGGTCCGCAGGCACCGGCTGCGAAACTGAAGCTGGATGAGGGCGTTAGAGATTGGCTTAGCTGGTCACGGCTTGTCTGAGCAGTTGCTGTGCAAGTGTGAGGGCGGGGTCGTTGCCTTGGCGGATGTCTTCTGGTGTTGGCATAACCGGATAATCCGGATGTATCCCAACTCCTTCGAACCTTGTCCCATCTGGAAAATCAGTACGCTTTGCCGAGATTGTGAGCTGTGTTTTTGGCAGAGGTGCCTCAAAATAGGGTTGTCCAGTTGAGCCCGCGGACGCTTCTCCAACGATTGTTGCGCGTCCGGAATGTTTTAGAGGTATCAAGAGATCTTCGGTTGCTGAGCCGCTGCCAATATCAATCAGAATAATCAGCTTTCCTCGAAACGGTGTGGCACTGGCCGGGAAGGTCTCGCCGTTTGTGAGGAGATGCATGGGCGTTGTTTCAGCGTTGGGCTGGGTGTGATGTGCGGAGAGTTCTCCGTTTTGCCATGCAGCCACGCCTTGTTCAGCCTTCTCCAGTCCAGTGAACTGAGGTGTTCGTTCCATCCAGATTGAGATTGGCTCCAGGCAGAGTTTTTTCATGAGCTTCATGGGTGTGTTGCCGCCGCCATTGCCACGTAAGTCAAGGATGAGTGGGGACTGATTGTCGATCTGGCTTAGGAAGGCGAGAGCTTGTTCCTCGTACTCTGGTTTTGAGAAGCTGCGGATGATCAGGCGTGGATGCTTTCCCGACGTGTCGAGTTCAAATGCTTTGAGATATGAAAGCGGATGCTTGTGTCCTGCGCGGGTGATCTGCAGGCTTTGCCCGTCGTAAAGTGTGATGTTGAGTTGGTTTGGCAAAAGAAAGCTATTGAATAGCAGCAGGTTGCGTTCTGCCGCTTCTGGCTTTGAGGCGCTGACAAGCTTTGTGTACCCTGCAAAGAACACATCAGCAGGAAGGTTGTTGACCTGCTCTATGATGTCTCCGGTTTTGATGTCTGTGCGGGTTGAGCCACAAACAGTCCATGCGTGCTTTGAGGCTGATACGGGTAGCGGGCGTGCCCAGAACCCGAAGCCTGAGTTTTGCAAGAGCGTGAAATCAATGAAGTGGGTATGTGCGTTCTTAAGGCGAGCCAGATAGCTCTGTGTTGCGAGCAGGAAGCCACGGCGATCTTCGACGTCTTCCAATGCACCTAGATAGCGAAAGTAGAGATCTGCGTTGCTGGTTTCCGGGATGTTTTCCCAATGCGCGAAACAGCTTTCTACCGCTGAATATATTCGGCTGGCTGCATAGTATTTTGCTACAGGAGGAAGGGGCGCTGCCGGGTCTTCCAAGCGCATCATTGCTTGTTGAAGGGCAGAAGTCTCTTGTTCCATGGGAAAGCTCACTCAAAACCAACAATGAAATATGCACATAGAAGATCAGGAAACCCTGATTTTGTACAGCGTGTTGGGTTTAGGTTTGGAGCTTGAGACTGAAAAAACAAAACGCGACCGCTCGGAAGAGGGATCGCGTTTCTTGAAACTTTATTGGGGAAGGGCTTTAAGCAAACGCGGTTTGCTGAGAGCCTTCTTCTTCTGCCAAGGCAGTGGTGACGGCTTTTCTGACTTCCACCAGTGAAAATGGTTTTGTCAGTACGTCCTTCACGCATTTACCGACTTCTTCAGAGCGTTCACGCTGGTCTGCGTAACCGGTCATCAAAAGGATTGGCAGGCCCGGATAGCGAGCGCTACTTTGCATAGCAAGTTCGATACCGTCCATCTCCGGCATTCTGATGTCGGAGAGCAGAAGGTCAAACCTGCCCTGCTGTTGCAGCAGTACAAGAGCGGCTTCGGCGCCATCTTCTACGGCGGTCACTTTGTGCCCGTCCAGCTCCAATGCACGTTTTACAAAGGCGCGGACCGCATCATCGTCTTCCGTCAGAAGTATGTGAGCCATTATAGCCCCCCTAGTTAGTCGTCACCTTCCTGCGGCACATAGCCGATGAATGGTAACTGTCTCCATGCATGCCCCATGTCCATGCCGTAGCCGACGACGAATTTATCCGGACAATCAAAGCCCGTATAATCCGATTTAACATCGGCTTTTCTGTGGTTCGGTTTGTCCAGGAGTGCAGCAATCCGGACAGACTTGGCTCCACGTTCGGCGATCATGTCGCGTGCAAACTTCAGAGTGCGGCCGGATTCAAGAATATCATCAACCAAGATGACGTCTCTTCCGGTCACGTCGCTTTCGATATCGCGGAGGACTTTTACCTCTCCTGACGACACCGTTCCACTTCCATAACTTGAAAGGTGTAAAAATTCCATTTCCGGAACGGAACCTGCCCTGTGCAAAGCACGGGCAAGGTCAGCTGCAAAAATGAAGCTTCCTTTCAAGACCGCTACTACGAGGAGATTGTGAGGCTTGTCCTGTGAGATAGCTTCTGCGACGGCTTTTACGCGTGCCGCGATTGCTTCTTCATCAAACAGCACGCGGATTTCCGGGTTACCGGTCATCTAATGCTCGCTCTTTTCTTTTGGCGCTCAACAAAGCGCAATTGAATGTCGGCGGCTCGCTCTGGCGGATTGTTTAGCCGAGCTCTGAACCGGGTTTTATCACCTGGTGCAAGCCAGTCTTCTCTTGGCTCAACAATCCAGGAGTGTATCTCTTGCGTGTCCAGTGAGCGCAACGCCAGCTTAATCGCCGGAATATACGTCTCGCTTCTTGTAACATTTTCTACAGAGCCTTCCACAACAAGCACGACGGAACCGTCGTCCACCTCACGGAATGTTCTCAGATCCTTAAATACAAGACCACGCAGATTTACGGTCATACCAGCCAACTGGTAAAGACCAGCCAAATCGGGGAAGGTTCTTACTATTGATTCACGGTAGTGCACAGCTGAAAAACAGAGTGCGAGTGAAGCAGCAAGAAGACTTGCGCCCAGCAGGCCTTTCGCGCTTATAACACCTGATTTGCGGGATGACTTGGTTTTTTTTCTAGATCTTCGGTTGGACTTTTGAGAGGTGCCTTCAGATTTCTTTTTATCGTCGGGTTTATCCTCTTCAGAACCCATTGGTTCTTCTGATGCCTCATAAGAGTTGCCGGCCTTGTCACTGGACTGAGTGCCGGTGTCCTTGCCCATAGAACCGCTTGAATCTGAAGGTTCTTCCTTGGGTTTTCCTACAAGGTCTTCTTCTGAAAATGCTTCGTGACGATCTGCTTTATCGCCGAGACCAGCCCAATCGCTTTCATCCAAGCTTTCGGAGAACGAGGGCTCTTTGCGGTCGTCATCGGGTGTTGAATTGTTGTGTACTTCGGGCTCAGCATCGAGTGCAGCAGCCCAATCGTCCTCTACCTCTGGTGTAACCTGCCAGATATGATTGCAGCTGGCGCATTTTACTTTGCGGCCAGTCTCTCCAATTTTGTCCGTTGGGATCTCGTAGGCAGTATTACATTGAGGGCAGATAATTTTCATCGAGCGTGGTCCAAAAGCGGTCGGCCTTTAAAAGGAATGGACAAGCCGCTTAAATCCTTCATTTTCTAGCGTATTCGTCTTCGAGAGCCGAAGGAGGCTGTCGGGAACACGTCTCAGAGCCACCAAATATGCAATATACTCACAAGTACTCAACTGCGTAGGCTTTGACTAGCCTAAATACTGGTGCTTCACGTCAGGTTGAGTGACTAGAATTTATACTATCTGAAGTATGAGGACCTCTATATCCTTAATGAAGTGTTAATTTATTCGAGGGATATCCAAAGGAACAGGCTCGCATAAATTTGCAGGGGTAAGTTCAGTCAAAAATTGAACGCGAGAAAATTATTTTTTAGAGTGATTTGCACGAGTTTGGCCTCATTTTTCTGATAAGGCGAAACCTTACGTCTGCTAGGGGAATTTTCGGTGATACGCTTTGAGAATGTGGGACTTCGGTATGGCATGGGCACTGAAGTACTTCGGGATTTGACCTTTTCCATTGAGCCGCAATCTTTTCAGTTTCTCACTGGTCCTTCAGGTGCGGGCAAAACCAGTTTGCTGCGCCTGTTATTCCTTTCTATGCGCCCCACTCGCGGGTTGATTTCTGTTTTCGGCAAAGACACCACCAAGATCGCAAAGGCTGAGCTGCCATCTATGCGCCGCCGGATTGGTGTGGTGTTTCAGGATTTCCGGTTGCTGGATCACCTGACCACCTACGAGAATGTGGCTCTGCCGCACCGTGTTGCGGGGAAATCCGAGGCAGAGTACCGTCCTGATGTGATCGATTTGCTGAAGTGGGTGGGACTTGGTGACCGTATGCATGTGCTGCCGCCTGTTCTTTCCGGTGGTGAAAAGCAGCGTGCTGCTATTGCACGGGCGTTGATCACGCGGCCTGAAGTTTTGCTCGCGGATGAGCCGACAGGTAACGTGGACCCGCCGCTTGCCCGCCGTTTGCTGCGTTTGTTCATTGAATTGAACCGGCTTGGCACTTCCGTGGTGATAGCAACCCACGATTTCCATTTGCTGGAGCAGGTGGAAGCTCGGCATCTTATCCTCAACGACGGGCGGTTGGCTGTTCATGACTGATACTCAGCAAAGAAGAGAACCGCCAATGTCTGGCCCAAAGTCCGGGCCAAAACGTGTGCCAGCTGGACAAAAAAGGCCTGGCAAGCCGCGGAAAGGACCGCCAAAAGGCAAGGGTGGTCGTCCGGTCAAAAAAGCGGCGGGTGCGAAACCTTCCGGGTTACGGTTTAAGCTCAAAGAAAGACCTGCCCCGATTGTTCCACCGCAGGCGATCTCCGGTCAGGCCCTGATGCTTGTTGTGGCGATCATGAGCTTTCTGGCCTGCCTGACCGTTGGATTTGTGGCCATCGTCAATGATGCGGCGAATGACTGGACCAATGATCTGGTGCGCGAGGTCACTGTGCAGATCCGTCCTGCGGATGGCGTGAACATGCTGCAGGAGATTGATCGCACGCTGGCTCTTGTTCGCGAGTTTCCCGGTGTTGGAGACGCGCGCGCTCTTTCTGATGAAGAAACCAAGGGATTGCTTCAGCCCTGGCTTGGGGAGGGGCTTGAACTGGAAGAGCTTCCGGTTCCGCGTCTTGTTCTGGTGGAGATAGATGATCCTGAGCTGCTTAATCTGGCAGATATGAAGGCTCAGATTGAGCAGGATATTCGTGCAGCATCGGTGGATGATCACCGTGTCTGGAACCGTCAGCTTTCAGCGATGGCGAACACAGCTGTGCTTGTGGGTTTTGGTATTTTGGTGCTCGTTCTGTTTTCCATGGTGCTCTCCGTCATTTTTGCGACGCAGGCTGCTATGTCCGGTAACAAGGATGTGGTTGAGGTGCTGCACTTTGTTGGCGCGGAAGTTAGTTTTATTGCCTCCGAGTTTCAGCGTCACTTCCTGGTGTTAGGGCTTAAAGGCGGGTTCATTGGCGGTACGATTGCCGCACTGAGCTTTCTGGTTATGGGCTTCTTTGGGAGCTCGGACATCACTTCCGTCAGTGGAAATCAGGTGCAGGCCTTGTTTGGGGCGGTGCAGGTGAGTGCTATTGGGTATGTTGGAATTATTGCTGTTGTGGTGCTTGTTGCGGTATTGACCGCCCTGACGTCTCGTCTGGCTGTCCACAGACATTTGGCAAATATGGATTAAGTGTCGTTTTCTTTCCATTTTCGCCAGTTCTGATATGTAGTCAGGAAAATATTCGTTCAGGTTTGTGGCTATAAGCATTGTAGCGACATCATGGAGCATTCTTTGAATACGCGCGACACAGCGGCTAAATTTAAAGCAACCGGTGAGCAAGAGTCGGTACCAGCCAGCGTTGATAAACGCCCTGGCCGGAAGTCGTTTGTCCGGCGCAGTGTCCGTTTTTTCTTTTTGTTGTTTCTGATTTGCTCTGTCGTTTTTGCAGCTGGCTTCTTGTGGTTTGTGGAAGTTTTGCAGCCCTCTGTGCAGGCGGTTGTACCCAAACATGCTGATGGCATTGTTGTTTTGACGGGTGGTCGAGACCGGATTTCGCAAAGTCTGGATCTTCTGGAAGTGGGAAGCGCGAAGCGTCTTTTGATCTCTGGCGTTCACCCATCAACCAGTGCAAAGCAGATTGCGCGGCTCAATTCCAAACGCATGTGGTTGTTTGATTGCTGCGTTGATCTGGACCGAAAAGCGCTCAATACCATCGGGAATGCCGAGGAAACTGCCAACTGGGTGCGAAAAAATCAGTTCAGCTCACTGTTGGTCGTTACCAGTGCCTATCACATGCCTAGAGCATTGGCCGAATTGCAAGTTCGCCTGCCGGATGCTGAGCTTTACCCAAGTCCTGTCTACCATAAAGAGCTGGATTTAGAGCATTGGTATGAAAGTTCTTCGATAACAAAGCTTCTCCTACGCGAATATGTGAAGTATATCCTCGTTCGGCTGCGAGTTGAGCTGGACGCTGTATTCCCTGTAAAACACTCCTCTTAATTTCGTAAGATGAAATCTGAATTCACCTTGGCATAGTGTCGGGTGGAAATGGTTGTGAAGGTCCTATGCTCGTCCTGCGTTCCGTTCTTTTTAACGTGCTTTTTTACATCAGCACCCTGATCATTATGATCGCATGTATGTTTTTGTTTGTGCTTCCTGTCCGGTATTGCTGGTGGCTGCTGCCATTCTGGGGCCGTGTAGAGAAGTTTCTGTTGCGTTGGGTTGGTGGTGTAAAGTCTGAGATCACAGGCATCGAAAACCTGCCAGATACCGGCTGTGTCATTGTTTCCAAGCACCAGTCTGCATGGGAAACATTTGCGCTTGCTGAGTATTATCGCCAGCCAACGTTTATTTTGAAGCGTGAGCTGCGCTGGGTGCCGTTCTTCGGATGGTATCTGATGAAGTTCCGCCAGATCCCTGTTGATCGTGGTAAAAAGGGTAAGGCCCTTGCTGCCATGGGTAGACGGGCCGCTGAGGCAATTGCGGAAAATCGCAATATCATCATCTACCCTGAAGGAACACGCCGTCCTGCTGGTGCTGAGCCACAATACAAATATGGTATAGTGCACCTTTATAAGACGCTGAATTGTCCGATTGTTCCGATTGCTCTTAACTCAGGTGTTTATTGGCCGCGTCGCCGGTTCTTCCGTTTCCCTGGCACGATCAAAGCAGAGATCCTTGAGCCTATTCAGCCGGGCTTGCCACCGGAAGAGTTCTTCAAGTTGTTGCAGGAACGGATCGAGACTGCCTCCGACCGTTTGCTGGATGAAGCCGAAAAAGATACGCCGGATAACGTTATCATCAAAGAAGCCCGTGTACGGCAGGCAGAATATAAGAAAAAATAAAGATTTTGCGTGGAAATCAGATGTTTCAAAGGAAGAAGGCCGCCTTTGCCTTAAAGGCGGCTTCTTTTTTTGACAATGCTCTGGCTTAACTTGTAACATGTTCGCAGTTTGTTCTATAAAGTACTATGGGAAATAGCAGGAGAAATCAGGAGAGTGCGTTGCAGTACTCATTGTTTGATGATCGCTTGCCAAGTGGCAGGTCTCCACGCGTGTCAGAGGAGCTAGGTGCTGGCAGCCAGTTTAAATACTGGTCTGGTGCATCCGGGCATCGTTACCTCTTTACCCGGATCTCTCCGGAAGAGGTTTCTGACTATGCGGAGAACCTTGTTCTGATCACAGACAAGAAGAGCGAAGCCGTTGTCTGGCTCGGGTTTTTGGGTATGTCGAATGAAAAGACCCCAATGCCTGCGCTGAAACCTTCGCAGGGTGCATACGTACATCTTCTGGCAGAAGACAGCGCGGAGAGGGATCGCGCTCACAATGATCTGCGTACGGGGATCTTTTCTTATATCAAGCAGGAAGACGAGTAGTCGAAACCTGAAGCTATATCGAGAGTTGTCGTGCCAGCCATTCTACGTTCTGGTCTTTAATACCCATTTCCTTCATATGTGCGTGAGTGTTGAGTACATACTCCGGATTTGCGCCAGACTGACCCACAGCCCCTTTTACAATCTGCAATTGGTCTTTTAGCGGTAACGCACCTGCATATTGCTCGTGTTTCTGGTCTGCAACGAATGTGACTGCACGAACTTTGGTGCCTTCCTCGTCCAGCAAACGGACACGGCGGTGTGTTTCCAGATACACCATGGTTTGCTGTTCACGCTCGCGGAGATACCCAAGTGTGTGCTGCCAGTTTTCTGGTGAGACCCTGAATGCCATGCCGATGCAAGCACCGCCTTTATCCAGCCCAAATACCAGTCCAGGGTTGTCTTGAGTCCCACGATGAACCCATGAATACACGCAGAGAGATCTATGAACGCCATGCAAGATTGCGGGGACTGCTTGCTCGAAAGTAAAGCCAGGGCGCCAAATTAGTGAGCCGTAGCCAAATATCCATAAATCTCGCATAACTATTTTCTCGTAGAATTCTTTGAGTGACACGCCTATCAGGCTCGTAATCAGCATGCAACTCACAGCACTGTGTGAGGGTAACGGAGAGTAGATGACTGAACCAAAAGTATCCCGGCCTCCAAGAAAGTCGGCGTATTTCGTTTTGGCGATCCTTGTCGCCTTGATTATTGGCGGGTGGTCCGCCTATTGGGCAGTTGGGCGCGGTATTGTTTCTGACGTTATTCGCAACGGTGTGAAGGTTGCTGAAGCAGACGGCGGAAGTCTTGAATGTGGTGACCAGCAACTTGGCGGTTACCCGTTCCGATTTGAACTGACCTGTACCCCGTTCCGCATGGACAAGAACGGAGAGTGGTATTTTATCAATGAGTTACGTGGTGTAGCGCTGGCTTATAACCCGACCCATGTGATCTTTGAGGCGACTGGTCCTGCTGAGGCAAACTTTGGCCAGCAGGGGCCTGCATACTCTGCGCATTGGAAAACGGCTCAGGCGAGCGTGGTGGCTGAAAACAGTAAGCCTGCTAAAATTGACGCTGTCTTTAAAGAGCCGAAGCTGACTTACACCATTGGCGAGCAGTCTGTTGAGCTGAATGCTGAGCGGACAGAAGCGCATATGCGCCGCGTTGAAGGCAATGAGGACGCGCTTGATCTGGCTGTGCAGGTCAATGGCCTGACAGCGGGCAAAGTGTCTGATGATGTGCCGCTGGATATCAGCCTTGTTATTCTGTTGCCGGAGGGTTCGAAGCTTCTGGACGGCAAAGTTCGCAATATTGCTGATTTGATGGTTGATGAAGAATTAAAGGTCAACCTCTCCAGCTTGCAGCTGAAAAGCGGCGAGTTTTCCGTCAATACGGGTGGTGATCTGGTTATTGACCGTCAGGGTCGTTTGAATGGAACGCTGCCACTGGTGATCACTGGTATTCATCAGCTGGAGGATGTGTTGCGACCATTGTTCCCACAAGGCTCCAAGATGCTCGAGTCGCTGCAGAAGACTGCGATGAGTATTGGGCAGGGAAGTGCGGTAAATGGTGTGCCGACACTCAAGATCCCAGTAACCATAGAGAATGGGCGTGCTCGTATCGCGTTCTTTGATCTGGGGCCTGTGCCTCAGCTGATCATAAAAGAAAGCGGCTCGTAAGAGCCGCTTTTGGTTTATGCGAGAGCCAGACGGTCAATCGGGACGATGAAGCTGTCTTTGTCGTCTGGTTCTGCCAGATTTTCAAAGAGGCTGTTGTCGACCTTGTTTTTGTTTGGCACCAGCCAGCGGACGTGAAGCCAGTCACGTTCTTTACCGATCCTGGAGATTTCTTCCACGAGAGTGCGACCAATGCCGGTATGGCGGTGGTTCTGCACGACGTAGATATCATCCAACTGGCCAATGCGCAGGCCAGAGATCAGGTCTGGAATGTCAAAGAAAGCGGCAAAGCCAACCAGTGTCTCGCCTTCGAATGCACCAATGATTTCGATGGACTTGTCTTCGAGCAGGCGCTCGGAAAAGACTTCGTCCGGGCGACGTGGAGCACCGCGCTTGAGA
Source organism: Pseudovibrio sp. Ad13 (assembly GCF_001623225.1). NCBI lineage: Bacteria > Pseudomonadati > Pseudomonadota > Alphaproteobacteria > Hyphomicrobiales > Stappiaceae > Pseudovibrio > Pseudovibrio sp. Ad13. The sequence continues at coordinate 110,982 of NZ_LMCC01000002.1, read as the reverse complement.
GCTTGTGCATTCTCTGCAATGAGAGGGGCCAAGTCTGGCGCGTCACCGGGTTTTAAGGCTCTAAAAGAAAGATCAGCCATTATACCTCTTCCCGTTCCTTCGTTTGATTTTGCGTTATAGAGTGACCCCAAAAATCCCTTAAAATCAAGGTGTGAAAGTCTCATAGGGCTTGGAATTTTGTGGGATCCCTAATTCCTGAGGCTGGCTTGATTTTCATCGATGCTATTATTGCGGCCAAAGACCTAGTGTTTGACGGTTCAAAACTCGCAAATAGCACGAATGGTGAGTAGTGAAGGCGGATTGACGCCTCTAAACTCAGCTTGATTTTGCAACGCAACAGGAAGTGTCATGTCTAGCTCAGAGCAAGTTCACAGTATCAGACCGCGTCGTAGTGCGCTTTACATGCCAGGTTCAAACGCACGGGCACTGGAAAAGGCCAAGGGGCTGGATGTGGATGTGCTGCTGCTGGACCTTGAAGACGCTGTTGCGCCTGATGCCAAAGAGATGGCACGTACTCAGGTGTGTGAGGCTGTCGCTGGTGGCGGTTACGGGCATCGTGAGCTTGTTATTCGTATCAATGGGATGAAGACACCCTGGGGCCAGGAAGACCTGAGAGCAGCTGTTGCTGCCAAGCCGGATGCTGTGCTTCTGCCGAAGGTGGAAAGCCTTGCTGATATCAAGCCCGTTGCTGATTATCTGACAGAGCAAGGTGCTGATAGTGTTCGCATTTGGGCGATGCTTGAGACGCCGGGTGCGATCCTCAATGCCTCCGAAATTGCTGAGGCTGCCAAGGACCCGCATAATCGTCTGGATGTATTCATCATTGGCACCAATGATCTGAGCAAGGAGAGTGGTGCACAAATCCTACCGGGTCGTGCTGTTTTGATGCCTTGGCTGATGACCTTCCTGGCGATCGCGCGTGTTGGTGGTGCGGATATTCTGGATGGCGTTTACAACAACTTCTCTGATCTTGAGGGCTTTGCGGAAGAATGTAGGCAGGGGGCTGAGATGGGTCTGGATGGCAAGACGTTGATCCATCCGAAGCAGCTTGGGCCTTGCAACACTGCCTTTGCGCCGAGTAAGGCGGATGTTGAGTGGGCGAAGAAGATGATTGCCGAGTTTGAACTGCCAGAAAACCAGAGCAAAGGCGCCGTGCAGGTTGACGGCAAGATGGTTGAGCGTTTGCATGCAGATATTGGCCGCAAAACGGTTGCGATTGCTGAAGCTATCAAGCGGCACGTGAACGCGTAAATTTGAACTCTGCGCACGTTTTAACCTCTGGTATCTGATAGGTGTGGCTGGTAGGTTCCCGCCCACACCAGAAGAATTTAAAGGAATAAACATGCGCCTTTACCGCCTCATCACCGAACCGGATTCTGCAAAGTTTTGTCACCGCGTCACTGAAGCGCTCAACAAAGGTTGGGAACTGCAGGGCTCTCCAACCATGACTTATGACGCAACTCAGGGCCTTACCATTTGTGGTCAGGCTGTGGTCAAGCATGTTGATGGTGAGAAGTACACGCCAGAGACCAAGCTTGGTGCTTGGTAAGACACGTCTTTGATTGATGTTGGAAGTGGCGGGAATTTCCCGCCATTTTGCTTTTGGGCTGCCGTTAGGCGCTTTCCAGCATAGCCTCTAAAACACCCCGATAGACCGCTCTAATGCGATGATGATGGTTTGGGGAAGCCTGCCAGAAGTTGGTGAGGCCGGGGCCTGCATTTAGTTCCAAGACATTTGCTGGTGCGTCGTCTTTGCTGAGGTCATCGCAAAGGATATCGACGCCTGCATAGCGCAAGCCGCATACACGCGCAGCTTCCACGGCCAGATCTTTGAAGCGTTGTGAGGCTAGGTCGGTGACGTCGACCGCTTCACCACCGGTTGAGAGGTTGGCGTTGGAGAGGAGCTGCAGGAATTCTCCGTTATGGAGAACGGTTGCCAGATCGTATCCTGCTTCCTGAATGGCTTTGAGGATGCGCGGGTCGTCGTTTTCAACCTTATAACCGCCGCTACGGGTGGTGAGGGTTTTGATTTTTGCAGCCAGTAGTTCTGCAATGGTGTTGGTGCCATCTCCGATGATGGAGAGAGGGCGCCGTTCGATGATGGCCAGAATGGTTCCATCAAGTACAATCACGCGGTAGTCACGGCCTGAGACAGCTTCCTGTACCAGCATGCGGTCGTTGGATCGCAGAGCGTTTGTCAGGTGGGAGATGAGTTCCGCCTCATCAGAGATCTTCTGAACGCCGACGCCCTGGGTGCCTTCATTGGGTTTTATGAAAACCGGATAACCCAGTGACTGAGCGATCTTGCCTGCACCTGTGAGCGTATTCAGGCTTTTGGCGACATGTGGGTTGGCAGTGCTGAGTTGCCTGATGGCTTTGTCTGAATGAATGAGTTTGAAGTTTGGGGTTGGCAGGCCAGCGTCCTGTAGCAGGCGGCCGCAGAAATCCTTGTCCCGTGCAGCTTCTCCAGCTGCATAGCTATTGAGTGCGAAGGCTCCGCCCTTGATGGGAAAGCGTTTGTCGCTGCCTGTTTCGATATAGCCGAAATAGAAGAACTCGCTGTCGAGAGCGAGTTTGATGCCTTTCTCCTGACACAGCTCTGCAAGCAAGCGTGGGGCAAGAGGGAGGTTCGGCAGGTCAGGCGAAACAGGGATAAACTGCATTCAAGTTCTCAAGCTAAAAAAAAGGAGCGCCGAAGCACTCCTCTTCATACATCAGAATTTTGCTTAAGGCTCTAGTTGTTGCCGCGTCGCTGACGGGAATTCGCGATGTAATCAATCTTGAACAGATCCGGGTTAGTCGCGCCGTTCTCAGTCACGTCATAGATCGCAACAGACGTGTCATAACCCTGTGCGTCGCGTACGGTCCATTGCTTGAGCTTGTAGTTCCTTGCGTCGAAAATCAGTGTCAGGCGGCCAGATGTGAAACGGGTTTTGTCGTCGATCGCAATTGTGATGAGATCTGGCTCAACAACCACGTTGGTTACATTGGCGTCTGTCTTAAGGTCGATTTTATCAGCCAGCAGGAAGCGTAGTGGTGTCTGGGAAAGCGGCCAAATGTCCTGTGTCTGCAACTTACGGTCCTTCACTGAAACCATGCTGCCGTCAGCAATGATGTCGAGTGTAGAAGGCTTGTTGTAATAGAAGCGGACTTTGCCCGGGCGGCTGATGAAGAACTGGCCTTCTACACGCCCGCCAGTTGGGCCAAACTGCACGAACTTGCCGTGCATGTTGCGAACAGAGTTGAAATACTTGCTAACGGCGTCAATGGCTTGCACGTTGGTCAGCGCGACTGGCTGTACCTGCTGGGCTGTTTGAGCGGCGGAGTGTTCCGCAGTCAGTGGGACAGAACCAATAAAAAGCGCTGCCGCAATTGCGAGGCTTTTGCCAATCCTACCAAAAGAGATCGCCTGAGATGCAATCATAAATATAACTCCGCTGTCAAAACTCGTAGAACAACCGTAAGGCGAGTTGATTAACTCTTCTCTAAATCCAGCTTGCGGTTATTTGTGAACCCTCATTCTGAAAGGCTATCGTTACCATAAGGCGAAGATGGGGCATATGCCTCAAATTCCATAAATTCGCCTAGAGATCTCCGAAAAGACTGATCAACTTTTCGGGAGTGTTTTACAGCAGTCTCCCTGTGATTGGCTATAGGCAGACTGCTGTAAGAGAAGTATCAGAACTGTTCGCCGTTTTCTGGAAGCAGGATCTCGCGCTTACCGGCATGGTTCGCTGGGCTGATCATGCCTTCCTGCTCCATGCGCTCAATGAGAGAAGCTGCACGGTTGTAGCCAATTGAAAGGCGGCGCTGAATGTAGGAGGTCGATGCTTTGCGGTCTCTGGCGACGATTGCGACGGCCTGATCGAACAGGTCGTTGGTTGCGTTGCCGGAGCCTTGGGTCAGAGCGTCGTAACCGCCTTCAGACTCGGCGTCTTCAGTCACGTCAGAGAGATAAGTTGGTGTTCCTTGCTCTTTGAGGTGTGAAACGATGTCTTCCACTTCATCATCAGCGACGAATGGACCGTGAACACGTTGGGTTCTACCGCCAGCAGCCATGTAAAGCATGTCACCCATACCAAGCAGTTGTTCTGCGCCCATTTCGCCAAGGATTGTGCGACTGTCGATCTTAGACGTCACCTGGAACGAAATACGGGTTGGGAAGTTGGCCTTAATGGTACCGGTGATGACGTCCACGGATGGGCGCTGGGTTGCCATGATCAAGTGGATACCAGCTGCACGGGCCATCTGTGCCAGACGCTGGATTGCGCCTTCGATGTCCTTACCAGCCACCATCATGAGATCAGCCATTTCATCGACGACCACGACGATGTACGGCATTTTCTCCATTGGCAGTTCTTCTTCTTCGAAGATTGGCTCGCCAGTGTTTTTGTCAAAACCGGTCTGAACGGTTCGGGTGAAGCTTTCGCCCTTCTTCATGGCTTGCTCAATGCGGGTGTTGTACCCGTCGATATTGCGCACGCCCATCTTGGACATTTTCTTGTAGCGATCTTCCATCTCACGAACGGTCCATTTCAAAGCCACAACAGCTTTGTTTGGATCGGTCACAACAGGGGTGAGAAGGTGTGGGATGCCGTCATAAATGGATAGTTCCAGCATCTTTGGATCGATCATAATCATCTTACACTGCTCAGGGGTGAGCCTGTAGAGCAAGGAGAGGATCATGGTGTTTACGGAAACGGACTTACCAGAGCCCGTGGTACCAGCCACGAGCAAGTGCGGCATGCGGGCAAGGTCGGCGATGACGGCTTCACCATTAATGGTTTTGCCGAGTGCCATAGCCAGCTTTGCTTTGGACGCGTCAAAGTCCTCAGAATCCAGAAGTTCGCGAAGGTATACGGTTTCGCGCTTGGCGTTTGGCAGTTCGATACCTATGGCGTTTTTACCCGGAATAACGGCCACACGTGCAGAGATTGCGCTCATGGAGCGGGCGATGTCGTCTGCCAGACCGATGACGCGGGAAGATTTGATGCCCGGTGCCGGCTCCAGTTCGTAAAGGGTTACAACAGGTCCCGGACGAACTGCGATGATTTCGCCGCGGACGCCAAAGTCACCCAGCACACCTTCCAGAATACGGGCATTTTGCTCAAGCGCATCTTTGCTCAGGCGTTGTTTGCCGTCGGCCTGAGGCTCAGCGAGCAGTTCAATGCTTGGCAATTCAAACGGTGGCTGTTTGATAATTGCAGTAGATCTTTTTTCCTGAGCAAACGGGCGCGGTACAGAGCGCCCCGGAGCAGGGCGTGGTGGCTGTTGTTGAGGCGCCGCCTGCATTGGTGGTTCTTGCTCATCAGGACTTGCAATGCCGATCGGTGCATCTGGCTGAGGGCCGAGATGAAGGTCTTCGCCCTCATGGTATTCATCTGGTCCGAGCACATATCCCTGTTCATCATAAACGGGTTCACCTGCCGGAACGGGCTCCCACTGTTCTTCAGGATAGTGCTCGTTTTGTGCAGCGTAATGTTGGGTGTTGTCGTGTTGTGGGTCAAACTGCACATCAGGCCGCTCACTCTGAGCTTCCTGCTGATAGTAATCGCTGAGGCCATCGTCTTCGACAGGCATAAGCTTGGCCGCTACTTTGCGTCTTAAACGGGAAACCAGCCCGCCTTTTTCAGCGGGCTCATCTTCATCAGCTTCGTGCTCTTCCCACTGCTGATCTGCCTGTTGGTCTTGCTGTTCTTCTTCGTAGTATTCAGGTTGCTGAGGCTGGTTTGGATCATGCGGAGCTGCTGCATAATCTTCTTCCTGCCAGTTTTGCTCAGTGACCAGCTTGCGCTTGAAGACCGTGCGCTGGATCGCGCTGGTTGCCATGAGCTTCCAGTGGCTTAGCGCGCCAATGATTGCATAATAGCGGTTGTTTTCGCCGTCATAGTCTTCCTCAGAATCTTCCGTAAACGGCAACGCTTCGTGAGGAGTGTATTCATCTTCAACAGCTTCGTCTTCGGCGAATTCTGCAGGGGTTGGGTCTTTGCCGATGAGACCAGCTGCGTAAGCTAATAGCACAATTGAAGGCAGACCAAGGCCGACAGCACCGGTCAGGGTTCTCATGCCGGTTGAGAGCTCTGGCAGGATTGCGGTTGGAACTGAGAAGATCCAGTCACCAAGGAAACCGCCAAGTCCTGTTGGCAATGGCCAGCTTGATGGAATTGGAATGGCCGCCAGACCACCTGCAAACAGCACGGTTCCGACAAGCCAGGTCAGAAAGCGTTTGCGGGTGACACCAGATGTGTATTTGAGAGACAGGCGCCAACCCCAGATGAAGATGGGCACCAGAAAGACAGCTGTTGCCAGCCCGATTGTCTGCATCAGAACGTCTGCAACAATGGCTCCAGTCTGACCCAGTGCATTATGAATCTCCGCATTGGTTGCGTGATTCAAGCTTGGGTCGTCCGTTGACCATGTTGCGAGGGCTGCCGCCACACAGAGACCGATGACGAGGATCACCGCGCCACCAATGACGATTATGTTGCTTTTGATAAAGCGCTTGATCGGGCTCTCTGTATCAGCCAGTGAAACAGAGCTTGCTTTTGGTCGTTGCATTGCAGCAGCCTGACGCATTCAATTACTCCAGAGAGTCCAAAATTCTTCGGAAAGCTTCCTTGCTGACTTCCAAAGATTCAACGAGGGCGAGGCGGATGTATTTATCACCGGGGTTGGAACCGTCCGGCATGTCCGAGGCGATGTAAGCTCCTGGGAGGGACTTCACACCCACTTCGCGCCAGAGCTTTTCAGCGATCTGTGTTCCTGAACCCCAGCGGGAAACATCCAGCCAGAGGAAGAAACCACCTTCTTTGCGTACTGAGCCAAACAGAGGAGATAGCATCTCTTCGGCGGTGTCATACTTTTCATTGTAGAGGCGGCGGTTTTCGATCACGTGTCCTTCGTCACCGAACGCGCGTACGGCGAGCGCTTGCACAGGCATTGGGACCTGAGGAGCTGCAACGTTGCGGAAATCGGCGAAGAATTGGATGAACTCCGGATCTCCGGCAGCAAAGCCGCAGCGTGCGCCGGGGAGGTTGGAGCGCTTGGACAGTGAGTTGAATGTCACGACATTTTTCAACGTGCCATCAAGAGCTTCAGCAGCTTCCAAAATACCTGTTGGAGGCGTGTCGCGATAGATCTCAGAATAGCACTCATCAGCGAAGAGCAGAAAGTCGTGTTTGCGTGCCAGCTTGATGAGCTTTTGCCAATATTCCATAGGCGCAACGGTGCCTTGTGGGTTGGCGGGGGACGCAAAATAGAACGCGACGGTGCGGTCGAGCAAAGCTGGATCGATGGCATCCAGATTTGGCAAAACTCCGTCTGCTGGTTCTGGCAAAAGAATTTCGTCAGCACCCGCAATATGAGCGCCAGCACCGTAGGATTGGTAAAACGGGTTCGGCAAAATAACAGCCGGCTTGCCGTCTTTCTTCAGATAATCGCGTGCGCAAACACAGCCAAAGACAAGACCTTCGCGAGAGCCGTTGAGCGGAATAACGCTTTTGTCTGGATCGAAGGCATCAGAGAGTTGAAAACGGTTTTTGACCCATTTGCCAACAGCTGCACGGAATTCATCAGTGCCACGAATTGCTGGATACTTGCGGAAGCCGTTCTGATTTTCTTCAAGTACTTCAATGACGTAGCTTGGAGGCTCATGACGCGGTTCACCAATTGTCATGACAATCGGATCAAGACCCGGTTCGATTCCAGCGAGCTGCTGATTCAGCCGCTGAAACGGGTTTCCTCCGCTAGATTTTTTCTCAATTTCTTTCGTGGACACAAGAATTCTCGCAGGAATGATTTACAACAAATGCTCGGAGCACCAAAACTCTAGTGTTTTTTGGTAAATTGGCTGTTAACCAATTTACTGTGCGCTAAGCTGAATAGGTGTTTCTTCTGGGGTTTGTCATCTGATTTTTTAGAAGTGTGGGTTTTGATGTGTGTGCTGAGTTAGGATCGAACTTGGGCCGAGATTTGTCGAAATGGCACAAACCACAGAAAACATTGAGGCGAGCCATATTCATTTGGATTCCTCATTTGTCATTGTTTTTTCCAAGTCAAAAGGCATGCGCAGACTCACGTTAGAACAGTTGCGTGACTATGAGCTGGAGCCCGACGAATTTTATTGGGCTTATTTGCAGCGGATTGCCGCTCAGAACCGCGAGTTTCTTGAAGAAGTTGGGCTGGAACACAGCGATATTGATGATCTTTTAGCCCGAGAGGTGCGTCCGCATTGCCATGTGCGCACAAGAGGGGCGTTTATTGCCATCAATGTTTTCAATGAGTTGCCCAAACAAGAAAGCGGCGACATGGAATGTGCCCAGATCTGGGTGGATGCTAAGCGGATGATCTGCATCTGGCACGATCCGCTGGATGTTTTTCAAAGTTTGCTTGAGGGGTTCAAGACCCGTGTGCCACCAGAAAGCACGGCAGAATTCTGGGCTCGATTGGTGCTGGCGATTGCGGAACGTGCTGAAGAAATGGTTGAGGTGCTTCAGGATAGGATCGACCATCTTGAGGATGTGGTGCTGGAGACAGGAGACCACCCTTGGGAAAGCGAGCTTGCGCAGGTTCGTCGGTTAGCAACCATTGTCAGGCGCAGCATGCTGGCGCATTTGGACATCTTGAGGAATTTTGAGATTGAGAAGTTTGAGTGGGTCAATCGGATCAACAAACGCCGCGTTCGTGAGGCGGGTGACCGGGCTCTTCGAATTGCCGAGGAGATGGATGCTATCCGTGAACGGGCAGAAATAGTTCACGATCAAATCATGTTTAAACGATCAGAGAACACCAATCGCTACATGCTGATGATGGCGGCAATTGCCGTTGTGTTTTTGCCGCTTAGCTTTGTGACTGGTTTGCTGGGTATTAATGTCGGCGGCATCCCGGGCAGTCATGACCCTGTTGCGTTTAGTATTGTCAGCGGGCTTTTGATCATTTTCGGCGTGGGACTGTTTGCGATCGTCCGGTGGTTTAGGATTTTCTAAAGGGCTGGCTCCGTGCGTCGTCTTATAAGGAAGCCGGAACCAGTCGGGAATACGTTCTAGAAATCGCTGGTAATGCCTTTGACTTCCCAATCGCTGTAGCGGGCAGGGTCCAGACCACCACGGCCATTAAGCTCTTTCGGCATTTCTTTTTGGGCTGTGTCGATCTCTGCACGGCGCTCTTCAGCTTCTTTTAAAGCACGTTGGGCGGCAGGGGGCAGGTCTTCAAACCGGCGTTTTTTTGGCGCTTCTTCAATCTGCTCCGTCGTATCGACTTCTTGTGTTTTAAAGTTTTCGACGGCTGATTTGTTGTCTTTTTCCATTTCAATCCCCGTTGGCTGATGCTGCTTATCGCTGTTGTAAGCTTGCGTTTGCCATTTGGAGCTACCACTTAAGCTGGTAGTGGTAGTTTCACAATGATCGCGTAGGCTTAGATATAGGCGCGAGAGCCTGTATTTTGCAATGGGCACTGCGTTCATTGGTGGATGACCGGTAGAATTGGCGAACTAAAAGAACAGATTGGAGCATTGAAACCATGAACTATGTACGGACCGGTATGCTGCTTGCGGCGATGACCGCTTTGTTTATGGGCATTGGCTTCATGCTTGGCGGCCAAACCGGCATGCTGATTGCTCTATTGATCGCCGGCGGCATGAACATCTTCTCCTATTGGAACTCGGATCGCATGGTTCTGTCCATGCACCATGCGCAGGAAGTGGATGAACGTCAGGCCCCGGAACTTTATGGCATGGTTCGTACCATGGCGGCGCGTGCTGAGCTCCCGATGCCAAAGGTTTATGTGATCAACAACCCGCAGCCCAATGCGTTTGCGACTGGCCGAAACCCTGAGAATGCGGCAGTTGCAGCAACGACTGGTCTTCTGAACTCTCTTTCCAAAGAAGAAGTTGCAGGCGTGATGGCGCATGAATTGGCGCACGTGAAAAACCGTGACACGCTGATCATGACAATCACTGCGACGATCGCTGGTGCGATCTCCATGCTGGCGAACTTTGCGCTTTTCTTTGGAGGAAACCGCAACAATCCGCTTGGTCTGATTGGGTCGATTTTGATGATGATCCTTGCACCGATGGCGGCGGCTTTGGTTCAGATGGCGATTTCCAGAACGCGCGAATATGCGGCTGACCGTATGGGTGCGCAGATTTGTGGTAACCCACTTTGGCTTGCTTCCGCTTTGCATAAGATTGCAGGCGGTGCAGCACGGGTTGTGAATGAAGATGCAGAACATAACCCTGCAACGGCGCATATGTTCATCATCAATCCGCTTTCTGGCCAGAACATGGACAACCTGTTCTCGACACATCCGAACACAGATAACCGGATTGCTGCGCTTCGTCAGATGGCTTCTGAAGCTGGCTTTACTGAAACACGTAGTTCTGGCGGTGGTGATCATTTTAACGTGCGCGAGACGTCGCAAGCTCAGCCGCAGCGTGAAACACGTCGCCCAAGTGGCCCATGGGGAGCATCCCGCCAATCAGGCCAGCGTGGTGGGAATGACCAGCCTAGTCGTGATGAACCGCGGAAGCCCAAAGGGCCATGGGGCTAAAAGCAAGGGAAATCTGCGAATACGAACCGTCTCTCGCATTTGCTTTGTTGATTGTACCGTGTTTACCTGAATAACTATTCGCGCTTCCCAAATTGTCTTTGCAATATTAAAGGTTCTGTGGTTAGCCGAGCAGGATTTGACAGTTCTCCTTTGGTTACAACTGGCAGTAATCCGCCGAAACTCTAGTGGAACCTGATGAAACCGGTTGGCCTCTGAGTGAGGCTCTTCACACAAGAATGCATCTTTAAAAGAATAGATGGCGCCGAAGGTCTGGCGACACATTCTGGAATACATGGATCAACGATGAGCGCAGAGCGTAAGAATACATCCTCTCGGGACAGAAACTCCAAGTTCAAGGGGAGAAAGCGTTCTGGAGCACAGAAGACTCCAAGAGACAATGACAGAGCTTCTGAAACGGAGAGCGTAGAGGGCACCTTTAAAGATCCCGGCTATGCTGCTCGTAAGGCTGCCACCGATCTGATTGGTAAAGTTTTGAGCAAGCGTATGCCACTGGATGGCGAGCTTGATCTAAACAACGGTCATCCGGGCTATAAACGCCTTGAGCCGAATGATCGAGCGCTTGTTCGTGCGATTATTGGCACTGCGCTGCGTCGCCGTGGTCAGATTCAGGATGTGATTGATCGCTTTCTTGACCGGCCTATTCCTGAGAAAACGGGTCGCGTTCTGGACATTCTCCATGTTGCTATGGCGCAGTTGTTCTTTATGTCCGTGCCTGATCACGCAGCGGTTTCCCTTGCTGTGACGCTCGCTGGCCGTGATGCACGTGCCAAGCCGTATAAAAACCTCGTCAATGCTGTTCTACGCCGTGCAACACGTGAAGGTGCAGCGATTATTGCTGAGCAAGATACTGCGAAGCTGAATGCTCCTGATTGGATGTTTGCACGCTGGTGCGAAGTTTATGGCGAAGAAGCTGCGCGTGCGATGTCCTCTGCGCATATGCAGGAGCCGTATCTGGACCTGAGCGTGCCAGCAGACCGTGATGATTGGGCGGAAAAGCTGGGTGGTGAAGTTCAGCTGGGTTACTCCGTACGCTTGCAGCCAGACGGGCCGATTGAAAAGCTGGAAGGCTTTGAAGATGGCAAATGGTGGGTTCAGGATGCAGCAGCTGCAGTTCCGGCTCGTTTGCTGGGTGATATCAAAGGCAAAGTGGTTGCAGATTTGTGTGCTGCCCCCGGTGGTAAGACCATGCAGCTTGCTGCTGCTGGTGCTGATGTGACAGCTGTCGATATCTCAGCCCGTCGTTTGCAGCGCCTGACACAGAATCTGAAGCGTGTTGGTTTGGAAGCTGAGACTGAAGTTTCTGATCTTCGTGAATTTGTACCGGTTGATCTTTTTGACGCGATTCTTCTGGATGCACCTTGTTCTGCAACCGGTACCATTCGCCGTCACCCAGATGTGGCATGGCTGAAGCGTGAAGATGATGTGCTCAAGCTTGCTGACCTGCAGTACGAATTGCTTGAAAAAGCACTGGGTTGGTTGAAGCCGGGCGGAACTCTTGTTTACTGCACCTGTTCACTGGAACAGGAAGAGGGTGAACTGCAAGTTCAGCGCTTGTTGCTGGAGCATCCTGAGGTGCAGCGTGTGCCTGTAACAGCTGAAGAGCTGGGCGGCGTTGCTGAGGCGATCAATTCTCAAGGCGACTTCCGTGCGATGCCAGGTCAGAACCCATCCTCAGGTAAAACATCTGGTGGTCTGGATGGCTTTTTCGCAGCTCGTTTGCGTCTCTCTTAAAAAGAGCTGGTGGAATGTCACCAAGGATTTGCGCAAAGTGGGCATGGTTAACGAGATTTAAAGAGCTTGGGCGCAAACCATTTGTTAAGTTTGTTTAGAGCGTGTTGTTGCAAATCGCTTTCTTGCTCACGCTCTAAATCTTTGTTTTTGTGCGTATCCTTATCTGAAACCGAAACTGCTTTTCGGGGATACGCTCTAATGGAGTGCTGAAGGGGTATGACGGGCGCAACGGTGTCTGAAAGACTTAGAATCCTTAGTCTTTTGACACAAAACATGGCTCAAAACAGTCTGAACTGGGCGCGAGGGGGATCTATGTTCCGCTTGTTCTCGTTTGGAAGTGCGCCATCGCGTCTGCTTATCGCTCCTCAGGATTTACGCACTGCAGATGCTACAAACGCCGCTGACATTTATGCTGGCCGGTTCCTGTTTGCCGGACATCTGGTTGAAGTGGGCGGGCAATCTCCGTTTGATGTTGAGCCGCCGAATCTCCAATGGTCAAAAGCGCTGCATGGGTTTTCCTGGCTTCGTCATTTGCGTGCTGCTGAGACCAACATGGCACAGCAAAATGCCCGTGCCTTGGTTGAGGACTGGATCAGGTCCTGTGGTCGCTGGCATGATAGCGGCTGGAAGCAGGAAGTTGTTGCACGCCGCGTGTTGAGCTGGATGGCTCAATCTCCGTTATTGCTGACCGGATGTGAAGCGGATTTCTATCGTGCCTTCATGCGGTCGCTGTACCGGCAGGTGCGCTATCTACGCCGGACTATGAACAAAGCGCCGGATGGCTTGCCGCGTCTGACAGTTGCCATGGCGAATGCTTGTGCAACGGTTTCCATGGATGGGCAGGGGCGTCACGTCAAACAAGCTCTGAAACGCCTTGATCAGGAATTGAAGCGTCAAATCTTGCCGGATGGTGGTCATATCTCCCGGCATCCCGGTGCGATTATTGAGATTCTTGTTGATCTGCTGCCAATCCGCCAGGCGCTTGTGATGCAGGGGCAAACGGTGTCTCCAGTCATGATGGAATCCATTGACCGCATGATGCCGATGATCCGCTTCTTCCGTCATGGTGATGGATCCTTTGCTCATTTCAATGGCATGGCTTCTACTCCGGGTGATGTGGTTGCGACCATCCTTGCTTATGATGATGCACGTGGAACACCGCCTGTTAGTGCACCGCATTCCGGTTATCAGCGTCTCACTGGTGGTGATAGCCTTGTGATGATTGATGTGGGAGCGCCGCCGCCAACGCGCTTCTCTAGCAATACGCATGCTGGTTGCCTCTCCTTTGAGTTCTCCTCAAAGCGCAATCGCATTGTGGTGAACTGTGGCGTCTCTACACGAGAGCAAGTTGCCTGGAAGATGGTGGCTCGTTCCACCGCTGCACATTCAACAGCCGGGATTGGTGATACGTCTTCCTGTCGTTTTCTGACGTCCTCTCGTTTTGATAAGGTGTTGGGTAATCCGGTGTTATCCGGTCCCAAAGATGTTGAAGCGGAGCGTCAGGACACGGACCTTTCTGACCGTGTGATTGCGAGCCATGATGGCTATGTAGAGCGCTATGGCATTGTTCATGAACGTGATCTGACGCTGTCGCGTGATGGAACAGTTCTGGATGGGATTGATCGGTTCAAGCCGACATCTGACAAGGCAGAGGAAGAGACTGTCACGATCCGCTTCCATCTACACCCACAGGTAAGCTGCACCATGTTGCCATTGGGTGATGCTGCTGTTTTGCAGTGTGCGGATGGTGAAGCCTGGGAATTTTCTGCTGATGGGATTGAGTTCTCCGTTGAGGAATCAATTTACCTGTCAGACGTATTCGGTCACCGACAAACGCAGCAGATTGTTCTTAGTGTTGGTGTAAAAGAAGCGCTGAGTGTGACCTGGATGCTAAGAAAGACAGCCTCTGCCAAGGCGCGGCGGAAGACCTAACGTCATTTGTGCTCTTGCCCTTTAGGGGATGTAAACTGCTCCTAAAGGTTACCCGTCAAACCGCTCTCAATCCCCATAAAATGGGTTCCCACAGCTGTGAATAAGTGTTATTTGGCGGGCGTCAAAACCCTTTCATTTTCTCTAAGAGAGTAGGCTTTTACCCATGGCCGTTGTCTCCAAAGGCGTTCCGATACCTGAACTCGTATCGGTTAAGCGTGCGCTTCTTTCTGTCTCCGATAAAACCGGTCTTGTTGAGTTTGCGAAAGCGCTTTCCGAACGTGGAGTTGAGCTGATCTCAACAGGCGGAACTCGCAAAACGATTGCTGAGGCTGGCCTCCCAGTTAAAGATATTTCCGAGGTTACTGGCTTTCCTGAAATCATGGATGGCCGTGTTAAGACGCTGCATCCTATGGTACATGGCGGGTTGCTGAGCATTCGTGATGATGCTGAGCATGTTGCTGCGATGGATGAGCATGGCATCACTGGTATCGACCTGCTTTGCGTGAACCTTTATCCATTTGAAGATACGGTTGCATCTGGTGCTGATTACGCAAACGGTGTCGAGAACATCGATATTGGCGGTCCGGCGATGACACGCGCTGCTGCCAAAAACCATGCCTATGTAACCACTGTTGTTGACCCAGCTGATTATGCTGCTGTGGTTGTGGCGCTGGATACGCATAACGGTCAGTCTCCGATTGCTCTTCGTAAGAAGCTGGCGCAGAAGGCTTTTGCTCGTACCGCTGCTTATGATGCTGCTGTTTCCAACTGGATGGCAGAGCAGATTGATGAAGCTGCTCCGGACTACCGTGCGATTGGTGGTACGCTGAATGAAGTGATGCGCTATGGTGAGAACCCGCATCAGGCAGCTGGTTTTTATGTGACAGGTGAGAAGCGTCCAGGTGTTGCGACGGCTCGTCAGGTGCAGGGTAAGCAGCTCTCTTATAACAACATCAATGATACAGATGCAGCGTTTGAGCTTGTTTCCGAGTTTGATCCAGCTCGTACGGCAGCAGTTGCTATCATCAAGCATGCGAACCCATGCGGTGTTGCTGAAGCGCCTACGTTGAAGGAAGCCTACGAGAAAGCGCTGGCGTGTGATCCGGTTTCTGCGTTTGGCGGCATTGTTGCGCTCAACGGTACTCTGGACGCGGATGCTGCTGCTGAGATCACCAAGATCTTTACTGAGGTGATTATCGCTCCTGATGCGACAGAAGAAGCGATTGAGCTGGTTGCTAAGAAAAAGAACCTGCGCTTGCTCCTGACGAATGGTCTTTCTGATCCACGTGCCAAGGGTCTGTTTGTGAAGACTGTTTCTGGTGGCTTGCTGGTTCAGGATCGCGACAGTGGTGTTGTTGATGATCTGGATCTCAAGGTGGTGACAAAGCGTGCTCCGTCTGATCAGGAACTGGCAGATCTGAAAATGGCCTTCCGTGTTGGCAAGCATGTAAAATCCAATGCGATTGTCTACGTCAAAGACGGCGCGACTGTTGGCATCGGAGCAGGGCAAATGAGCCGCGTTGACAGCGCTCGCATTGCAGCCCGCAAAGCTGAGGATGCCGCAGAGGCTGCTGGCCTTGCTGAGCCGTTGACCAAAGGTTGTGTGGTTGCGTCTGATGCGTTCTTCCCGTTCGCTGATGGTTTGCTTTCTGCTGCTGAGGCTGGTGCCACTGCTGTTATTCAGCCAGGTGGTTCCATGCGTGATGATGAAGTGATTAAAGCTGCTGATGAAGCTGGCTTGGCAATGGTCGTTACTGGAATGCGCCACTTCCGTCATTAAAGGGCGGCATCTTTATAAATTCTGGGCCTTCGCAGGTTATGCTTGCGAAGGCTTTTTTATTGGCCGCTGGTTTTAATTAAAGCTGAAAGCCAATGCTTAGTTGTAATTGGTATGGTGGAGGGAACGAAAACAAGGCGCAAAAACAAGGCGCAAAAGCGTCGATAACTGCGCATGGTGCAGATGCTGCAAGATCAAGGTTTCCTTCCCAAACTTCAACGCGTCATAGTCTCGGATAACTGGGCTACGTTCATCGCGAAACATTTTATCTGGCTTCTTGCCGGATACTTCATTGTCCAGACCATTACTCGTTATTTTGCGTCTCCCGTATTGGGCCTGGATGAAGCGGAACAGATTATTGCGGCCCAGAGTTTTCAGCTTGGATATGGCCCGCAGCCCCCACTTTATACTTGGCTGACAATCGCTTTCTTCTGGGTGTTTGGAGAAGGGCTCTTTGCAACGGCTCTTCTTAAAAATACCTTGTTGTTTCTTGGCTATCTTGGTGTTTGGCTCACCGCGCGGAAGGCCTCTGATCCGACGTTGGCTGCTATCGGGACGGCCTCACTCATCTTTCTGCCGCAGATCTCCTGGGAATCGCAGCGAGCGTTGAGCCATTCAGTTTTGATGTTCGCGTGTTCTGCATGGACGGTTTATCTCTTCCTGACCTGCATCGAAAAACCAAGCTGGTGGCGTGCTGTTGTGTTTGGTGTTGTGATCGCAGCAGGTGCACTTTCCAAATACAACTATATGTTTTTGTTTGTCGCTTTGATCGCAGCTGGCTTTTGCATTGAGGACGGGCGCAAGTTCCTACGTTCAAAATACATTCTTGGTTCTGCTGCTGTTGCTGTCGTGCTTTTGCTTCCTCCTGCTTTCTGGATGTTTGAGAACCAGGACCTCATCTATGCACGTGTCCATAAGTTCGGAATCGAAAAGGTTGAACGGCATTTTCTGACCGGGTTTATCTCTCTGGTAAATGCAGCTTTGCAGTTTGTCATTGTGGCTGTGGTCCTGTTCTTTTGCGCATGGGCGACGAGCTTTTATTGGAAGGATGCTGAGCAGCACGACCAATATGTGAATGAGACCATTCGCAAACTTCTCACGCTTGTCGTTATCTTTGGGCTGGTTATTGCTGCTGTGTCTGTTGTTGCAAGTGGCGCGACCAATGTGAAAGATCGATGGCTTCAACCAATCCTGTTTCTTGCTCCGTTGGTTGCTTCGTTGTGGCTGTTTGCTGAGGTCTCAATACGTCAGGCCAAGATCATTCTTGGAACAGCTAGTGTGCTGGCAGTGCTGATCGTTGTGCTCATTCCCTTCAACTTTGCTTTTGGCAGTTTTAAAAAGCCAAGTGCGCATTCGCTTCCTTCTCAGGCAATTGTTGATACGCTGGCGCAGTATGGTGTGCGAAGTGTTCTGACTACGTCTCACAGCATTGCGGGTAACATTGGTGATCTGAAACCGGGTTGGGCAGTAACCATTCCGGAGTATTCCGGTATCGATATCAACTACGCCTACCCGGTTGCGATCCTTTGGAAGGGGCACTCCAAGGCTGTCCCTGAGAACATGTCTGCCCTTTATCAGAAGCTTAAAGGCAAGCCGATCCCTAACAGTGAAATCCATAAGGAAGCTGCGCCTTACTATCATTGGTCGGAATATCCGTTCGAGTATAGCTTCATCATTGTTGAGGGGAATAATCAGGCTGCCTCACAGCATTAGAGTTATACGGCTAAATTCTCCCAGTTTTGAGAATGGGTGGATGCTTTGAAAATTGGTAGTCTGGTCGTCGTGATTTGAGATCAGGGAGATGGGTCCGTGATATTCGATGAGATTACAGTGGAACCTGCCAGAGAAGCGGATGCGCATCGCTTGGGTGAGCTCGTCTTTGCGATGGAAAGCGAACTTTGGCCGGAAGATGAGCTTGATGTCGGGCAGTTCAAAATGACGGCTGAGGATATTCTCTCCGATGATGGCTCTCGCTATTGGGCTTATCTGGCGCGGTCTCAAGGCGAGCTTCTCGGGCTCATTACACTGTCGGAAAAGAAGGCCATTTATGCTGGTGGCAGGTTTGGTGAAATCGTCGAGTTTTACGTTGTGCCATCTGGTCGGTGTGCCGGGGTTGGTAAAATACTGCTGCAACAGGCAGTGTTGAAGGGGCAGGAGATGGACTGGCCTTACCTGGAAGTGGGAGCACCGCATCAGCCAGCCTGGAAAACGACGCTGAGTTTTTATCTTAATAACGAATTCAGAGAAATTGGTCCGCGGCTGGAAAGAGAAATTTAGGTGCGATTGCGAGTTCTTTTCGTTTAGGGCTGTTTCATTCAATTCAACAACAGAATGTCCAGAATGGGCTTTTAGGCTGGCTGCAACTTTTGTTGTTTGGCCAGGAGAAGCCTATGTGTTGGATGTGCAATGACAAAGCGGGTTTGGTTGGATCACCAGCGCGCCGCAAGTTTCTGAAAACGGCTGGTGTGTTTGGTGCTGCTCTGGCAACGGGTGGTGTTGGTGCTGTTTCGTCTGTCAGTGCGCAGGAGCCGCCTATTCCTAAGAATGAGATTGGTGGTGAGGCTGCTCTTAAGCGTTTGATGGATGGTAACAAACGCTATGTTGAGGGTGATATCACTCCTGCTGATTTCCAGAGTACCCGTGCTGCACTGGCTGCTGGGCAAAACCCGTTTGCGGCGATCCTTGGCTGTGCGGATTCCCGTGTGGCGCCGGAGCTGGCGTTTGATACCGGGCGTGGGGATCTTTTTGTGGTTCGTATTGCTGGCAATGTTGTGACGCCGGAAGGGCTGGCTAGCCTTGAGTTTTGTGTTGATGTGCTGGGTACGCAGCTCATCATGGTGCTGGGTCACGAGAAGTGCGGTGCTGTGAAGGCGGCGATTTCTTCTGTTCAGAGTGGCAACCAGTTTCCCGGTCATATCCAGACGCTTGTTGAGCTTCTTCGGCCTCCTGTGCAGCAGGCGCAGGGTGAGAAGGGGGATGTTCTCGTCAATGCCATCAAAGCGAATGTGCAGTGGGGCGTGACGGCTTTGCAGCAGGCATCGCCTATTTTGGACAAGCACTTCAAGGCGGGGACGTTGAAGGTGGTTGGTGGGGTGTATGACCTTGATACGGGCAAAGTTACAATGGTGACATAAGAGGGATCGCAGATGGTTGTTCCCATAATCAGGGTGTCTGAAGCGAAGGACCTTCCGGCTTTGCTGGAGCTTGAAGCGCATTATATGGCGGAGTTGGAACCGCAGAACTTTGAGCGATGGAAGACGTGTGAGGCTGTGCATCGTAAGCGGATGGAAGAGGCTTTGCTGCGCACTTTTGCCGCTGAGATGGCAGATGACATCAAAGGCTATTGCTATTGGGGGCTTCTGAACGACAGTGCCCATATCTTCAACGTGTATGTGCATCCGGATTTTCGCCGGTACGGTTTGGCGAAGTATCTGCTTGAGCGCACGGAGGAGGATATTCAGCGCAAGGGCTTTAGCCAGTGGACGTTCAACCCGATCAAGACCCACCCTGCGAAGGTGTTCATTGAGCAGCTTGGCTATAGATTGCAGTGGGAAGATACGGACCGGCTTCACATGTTCAAGGAGAAGGCGGCGGCGTGAGCCTTCCTGTTTTGCAAACAGCTTTAGCACCGCTGGAAATGTCCGGCGGTGTTTTCACGTGAAACTCCCAAAATGGGGAGGGCAAGGCGAGCAGGCAGTGCCTGCGCATTTTATTGGTTATGAGTCTTCGGCATTGGCTGTCGCCTTGCCCGGGCATTTTGGTATGGACAACATCGCCTCTTATCCTGAAAGACACGATAGCCAGTTTCCTGGAAGGACGATGGCTTATTCCAGCAAGTTTCCTTACTAAAACAGTTCCTTCATCCCTGACACGCAACCACTCTGACTGGTCCGTGTCACCGCGTGATGCCCTTCAGACTTGGGCCCTTCCTCTCAAACCATGCGGTCACGTTTGAAAATCGGTTCCACCGGACCTTTGAAAGATACGTTACTTCTCTCAAAAGCCCCACCCAGCCTACGACAAACTGACGGACGGTCCGCCAGCAGCCCGTTACGTAGGCATGGGAGTTAGTATGGCGGCATCTTTTGCCAAGGGGGATAAGTTTTTTGCAGGCCCTCCTGTGTTAGCCCGATCCTCAGGGGCAGTCGCTGCATAATGTGTGCGGGTGTTTGTGAGGCAGCGATAGCATTTGTGTGTGGGAGAGCATGAGTGAGTGGAGCCGAGAGGGTTATGGTTATGGGTCCCGGGTCTTCGCTTTGCTGCGCCCGGGATGACACCGGGGGAGGTTGCGGATGAGAACTCTGCGCACTCTGGCAGATAACCGGGTGTGTGTTTGGCGAAGGTCAAGTGAGGGGTGGGGTGACGGGTGTATGAGTGGGACCTGCAGATTGTAGTGGTGAGGTGCCGGGAAGGGTGCTTTCCGGGCGATTAGAGAGGTGTTTTCGTTGAAAGTTTCGTATCTGGCTCTCAGCCTTTTGGGTGGGGCGATGTTGTTTGCCGGTGGTGCGCAGGCGCAAGGCAAAATCACCAATCATCAGGCCGAGGGAAACCTGCAGGTGACCCATGATGTGGGCTGTATTGCGCGGGAAGACGCCAAGACGAGTTACACTCCGGCTGACCTTTATGCGTCGATCTTTGCTTGCATTGAGAAGGAGCAGTATGGCTCTGCTGTTGATCTTTATGTGATGGCGTTTGCGCGTGGCACCTTTGATATGCAGCGGGTGAAAGACAAGAGCGCGTATCAGGCGCTTTCTGTGCTGCGGATGGTGACGTTTCAAAGGATGGACGAGGCGCAGCGTATTGCGTTTGGTGCAGCGCTGGAAAATTACAGCAAGGATGGCATTGCCGAGGCCTGTGACTTTCTGCAGGGACAGGATGCGCCGGATTACTACCCGAAATACATGATTGCGCATGGTATGGGCGCCTTCACGAACAAGGATGATGACGGGCTGGTCACGCCGTTTGATGGCGCTGCTGCATGGCAACTGACCCTGACAAAAGCCGGCATTTGCGCTGGTAAATAAGCGCTGGGCTTTGGTGCCAACTGCGGATTGTGTTTGATTTTTCCTCCTCTTGCGCGCGCTTGAGGAGGATGGATGCGTTTGATATTAGCCAGAGCTGGTTTGTGGGTGGCATTCTTGCTCTGGTGATAATAGTGATGCAAAAACAATGTATTAAGACGATCGTTCTGGCTTTTACTGCTATGCTGGCAGCTTATAATGCGCAGGCTGAGGGCAGTCGCACCTCTCGTGAGTGCAAGGATCTGTCGAAAATTACGCCGGATGTTGAGCTGCCGGTGATTGCGACTGCAGTTTCTGAGTGTGCCAGTCACAGAGATCCTACGCGCAAACTTTCAATCTTTCTGAGTGGGCTGATCAAGGTGCAGTTTGATGCGCGTCGCGTTGAAGGCACGTCGGTTCGCTCTGCGACCATGTTCTATCAAATGCTCACTTTCCTTAAAATGACTGAGGCTGAGAAAGAGCAGTTCAAGCGTGATGGGAAAGAGTTTGCTGAAGAGGCGCGCATACTGACATGCGATGAGATGGGTCGTCAGGGATCGCCAACTTATCATCCGTGGTGGTTTGTGAAAGTTGCGCAAGAGAAATCGCAGCATGAGCGAGCTGGCAAGATTAAAGAGATTGATGCCGCTGCTGAGTGGGATGCGGTGCTGACGAAGTTCTGTTCCAGTAAATAAGCGCTGGCCTGCGGAGGGTGGTGGCTCCGCAGGCCAGCAGGGTGCTTCCCGCGAGGATGCGGGGTGTAGGTGCGTTCTCGCTTCCGGCACCGGAGCGGATGGCAGTGTTGCCAAATGCTCTTACACAGTGCGCCAGCACATGCTCCACGTAGGCAGGTTCCCTTGCTTTGTGGAGCGCTGGGCGGGCTTATTCAGGAAGCGGAATTTTGGTGTTTATCGGCTGCGGATGAGCGACCCGCTCTCCTGCGTATTCCCGAAAAGTCCTAGCGGTTTTCGAATTAGAAGACGCATTAGATAAAGTTCCGCAGCGTTTTTGGAGCGCTTCCAGTCGGTCGTGGAAGGCATGGTGCAGAGTGAACAAAGCATCGCGTTCGCTGCTGTGCTGCAGTCTCTCAGTTAGCAGTAAGTGCTGCATATAGCTGAGATTTTGCAGGTCAGAGACAACGACGAGGACTTCGTCTATTTCATTTTGGAACGTATTTGTGGTGCCACAGGCACATGCGGAGTCGGTCATTCTCAATCCCTTTGTCTTTACAGGGTTGAACAACCGCGCGACAGCAAGACTTTCTAGGGCCCACTGGCGAGCGGGAGGCTAGAAACCTGTAAGACAGACAGGCGAGTTTATTCCCCTCCGAAGAAGGTATTGTATTCACCGCCCTCCCGCTCATAGCAAAGGGTTTGCACGCTACCTATAAAGCAGGCACAAAAAATCCGCCAGTTAACGGGAGCGGTTACCGCTGTCTTAGAGGAGGTTTCTAGGCCTCATGTATGAATGTGGAATGAAAACCTGAGGTTGTCAAACTGGCAGTTTTGACGAGGGTGTGGATGGTGGGGGATGTGATGCGTTTGCGCTGCACCCGAGAGCCTGTGCTACACCCCACAAAGCCCGCGACCTTCACCCCATCCAACCTCCCCACCACCGTCATCCAGCACTCGATGCGGGACCCAGCTGGGCGGAGGCTAACGGTGTGTGCAGATGGCTCTAGATCCCGGCTCGGGGGCCGGGATGACGAGTTTAGCATGAATAAGTGTTTTCTCTTACGTTACTTGGTGTGTAATTTCGTAAAATATCGAGAAAACTTGCAGGTGAGGAAGTGGCATCTGACAGAAGATTACGCTGCTCTAGAGCGCGATACAATGCTGCTGAATAAGCTTGACAGTTGATTGATTTTTGAGGGTTAAACTCTATGTCAGTAAAGGCATCGTAGTATTTAATCTCATCTGCAAGTGATGGATTTTTCGTGAGGGCGTTAATGTATAACCAGTCATAGAAAGCTGTGAGAGGTTCTAAGTCCCAATTAATCCCGAAGAAGCGAAATCCCGTTAGTCGGCCACTACTTCGGAGACGTTGGTCTTTCTTAGCAGTTCTTGCGTCAGCATTGTAAAGGTCTTGGTATGGGCCGCCTTTTTCGAAAATCTTACTTCCTTGGAAGGCTGACTCCACGCACATCTCTACATTATATTTTTTGGTTGTGAACTTTAGGTTGAATGCGCTTAACAGCTCTCCAAGGCGTTCATCTGATTTGCTCGATATATCAAGAATTTTTTTTGTGTTTAGTCTTTGCGTTGCTGATGCATGCAGAGACTCTAAGGATTTTTTCTTTTGTGATTTTGCAAATCCAGGAAACCAGTGAAACTCGACAAAAACAGTTTTGACGAGAATGTCTTTTGCCAACACGGGTAAAAAAACTGGTCGATTAGCCATTAGCTTGTCTTACCTGCTTATTGCGAACAAATTCTCTTTTTGAGAATAGCGCAGATGCAACCTTTGGACTTATTTTTTTAAACACTGGCGGATATTTTACTCTAGTGCTGTTGCGGTCAAAATACATACCAGTGATGTAATCTGGACTTATAGTTTCAAAAACCAATACCTCAGCTTGTACGTCTGTTGTATCTTTTTTGAATAGTGTTTGATTTTTCCTAAGATCATTATCTTCAAATAATGCAGCAAATGAGTCAGCACACTTTAATGAGCTAGGGTGAATGCAACTCATTGCAGCATTTGCCGCATTTGTGGGATAAAATGAGCAATCTAGTTCCCATAATAATCTTACATCCAATGTTACAACAGCCCAGTCAACTAATCGGTCTCTTACTCGACACTTGTAAAACATTTTATAGTTTGGCAGGCTCACCGACAATGAGATTGCGTTAGGATGACCATCGAACCTTTCGTTATCATTTTGTGTAATTGGTATATTTGCACTCGCTGCTGCTTCAACGGATAAGATGCCATTTTGCGAAATGGAATGTAGGTTTTGTGCTGGAGTGAAATGTACGAGCCGTCGGATGTTTCTTTCGGCTACAATCTGTTGAATTTGGATTGCGCTCATTATGCTTCCATTCAAAAAAATGCATTCGACATGAATTTAGTTTTAAATTTATTAGTTGCAACCTATGAGTTTAAAGGAATAGAAATCACTTCTCCTTTTTGTGCCGAACCACCGTCACCTTGCACTTAATGTGAGATCCCGCATCGCGCTTTGCTTGTGCGAGATGACGGTCGGGTGTTGAGCTGAGTTTGGGATGGAACTGGTGAGGTTGGCGGACTGAATAGTTTGCTTGTTGGGGTGGCTTAGCTGGAGACTAAGTTTCTCAGGACGTAGTGCAGGATGCTGCCGGTTTTGATGCATTAGAGTCCGTTCTCGATATCGAAGCGGCACCCTCCGCCGTCTTCCCGCACTTGATGCGGGATCCAGTGTGGTGGTGGCTAAGGTCTGTGTAGGTAGCTCTGGATCCCGGCTCGGGGGCCGGGATGTCGGTGTGGTGGAGGCTGAGGTCTGGGCACGTGGCTCTGGGTCCCGCATCGCGCTGCGCTTGTGCGGGATGACATCAGAGGGGGGGCTTGTGCGGGATGACGTCGGAGGGGATTGTTTGTGTGGGATGACATCGGTGGAAGTGGTGGTCTCAGAAGGTGGGGTCGCCAATGAAAAACGGGCCTTGGAGGGCCCGTTTTTGTGTTTGTGGTGTGTCTGCCAGTCTTAGCCGGAGACGAGGTTCCTCAGCACATAGTGGAGGATGCCGCCGGCTTTGATGTATTCCAGTTCGTCTTCGGTATCGATGCGGCAGAGGGCTTCTATGGTTTTCTTTGAGCCGTCTGCGAACTCGACCTGAATGTCGACCATCTGGCGGGGTTTGAGGTCTGCTACGCCGAGGATGGTTACACGCTCAGTGCCATCGATGCCGTGGGACTGCCAGCTCTCGCCCTCTTTAAACGTGAAGGGCAGGACGCCCATGCCGACGAGGTTGGAGCGGTGGATGCGCTCGAAGGATTGAGCGATGACCGCACGCACGCCGAGCAGTTTGGTGCCTTTTGCTGCCCAGTCGCGGGAGGAGCCGGTGCCGTATTCCTTGCCAGCAAACACCACAAGCGGGGTGCCAGCTGCTTTGTATTCCATGCAGGCGTCGTAGATCCAGCGCTGCTTGCCATCCTTGGTGGTGTAGCCACCTTCCACGCCCGGTACCATCTGGTTTTTGATGCGGATGTTGCCGAAGGTGCCGCGCATCATGACTTCGTGGTTGCCACGGCGGGAGCCGTAGGAGTTGAAGTCTTTTGGCGAGATCTGATGGGATTCAAGGTATTGGCCCGCCGGGCTGTCTGTCTTGATCGCCCCAGCTGGGGAGATGTGGTCGGTGGTGATGGAATCCAGGAACAGGCCCATGACTGCCGCGCCCTCAATATCCGTGAGGGGTGCTGGCTCCATGGTCATGCCTTCAAAGTAAGGCGGGTTCTGCACGTAGGTGGATGCTGGCGGCCAGCCGTAAGTCATGCCGCCTTCCACCTTGATGTTCTGCCAGTGCTCGTCGCCCTTGAACACATCGCCGTAGCGCTCTTCAAACATCTCTTCCGTGATGGAGGAGCGGATGAGGTCGGTGATCTCTTCCGTGGTTGGCCACAGGTCCTTCAGGTAGACCGGATTGCCGTCCTGATCCTTGCCGAGCGGGTCTTTGGCCACGTTGATGTTGAGCGAGCCTGCGATGGCATAAGCGACAACCAGTGGCGGAGAGGCCAGATAGTTGGCGCGTACATCCGGATTGACGCGGCCCTCAAAATTGCGGTTGCCGGACAGCACGGAGCACGCCACGAGGTCGTTGTCGTTGACAGACTTGGAGATTTCCGGTGGCAGTGGGCCTGAGTTACCAATACAGGTGGTGCAGCCGTAGCCGGTGAGGTTGAAGCCGAGGGCGTCGAGGTCTTCCTGAACGCCAGCTTTCTCAAGATAATCCGTCACCACCTGAGAGCCGGGCGCCAGTGAGGTTTTCACCCATGGCTTGACCTTGAGGCCTTTGGCGCGGGCTTTGCGGGCCACCAGACCAGCGCCGATGAGAACGGACGGATTTGAGGTGTTGGTGCAGCTTGTGATCGCGGCGATGACGACGTCGCCATTGCCAAGGTCATGGTCGCGGCCTTCCACCGGTGCGCGTTTGAACTCTTCACCTGCCTTCTTGAATTCCTCCGCCATGGTTTTGGCAAAGCCTTCTGAGGCGTCAGCGAGGGAGATACGATCCTGCGGGCGCTTTGGTCCGGCGATGGATGGCACAACGGTGGAGATGTCCAGCTCCAGCGTGTCGGTGAAGGTTGGCTCCGCGTGGGTGTCACGGTACATGCCCTGCACCTTGGCGTATTCCTCCACCAGCGCGATGCGGTGGGCGTCGCGACCTGTGGACTTGAGATATTTGAGGGTGTCGCTGTCCACCGGGAAGAAGCCACAGGTGGCGCCGTATTCCGGTGCCATGTTGGCAATGGTGGCGGCGTCTTCCAGCGAGAGGTTGTCGAGGCCGGGGCCGTAGAACTCTACAAACTTGCCGACAACGCCCTTCTTACGCAGCATTTCAACCACGGTGAGCACGAGGTCGGTCGCGGTGATGCCTTCTGCCATTTCTCCAGTGAGTTTGAAGCCGACGACTTCCGGGATCAGCATGGAGATCGGCTGGCCGAGCATGGCGGCTTCGGCCTCAATGCCGCCCACGCCCCAGCCGAGGACTGCAAGGCCGTTGACCATGGTGGTGTGGGAATCTGTGCCGACGAGGGTGTCCGGGTAAGCGACGGTTTCGCCGTCTTCTTCCTTCGTCCAGACGGTCTGGGCGAGGTATTCAAGGTTGACCTGGTGGCAGATGCCGGTGCCTGGAGGAACAGCGCGGAAGTTATCAAACGCAGACTGACCCCAGCGCAGGAACTCATAGCGCTCGTTGTTGCGCTCATACTCGCGTTCCACATTGAGCGCGAAAGCTGAAGTGGTGCCGAAGTAATCCACCATCACGGAGTGGTCGATGACGAGATCAACAGGAACCAGCGGGTTCACCTTTTTCGGGTCACCGCCGAGGTTGACGGCAGCATCGCGCATGGCGGCAAGGTCAACAACGGCTGGCACGCCGGTGAAGTCCTGCATGAGCACGCGGGCAGGGCGATAGGCGATTTCGTGTGTGGAGGTGCGGGTGGTGAGCCACTCAGCAACGGCCTTGATGTCGTCCGCTGTAACAGAGCGGCCATCTTCAAAACGCAGCAGGTTCTCCAGAACCACCTTTAGCGAGAATGGCAGTTTGGAAACGCCAGTCAGGCCGTTCTTTTCTGCTTCAGGAATGGAAAAGTAAGTGTAAGACTTGCCGCCGACTTGCAGCGTTTGTTTGGCATTAAAACTGTTTAGAGATTGTGTCATTCGGCGATCTCCTTATTTCGTTTCCCGCCGTGAACAGGAAACGGAGCTTTGAGCTGACGAACCTCTCCGATATCTCCCGGAGTTTAGTGGCTCGCCGTCATGGCGTTGGCTTGATCATTTAACAAATGCATTAAAAGCGCTTCTTGAAATTCAATCAGCTTATAGTTGTCGTCCCTATAGCGTCTTTCTGACGCAGGTTCCAGCTGAACCGCAGCGGAAGGCTAATAATTTACCTAGGGTGAGATTAGGCCGGAATGAGGCGCCCGATCAAGCGGGTTTGGGTTTGTATGAATCGCATTATATACAGCGGTATACAATGTGTCTAGCCTACGATTTGGTCCTTTGTGGCTTTAAAGGCTCGGAAGGGGATTATCGGTAAAGTGCTTCTGGTTCACCTATGAATAATCGCCGGAAGTGGCGAAAAAGTGCGCGGAGAATAGCTGAAAACAACAAAAAGGCGTTTCCCATGAAATCTGCAGTTTTGGTTGGTGCTTGTTGTCTGGTGTTGGGCGGATATGTCGTCAGCGCCCTGGCCCAGGAGAATGGAGAGGCTTATTCAAACACTGAGGTTTTGCTGGATAAGAGCGAGACTACGATTACAAAGCAGCCTTTGTTCTATCCGACTGGTCGGCAGGCTCAGGTGACGTCCCTCATCATTACGCTGGCACCGGGAGAGGCTGTTAAAGAGCACATGCATCCCATTCCTCTTTACGGATATATACTTGATGGTGAGCTGACGATCACCTATGAGAAAGAGGCTCCTCTGACCTTTAAAAAGGGGGAGGCGTTTATTGAGGCCGTCAATACCTGGCACTACGGTAAGAATACCGGAACAGAGCCAACGCGAATTCTAGCTGTGTTTATGGGAGCGAAGGATTTGCCGAATGTAATACGGCCTCCTGAATAAAGTGGTTTGCGCAAAGACGGGATCATGCAAACTGCTTTAATTCTTTGTTGGAGCGTATCTTATCCGGAAATCGGATCCACTTTCGGGATACGCCGTCAGTTTGGTAAGCAGTGTGAGCTGCTGTGGTGGTTTCGGGCGCGATGAACCAATTGAAGTTAGTCTGTCAGGGTGTTGCATGTGATCGCGGTGGCCGCAGAGTTTTGAACCATGTCGACTTTGAAGTTGGTTCAAGCGAAGCTCTGATTGTCCAGGGTCCCAATGGTGTCGGGAAATCCAGTCTGTTACGCGTGATTGCAGGGTTGGTTGCGAAAGCGAATGGCACGATTGAGCTGGAAGGTGGCATGGCTGAGCGCTCTGTTGCCGAGCACTCGCACTACTTTGGCCATCTTGATGCATTGAAGCCGCTGCAATCCGTCCTTGAAAACCTAAGTTTCTGGCGGGATTTCTTTGAGCCTGCTGCTTTTGGTGGTGGCAAAGTGCGTGAGAGCATGAGCGAGCTGGAGGCGCTGGATACTCTTGGTATTGCGCATACTGCCAGTTTGCCAGCAGGGTACCTGAGTGCCGGACAGCGCCGACGCCTTTCAGTGGCGCGCTTGCTGGTGGTGCCGCGTCCAATCTGGTTGCTTGATGAGCCGACATCCGCGCTTGATAAAGCCTCTGAAGAAGTGTTGCTGGGGTTGATTGCCGATCACATCCACGCTGGTGGCCTTGTGATTGCTGCAACGCACCTGCCGCTCAACCTGCCAAACACCAAGTTCCTCAATCTGTCGCCTGTGACGACCGAGAGTGAGCATATGTTTGCCGGAGCGGATCTGGACGATTATTTCGACGAAGACGAGCAGGACGAGGGCTGATCATGAGTTGGATGAAGAGTCTTTTTGTCCGTGAATACCAACTGGCGAACCGCGTTGGTGGTGGTGCGCTGATCGGTGTTCTGTTCTTTCTGGCTGTGGTGACGATCTTTCCGTTCGGTGTTGGACCGGACATGATCCTGCTGTCTCGCATTGGCGCTGCGATCCTTTGGATTGGCGCATTGCTGTCGACTTTGCTGGGATTGGATCGCCTGTTTCAGGCTGATCGCGAGGATGGAAGTCTCGAACTTCTGGTGATGTCCGGGCGTTCGCTTGAGCTGGTTGTGTTGATTAAATGTGCTGCCCATTGGGCGGCGACGGGTCTGCCGCTGGTGTTGGCGACGCCGGTTTTGTCTCTGTTTGTGGGTCTGGATTTCCAGAGCATCGTTCTGGTGACCCTGACCTTGCTTGTTGGCGCTCCCGCATTGACGCTTGTTGGTGCGGTTGGTGCTGGCGTTACCGTGTCCATGCGGCGGGGTGGGGTGTTGCTCTCCATTCTGGTTATTCCGCTGGCAATTCCAATCCTGATCTTTGGTGTGAGTGCCGCGACAGCGGGAGCGATCGACTCCAATAACTTCCTCGTTCCGTTCCTGTTTTTGTGTGCCCTGACACTTTTTGGTCTTGTTGTTGGACCTCTTGCAGCAGCTGCAGCGCTTCGCGTTTCTGGTGACTGATGACGGCAGCCGTGAGGCTGCTGAAATTGCCAGAAGCGTTAAGTCTATGTAAAATCGTCTAAAATGGGTGAAATCCCGAAGAAGTGAAGCGTCAAATTGCGCGTAATCAATGACTGTGATGGGTCCGTGACACTATGTACACATTGATGCTTCGTCATTCTCAGTTTAGAACGGCTCTATGACCTTATACGATCTTGCAAACCCAACCCGGTTCCTGAAGCTTGTGAAAGCTGTGCTTCCCTGGCTTATCGTTGCGACGGTCGCTGCGCTTGCAGTTGGCTTGTACTTCGCGTTTTTTGTTGCGCCTGAAGATTATCAGCAAGGCCAGACAGTGCGCATTATGTTTGTGCATGTCCCTGCTGCCCAGCTTGCATTGATGTGTTATGCAATGATGGCACTTTCTTCGGTTGGTTCTCTGGTCTGGAAGCATCCGCTGGCTGATGTTTCGGCTAAGGCGTCTGCACCTATTGGTGCTGCATTCACATTCCTGGCTCTGTTTTCCGGCGCTGTCTGGGGCAAGCCAATGTGGGGCACCTTTTGGGTCTGGGACGCAAGATTGACCTCCTTCCTTGTGCTGCTGATTATGTATCTTGGCATTATCGCGCTGTGGAAGGCGATTGAAGATCCTATCAAGGCTGCAAAAGTGAATGCGATTATCACGCTGGTTGGCGTGATCAATGTCATCATCATCAAGTTTTCCGTTGAGTGGTGGAACACACTGCACCAGCCGCCGAGCATTATTCGTGCTGACGGCCCTGCCATTCACTCTTCCATTCTTATCCCGCTTGGTTTGATGGCTTTGGCTTTTGTGCTTTTGTTTGTGACTTTGCATCTGATGAGCATGCGTAACGAGATTATGCGCCGTCGGATCAGAGCAATGCGGATGCGTGCAGCATCTGTTGCTCCGGCTGCGTCCAGCAGCACGGTCACGAAAGCAACTCCTGCTGGTGCGAGGTAAGGACAATGGATTTTTCAGAGTTTGGTCGTCACGCTGAATATGTGATTGCTGCTTATGCGATGGCTGCACTTGTTATTGCTGTGCTGATTGTCTGGGTGCGCTCAGACAAAACCCAGCTGGACAAAGAGATGCAGGCGTTGGAAGCAAGCGGCATTCGCCGTCGTTCCACACGCCGTGCTGGTCCTTCTGTCAGCCAGGTGGTCTCTGCAGGTTCTGATGAAAAGAGTGAGAGCTAACAGGAATGGCTAGTGAAATGGACGAGGAAAAGAAATCAGGCATTTCTCCGCTGTTTCTTCTTCCGCTGATTGTTTTTGGTGCTCTTGCGGTTCTGATGGGTTTCATGATGCTGTCAGGCCATGACTCCAAAGAACTTCCATCTGCCTTGATTAATAAGCCGGCACCTGAGTTTTCGCTTCCTCCTGTTAAGGGGCTGGAGCGTGATGGGCAGCAGGTTCCCGGGTTCCAACGCAGTGATCTGCTTGGTCAGGTGACTGTGGTGAACATCTTTGCATCCTGGTGTGCGCCTTGTCGTGCAGAACACAAATACTTGATGGATCTTGCCAAGGATGATCGTTTTGAGATTGCTGGCCTGAACTACAAGGACACTGACGTTAAGGCGAACCGGTTCCTTGCTGAGCTGGGCAATCCTTATGATCGCGTTGGTTTTGACACTGGCCGGGCTGGCATTGAATGGGGCGTTTACGGGGTTCCTGAGACGTTTATCGTCGATGAGAAGGCTCAGATCCGCTATAAGTTTATCGGACCTTTGAGTGCCGCCAGTTATCGTGATGTCTTCTTACCAGAACTTGAAAAAGTGCTGACTGAGTCCAAATAGAAGCAGTGCCCCTGATGCCTTCGGTTTTCAGGGGCTCACTGTGATGTGATTCTACAGTTATCTGGTTATTGTTTAGGTTAGCGCTGCATCAGCGATGACTTGAACAATTGCGAAGGGCCGAAATGCGGTGGTTTTCTGTAAATAGATTGACGGGTGTTATTCTCGCAGCGGGAATTGGTTTTGCGACCTCTCTCTCAGCTCAGGCGGAAACACCAAAGGCTGTGGTTGAGCTGTTTACCAGCCAGGGCTGCTCGTCATGTCCACCTGCGGACCAGTTTCTGGAGGAGCTTGTCTCAGACCAGAAGGATGTGGTCACCCTCTCTTACCACGTAGATTATTGGGATTACTTCGGTTGGAAGGACACTTTGGGTTCGCCTGTGTTCACTCAGCGCCAGAAGGATTATGCCAAGAGCCGTGGTGATGCGCAGATCTATACGCCTCAGGTTGTTGTGAATGGCCGTGGGCATATGGTCGGCAGTGATCGTGGTTCTGTGAAGAATGCGATCCGCAAATCTTCTGGCATGAGCGTTCAGGTTGAGGCGATGCTTGATGACAACGCGCTTGAAGTTCAGCTCTCTGGTTCCTTGAAACAGCCAGATAAGAAGGCTGACGTTTATCTTCTTGGAATTGACAAGGAAGCAGTTGTAGAGATTCAGCGCGGTGAAAACGCTGGTACAACGCAGACTTATAAGAACGTGGTGCGCAGCATCATGCCGATTGGCATGTGGTCTGGTACCGCTGAAGTGTTCCGTTTGCCACGGACCGCTTTGAAGATGTTCGATTCCAAGAACTGGGCTGTTTTGGTTCAGACAAACTCCGGTGAGATGCCAGGCGAAATCATTGGTGCAGCTTTTTACGACAAGTAGAATTGGCTGATAAATTGCGAGTGATTTTCATTTGCAAACATTGAGTGCAAATAAGCATGAAAACTGGCTGTTTGACCCTGTTCCATTGTTTAATATGCCACTGAAACCTGATAGAGGACGATAACTTTCTAAGCAGTCGTCGAGTTTGAATTAGGGTGGATGTGGCACATGGACCAGAGCATGCGCTTTGCGCTGGGCAGCATCGTCATTGGCATACTGGTATTTACTCTTAAATACTTTGCCTTTGCGTTGACTGGCTCCATTGCGTTTTATTCTGACGCTCTTGAAACCTCCATCAATATTGCCAGTGCTTCTGCTGCTGCCGGTGCTTTGTATCTGGCGCGCAAACCTGCTGATCAGAACCATCCCTATGGGCACTACAAGGCAGAGTATTTTGCTGCTGTTCTTGAGGGTGTTCTGATTGTTCTGGCGGCAATCCTGATCCTGCGCAAAGCCTATATGGGTTTGACTGAGCCGTATGAGCTTGAGGTCAATTTTCAGGGTATCGCACTGAACTTCCTGTCTTCCGTTATCAACTTGTTCTGGGCAATGGCCTTGATGCGCATTGGTAGAGCACATCGCTCACCTGCGCTGCAGGCAGATGCCCGGCATATCATGACGGATGTCTATACATCTCTCGGTGTGTTTGTTGGTATCGCTGCTGTGTGGGCAACAGGCTGGCAGATGTTTGATCCGATCCTCGCGGGGATTGTTGCGGTTAACATCATGTGGTCCGGTTGGAAGCTGGTGCGTGAATCTGTTGGTGGCCTGATGGATGAGGCGGCTCCTGAAGAAGAGCAGGAGGAAATCCGGGCGTTGATCTCCAAGTTTGGAGATGGTGCGCTGGAGGCTCATGATTTGCGGACCCGCCATGCTGGACATGTGACGTTTGTTGATTTTCATCTGGTGGTGCCGGGTGAGATGAGCGTTCTGGATGCCCATGCGATTTGTGATCGTATTGAGGAAGGCATCGCAGAAAAGATGCCGGGCGCACGTGTGACCATCCATGTTGAGCCGGAAAATCACGCCAAGCATTCAGGAATTGTGGTTTTATAGGTACTTAGAGAGCTTGAAACCTGGACTGCGTAGTTCTACGGTGTTTCCGTTGTTGCTGCGTTCTGTTGGTCTGGCTGCCTTTTGCCTTCTCTCTGGAACGATCCTTTAAAGCAGTTTGCCCGGAAACGGGGCCACTCCTACTGCTTTCAGTATTGTTGATTGCGTCTTTGTCTTCGAAAACCATGCTTCGTGGTGGGGGACTGCGCTTCGTTTCTGAGATGAATATGCCCCGCAAACATTTCTTTGATCACCTTATTCTGCTTATCGGCGTGTTTTTGATCGTCGGGCCGGTGATCGTGATCGCTTTCTCTTCAACGCACTCTGGCGCTACACTTGGTCAGGATGGCCTCCAGTTTCTGCCGGGGCCATATGGGGTGGAGGTGTATAGCCGGGCGCTGTTTGAAGGGCGTGGGTTTACTGGCGGTGTCACTGGCATAACCATGGCGTTGAACTCGCTCTATCTGGCTGCCGGGTTTGCACTGGCAAAAGTGGCTGTTTCTCTGTTGGCGGCGTATGCGTTGGTGTTTTTTCGGGTGCGCTTTGGGACGTTCTTTTTCTGGGTGATCCTTTGCAGTTTGTTGCTGCCTTTGGAGTCCCGGTTTTTGCCGACATATGCTGTGACCAGCAAGCTTGGGCTCGTAAACTCCTATCCGGGCTTGATGTTGCCGCTGTTGGCTTCTGCGGTTGGGACATTCTTCTTCCGCCAGTTTTTTTTGGGAGTGCCGACTGAGCTTTCTGAAGCTGCGCGGATTGATGGGGCAGGGCCGATCAAGTTTTTGAAAGACGTTCTGGTGCCTGCATCTGCGCCGATGATTGCAGCGCTCGGCCTGTTGATGTTTGTGCAGGGATGGAACCAGTATCTGTGGCCTGTGATGGTTTCCAGTGAGGAGACCAGAATGACATTGGTGCAGGGACTTAGCTTGGTTGGGCGCACAAGCCCGCAAGGTTTGGCGCTTGCTGTGCTGGCCATGTTGCCGCCGATCCTGCTTGTAGTGTTCTGTCAGAAAGCTTTTGTGAAAGGGCTGACTGACGGGCGTCAGTGATCACTGAGAAATCTCAAAGAGACCATAATTTCTGTCTTCTTTGAGACAGCGCCGCCTTGCGACCTTGCTACTTCTGTGTGGGTTACAGGTATCTTTAGAGCTTTGCTCCAGATGCATCTCACGGAAGAAGGTCTCGGAATGATAATGCGTGGTTTCAAAGCACTTGCTGTTGTTGCTTCAATCGGTTTTGTCGGGTTGGTCTCTCAAAGCCCTGCTTATGCATGGGGTGAGTTGAGCTGCTCAGATCTGAATGCGACTATTTCAGACATCGATGATATTTCCGATGAAGTCTTCTTCGAAGGTGGTGTACGTGCTGGCTCAAGTGCTGATGGCGTTCTGGGTCACCTGATTGATGTGGGTCGCTTGCTGAGCGAGCTGGAGGGTGATGGTAAACTGGACCGCGCGGTTGACCGGCTGGAAGATGCATGGATCGATGAGGACTGGAGCGGCTACTCCTTTGCTCTGGATGCTATCGCAGATCGTCTGGACTACTTTTACTATCGCGACTGCTGAGCAAGTGCCTCAGCTTTCGAGCGATGCGACCAAGTCCGGCCATGTGCCGGGCTTTTTTGTGATCCGCCTCCTGATATCAAGATGCGGCGCTGAAGTAGTCTTCTCGCAGCAGCGCGGTGCCGTCTGATTGCAGAACCCAGAGTTCTTTAGAGATGTTGCCGTGGGCTTTGTTCATCTTCCAGTCGGAAGAAAGGATTGCGGAGCTTTCGCCTGATGCGACGATTTTGGGGTTGATGTACTCGATTTTTGAGAAGCCTTCCCGAATGAGCATTTGCCAGAACTCGAGAATTTCGGCTCGTCCGTGATAGGTGCCAAAGGGTTTGGCCTCCATAACAGCGTTTGCCTCATAGCAGTTGGCACAAGCTTGAGCATCACCCGCATTGAACGCGTTCTGCCACTTCTGGCTGGCCTCTTTAACTGCTGCTTCCAACTCACTGTTCATCATTGGACTCCAAAGCTCGGGCGCTTGCGCCTCTTTGTTTGGACGTAGGATGAAGAGCGAATCTTGATTAGAAATGGACGTATATGGCATTCCTGAAAGTACCACCTATGAAAGGTGAAGTCC
This sequence comes from Pseudovibrio sp. Ad13, assembly GCF_001623225.1. Taxonomy (NCBI): domain Bacteria; kingdom Pseudomonadati; phylum Pseudomonadota; class Alphaproteobacteria; order Hyphomicrobiales; family Stappiaceae; genus Pseudovibrio; species Pseudovibrio sp. Ad13. Next base: position 75,353 of record NZ_LMCC01000002.1, on the reverse strand, counting down.
GTCTTTCAAATGTGGTAGGCGGATTTGAACCGACTAGTAAGCTGGGGTATCAACATTCCTAAGCTTTTGGGTTGCTTTGATTTTGTAGTATTTAGCGTTTGAACACAGAGCTATCTATTGAGAGAAAATGATAGGCTGGCAAATGCTGCCATAGAAAAAGCCCGGCGGTGGTTGCCGGGCTTTGTAATTTCATCTTTTAGTTCTGGGAGAGTGTTTTGATCCTCCCAGAATTGGCGCAAGCTTAGAGGCGCTGGGAGCCGGTTCCGAATTCTGGATAGGCTTCTACACCAATCTCGGCTTTGTCGAGGCCCATGGCTTCATCTTCTTCTGTGACACGCAGGCCGACCACCAACTGGATTGCGTACCAGACAATGGTGGAGGCCACGAAGGTGAAGATGCCGACGGCTGCAACACCGATGAACTGAGTGACGTAAGATGCGTCAGAGTTGGACAACGGCACGATGAGCGTTCCCCAGATGCCAGCCAACAAGTGAACCGGGATTGCACCCACCACATCATCGATCTTCAACTTGTCGAGCATTGGCACTGCAAAGACGACAATTGCGCCACCAACGCCACCAATGATGACGGACTGGAGTACGCTCGGAGCCAGTGGTTCAGCGGTAATGGAAACAAGACCAGCCAATGCACCGTTCAGAGCCATTGTAACATCGACCTTCTTGTAGAGGGCCTGTGTCAGGGCAATTGCGGAGACTACGCCGCCCGCAGCAGCCATGTTGGTGTTTGCGAAGATGCGGGAGATGTCTGTGACGTCACCAATGGTGCCCATTGCGAGCTGGGAAGCGCCGTTGAAGCCGAACCAGCCGAGCCACAGAATGAAGGTGCCCAGAGTTGCCAGTGGCATAGAGGAACCCGGCATGACATAGACCTGACCGTTTTTGCCGTACTTGCCTTTACGCGCGCCGAGGATGATTGCGCCGGAAAGAGCTGCCCAGCCACCAACGGAGTGGACGAGAGTGGAACCAGCAAAGTCAGCAAAACCCATTTCTGAGAGCCAGCCAGCGCCCCACTGCCAGGAGCCAGTGATTGGGTAAAGAACGCCTGTGAGGATGACAACGAAGATCAGGAAAGCCCAGAGCTTGATGCGCTCTGCCATGGTGCCCGACACGATGGAGGCTGTGGTTGCACAGAAGACCATCTGGAAGAACCAATCGGACGCTGTCGAGTAGCCTGCGTCGAGTGCATCGCCGCCGACAGGGTCAAAGGAGTATGGGCCAAAGGAACCCATGAAGCCGCCGTCAACGCCGGTGTACATGAGGTTGTAACCGGTGATCCAGAACATCAGACCAGCGATGGAGTAGAGGGCGATGTTCTTGAGGCACTGCATGGAAACGTTCTTGGTGCGAACGAGGCCAGCTTCCAGCATGGCGAAGCCAGCAGCCATCCACATCACCAGAAATCCGCCAATCAGGAAGAGCAGGGTGTTGAAGATGTAGGCGGTGTCGACAGCCAGAGCGTATTTTTCTTCTGCCATGACTGGACCTGCGGAAAGTGCCAGGAGTGAGCCTGCGGCAACAAGGGTGGAGGCGCGTTTCATATTCTCTGTCCCCTTCATTTCATTATATTGCTTCTGCGTCGGCTTCGCCGGTGCGAATGCGGACAACTTGATCAATGGAGTAGACGAAGATTTTGCCGTCGCCGATCTGGCCGGTCTTCGCTGCGCTGCCAATGGCTTCGACAACTTTGTCTGCCATGTCTGTTGCAACTGCGACTTCGACCTTTAGTTTTGGGAGGAAGGTGACGGCGTATTCTGTGCCGCGGTAGATTTCGGTGTGCCCTTTCTGCCGGCCATAACCTTTGACTTCGGTTACCGTGAGCCCCTGGATGCCTAAAGTGGTGAGTGCGTCGCGCACTTCATCCAACTTAAAGGGCTTGATGATTGCCATAATGATTTTCATGTCAGATTCCCGTTCCCCTCTCTCATCGATTGCGCCGTAAAGAGTTCTGGAGACCTCTTTGGGACCGGGAAAGTTGCCAGTTATCTGGTCGTTCTCAGAATGCCCGGCCGGCACGCTTGCCTCCTCTCCTTCAAGGAGCGTGCCAGTTTTGAGAAATATCGATTTTTACGTAGATTCCGCGTGGGGAAGATGTTGGAATAATCTCGAAAATTCAGCGGCTTGTTTGAAATTATATTTTCTTGAGGGTGGGCTGATCTGGCGGAATTGCGCAGAATGTGGCTGTCACTAAAATAGGCAGAGCCATAAATTGACTCTGCCTATTTTGTAGTCATGTGTGATGTTTGGCTAATTTTTAGCCAAGATACTTATGCTCTGAAACCTCCAGAGGCGAGGAACTTGGTCTCTTCTGGCGTTGAGGTGCGTCCAAGAGTTTCGTTGCGGTGAGGGAACCGGCCAAACCGGCGGATCACGTCCATATGGATCAGCGCATAATGGTAGGTGTCCTGATCGCCAAGGCCGCGGAATAAGTCCACGCTCAAATCCTGCATGTCCATCTCTTCTGAATGCTCAAATGGCAGGAAGAAAAACATGCGATAGCCCATAGGAAAGGCGGCATGGAAGCTCTTGTTCAATGACTCAAGAGCGACTTTTACAGCCTTCGGATCGGATGCAAATGCTTTTGGTGAGCCGCGGTAGATATTGCGCGGGAATTGATCGAGCAGCAAAAGGAGGGCCAAAGTGCCGTGAGGCGTTGCTGTCCAGTCGTCGTAATCTCCGCGATTGGCGGCTTCTACGTCGGCTTCAAAGTTCTCACGAATTTCCTGATCGAACGCTTCGCCGCCGTTGAACCATTTGGGGCCGCCTGCCGTCCACCAGAAGTCCAGAATCTCAAGCGCTTCGCTGGTCTCTGTTTTTCCGTCCAGTTCCATCGTCGCCATGGTCTACTCCCCAATATTCACTTTACTGTTGCGCAAAGTTCCGTTAGCCCAGCATCAAACACAGTGCCACACTCGAGTACCTGGTGAAACATTGGTGGAAGATTCAAATATTTTGGACCTGAGAGGTCTCAATTGCCCACTGCCGGTGATGAAGACGCGCAAGCATCTTAAGCGTATGGCAAAAGGCGAGCAGCTTGTTGTGAAAGCTACTGATCCAATGTCTGCAATCGATATTCCACATATGTGCCAGCAAGACGGCCATGTGCTGATTGAGAATAAGATGGTAGGTGACGTGCGTCAGTTCAAGATTGAATGCTGATTGCGCTCTTCCTGGAAAAGATTAAGCGTCGCACAGCCTGTCCAGTTTGCGGGCGAGCTTGAAATCCAACTCGGTCAGCCCACCTGCATCATGGGTGGTAAGTAACACATCCACTTTGTTGTAGGTGTTCGTCCATGTAGGATGGTGGTTCATCTTTTCTGCCAGAATTGCAGTGCTGGCCATGAAGCCAAATGCACGTGCGAAGGACCGGAAGGTGAACGTGCGTTCTATCGCGTTGCCATCTTCAGACAAGGTCCAATGCGGTAATTCTGCTAGGGCAAATTCTTTTGCGGTAGAGGTTAACAGCTCGGGCACAAGACCACCTTTGGTTTTGTTGCAAGGGGTGTCTCAGATTTAGTAGGTTTTTCTGACTCGCAAAATCCATGGATATTTGAGTAGATCCGCGCGAAAGTCTGGAGCAAAGATTTCGGCTGGGTTAAATATTCGGGCAGTCAGATTTGGAGGGAGCAGTGGTCTTGTTGCAGCGTCGTGTACTGTTTGTGTGTCTTGGCAATATTTGTCGTAGTCCGTTGGCAGAGGGTGTCTTCCGTCATCATGTCAAACAAGCTGGACTGGAAGAGCAGATTTACGTGGATTCCGCTGGAACTGCGAACTGGCATAGTGGCAAAAAGCCGGACATCCGCAGCATCCAGACAGCGCAAAAGCATGGCGTTGATATTTCTAAACAGGAAGCGCGCCAGCTGATTGATGAGGACTTTGAGAAGTTTCACTACATCATTGCGATGGATGCCAGCAACCTAACGAATATTCAGTCTAAAGCGCCGTATCTGCACACAGCAAATGTGCGCTTGCTGCTTCAGGATGAGCAGAAGGATGTGCCTGATCCGTATTACGGAGCGAATGAGGGCTTTGATGAGGTGTATGATCTGGTGAGCAACGGGACTTACAATCTGCTTCAGGAGATCCGTGAGGAGATGGAGCCGACCGAGATTTAAGCTCTTTGCAGGACATTGAAGAAAAGCTCCGCAGTTGGTTGCGGAGCTTTTTTGCTTTTTGGGCTGATTATTTGAATTTGCGCAGGAAGCTTTTGCTGCTTCGTGCGCACCAGCAGGCAGCGCGGCCAAGTTTGGCACGCAGCCAGTTGCCACCTTTGGTGAAGGAGGTATCCAGATTAGCGGGCTGGGCCCATGTTGGCGTGCGCTGGTATAGGTAGTGATAGACACCCACAACTACGAGCATGGTGATGCCCCAGGAGAGCAGAGTGTCTGAAAAGAAGTGCCCGCCGAAAGCCACACGGTTGGCGGAAAGGAAAAAGACCAATGCCCCGATGGCTGTTGCCAGAGGAATGCGCCAGGCTTTGGGGGCGATAAAGACCAGCACGAACAACCAGATGGATGCTGATGCCTCACCGGATACAAACGAGCAGTTACTATCACAATGGTTAGTAGGTTGCCACACGCCGATGAATGGCAGGTCTCCGCCGAAGATTTCCGTTTCGCGCGGGCGCGGGCGGCCCCACAGGTTCTTAAAGAATGCGTTGACGACGAGGCCCGGTCCGAGAATGAGCGTGGATACGACAAAGATCGGGTGGCGGAGGTCCATCAGCGCTTTCAGCTTTGGAAATGCGAGCTTGAAGAGCATCACAAACAAGGACAGGCCTGCGACCCACTGGAAGATGTAGACGCCGAAGTATCGCAGACCGCGCCAAAACGGGTCTTTTGAAACAGGGAAACTGCCTTCGCCGTCATAAAAGAAGGTGGAGGCCCAGATATCCAGCCTCGGGAAAATCAAGAAGATTGCTGAGACGACAAGGATATATGTCAGGATTGCCGTGAACGGGCGTTCACCGCAGAAACTAATGATTTTATTTAGGATTGAAGTCTTCGAACCGTCTTTTGCCACGGGAATTCCTGAGTTCGCTCTTTTGGGTTACAAGGCGGTATACTTGTTTTCGAAGGTTACGCCAATGTGCTGCCTTGAAATTCCATTGGTGCTCAGCAAGATTACGTCTCGCAGTGCCAAACCCCCATATAGGGGCCTGCGAGATAAATTCAAATTGTTTCCATTGCCGTAGGTTGGGTCTTACCGGTCTATTGGATCAGAAAGAGAATAAATGCCTCGGCTCGCGTTTTATTATGAATTTGCCAGCCCATACTCCTACCTGACCGCAGCACGTATTGAGCAGCTTGCGAAAGACAGGGGCATCGATATTGATTGGCGGCCTTTTTTGTTGGGGCCGATCTTCCGGCGTCAGGGGATACAAAGCTCTCCATTTGTAGAGAACCCGAAGAAGGGGGCTTATATGTGGCGGGACGTTGCGCGTACCGCTGCGAACCTCGGGTTGCCCTGGAAGAAGCCACAGATCTTTCCACAGCACAGCCTGCTTGCCTCTCGCATTGCTTTTGCGGGACGTAAGGAGCCGTGGATCGGTGCGTTTACCCGCGCTGTGTTTCACATGGCTTTTGTGCTGGATGAGGATATCTCCAAACCAGAGCTGATGATTGCCTTGTTGCGTGAGCTGGATCTGGATGCAGATAAGGTCATGCGGCAGGCTGAAACCACTGAGGTCAAGATTGGCTTGCGGGCAGCGGTTGCAGAGGCAGAAGCGCTGGGTGTGTTTGGAGCACCAAGCATGATCACCGAAAAGGGCGATCTTTACTGGGGCAACGACCGCCTTGATGAGGCGTTGGATGCCTCCTTTGTGCGGATTGGTTAGCTTGCCTTCTGAAGCGTACTTTCCAGAAGGCTATAGAGTGCGGATGGATTGATTGGCTTTTCCAGAATCTGCGTGAAGCCTTGTTTGAAGAGTGCCGGGCGGTCTTCTGGGGCGATGCTTGCTGTGATCGCGAAGCAAGCTTTATCTTTGACGTGTCCGTTTGCCTGCATCTGAGTGAGAGTTTCCGAGCCGCTCATTTCCGGCATATTCAAATCCAGAAAGATCAGATCGGATGGCGCTTCTGACTGCACTGCCAGCGCCTGCTTTCCGCTGTTTGCGATGCGCACTGTCAGGCCAAATGATGAGAAGATTGCTGCCAGCAATTCCCGGTTTGGCTCATTGTCGTCAACCACTAGCACAGAGCCGGAAAGTTTGGAGCGCGTCATATTTTGTGCTGGAGTTGAAAGCTGCTGTGTCTGCTCTGTCTCTTGGATTGGCAAAACGAGCTCAAAACAAGCTGCGTGCCCGGTGTTGGTGACGAGCCTCAGGTCTCCCTGATGATCGCAGGCAAGGTGCCGCGCACTCCAGAGCCCGAGGCCGTGGCCGTCGGACTTACGTTTTGGCGTTGGGGCGGCGTCCAGATGTGAAGCTTGCTCTGGTGTCAGGCCTGGGCCAGCATCCTTGAGTGTTACGACGATGTTGGGTTGATGATTTGAGAACTTGATATGTGCGCTGAGCGTGATGGTGCCCGTATTGCTGTACAGAATAGCATTATCAACCAGGACTGCGAGAATGCGCTGCAGTTCATCTGACTGGGTTTGGTAGGCTGACATCGCTTCTCGCGACCAGCGGTGGGTGAGGGTGTGACCAGAGCTTGCTGCCTGTGGTGAAAACAAATCTGCAATGTAGGTGAGCTGATCCAATAGTGATTTTGCTTGAGGCCCTGCCTTGCTTGTTGCATGGCTATGATGCTCAGCCTGTGTGTTTGCACCCAGGATTGCACCCGTCAGCTCCTCAAGCGAATTGATGGCTGTTTGCAGAGTGTTCAGGTGATGTTGCTGCTGATCGCTGAGTGGTTCCTGTGCGATCAGGTCAGAAGCCGTTTTCATAGCAGACAGCGGTGTCTTCAGGTCGTGCACCAGCCTTGCAACATCCTGCTTTGGAGCCGGTTTTGGCGCAGGCATGAGATAACTCCTTGATCAATCCTCGAAGAAGAGCCTAAAACACTGGCAGAAAAAGTTCGCCCAGTTCTGGCAAGGATCCACCGAGATTTTGTGTTTTGCTGCTGCAAGCGCGTATGCTTGCGCTCTGGGAGAGTGCTGTACGGTGGAAAGAGAGCGGACACGGAATGCTGTTTAGTACGCTGCAAGTGGTGTTTCCCATTTTTGCGACAGTGGGTGTGGGCTATGGGTTTGGATATGCCGGACTGCTGAGCAAGCAGGTTGGCGACAACCTCAGCACTTTCTGTATCACCGTGCTAATTCCAGTTCTGATCTTCCGTACTCTGGCGACATCTGATCTTGCCGGGCTGAGCCCATGGGCGCTTTGGGGCACCTATTACACAGCATTAGCAACCAGTGCTGTGCTGGGTGCTTATATGGTGCGCAAGGTGTTTGGTCGGGAAGCAAGAGCTGCCTGTATCGGTGGTTTCTCGGCGGCGTTCTCCAACATGTCGTTGGTTGGTATCCCAGTAATCACCTCAGCCTTTGGACAAGAGGCGTTGGTTCCTATCTCGCTGATCATCTCCGTGCATGCACCGTCCGTAACACTGGTGTTTGTGTTGGCGATGGAGCGGGCGGTTGTGGTGGATGGCTATCAGGAAGCACGGCCTTTCAAAGACGTTATGCATTCGCTGTTCACCACGCTGATCAAGAGCCCGCTGGTCATCGCGATTTTGCTGGGTGTGGGCTGGAACTTCTCGGGCTACGAGTTGCCTGTATTGCTGGATGGTGTGCTGCATCCTCTGGCAAAAGCTGCCAGCCCGGTTGCGCTGTTTTCTGTTGGTATGACGCTGCTCAACTATGGTGTGCGTGGGAACATTGCCATTGGCAGCGTGTTGAGTTTGCTCAAGATTGTGCTGATGCCCGCGCTGGTGCTGGCTCTGGGTGCTTATGTCTTCCCGCTCTCGCCGCTTTGGGTGGCGGTGGCGACACTGGCGGCGGCCTGCCCAACCGGTGTTGTGGCTTACCTTTATGCCAGCCAGTTTGGAACTGGGCACGCCATGAGTGCGAACTCCATCAGCCTGACGACCATTTTCTCAATAATCACAATGAGCTTCTGGCTTTGGATCTTAAACTTTCTGGGCTACTAAGAAGGCCTTGCACCCTCTTTCGAGTTTCCCATGATTGTTCAGGTCTTTTTCGTCGTCTTCCCGATCTTCGCTCTTGTTGGCATTGGCTATGTTGTTGCTAATGTTGGATATCTGGATCGCAGTCTTGGCGATATTCTGAGCAAGTTCTGCGTGAACCTTCTCATCCCTATCCTGTTATTCTGTAGTCTTGGTTCCGCTGACCTGGATGGCATTTCGCCTTGGGGGTATTGGGCGACTTACTACGGTTCCATGATTGTGGTTGCTTTTCTGGGTGGCCTGCTTGTCCGTATTGGGTTTAAGCGTGAAGCACGTGCAGCTGTGATTGCCGGGCTGACGGCGTCTTTCTCCAACACCGTGTTGGTTGGTATTCCATTGATAGATGCGGTTTATGGAGCTGAGGGAACGCTTTTGATTTCGCTTCTCATTGTGTTCCACGCACCGTTAACCGCGCTGACGTCTTCTGTATTGATGGAGCGTGCGGTGGTGATTGATGGTCATAAGGCGCCACGCTCTAAGAAAGAGCTTCTGATTGCAGTTGGCAAAGGCTTGTTGGCGAACCCGATCCTATACGGTGTCGTGGGTGGGCTGCTCTGGAATGTATCAGGTTTGGAAATTCCAAAGCTGGCTGATGACGTTCTGGCTCCACTGGCGAAAGCTGCCTCACCTGTGGCGCTGGTCGCAGTGGGGATGAGCATGGTGAACTACGGTATTCGAGGCAATCTGGCGATTGGCAGCGTGCTGGCGATCATCAAGTCGATCCTGATGCCGTTTGTGGTGTTTGTAGTTGCTGCACACGTGGTGGGTCTACCGTCTGTCTGGGTGGGTGTGGCAACGCTGATCGCAGCGTGCCCGACAGGCGTGTTCTCCTTCATCATGGCCAACCAGTTTGGCACCGGTCATGCCATGTCCACCAACGGCATCGCAATCACCACAGGCATCTCAGTTTTCACCGTAAGCTTCTGGCTCTGGTTCATTCAGGTACAGGGGTATTGAGCTACAGACCCAACCTCTCTCTGATTTGCTCAGGAGTGACACCACTTGCTCTTAGTTCGCGAAGGGAAGTGTCCTTGGCGGATTTAGCGAGTTTGCGGCCTGTTTTGTCGAGAATGAGGTCGTGGTGTTCGTAGTGCGGTTCTGGCAAGTCCAATAGAGTTTGCAGCAGGCGGTGGACGCTGGTGGCATGGTAGAGGTCTTTGCCGCGCAGAATGTGGGTGATGCCTTGTAGAGCATCATCTACGACTACTGAGAGGTGATAGCTGGTTGGGGTGTCTTTGCGGGCAAGGACGACATCTCCCCAGGCTGCCGGGTTGGCCTGAATTTTTCCGTGATGTGCTTCGTTCCAAGTAAGAGATGTTCCCGCTAACTCAATGGCTTTAGCCATGTTGAGGCGCAGGGCGTAGGGCGCATCTGAGTTCTGAAGGGCTTTTTGTTCTTGTTCAGAGAGAACGCTGCTGTCTCCGGGGTAAAGTGGGGCGCCGTCAGGGTCTTGTGGCCATGGCGTGTCCGATGCATCCTGCTCTGCGACGAAGCGTTTGATCTGGGCGCGGGTGAGGTAGGCTTTGTAGACAAGGCCCATTGCTTCCAGCTGTGCGAGTGCCTTGGCGTACTCGCTGAAATGCTCTGATTGCCTGCGAACTGGCGTTTCCCAGTGCAGGCCCAGCCATTTCAGGTCTTCCAGCATATCTTCTTGCAGTTGCGGGGTGCAACGGACTGTGTCGATATCTTCGATGCGCAGTAGGAACTTTCCGCCGTTTTGCTTTGCAGCTTCATCATTGAGGATGGCCGAATAGGCATGGCCGAGATGGAGGTGGCCGTTGGGTGAAGGGGCAAAGCGATAGACAGGCGAGTTCATTTGCGAAATGGTTCTACTTGGAATATGGACAGCTTGTTATTAGAGCATCTTTGCTTGCTTGAGGAGGGGGCGTTGAGATCTATAAATACGCTTGAGGATATTGAGCGGGAGCTCGCGTCTCTTGTGCTGTTGGATGAACGGCTTGTTCGCGTTGCTGATGTTGCAGGTGAGGTGCCTTTGCGCAGGCGCTCAGCTGATTTTGCTGGGCTCTGTAATATCGTGGTGGCGCAGTTGCTTTCTGTAGCGGCTGCGGCGAGCATCTGGGCAAGGTTGGAGGCACTGGTGGTGCCATTTGAGCCGGATGTACTGCTTTCCAAAAGCGATGAGGATCTGTTGGGTGTTGGGCTTTCCAATGCCAAATTGCGAACTTTGAAGGCCATTGCAGAAGAGCTGAAGGCTGGTTTGTGTTTGAACGAGGCGGTGGACTGGCCGGGTGAGGTAGCACACAAGCGGCTTTGTGAGATTAAGGGCATCGGCCCTTGGTCTGCGGATATCTTCCTGCTGTTTTGCGCTGGGCATCCGGATGTGTTTCCGGTTGGAGACGTGGCTTTGCAGGCGGCTGTACAGCATGCGTTTGATCTGGAAGTGCGCCCCAAGGGAAAGGTGCTTGTCGAAATTACTGAGGCATGGTCTCCTCATCGTGGAACTGCGGCGCGATTGTTCTGGTCTTATTATCGCGTGATGAAAGAAGGACGCGAGACCCTGCCAGTTTGAAGAGGGCTGAGCCAATCATGAAATGGGGAGCTGCTTGATGGAATCCAAAGGTTTTGTGAGTGCTGTGGACGCACAGGTTGAATTGCTTTGCGATGGGAAGCCGCTTGAAGCGTTTGATGCATTCTTTGCGTCCTCTGTGCAGATGTATGCCAATGATGTGCTGTTTGCGGATGGCGCTGCCGAAGGCCGTGCCAAGCAAGAGCCGTTTATTTCTGCAGCGCAATCCATCATTGGCAAGATTGAAGATGTTGTGATTGATGAGACGCGTGGTTTATGCGCCTTCCGCAATCTCAGCCAGTTTGTAGATGGTGCTGGTGTGTTGCAGCAGATTGACGGTTTGTGCTGGCAGCGCTGGGATGATGGCAAGGTCGTTGAAGAGCGCTATTATGATGGTGCGATGATGAATGTCCTTTTGAAGGATGGTCTGCTTCAGGATCTTGCTGGTCATATGACGATGAAAGAAGCTGAATGAGTATGCACGAGCTTGAGTGCATCCGCTTGGAGCCGAGCCATGCACCGGTGCGCAAACTGCTGGTGTTGCTGCATGGGTATGGCGGTGATGCTGGGGACATGGAGCCGACGGCGCGTGCCTTGCGCGACGAGCTGCCAGAGACTGCAGTTGTTTGCCTGAATGGGCCAGAGCCATGCGCACATTGGGTTGAGGGGCGGCAGTGGTTTGCGGCCACTGAGTTTGATGCGCGGGAAATCTGGATTGGTGTGCAGGCCGCTGCGCCGTTGATCAACCGGGTGCTGGATGCCGAGCTGGAGCATTATGGTCTGCTGGAGCGTGACATGGTGCTGGGTGGCTTTTCGCAGGGTGCTATGGTTGCTTTGCATGTTGGACCTCGGCGTTTTTCAGAGGCGGCAGGCCTGCTGAGTTTCTCCGGTGTTTTGGGTGGACCTGAGCATCTGGTGGAGCAGATGGTGGTGCGGCCTCCAGTGATGCTTCTGCATGGCAGTGAGGATGATGTGGTGGCGGCGGCGTATCTTGGGACTGCTCAAACGGCGCTGGAGAATGCAGGGTTTGATGTGGAAGCGCATGATCTGGCGGGGCTGGATCACTCCATCAATAGCGAGGCACAGGCATTGGCGCTCCGGTTCCTAAAAGAGCGGTTTGGAATTTTAGCGCCAACCACTATCTAAAGGAAGCACAGGCCGGAGGAGGGGTTATATGTTGCAAAGTAAGCGTGCAAAGCAATTTCAGAGTTTTTTGGATGATCGTGGGCTTGGGTTGAAAGTGGTTGAGCTGCCGGAGTCTTCACGTTCTGCTGCAGAGGCTGCACAGGCGTTGGGCTGCGCTCAGGAACAGATCGTCAAATCCCTTGTTTTTCAGAAACTGGATACCGAGGAAGCTATTTTGGTGCTGGCAAGTGGGACCAATCGCGTCAACGAAGACGCCATTTCTACAGTCGTTGGTGGGCCGATCGGGCGGCCTGATGCCAAGTTCGTCAGAAACGTTACCGGGTTCTCGATTGGTGGCATTCCACCACTGGGACATAAGCAGGAACTGACGGTTTTCGTGGATGAAGATCTGTTGAGCTTTGATGAAGTGTGGGCTGCTGCCGGAACGCCGAGTGCAGTGTTCATGATGCCCGGAAATTTGCCGGACATTTTGGGAGACCATCAGGTCATCTGTGTGAAGTAGCAGGCTACATTCTGTCTTCGACTGGCCAATGAACGTAGGCTAGGATCCAGAGGAAGATCAGGTTGACCAGGGGAATGAAAGCCAGAATGGTCCAGATCCTTGAAAAGCCGAGACGGTTCAGGATTCTGGCGATTGGAATGACAACAACCAGTATCCAGACGATCATAATGACAACTTGCCAAAGAGCGAAGCCTTCCATCATCATTTCATGATCCATGTAACGACCTCCTGTCTACCTGCTTCAGGACCAACTATCTGTTTGATGGTTACAAAGGTCAAAGAAAATATTTATTGATTACAATTGCTTATGACTAATTCATGGGCGTATTTTTAGGGGAAGAAGGACAGACCTGTTCCTCCAATAAATGAGGGTACGATGAGCACCGCGCTGATTATTATTGATGTCCAGAAATACTTATTTGATGTGGAGCCGCACCCTTTTGAGCGGGATGAAACGATTGCCCGTATCAACAGACTGAGCGCAAAAGCTCGTGAAGCAGGCATACCAGTTATCGTTGTTTAGCATGAACGGGCAAACCATCAATTGGCTTATGGTTCTGAGGGATGGGAATTGCCGGATGATCTTGTTGTAACGGACAGTGATTTGAAGGTGCGGAAAACTGCACCGGATTCCTTCTACAAAACCAATCTGAAAGAGTTGTTGGATGAGCGCGGCATTACGGATCTGACGATCTGCGGGTTTGCTTCAGAGTTTTGCGTAGATACCACGTTCCGCCGTGCGGCTTCGCTTGGGTTTAACCTGCGACTGGTGAATGATGCGCACACCACGCACGACAAAGAGCACGCTACTGGACAGCAAATCAGAGCGCATCACAACAACACGCTGATTTATCTTCGTGGGTATGAGGGCAGCATTACCGCCCTTCCAGAGGTTGATGTTGAATTTGCGCAGGCAGTGACGGCTTAACTTTCGCGATCTGCGATGTAACGGGCCAGCGTCTTCAAGGTGTTGGCCTTTGCGCCGTATGGCTCCAGCAGTTCATCTGCTTCTGCAATTAAGCGTGAGAGCTCTTGACGGGTGTGGTTTTCACCCAGCAGACTGACGAGGGTGGCCTTGCCAGCTTCTGCATCTTTGCCCGTTGCCTTGCCGACCACTTCTGCATCGCCAGTTAAGTCCAGCAGGTCATCTGCCAGCTGGAACGCCAGACCGATGATTTCGCCAAAACGGGTGAGACGAGCAATGTCGTCTTCTGTGGCATTTGCGAGCATTGCGCCTGCACGGCATGCATAACGAATGAGGGCGCCGGTCTTCATCGCCTGTAGCTGACGGATCTCAGCTTCTGTTCTGTCGCGATGTTCAGAGGCCAGATCGAGCATCTGGCCGCCTGCCATACCGCCAATGCCGGATGCACGGGCGAGTTCCCGAGACAATCGCAGACGGATGGCCGGGTCAGGATGCACCTGCTCATCAGCAATGAAATCAAATGCGATCGTGAGCAGTGCATCCCCTGCAAGGATCGCCGTTGCTTCGTCAAATGCCTTATGGGTTGTTGGACGGCCACGACGCACATCGTCATCATCCATTGCAGGCAGGTCGTCATGGACGAGGGAGTAGCAGTGAATGCATTCCAGTGCTGATGCGGCTACAAGCGTGCCTTCATCCTCGTGACCGAATAAGCGTGCAGCTTCCACCATGAGAACCGGGCGCAGGCGTTTGCCGCCGGACAGCGCTGCGTAGTTCATCGCTTCCAACAAGCGTTCGGGGCGGGCCAACTCCTCAGAACGAACTGTCTCCCCTAAAAGAGAGGTGAGCTTTTCTTCAAGAGACTGAGCGGTTTCGGTGATGACCGATTTTAAAGCAACAGACACAGAACCCCATCCCAAACGAGCAATTAAAATACAACAGATTTGAAAGTGCTTACCTAATCGACAGATAGCACGTTGATCGTTTGTCCCGAAAACAGCCCAACGTCAAGTGAAATGGCGTGTTACCGTAAGGTTCCTGCGGATTTTCGCCCCGTAAATATTCGGATGAGATTTCCTGCGGAGTTGCCTTGTGGCTGTTTTTTTCTTTAGGTTAAATCTAAAGTTACCTAAGGTCATATAATAAGAGCCTCGCAATAAGGCGCCCTAGTAAGTCAGCTATAAGAGATGATAGGGGGAATAGAAATGCGTGCACTTTCGAAGATTTTGTCGAGTTTTGTCCAGAAAGGGCAACTTGTAATTTTTGACGCCAAAGACAAAAAGCATGTTTTTGGTAGCGATGAAGGCGGCCCCTCCGCTGCATTGCGTTTTCACAGTCAGAAGCTTCCCTACACACTTCTGATTGATCCTGAACTGAAAGCAGCCGAAGCCTATATGGATGGCTTGATCACCATGGAACCGGGTCACACTTTGAATGATCTGGTTGCTGTGTTCATGGCGAATGACGGCCTGCTTACAGAACATCCTATTCAACGAATTCTAACCTTCATGAAAGACGGCCATACGCGGCGGCGACTTGGCCTGAACCTGAAGAAAAACAAAGCGCAGGTGCGTCATCACTACGATCTGTCGACGGATTTGTATCGGCTGTTTTTGGATGACGGGCTCAATTATAGTTGTGCTTATTACCGGACGCCTGAAGATACGCTTGAAGAAGCCCAACAGGCTAAGCTGGATCATCTGGTTGCCAAGCTGGACCTAAAGCCAGGTATGTCAGTGCTTGAAATTGGCGGTGGTTGGGGTTCTCTGGCCATTCGCATGGCGCAGACTGGTGCGCAGGTGACCTCTCTCAACGTTTCTACCGAGCAGATCAAAATTGCTGAAGAGCGGGTGAAAGCTGCCGGTCTTGAAGGCAAGGTTGATTTTGTCTGTCTGGACTACAACGAGTTTGAAGGTGAGTTTGACCGCGTTGTTTCTGTCGGCATGATGGAGCATGTTGGCCACGGCAATCTGGGTGCTTACTTTGCCAAGGTCAGAGACTGTCTGAAGCAGGATGGCTATGCTGTCATTCACTCGATTGGTCGCAGTGGACCTCCGGGTGTGACTGGCCCATTCCTGAGCAAGTATATCTTCCCAGGCGGGTATTGTCCTGCTCTTTCAGAGACCTTTGCCGATATTGAGAAAACGGGTCTTTGGGTCTGTGATAACGAGATCTTACGGCTGCACTACTATTACACCCTGAGAGACTGGCGCCTTAATTTCGAGCGTAACCGAGACAAGATCAAAGAGTTGTATGACGAGCGCTTCTGCAAAATGTGGGAGTTCTATCTGTCAGGCTGCGAAATGAACTTCCTGCACGGGCGGCTCATGGTGTTCCAGTTGATCCTGTCTAAAGAACGGGATGCCGTGCCGATCATCCGTGACTTCATTGGTGACAATGAGCAAGCGATGATTTCTCATCGTGATGATCGCAGAAAAACGGCATAAACTGCTCTGCGCTAAAGAGAGGACTCCGGAATTAGTTCCGGGGTTTGTTAGGGTGGATCATTGACGCCCAGTGAAATCATTGGCTACTTTCCCGATGTTTTGAATGCATGGGTGAAAGCAGGTCGTTGGTGTTTGATGATATTACATTGCCCTCGCAAAGGCGGCGAGAGGGCATTTTCAATTTTTCCGAACCGGGTAAGTCGACAGCCTATGCCGTTTTGTTTGCGCTGTTGCTTGGTCAGTTCGCAGCGCATCGGTTTTACCTGCGTAAGCTCGGCAGTGCCGTTGTCATCAACTGCCTGAATATTACAGCAGTTTTGATCCTGATCCCGTTACTCATGGGATTGGAGGGGCATAATTTGATTGCTGATCTGACGACAGGCGAGTGGATCGGCTTCGGTGTTGCCATCGGTATGGCGATGATCGCAAACATCTGGGTGTTTATCGATCTGATCGTGCTGATTGTATTGCTCGTTCGCGAGAGTTTTTAGGGCAGAGTGTTGCTAAGGCTTGGCCCTTTCACGATTGCCTAGGATGAATTCATAGCCCCTAGTTAGATGCCTTAAATATCGGGAGGTGTCTTGATCGATAATGCGTGTCAGCCTCTGAGTGTGATTGAAGCTCACCGGAGGTCGTAGTCATGAGCGATCAAACCGCCAATTCTTCTGGTAACAGAGGTTTCTTTTATCTCAAGAACCCGCACAAATCTGCTGTGGTGACAGTGATCCTGTCGCTCTTTCTGGGCGGCTTGGGGCTGCATCGGTTTTACCTTGGTAAGCCGCTGAGTGGAGCGGTGATGCTCGTTCTTTCTTTGGTCACGGGTTTTCTGATTGTGAGCGGTCTGAACCGGATGGAGACGTTGGATCCAAACGGGATGCTGGTTGTTGTTAGTGGAGCTTTGGGGTTGGGAATGATTGTTTCCGCGTGGGCGCTGGTTGATTTGCTGATCATCCTAGTGGGGGTGTTCAATACACCTTCCATCCCTGATGAGGTTCGCTAAAGCAGCTCGCATTTAAATTGAAACACCTGATCTGCTTTAGTCTTTGTTTTTGCGTATCTTTATCCGAAAACAGGTTTCCACTTTTCGGAGATACGTTGTAGGCTCACGACAAAGAAAAAGCCGAAGCTGGGGGGCTTCGGCTTAGCTCTTGGAGCCAGTTTAGGTATCGCCTGTTATTCGGGGCACGAATAATCCTGGGAGGGGATTAAACAGGGCGAAACCCTATAGAGAGGCGCTTGTGGTTATTCAGCTGCTTCCAATTCCAGTTCTGATGCTTCAAGGGCGACAGCAGCAGATTGGATGATTGATGCGAAACGAACAGCTGTTTGCACCATCTCGGCAGTTACACCAGCCTTGCGCAGGATAGCTTCGTGGCTATCAATGCACATGCCACAGCCGTTGATGGCGGATACAGCAAGCGACCACAATTCAAAATCAACTTTGTCTACGCCCGGCTTGCCAATCACGTTCATGCGCAATTTGGCAGGCATGGTTCCGTACTGCTCATTTGAGGAGAGGTGTACGAAGCGGTAGTAGATGTTGTTCATGCTCATGATTGATACAGCAGCTTTGGCGGCGCTCATCGCTTCTGCGGACAGGTGCGGAGCAGCTTCTGCAATCAGGGCCTTCTTCACGTCTGCATTGCGGGTGGCGATGGCGCAAGCGACGATCAGGCCGTATTTTTGTTGAGCAGTCAGAGATTCATCAGTTCCCATAGAGCCAAGATTCAAACGAACGTCCTTAGCAAAGTCACCAAGGCGGGATTTCAAGGAATCGATGGACATGATGTTTCTCCTAATGATTTTGGCAATGGGCCACGTGCAAAGTGATGGTTTTTAGTTTTTGGTGCGCAAACTCTTCCGAAACCTGATTTTTATTGTTTTCGGAAGTACGCTAAAAAGACCGGAGCCTGCGATTTTTCGTTTTATGTGCTCCGGTCCTGATTGTTCCAGACTTAGAGCTTGATGCCTTCATGTGCATTCAGACATCAAGCTCTAAGTCTTTGTTTTTTGTCGTATTCTTACCCGAAAACCGGAACCACTTTTCGGGAATACGCATTAAGCTGCGATTACGTCGCCGCCAACTTCACGGTTACATGGGCAGAGTTCGTCGGTCTGCAGAGCGTCGAGAACACGCAGGGTGTCTTTCGGGTTACGGCCAACGTTCAGGTTGGTTGCGTAGATGTGCTGGATGGTGTTTTCGTTGTCGACAACGAAGGTGTAGCGGTATGCAACGCCGTCTGGGGAACGAACGCCAAGGCCATCGATCAGGGAACCGTTGGTGTCAGCGAATGCCCAGATTGGCAGCTTGTCGAGGTCTGCGTGGTCACGGCGCCATGCCAGCTTACAGAATTCGTTGTCGGAAGAACCACCGAGTACAACTGCGTCACGGTCTTCAAACTCACTTGCAAGGCGAGCGAATTCAGCGATTTCGGTTGGGCATACGAAAGTGAAGTCCTTTGGGTAGAAGAAGATTACTTTCCACTTACCTTCAAAGCTTTTTTCAGTGATTGCTTCAAATGCGCTTTCACCGTTTTCTTCGTGGTTGTTGAAACCAGGCTTTACGCCAACTACTTCAAATTCTGGAAGCTTTTCGCCGATACCGAGCATGGTACTCTCCTAAATATGGAATGACGCCAGAGCGCGTCGATTAGTGATTCTCATGAAGACTTAGAAAATACGTCTTCGTTGGGGTCTTTATGCAACTCTTGATTTGATCGGTCAAAACGATAATAACGAAGAAGTCCATCGATTTTTTCGATGGGCATGCTAAGTTGTCTCGGGATTGGCCAAATTCCGCCAAAACTTAGAGAAATTCTAATCTATGAGCTTTGATCTGTGTCATCTGGTCGCACAATGTTACCCACATTAAAACAGCTTCAGTACTTCAAATCGCTGGCCAAACACCTGTCTTTTTCGAAGGCGGCAGAGGCTTGTTTCATCACACAATCAACGCTTTCTGCCTCGATCAAGCAGTTGGAAGGCATTCTTGGGTGTGAGCTGCTGGACCGCTCTGGTCGCACGCTCGTTCTGACTGAAGCGGGAGAGAAGGTGCTTGAGAGGGCATCTTTGCTGTTGCGTGATGCAGAGGACCTTGTGCAGGGGGCTCGTGCACAGAACAAGCCGTTGTGTGGCCGGTTCCGGTTGGGGGTGATTCCATCCGTTGCGCCATTCTTGCTACCACGCTTTCTGCCGCAGCTCAGGGAGCTTTATCCTGAGTTGCAATTGTTCCTTCGTGAAGATCTGTCGCGTAATTTGATAATTGCTTTGCGGGAAGGGCGGATTGATGCGGCGCTGATGGCGCTGCCCTATGACACGACGGGGTTTGAATCTGCTGAGATCGGAAGCGACGCTTTTTATCTGGCCGTGCCGAGTGCGCATGCGCTGGCTGAAGTCCATGAAGTGAGGATGGAAGATCTTGCGGATGAGGTGCTGCTGCTGCTGGAAGATGGGCACTGTTTGCGAAACCATGTGCTTGCCGCGACGGGAGGGCGCATGCTGACGGCAAATGAAGATGTACAAGCCACATCTTTATCAACACTTGTGCAAATGGTGGATAACGGCATCGGCGTCACTTTGGTGCCACGTATTGCAGTAGATGCAGATATCGACCGCGGGACCTCTTTGAAGCTGATCAAGATTGCCGACAAGAATGCGCGCCGGACGATTGGAATGGTCTGGAGGCGTAAATCTTCTTTTGAAGGAAATGCAAAATTACTTTGCAAGGCTCTGGAACGCTTTATGGTTGAAACTCAAAGAGACGTCTCGGTTCCTCAAGATGTATCGGAGAAGAGTGCTTGAAAAAAGCGCGTTCAAAGGAGAAACCAGAGCCATTAAAGCGCAGGATCAGGCGTTGGGTGTTGCGCACACTCGGGGTGCTTGTGGCTTTGCCGGTGGTGCTGACCCTGCTGTATTCTGTGGTTCCTCCTTATTCCAGTTTGATGCTGTTTCGCGTTGTGACTGGTCAACCCGTTTGGCGTGAATGGGTGCCTATGGAAGAAATTTCCATTAATTTACAAAGTTCTGTGGTTGTCTCCGAGGATGCTACCTTCTGCACTCATGGCGGTGTCGACTGGCCTGCTGTGCGTGGGCAGGCCTGGAAGTTGTTTGAAGGCAAGCGCCCTCGAGGGGCGAGCACCATCACCATGCAGCTTGCGAAGAACCTGTTCCTCTGGAATGACAGGGATTATCTGCGCAAAGTGCTGGAGGTTCCTCTGGCGATGCTCATCGATACGGTGCTGTCGAAACGGCGGGTTTTGGAGATCTATCTGAACGTTGCGGAGTGGGGTCCGGGGATCTTTGGAGTGGAAGCTGCATCGCGAACTTTCTTTGGGAAAAGTGCTGCAAAACTTTCTGCGACTCAGGCCTCTTTGCTGGCTACAGCGCTCCCAAACCCAATTGCCAGGAATCCCGCAAAACCTAGCTCTGGACATCGCAGGCTTGCCGGTATAAACCGTAGCCGAGCTCAGGTGGCCGGCGAAGTGCTTAACTGTATTTCGGCGCCGGAGAGGTAGTGCGAAATTATTTTCGTATAAGGACTGGCAAATCCTTCTGTTTGCCTGTATAACCCCCGCCAATCTGAGAGATTGTGTATTTCGCACGTTAACGCCGCGCTTGAGTGGCGCGTGCGCATGTGACGAGAGAGAGAGCTACAATGGCTGTTCCTAAGAAAAAAGTATCGCGTATGAAGCGCGGCTTTCGCCGTTCTACTGATGCTCTGGCACAACCAGCTTACGTGGAAGACAAGGATTCCGGCGAACTTCGTCGCCCGCACCATGTTGACCTGAAGAGTGGTATGTACCGGGGTCGTCAGATCCTTCAGGCTAAAGACGACGCTTAAGTCTGAAGCGATCAGCGCGAGTTGATTTTGAAAAGGCCGTCCCTCGGGGCGGCTTTTTCTTTTTGCGGTGTCGGGTAGGATAAACACAGGCAGTAACCAGACTAAAACCGCCCCGCAGAGAGGCGGTTTTTGCTTGCGGCCGGTGATCTAATGCAGTTATTTGATATTCTCGCGGAAAACCTGCATTGCGGCGTTGTAGTCAAGTGTTCTGGGGCGCCATTGTCCGAGCCAATTTTTGCAGTTTCTTGTTTCGAAGATATTTTCTGATAAAGGGCTGTCATTGTCATTTAGAATATTCAGGAGCGGTAGCTCTTGAGAGCTTGCACTGGGGGCTTGCCATTTTTTCCAATCTTGTCCCGGCCCTGTTGTGTCGAAGTTTTTGGCAAATGTGGCCCATGCTGTGTTCATGGTCATTGCCAGCTTCTGGTTTGCATCGGAGGTTGCTGGGGGCAGGGAGTTGAAGACGAAAGGAAGCTCAGCAGCATGGCACGAGTTGTCCCACTGGTTTTGCGGACCGCATGCATTGCTGCCTGAGCCCGGTAAAATCTGAACTTGATCTGGTTGGTTGAAGAAATAGGCCCAGATGTTTGTCTGATCTGATTTGGGCTTCACGTCCATGTTCGCGCAGGAAAATGCAAAGTCATTTATGAGGTTTGAGAGGGCTGTTACCTTATCGTTTGCTAGGCCCCTTCTTTGCTCTTGGGTGAAAACGGTTTTTGGACTGTACTCCGCAGTTCCGAGGATTGTTTCAGTACAATCCTTGTCTTTGACTGAAGCACAGTTGAACAGATTCTTGACAAGGTTTTGATAAAAAATAATTTTGGTTAGTGGCTCAGCTTTTTGAGCAAAATAGATGCCTTCGTTCTGATTGAAACCAAAAATGAGTGGTTTTGTACTGCCGGTTCTTAATTGGTCTGCTGGTTGTTGCGTCAGGAACTTGCCGTCGATTATCGGCGTGAATGGAAGCGCGCCAGGTAATCCGACTATGCCGCTAAGATCCAGGTGGCTGAAGTTGTACTTCGCGTATAGCGTTTGCGCTTTGCTGATGTCATCTAAGGTGTAGTCACTTAGGTCTGCACTCTGCTCAGCCCAAATTAAGTTGCAGTCCATGTTTATTTTTATCTTTTTTTTAATAGCAGCCAGACAGCCGAGGAACATTTTTGCCTGCTTGGCACCATCCTCGTTGTTGCGGTAGCGGTAACCTATCGGGTTACTTTCCATAATCACAGCGTTGAAAAGATCTTGAGTTTTTGAGGTGCCCCACAGGTGAAGCCCGGCGGACATTGCGCCAGCACTTTCTCCAAAGAGTGTCACCTTGTCAGGGTCTCCACCAAATTTTTTGATATTGTCTTGTACCCATTGAAGTGCAGTCATTTGGTCTTGAAGGCCATAATTGCCACCAACTGGAACTTCACCTTGATCAGAGAAACTTAGTTGCATGAAGCCCAGAGCACCTAAGCGGTAATTGAAGGTGACGAGGATGACATCCTGTTCAGCGGCGAACGTTGCTCCGTCGTAAAGCAGGAATTCGTTCTTTTCTGGTGGGTACATGTCGTTGCTTTTGCCAGCAATGAATGCGCCGCCATGAATGAACACCATTACTGGCAGGCCTTGTTTAGAGACGTTTTCTGTTTTAGGCGTCCAGATGTTCAGGAATAAACAATCTTCGCTTTGATCAGGATCTTTGCTCGAGTCATATCCCATCTGAATACAAGACTTTCCAAACTCGCTTGCCGGAGTTTTGGGATCGTAGTTTGATACGATTGTTGAGGGGTCCCAGCGCTTTTGCGTGGCGTACTCGATGCCTTTGAAGAGGCTGTAGGAGTCTTTTTCCGAGGTTACGCCACAGATTGAACCGCCATTCTCGAAAGGCACACAGTATTCATCTGCTGCTGCACTCATGGATAATGCGCTGCATCCGAGGCCGATTAGTGTGGCGGCGGCGAGGTGTAGAGGTTTCATTGCTTTGTCTCACTTCATTTTGAGATTGACGAAGCAAGTATGAAACTGAGAGGCGGAATATCTGGTTGAATCTACAAAGGAAAACTTGCGAGCTTTGGTAGCATTCAGGAAACAATGAATTATCAATATTGATAATGTGGCATGGCAGCAAAAAGCCGCAGCTGGTTGAACTGCGGCTTTGAAGCTTACGGTGTCGGCTGTTCTGCGTATTAACCGTTTGCGACGTATTGAGCGCCGTTGATGGTCATGACGGAGCCGGTGACGAAGGCTGCGGCTGTGGAGGCGAGGTAGCAGACCATGCCTGCGATCTCTTCTGCCTTACCGAGACGACCCACCGGGATCTGGCCGATGATGCCTTCCAGAACCTTCTCAGGGACAGCAGCGACCATGTCAGTGTCGATATAGCCTGGGCAGATGCAGTTCACGGTGATGCCCTTGCGCGCTGTTTCCTGCGCCAGTGCTTTTGTGAAGCCGATCACGCCTGCTTTTGCTGCGGAGTAGTTGGTCTGGCCGATCTGGCCTTTCTGTCCATTGATGGAAGAAATGTTGATGATGCGGCCAATACCACGCTCGCGCATGCCATCCAGAACCGGGCGGCTCATTGTGAACATTGAGTCGAGATTAGTTTTCATCACGGCGGTCCACTGGTCATAATCCATCTTGTGGAACCAGCCATCGCGGGTGATGCCCGCGTTGTTTACGAGAACTTCGACCGGGCCGAGCTCTTCTGCCACTTGAGCAATACCTGCTTCACAGGCCTTAGGGTCCGCTACATCCCATTTGTAAACACTGATGCCGGTTTCTGCGCTGAATTTATCAGCCGCTTCCGTGTTGCCTGCATATGTTGCGGCAACTGTGTATCCTGCATCCTTCAATCCTTTGGAAATCGCTGCGCCGATGCCACGCGTTCCTCCGGTTACAATTGCTACCCTGCTCATCGATATACTCCCCGCCTTAGGAATAAAATATTGGAACCCACTACTACAGGTAATAATAATGACGGAGCAAAGACAACTCCGTCATTAGTTAGGGAATTGACTTGAACTTTACGCAGGGACCATAAAGCTCAATTATTCCAATTAGGTGACATTACTACCAATGTTGAGGTTATTTTCTCTCAACACACAGTGCGATACCCATACCTCCACCAATGCATAGGGTTGCCAGGCCTTTTTTCTTCTCTTCGCGCTTCATTTCATGCAGAAGTGTTACAAGTACACGTGCGCCGGATGCACCGATTGGGTGGCCAAGAGCGATTGCGCCGCCGTTGACGTTGAGCTTGTCTGAGTCGAT
Source organism: Pseudovibrio sp. Ad13 (assembly GCF_001623225.1). Lineage (NCBI taxonomy): Bacteria > Pseudomonadati > Pseudomonadota > Alphaproteobacteria > Hyphomicrobiales > Stappiaceae > Pseudovibrio > Pseudovibrio sp. Ad13. The sequence goes on along the minus strand of NZ_LMCC01000002.1, from coordinate 51,571 downwards.
TCCCAGTTCCTGACCAACGGCAAGAGCCTGCGCTGCGAAGGCTTCGTTTGCTTCGATGAGATCGAGGTCATCAATAGCCCAGCCAGCTTTTTCGAGTGCTTTTTTGGAAGCAGGGATTGGGCCAAGACCCATGTATGCAGGATCAACACCAGCAGTTGCCCATGACTTGATGGTTGCCAACGGTTTCAGGCCACGCTTTTCAGCAGCGTCTGCGCTCATCAAAACAAGAGCTGCTGCACCATCGTTGATGCCGGATGCGTTGGCTGCGGTTACGGTGCCTTCTTTTTTGAATGCCGGGCGCAGTTTCTGCATTGCGGAGATTTCAGCACCCATGCGGATGAATTCATCATCTTCCACCACGCGCTCAGTTCTGCGCTCTTTTACGGTGATTGGAGTGATTTCGTCTTTGAACTTGCCAGCTTTCAGAGCAGCTTCTGCTTTGTTCTGAGAGGAGACAGCGAACTCGTCCTGAGCTTCACGGGTGATCTGGTACTTTTCTGCGATGTTTTCTGCAGTGATACCCATGTGATAGCCTTGGAACGCATCAATCAGACCGTCCTTCAGCATGGTGTCAGTCATGGAGTAGTCGCCCATTTTCACGCCGGCACGCAAGCTCTGGCAGTGTGGGGACAGGGTCATGTTTTCCTGACCGCCTGCAACGATGATATCTGCATCGCCAGACTGGATCTGCTGCATGCCCATAGCGACAGCGCGCAGGCCTGACCCGCAAACCTGGTTGATGACGATAGCGGTCGAATCATCTGCCATGCCAGCGTTGATCGCTGCCTGACGTGCCGGGTTCTGACCGAGACCAGAAGTGAGCACGTGGCCGAAGATAACTTCGTTGACGTCGTTTGCTTCTACTTTCGCCTGATCAAGTGCTGACTTGATAACCGCGGTGCCGAGGTCTTGAGCTGGGGTGTTGGCGTAGGACCCGTTGAAGGATCCGATTGGGGTACGTGTCGCGCTTACAATTACAACATCATTAGGCGAGGTCATGTGCAATTCTCCAATATTTGTGCAATGCGGGACTTCTTATTCGCACGCAAATCACCAGGGCGGGCAGCCATGCTGGTGCAATGCAGCATAAGAGATCCTTCGAACTCGTAGAATACCTAATGGGCAGACTATTCAATTTGTAGGGGGGAAAGCCAGATGAATTCGATAATTCCAATTAAGACCATAGTAGACCAATGAAACCGCTAGCGTGAAAGGTGGGATTTAGCTTACTCTGCGGCTTACTAGTTAATCTCGTATGTAAAAAATATGGGATCAGGGGGGAGCTGGCCGGAGCAAATTGGGATAGTGTTCCAGATCAGCCATAATAGCGCATTGAGGTACTCAAATCTGATGGCTAAGACAAACGAAGCCACTATCATCAAGAAGTACGCCAACCGGCGGCTCTACAATACTGGAACCAGCACCTATGTGACTCTCGAGGATCTTGCGGTGATGGTGAAGGATGAAGATGACTTCGTCGTCATTGACGCCAAATCCGGTGATGACATCACCCGGACTGTTCTGACGCAGATTATCTTTGAGCAGGAAAGCAAGGGGCAGAACCTTCTTCCAATTACCTTCCTGCGCCAGCTGATCCGGTTTTACGGTGACAGCATGCAAAACCTCGTGCCAAGCTATCTGGAATTCTCCATGTCCTCTCTTACACGAGAGCAAGAGAAGCTGCGCAGCCAGATGAACCAGAACTTTGGCTCCTCTGCCTTTGAGGTTCTGGAAGATCAGGTGAAGCGCAATGCAGATATGTTTGACCGCGCGATGAAGATGTTCCTGCCGTTTGATGGGGCAAACCCTGCGGATATGCCGGGGCAAGCTCAGGCGCCTGAAAAGGAAGCTGCGCCTAAACCTGCAGAAACGCAGGCCAGCAGCGGCGATATTTCCGACCTGAAAGAGCAGCTTGCAGAAATGCAAAAGCAGATCGCAGCTTTGGCAGCAGCCAAAAAAGACGCCTGATACACGCACATTGCTGCTGAGTTATGGAAGCCGGAGGGATGCCTTCGGCTTTTTTAATAGATCCACGGGAATAAGCGGCAAGGGACCTTCTCAGTATAGGTTGTGTAACCTTCGCAGTTGCTGGTGAGGGTTTTTTCTTCAGTTCTCATCAGCGGCAGGAAGCCGAGGATGATGAGCGGGATTGCGAGGAAGGCGAAGAGTTTTGAGCCCAGTATCATGGAAAGGCCTGCGATGCAGAACATGAGACCGAGATACATGGGGTGGCGGACCAGTGCGTACGGTCCGCAGCTTTCAACGCATTGCTGCTCGCTCAGGTCTATTTGAGGTGTTGGCTTGGCGAAGGGGCTTTTGCTGAAGGTCCAGACGATGAGAATGACACCGCACAGGAAGAGGAACAGGCCTCTGAGGATTGGTTTCACGTCTCCCGTTTGAGGCAGGATATGCCAGAGGTGAGCGTCCAGAGCAGCGAGCAGGAAGTAGACGAAGATCACTCCGAACAGAATGAGAGTGGCGCGTTTGTCTCCCTTCAGGGCCTTGGAGGGGAACGAGGTGCGTTCTTTGAACAACCAGGGATTTATGCGGGCGAGCCATAAGCCTACGCCGACTTGCGCGAAGTAAACCAGTGCCACAATCATCAAGCCCCGCGGCCATGCCAGTGATGATCCTGCGAAAGCGATGGATGGCAAGATGGCGAGTGCGATGAAGACCGCCAGCATCGCTGAGCTTATGGTCAGACGTAGGTACAGACTTCTCTCCATCTCAACTTGCGTGTGTTGCAATTGCACAAGTTTACGGAGAGAAACCGTCTTTGAGGCGAACAGATTGCTGGTCTGCTGAATATCCGGTTAGTGGGATGTTTCTAATTCGCCGGAACCTGCTCATTGATCAGTCCCAGTGTGCGAATGTAACTGGCGAATGCTGGTTCTGTGGTGAACTGGTAAGCGGTCAGGCCTGCTTCGCGGGCACCTTCCACATTGTCGAGGCGGTCATCCACGAACAGGGATTCTTCTGGTTGGAAGCCGTACTTCTCACAGACTGTCAGGTAGATGTTCGGGTCTGGTTTGCGGGTTCCGAATTCAGCGGAGGCATGGCCGCGGTCACCAAAGATTGGCTCAAGTGCCGGAGCGACTTCATAGAGCGCGTCTTTCAGCATCATGCCGTTGTTGGTGAGCAGGGCGACTTCGTGGTTTTGTTTGATTGCTTCTACATGGGAGAGCATGTCCGGCCATTCGGTCATCATGTCCCGGCGAATTTTGACCCACGTTTCACGTGAAATAGGATGGCCCAGAAGTCGTTGATACTGCGAGAGGTATTCTGCTGCAGTGTGCGGCGTGCCGGCTTCGGCAGCGTTTTCTTCTGGTCCCTTAAAGACGATATGATCGATCTCTTCGGCTGGTTTGCCGGTCATGTCAGCGAGGACATTCAGACGGTAGGGGTGGTCATAATCGTAAAGGACGTTGTCCATATCAAAAATAACAAAGCGAATAGGCATGGGTACCAATCTGAAATGAAGTGAACCGTGATAGTGGTGCAGTTGCTTGGCGCAATATAGTCCAGCAACTGCGGTAAAGTTGTGTCAGCCTGCGTCAGCCGTGAAACCTGCTGCTTCAATGCCTGCAATGGCTGAAGCTTCGTCGTTTTCGGATGTGTCACCGGTGATGCCGACTGCGCCTAGAATTTCGCCGTCAGTGTTGCGGACCAGAACGCCGCCCGGAACCGGGACAATGCCACCGCCTGCAACGCCGTTGAGGGCCTGCACAAAGTGAGGGCGGCTTTGGGCGTTGTCGTTGAGCCAGCGGGAACCTGCACCAACTGCTACGGCGCCATAGGCTTTGCCCATTGCGATTTGTGGGCGCAATATTGATGAGCCATCCTGACGTTCGAGCGCGACGAGGTGGCCGCCTGCATCCAGCACAGCGACGGTGAGCGGTTTGAGGCCAAGCTCGCTTCCTTTAGCCTGTGCTGCTGAGATGATTGTCCGGGCGTGATCAAGATTGAATTGCACCATAAGTATTTCCTGATAGGTTTTGCTGAATCACCCTGTTTTAGCAGAGGATGATGATGCGGGGAATTCTTCGTTAGGGGACCGGAGATTCACTGGTAATTACAAAGAGGGATTTTTCGTGTTTAGAGATTTTCAGGTTCCGGGTCGCTCCGCTGTTTATGCACCACATGCAATGGCAGCGACATCCCATCCATTAGCAACCAATGCAGCGCTCGAAATTTTGCGAGAGGGCGGCACTGCCGTTGATGCTGCTGTGGCCGCTATGGCTGTTCATTCTGTTGTTGAACCGCATATGACGGGCATTGGCGGCGACTGCTTTGCAATTGTTGCGCAGCCGGATGGGACGCTCTCGGGCATGAATTCATCTGGGCGCGCTGCTGAAAATGTGAGTGCAGATAAGCTGATAGCGGATGGTTTGCTTGATGTTGCCGTGGATTCAATTCACGCCGTGACTGTTCCGGGCGCCTTGCGCGGGTGGGAGAAGCTGCTCAAAGACCATGGACGGTTTTCATTCGACAAGGTTCTGAAACGGGCGATTGGTTATGCGCGTGACGGGCATTCAGTCTGCCCGCGTGTGGCTGCGGACTGGAAAGGTGCTGTTGACTTTCTCAAGCGTGATGAAGGTGCATCTGAGCTGTTTTTGAAGGATGGTCGTGCGCCTGTTGTTGGCGAAATGATGCGTAACCTTCCCTTGGCTGAGACACTGGAAGCTGTTGCAAAGAGTGGAGCGGATGCGTTCTACAACGGCCCGATTGCTGAAGAGATTGCAACAGTAGTGCAGGCGAAGGGTGGATACCTGACAGCGGACGATCTGGCCGCGCATGAGGCCGTTGATCTGACGCCAGTCACCACGGACTATCGCGGTGTGACGGTTGCTGAATTGCCACCTAACGGGCAGGGCATTGTAGCTCTTATCATGCTGGAGCTGATGAAGCGGTTTGACTGGGCTGATCTGGACCCAATGGGGCCAGAGCGGTTCCATCTGGAGATGGAGATTGCCAAGATTGCGTATTCTGGCCGTGATCGTTTTCTTGCTGATCCAGAGGCGATGGAGTTTGACCCGCAGGCGTTTCTGGATAGCGACTACATCGACGGTCTTGCCAAGTTGATCCGCACGGATGCTGTGTTGCCGAGGCAGTCGGAAGAGGTGCTCTCACCGAAGTCTGATACGGTTTATCTGAGTGTGGTTGATGAGGATGGTCTGGCCATTTCGCTCATCAACTCCATTTATCACGGCTTCGGGTCTGGTATCGCGACACCGAAATCCGGTGTGCTTTTGCAAAACCGTGGGGCGTGCTTCACGTTGGAAGAGGGGCATCCAAACCAGATTGCTGGCGGCAAGCGGCCAATGCACACTATCATTCCGGCGATGGTTCTAAAGGACGGTCTGCCTTATATGAGCTTTGGTGTGATGGGCGGTGGATACCAGCCGTGTGGCCATGCCCATGTGCTTTCCAACCATCTGGACTACGGTATGAACATGCAGGAAGCCATTGATTGCCCACGTATGTTCATCGACGAGAAGTCCTTGTCTTTGCAAGCTGAAACCAGTGTCTCAGCGGAGACGGTTGAAACACTGCAAGCTTTAGGCCATGAGGTGTCCATTGTGACTTCCCCAATCGGCGGTGGACAGGCGATCATGTTTGACCGAGCCAACGGCGGCGGTCTGATTGGCGGCTCTGACCCACGCAAAGACGGCTGCGCACTGGGCTACTAAGGTGCTGGTGTTTTGCTGGCTGTGATGGGTATCCAGAGTGGCTGGTTGGTGTCGCTCTGGGTGCTGGTGTTTCATTGTCAGTGAGGCTTAGGTCTTCGCGGAGCAAAAGCTAGTCACCCACCGCCGCCTTCCCGCACTTGATGCGGGATCCAGACGGAGGTGGCTTTTTTGAACCAGAAGTTAGCTAAGCGTTTTAACTGCTTAATGGTCTATTCTGTCGTTTCAAATTCTGCGCTATCGGCAGCTTCAGCGAGTGCTTGAGGGCTAACATTGTCTGCTTCTGTTTTATTCTCTTTCAATCGCGGCGCTGGTGGTTGCCAAGCTTTGAGGTTCTGTCCGGCTTGCTCATAAAACTCAGGAACTATTCTTTCCAGCTCGCTGATAAAGTTTTTCCGTTGGGCAAATTTGCCGCTAAGGTCACAGACCATCACCACCTCAAAACTGGAGGCAATTGCGTTTGGTTTTTCTGTGAATGCGAGGCTTGGGTCTTGCCTCAGGTCAGCGAGAGAGTGCTGAGCATATGGCCCGCGACCGGGCCAGAAATGACGAATGTGTAGATTTGCCGGTTCAGCTGATTGCAATTGTCTGAGCAGCCAGTTTGTACGTGCTTTCGTCGATTTTTTGTCTTCAGGTGCTTTTAGGCGCATATAAACACTGATGGATTTCGTCTGAAGATCGGCGCAAATCTCTACTGGGGCTGCGGCGTTAGGAACAGAAAGCGTGGTTTCCAAACGCATTTCAACAGAGAGATTCTGAATATCAGATTTAATCCGTGCTTGGTGATCAATAGCGTGGGCTCTTGTTGTCTTAATATTCACATCGCGACCAAGTTGCCGACTTAAGATCAAACTCAAGTCTCTGGCTTCTTGGTGCCAAGCTCCGATGACTTCTTTTGCATCCTCTGAGTTTTGAGAAATTGCTCCGCCTGCTTGGACTGCTGAGACAATTGTTGTCCATGCAGCAGGCATTTGCGTGAAGCTTTTAATTCCAGCGCTGGTATGAGTAAGGAAACGCACAAACTCGTTGATGATAATCCTTCGCTCAAGATCTTCAATCATATCGCCTTGGAGTAGCAATGAAGCTTCTGTGAGTACATACATCCATGACCAATGATAAAGTTCAGCTTTCTTTCTGGTTGCGGCTGAAACAGTGAGCGGATGGTGAGATGGTAACGGAGCAAACTGGTTGGAAATTGTTATTACCGCATCGATCTTGTTGGCTTTCGCAATGTCCATATAGCTCTCGATTTGTGAAGCATCCAGATCAGCGTTGCCGATCTTGGCCTCTACCAGAGCCGTCCAGATTTTAGAACCAGTTTTGACGACGATCAGCCCGTCTGGTCTAAGTCTACTCTCGTTTTTTGCGTCGGAAAAAACGACTTCAGTGTAAGTCTCAATCTTCGTGCGAGCACCAATCCGTATACCAAGGTCAGCCAGCATTGCTTGCCCAAACTCAGGTATGTTTTGAAGGCATGAAAGAAGAATAGATAGTGCTCGTCCTTCTTTGGAATTTTCAGAAAGAACCGGAAAAAGACGAGCTTTGTCTCCAGATTTTAGGTTATCTGCAGGATTAAACATATTGCCCTCATAAAATAATAAAATCTGAATCTAATAGTAAATAGGTGGTGTTGATGGCTGCAATCGTTATCTGGAGTCAATTGCTTGAATTAATTAATCTAATTTATGTTTCAGGTGAGATATATTAAGGTGATTTAGTGTGTGGGTACCGCTATCGGGTTAAGTACTTAGCAATTGCTGTTTTGTGGAGTACCCGAGTTTGCAATCCAGTCACACTTAATTGTCAGCTTTAGAAACCCCCATTGACACCACATACATCTACGGTCATCCTGACAACGAGGCTTCGAAACCTCTTTGTCAGCGGTAACCGCTCCCGTTAACTAGCGGATTTTTTGTGCTTTTTTTCCAAAGGCGCAAACCCTTTGCTATGAGCGGGAGGGCGGTGAATACAACACCTCCTTCGGGGGGGAATAAACTCGCCTGTCTGACTCAGGTTTCGAACCTCCCGCTCGCCAGCGGGCCGTCGAAAGCTCAATGTCGTGCGGTTCATTCAACAGCCAAGTCAGAAAGGCTTTGATTATGGACGACACTGCATGCGCCTGTGGCGCCACAAATACTCATCAGAATGAATTTGACGAAATAAACGTTGCTGTTTCTGATCTCCAGAACCTTGCTTATGTGCAGCATATGGTGCTGAGCGAGCGGATGAAGAACAGTTGTGAACGAGACGTTTTATTCACTTTGCACTACGCTTTATGTAACCGCCTAGAGGCACTTGATAAGACCTGCGGAACTTTAACCGATGCGTTGTCCGGCACGTCCTTCCCTAAAGGATTTTCCGGTCACGCGACACGCAGCGTCGCCTCTCCACCACCGGTCGAAACCAATATTGTGTCTCTTGATTAGATCACTGTGAACGGCACTCCAAGGGCTGCCTCAACTACCCTTGCACAGCCCTTCATGAGTGTCCTGCTGGTCTGCGGCCGGGCGAAGTGTGTCCGCAGGCCAGCGTTTTTGAGTGGCTGTTTTCCAGTGATACGCTTTAGGTACCAAGTTCTTGACGGAGGATATCTGCAGTTTTCATGGGCATGAACATGCGCAGGGGGTTAGATTGGAGGCTTTGAAACTGAAGTCTCTCATAGATTGCTTTTCTGCTGGCGACTTTCTCCGGGTTTCCGCAGTCGAGTACATCAAGCATGATTACAGCAGCTGCATAGCCAGATTGAGATGCGCGAGAAGCACGGCATAAGGCATCGATCAGAAGGTCTTCTCCAATCTTTTGTCCCCGGTAGCGGATGTCTCTGCCGATCATGGAGATATAAACGGCAGGAATTGAACCATGACGCGGCGCTGTCCGTTTATATTTGCCCGGAAGGTCCTGATAATGAACTGCATGGGCATTCATGGCATAGAAACCTGCTGTGTCTCCATTGGAGCTGACCATCACGTATATTGACGTGTTGCCCGCATTCCTGAGTTTGTTGGCTGTCTTTTTAAAATAGTTGTCGACCTGTTCAACGCCACAAGAAAAGCGCGCTCTGTCATGCTTCTCAGGATCGAAAGCTTCAATGAAAAACTGCGGTTCAGCCCCATCCGCAGATGATGACTTTTCCTGAACGCTTACGTCCGTCAACGGCTGGTCACTCGTGTCTTGTAGCGTTTTGCTGCGGTGACGAGTGCTTCATTTGGATCTGGTGGTGTTTCCAGAGCAGCAGTGAAGGCTGCATGGTCGACCACTTCGAGGCGGGTGTGCTCATGGGCTTCAATCACGCGTTCTGCTTCTCGCAGGGCGGCGCTCATCGTAAAGGTGGAGTCGTCCACGCCCGACAATGCTGCAGCATGCTGTATAGCCGCCTTGATGGGGGCCTTGGTGCGGAAGTTCATCCGCTCCGTGTTGCGGCCTTTGATCTCTTCGGTTTCATCGTTGAATCCAAGCATCGCGTGCCTCCTTTGGCCTGTGTCGTCTTTGTGCTTTTGTACGTCACATGTGCGTACGAGTCAAGAAAGGCGCACTTTATGGCTGGAGGCTGTGGTTGAGCAAAAACTTATTCCCCTTGCTGTTTCTAGATTTATCTTAGTTTTGTGCCCACGCAATCGGGCAGGAGTGGACCGTCCATTCCGCGGCGTGGGCGGGGTTGGGCTACCGATGAGAAGTAACGTATCTTGTCGGGAGGTCCGGTGAAGCGCCATACCCTTTTGAGGCCACAGTGGTATAGGGAGTTTGGGGTCGTTCCGGAGGGCGTCCGGTGGTGACAAGAAATTGTCGATGACAGGGAAACCTGTCAGTGACATGGGAACGTGTCATTGACACGGGGACGTGTCAGTCACGTCTGTCCGAGAGGGAGCCCGCGCGTTCATGATAAAAGGCCCGGGCGAGGCGAGTAGCTGATGCCGAAGAAACTAATTTAACAAGTAGCGCAGGCAACGTCTGCTCGCCTTGCTCCACCCGTTTAACGGGGACCAAAGCTTCACCACTGCATGGATGGCCATGTGGTGCTATTGGTGTTTGTGGGGAGAGGTAGACATCAGGCATAAAAAAACGGACCCGAAGGCCCGTTTTTCAATTCTTGCTAAAGCAGTTCACGTTTAAGCAGATGAACTGCATTAGCTTTTGTTTGGGCGTATCTTTATCCGAAAACCGGTTTCCACTTTTCGGAGATACGATGTCTGTGAGGCTTATTCGCCGCCGCGGTTATCGCGGAAGCTTTTGCCGCCACCTGGCTTACCTTCGCCACGACCACGGCCTTCACCACCACGGCCACGACCTTCGCCACCACGGTAGCCACCGCCACCGCCGCCTTCACGACGACCACGACCACGGCCTTCACCGCCGCGTCCGCCTTCACCACGGTAACCGCCGCCACCACCGCCACCGCGGTTGTTGCGATTGCCACCTGGGCGACCACTGCTGCTGCGCTCTGGATTGCCTTCGATACGGGTGATGGTGATTGATTTTTCACCAGTGCCGTTTTCTTTGACAGTTTCCAGGAACTTGTCAGCAAGTTTTGCGTCGAGTTCGAAACGGGCGTCTGCATCAAAGATGCGGATGGAGCCGATGTCTTTTTTGGTGATGTGACCTGCGCGGCAGATCATTGGCAGCAACCAACGCGGTTCAGCGTTGTGTTTGCGACCGACGTTGAGGCGGAACCAAACACCGTTGTCGAAGTCTTTGCGTGGCTTGCGCTCACGCTCACTATCGAAATTGGTGCTTGTTGCCAGCAGTTCTTCCGGTGCAGGCAGACCCTGATGGATCTGGCGCATGTAAGCAGCTGCGATTTGCTCAGCGGTGAACTTCTCAAGAAGTTCCTTCACCATTGGCAGATCTTCTTCGCTCGGTGCTTCCTGCAGATCGGAGGACGCAAGGATGCGCTCACGGTCTTTGTTGCGAATTTCATCGGCTGTTGGCGCTGGAGCCCATTCCGCTTTCACTTTTGCAAAGCCGAGAAGGCGTGTTGCTGTGCGACGGCGGGTGTGTGGGACAACCAGAGTACAAACGCCCTTACGGCCTGCACGACCAGTACGGCCAGAACGGTGCAACAGGGTGTCTGCGTTGTTTGGCAGGTCTGCGTGGATCACGAGATCCAGGTTTGGCAAGTCAATGCCGCGTGCAGCAACATCGGTTGCCACACAAACGCGGGCCCGGCCATTACGCATAGCGCCAAGAGCGTGGTTACGCTCAGCCTGGCTCAGCTCACCGGAGAGAGCAACAACTGCGAAGCCACGGTTGCCGAGGCGTGCAGACAGGTGCTTCACCATTTCGCGGGTGCCGCAGAAGATGATGGTGTTCTGAGCTTCGTAGAAACGCAGGACGTTGATGATCGCGTTTTCACGGTCGTTTGGTGCGACCTGCATTGCGCGATATTCAATATCAGCGTGCTGTTCGCGGTTGCTTACTGTTGAAATGCGCTGTGCATCACGCTGGAAGCGTTTTGCGAGGCTTTCAATCTGCTGAGGAACAGTTGCGGAGAACAGCAGAGTGCGGCGTTCTTGTGGTGCAGCGCCAAGAATGAATTCGAGGTCTTCACGGAAGCCAAGGTCCAGCATTTCATCTGCTTCGTCCAGTACAACTGTGCGAAGTGAGGAAGTATCAAAGGAACCACGTTCAATATGGTCACGCAGGCGGCCTGGGGTGCCGACTACGATGTGTGCGCCTGCAGAAAGATTGCGGCGTTCACGGCGCATATCCATACCACCAACACAAGTGGTGATACGAGCACCGGCTTCGCCGTAGAGCCATTCCAGTTCTTTAGAAACCTGGATAGCCAGCTCACGGGTTGGCGCAACACACAATGCAAGAGGTTCGTTCGCACGGCCCATACGCTCTTCATCACCCAGCAGTTCCGGCGCAATAGCGATGCCGAATGCAACTGTTTTACCAGAGCCTGTCTGAGCAGAAACCAAAAGGTCTTTGCCTTTCAGTTTTTCATCAAGAACGGCTGTCTGGACCGGGGTTAGAGACGTGTATTCGCGCTTTTCTAGTGCGGTAGAAAGCGCTGGGGCAACCCCTTCAGGTATCGTCATTTAGTATTTCTTTCGAGGAGGGTCATTATCTATAAAGCAAGAGCTTTGTTGCCCTACCCATCGCTTCCGCTCACTCATGAAACCATAAAGGGGACCATGAGGCGGCAAATGGCAAGCGAGCTCTTTTCTTCGTGGGCCTTGTAGTCTGACTTCGTGAAAAGGTCAATGAGATATAAAAAATAGATATGAAAGGTACATGTAAGTTTGCCGTGGTTCGGAGGTCCTAAGCTTCGAGAAAATGGCTAGAATTAAGGGTCCAAGAGAGCAGTATCACGGGTGATTGTGATAGATAAATCGGGTGTTTGCCACCTAAGTGCTGTTGAGGAATTGGGTGCTTTGATTTTTGAACTGAACGGTGATTTCAGCTTTACGCTAAGACTATTTGCCTTTTTCATGGGGCAGAACTAAAGAGGGGCGATTAACAGACGGAGGCGAAATGGATCAGCTCTCAAACTTCTTTGGTGCAATGCCCTCATGGGTTGGAGTGGTCCTGCTTGTTGTGTTCATTCTGAGTGGCCGTCTGTTCAGAGACGCCTGGAAGCTTCAAGGCGCCAGATGGAAACTGCGGTGCTGGGTTTTTGGGTTGCTTGCCTTGTCGAGCTTTCTGTTGCTGGTGTTCGGCGTTTTTGATTTTGGCTGGGCGAGCAGATAACTTTCTGGTTGCAGAAAACTAGTTTTAAGAGCCTTGGTATATGATAGCTCTCAAATGGCAGAGGTCTGCCGCGAGAAACCTATTGGAGCCAAGAGCATGTTTTCGAAGCCATCATTGATCAGACGAGGTATTACAGCCAAGTTGTTTGGCCTGGCTTTTGGGCTCCTGTGCCTCTATCTCATCGCGTTGCTTAACCTGAATGTTTCGTTTGTGGTTCAGTTCGGCCTGATCCTGTGGTGCATTACACTTGGTGGTCTGGTAGCGCTGATAGGGGTCATAAACTATCTGCCCCTGCTGAAGTCCATCATGCCGAGCTGGTTCTCTGGCGGTTTCATTTGCGGATGGATGAACTTGCTGCTCTGGCTCATTGGCGGGGATAGTCTGACGTCGATCGGGCAGGGGCTGTTTCCGACACTGGGTAGTCTGTTTCTTGGTATTGGTTTTGTTGCCATTGGTGTCGGCTTCGGGATTGTCGCCGGGTTCTTTGCCAAGCTGATTGGCGGTGAAGGGCCGGACGTTGCGCGAGATTATACCGACAGTAAATAGCAGGCATGCAAAAGGGGCCTTTCGGCCCCTCGAATGTTTTGAAAATGGATGGTGATTAAGCTGCGCTCTGCTCTTCCATCGCTTGCTTGCGCTTACACGGCTGCAGCTTTTCACGAAGCGGGCTGTTTGGGTCAACTTCGCGCTTGCAGACGATGCAGTGGTCCGCGCCTTCAATGGCGTTCAAGCCGCCGCAACTGCCAGTGATCGGCTTGTTTCTGAAAACGGCGCCAATAGCCATTCCTGCTACGACCAGGACCAGCACGATAAACGCGATGATGAAAGTTGCCATTTCGATATTCCGTTATTTCTCTGCAGACTGCTCGAATTTTCTGAACGCGCTGGAAGACCGGGTGATAAAGTGGTCGCCTTCGCGAACGATGAAAAATGCGGCAATCCCTTCACGCTCTGCCAGAGCCATGCCGCGCTTGTCTCCCATTGCAAGGAGGGCTGTTGCCAGACCATCAGCGCGCATCGCATTGTCAGCAATTACAGTTACTGATGCAAGTTTATGCGTTACCGGACGCCCGGATGCAGCATCAATAATGTGTGAGAAGCGTTTGCCGCCCACTTCCTTGTATATGCGATAATCGCCAGATGTCGCCATGCCTTTGTTACTCACTCGTACGATTTGCTGAACCGTACGAGTTGCGGAGTCTGGCTTTTCGATGCCGACGACCCATGGCTCGTCTTTTGAGTTTTTGCCTTTGGTGACCAGATCGCCGCCGATTTCGACAAGGTATTCGTCAATGCCGTTTTGCTCCAGAACAGAAGCAACTTTGTCGATGCCAAAGCCTTTTGCGATTGCGGAGAGATTGACTGTGGTATCCGTGTTGACTTTACGCAGTGCCGGAGGATCGGTCTCAAACTCCAGCATGGTGCTCATGCCGACAGACTCAAGAGCGTTGCGGATTTCGCGTGGGCTTGGCTGGGGAGGAGTGTCCTGCTTGGTACCAAAGCCCCACAGCTCAATAAGTGGTGCCAGCGTCACGTCAAAATAACCGGCTGTCAGATTATGAATGCGCAGCGACTCCTGCATCACGATGCTGAAATCGCGAGAGATTGGCGTCCATTCAGTGCTGGTGGAGCGGTTAAAGCGGCTGATCTCGGAGTTTTTGTCCCAGTTGGACATGGCCTTGTTGACGCCAACCAGAGCCTCGTCAACCTGCTGCTGCAGTTCCTGTTTGGTTACAGAAGACGACCCTTTGATGGCTTTGACGTTGAATGTAGTGCCCATGGTTTTGCCGTGAAGTATGATTTCTTCGCGACTTTTGTCATTGGGTACACATGCTGTGACAAAGATGAGTACGAGAGCTGTAATGAGGAAGCGCATTTAGGCCTCAGAGTTTGTTAATTTCCCCGCGTAATCGGCTTATTCTGGTTTTCTGTCAAGTTAAATAGGGTTTGATACTGCTGTCGCAAAGATCAGCAATAGATGATGGTGAAGAAATTGGTAGGTGGTACTACGTGCATGTGAAAACATAGGGGAAAACTTATTTGAGATAAAATTTTCGCGAAACAGCCTTGTTGCCGTTACGTCAATATCACGGATCCCTATTGAAATTTGCGGTATATCAGGGTATTGGCCCGCATAAATCCGTAGGAATAGCTGACCGCAACGCACTTTAATGGTATGCGGGCGGTTACTCCTAACCGGAGCCATGGATGAGTGACGTTCAGCAATGCTCGGGCTTTGTTGCTGAAATTGCGGTCCGTGGGGGGATTTATCTCGGTTCGACTTGTCAAAGTCAATAATCCGCATGCGCGGCATTTTGTAACTCGCAGAATGACTTAGCATCATTTACCCGTAGATACTCCCGTGAACATCTAGTGGTTTGCCCTATAAGAAGCCTGACAGGGTAAGGGATGAAGATTACAAAAGGATTGGATCTGCCGATCACCGGTGCTCCGAACCAAGAGATCCACAAGGGTCCGAAGGTTCGCCGTGTTGCAGTGAATGGCGGGGATTACAACGGGTTGATGCCGCGTATGTTGGTTGCTGAAGGCGATCGCGTCGTAAAGGGTCAGCCTCTTTTCAATGACAAACGCTCTCCTGAAATCAACTATGTTGCTCCGGGTGCTGGTGTTATTGAAGCAGTCAATCGTGGTGCACGTCGCGTTCTGGAAACCATCGTCATCAAGCTGGATGATGGTAACGAAGAACAGATCGCTTTCTCAAAGTTTGAAAACAGCGCTTTGGCAACTCTGGACGCATCTGTCGTTCGTGAGCAACTCGCCAAGTCTGGTCTTTGGACAAGCTTCCGTACCCGCCCATACTCCAAGGTTCCGGTTTTTGAAACGCAGCCGCGTTCCATTTTCGTAACTGCGATGGACACCAACCCGCTTGCTGCGGATGCTGGTGTAATCATCAATGCGAATGCTGGCGCGTTTGAAGCTGGGCTTCAGATTGTCTCTAAACTAACCGATGGCCGCACATTCGTATGCCACAGCCCGAAGGATAACCTTCCGGGTGCAAGCGTTGTTGATGTGCAGATGGAAAGTTTTGAAGGTAAGCACCCAGCAGGTAATGCGGGTACTCACATTCACTTCCTCGATCCGGTTAATGAAAACAAGACAGTCTGGACCATCGGTTATCAGGATGTCATCGCAATCGGTAACCTGTTCCTGACAGGTGAACTGGATGTCTCCCGTGTTGTTTCTGTTGCAGGTCCGCTGGCTTCCAAGCCGCGCCTCGTAACAACTCGCATTGGTGCGGATCTGAATGATCTGCTGGCTGGTGAAACACTGCCGGGTATTCCAGCTCGTGTCGTTTCCGGGTCCGTCCTTTCCGGCACTATTGCCGCCGACCAGTTTGCCTTCCTTGGCCGTTATCACACTCAGGTGACGCTGATGGAAGAAGACCACAAGCAAGACGTTGTTGGCTGGGTTCGCCCATTCATGACGAAGTGGTCCAACCTTAATGTGCATCCTTCCGGGTTCTTCCGCACCAAGCTGCAGTTCCCATTTGGTACAAACAAGAACGGTTCCATCCGCGCAATCGTTCCATTGGGTACCTATGAGAAGGTCATGCCGCTCGACGTTCTTCCAACTCAGCTGCTCCGCTCCCTGATGGTGCTGGACACTGACATGGCGCAAAAACTTGGCGCTTTGGAGTTGGATGAAGAAGATTTGGCGCTATGCACCTTCATCTGCCATTCCAAGAATGAATACGGAGCTGCGCTGCGTGCAAATCTTGATAAAATCGAGAAAGAGGGCTAACCCGTGAGTTTGCGCGATAAGTTTGATCGTATTGCGCCGCTCTTTGAAAAGGGTGGCAAGTACGAGAAGTTTTACGCCGTCTATGAGATGGTGGATACCTTCATCTACACTCCAAAAACAGTGACCAGCGTTGCGCCGCACGCTCGTGACCACGCTGATCTGAAGCGTGTCATGACGTATGTTGTGCTGGCGACGATCCCTGCGATCCTGTTTGGCATGTACAACACTGGCCTGCAGACAAACTCTGCACTGGCCGCAATGGGCATTACTGAGCCTGCTGGCTGGAGAGCGTTTATCCTCTCTCTGCTGGGTATCGGTTTTAACCCGGACAGCATCTTCGCCAACATGGCGCACGGTGCGCTGTACTTCTTGCCGATTTACATCGTAACACTCGGTGTTGGCGGCATCTTCGAAGTGCTGTTTGCCACTGTGCGCGGGCACGAAGTGAACGAAGGCTTCTTTGTTTCCTCCATGCTCTACACGCTGATCCTTCCAGCTTCTACGCCACTTTGGCAGGTTGGTCTTGGTATCGCGTTTGGTGTGGTGATCGGCAAGGAAGTGTTTGGTGGGACTGGCAAAAACTTCCTGAACCCGGCGCTTGTTGGTCGTGCATTCCTCTACTTCGCTTATCCGGCTGCATTGTCTGGTGATGCGGTGTGGACGCCAGTTGATGGCTTCTCTGGTGCAACTGCACTGGGTGTTGCTGCGTCTGACGGCATGCAGGGACTGGCTGCAAACGGCATCACATGGATGAGCTCTTTCGTTGGTACCATTCAGGGTTCCTTCGGTGAAACCTCCACGATTGCTATTGCTCTTGGCGGTGTGTTCCTCGTGACCACAGGTATCGCAAACTACCGTCTCATCCTTGGTTGTCTGGCGGGCATGATTGGTTTCAGTCTGTTGCTGAACCTGATTGGTTCTGAGACCAACCCGATGTTTGCAATGCCTTGGTACTGGCACCTTGTCACTGGTGGCTTCATGTTTGGCCTCGTGTTCATGGTGACTGAGCCTGTGACTGCTGCGATGACAAATCCGGGCCGTTACATCTACGCTGCCCTGATTGGCGTGATGTGCATTCTGATCCGTGTCATCAACCCGGCCTTCCCAGAAGGCATGATGTTGGCAATCCTGTTCGGCAATATCTTTTCTCCGCTGATCGACTACTTCGTTGTGAAGGCGAACATCACACGGAGGATGAAGCGCCATGCCTAATGCTGAAAACACAACAGCTCCTACAGGTCTTTGGGCGCGCTTCAACGCGATGCCTCTGGACTCAGCTCCGCGTACGATTACCGTTGCTGTGGTTCTGTGTCTGATCTGTTCGATGATTGTTTCCGGCGCTGCGGTGCTGCTTAAGCCTCAGCAGGAAATCAACAAAACACTCGATAAGAAGACCAATATCCTCAAGGTTGCTGGTCTTTTCGAGGCTGGTGTCGACGTTGAGAAGGCATTTGGTGCCTTTGAACCGCGGCTTGTTGATGTTGCAACTGGCAAGTTCTCTGATGCGGCCGACGCTGCGACCTATGACCAGCGCGCTGCTGCGAAAGATCCGGTTCTTTCCGTTGCTTTGGATAATGATCCAGCATCCATCAAACGTCAGGCTAAACTGGCTTCGGTTTATCTGCTGCGCGATGATGCAGGCAAGATTGAGCGTATCATTCTGCCAGTGCACGGCTACGGTCTGTGGTCCACGCTTTATGGTTTCATCGCACTGAATGCTGATGGCAATGAAGTGTATGGCCTGCGTTTTTACTCCCACGGTGAGACCCCAGGTCTTGGTGCGGAAGTAGACAATCCAAAATGGATGGCTCAATGGCCGGGCAAGCTGGTTTATGGCGACAACGGGTCCGTGGACATCGGTGTCGGCAAAGCGGTTCCAGCGGGTATTGATGGCTCCAAACACCACATTGATGCGATTGCAGGTGCAACGCTGACATCCCGTGGTGTCGACAACCTCGTCAAATTCTGGATGGGCGAGCAGGGCTTCAAGACCTTCCTCGACAATCTGAAAAAAGGAGAGGCGTAATGGCTGGCAAAGACTTGTCCATGCTTAAGGACCCGATGGTCGATAACAATCCGATCACGCTTCAGGTTCTTGGCATCTGTTCCGCGCTTGCGGTAACCTCTTCCCTGAAGGTTGCGCTGGTGATGGCGATCGCGGTGACGCTTGTGACAGCGTTCTCCAACTTCTTCATCTCTCTTTTGCGTAACCAGATCCCATCTTCTATCCGCATTATTGTGCAGATGGTGATTATTGCGTCTCTCGTTATTCTGGTTGATCAGGTTCTGAAGGCGTATCTCTACGAGATTTCCAAGACACTCTCCGTGTTTGTTGGTCTGATCATCACCAACTGTATCGTGATGGGCCGCGCAGAAGCGTACGCTATGAAGAACCCACCAATCCCATCTTTCCTTGATGGTATTGGTAACGGTCTGGGTTACTCCCTGATCCTGCTGCTGGTTGGTGTTGTACGTGAGCTGCTTGGCTCAGGTTCCCTGTTTGGTGTGCAGATCCTTGAGACCGTGAACAACGGTGGCTGGTATGTGCCAAACGGCCTGCTGCTGCTGCCTCCGTCCGCGTTCTTCGTGATCGGTCTGCTGATCTGGGGTTTCCGTACCTGGAAGCCTGCGCAGGTTGAGAAGCGCGACTATAAAATCATGGAAACTGAGGGAGCTCACTGATTATGGAAGGGCTTCTTTCCCTCGCCGTCAAGGCGATCTTTATCGAGAACCTCGCGCTCTCCTTCTTCCTTGGAATGTGTACATTCCTTGCGGTTTCCAAGAAGGTTGAGACTGCGCTGGGTCTGGGTATCTCCGTTGTTGTTGTGCAGGCGCTGACTGTGCCAATCAACAACGTGCTTTACACCACACTGCTCAATGACAATGCGTTAGCATGGGCTGGACTTGAAGGCACTGATCTGCGCTTTCTGGGCCTGATCTCCTACATCGGCGTTATCGCTGCTGTGGTGCAGATCCTCGAGATGTTCCTCGATCGCTACGTTCCTGCGCTTTACAACGCGCTGGGTATCTTCCTGCCACTGATCACAGTGAACTGCGCGATTATGGGTGGTTCTTTGTTCATGGTGGAGCGTGACTACAATCTGGGTGAGGCATCTGTTTATGGTGTGTCCTCCGGTATCGGTTGGGCGCTGGCGATTACTGCAATGGCTGGTGTGCGTGAAAAGCTGAAATACTCTGATGTTCCTGATGGACTGCAGGGTCTTGGCATCACCTTCATCACTGCTGGTTTGATGGCTATGGGTTTCATGGCTTTCTCAGGCGTGAAGCTGTAAGGGGACGAGTAGATGCAAGACTTTACCTGGGGCATTACGCTCTTCACTCTGATCGTGCTTGCGCTGGTGATCGTCATTTTGATGGCACGCAGCAAGCTGGTTGCATCCGGTGATGTTCAGATCAGTATCAATGGTGAGAAGACGCTCTCCGTTCCTGCGGGTGGCAAGCTACTCAATGTTCTGGCCGATCAGAAAATCTTTGTTCCTTCCGCCTGTGGTGGCGGTGGTACCTGTGCCCAGTGCCGCGTGAAAGTGCACGAGGGTGGCGGTTCTATTCTGGCGACTGAAGAAAGCCATATCACCAAGCGTGAAGCACGCTGCGGTGACCGTCTTTCCTGTCAGGTTGCTGTGAAGCAGGACATGAAGATCGAAGTGCCTGAAGAAGTGTTCGGCGTGAAAAAGTGGGAGTGTACTGTTCGCTCCAACGAGAACGTTGCAACCTTCATTAAGTCGCTGGTTCTGGACCTGCCTGAAGGCGAAGACGTGAACTTCCGTGCTGGTGGTTACATTCAGATTGAAGCCCCTGCGCACAAGCTGAAGTACACTGACTTCCATATTGAAGAGCAGTACCGCGGAGACTGGGATAAGTTCAATCTCTGGCAGTATGAGTCCATCGTGGATGAGCCAGTTGAACGCGCTTACTCCATGGCAAACTACCCGGACGAAAAAGGCATGATCATGCTGAACGTTCGTGTGGCGTCGCCTCCTCCGGGCACTCAGGGTATTCCTGCCGGTAAGATGTCCTCCTTCATCTTCAACCTGAAGCCGGGTGACAAGGTGACGATTTCCGGTCCGTTTGGTGAGTTCTTTGCTCGCGAAACCGACAAGGAAATGGTGTTCATCGGTGGTGGTGCTGGTATGGCGCCTATGCGCTCACACATCTTCGATCAGTTGAAGCGTCTTGAGAACCGCGATCGTAAGATCACTTTCTGGTACGGTGCACGTTCCAAGAAAGAGATGTTCTTTGTTGAGGACTTCGACCAGCTGGCGAAAGAGTTCCCGAACTTCACATGGCATGTGGCGCTTTCTGATCCTCAGCCAGATGATGACTGGGACGGTTACACCGGGTTCATTCACAACGTGCTCTACAACGAGTACCTGAAGGACCACGCTGCGCCAGAAGACTGCGAGTACTACATGTGTGGCCCTCCAATCATGAACCAATCCGTGATCAACATGCTGGTTGATATGGGCGTGGAACGTGAAGACATCATGCTGGACGACTTCGGCGGCTAAACGCTGAGAGCATTGCAAGAATTGAGAGACCCGGTGTCGAGAGGCGCCGGGCTTTTTTTATTCTCATGGAACTTAATGATGTCAGACTTATAGAGGCCTAGAAAAGGCTCATTTACAAAGTGCATTTAGTGTTCACTTGACTAAACCTAAAATTGCATGTGTTTATGCGCACTGTTTTCAGAGTGAGGAATTTATGCATGCCAAGTGCTAGGCCTTTGTGGCGAATTGAAAAAACGGCAGTCACATATGGGACCGTGTATATCTTGCTCTATTTGAGCATTTGGCTGGCTTTACATTACACTCAAAAGCTGTTTGGTGTTGCAATCAGAGCTAATAGCCTTCCTACGATTTTGTTGGTGATTTCAGGTATTATTATCGGATTTGATCTGTTTCGTTCAAACCATCAAAAAATCAAAACTAAGGACTTGTGTAAGTTGGCATTAGCTTGTTCAGCATGTGCTTACTTGTCTGTTTTAGTTTTTAAGGAAGCTACCGACAGTACCATTCTTCTTCATATTATTGAGCAGTATGTAAGTAATAGTGGTCTTGTTGGAAATGGCTTTGATTTCGCGGGATTTGAGCGAGAACTATTGATCGTTAGTCCTCTTAGTCAAACCCCTTTGGACTTCATGGCGCGTTTTATATTTGGTTTGGTTGCCGTACTGTTTTCTGGATTTGGGATTGATTTATCTGTCTCTTTTGGGTTGATGTTATTGCTACTGCTTCATTTTTTAGGCATGGCATTTTGTGCCGCTTTGGGGTTGGTGGTAGGCCAGTGGTTTGCTGTAAAGCACGTAAAAACGATAAGTTAGCTTTTTGATTGAGGATATTTGACTGGTGATTATGGATGGTTCGCAAATTAGTTTGTTGAAGTATGCAGGCCGGTTTACGGCTCTTTTGGCATTGCTGACAGTCGGACTCCCCGTTTTAAGGTTATTGAGTGCTACTTTCTTGGGGCTGGAGCTTTCGATTGGGTATGTTTCTTACATGATTGCTGTGTTTGCAGGATATTGGGTGGGTAAAACTATCTATAACCGGCACGATGTATATCTTGAAGGATTTATCTTACTCAAACTTACTGGATTATGCTTAGTTGGAGCGCTCATTTTAGAGGGAGTTATTACAACTATCATTGTGTTTGGAGATCCTAGCAAAGGGCAAATCTTAAATGACGTGAATACGCTATTTTTTGCGGTGTTATTTTTTGCTTTCTTCAAGTTTGGGACAATTTGGTTAGGGCTTAAACTTGGATGCAAAAGAGCTGAGAAGAAGGCGTACAAAAGAGTACTCAAGGCTATTGGATAACCTATGCAGGAACAACTTCTTTTCTTAGAGCAACAGCTTTTGAGGCCTGCTACTCGAGGAGATAAGAGACAACTTGAGTTGTTACTTCACGCAGACTTCATTGAGATTGGTGCGAGTGGTCGGATGTATAATCGTGCGCAGGTCCTCGCTGAGCTTCCGAGCGAGGCGGCGGATTATCCGGTCAGAACAATTGAGAACTTTTGCTTTCGCAAGTTGAGCGAGGGGCTCATTCAGGTGTTTTACAGCATTGCCGAGAATGAGACGCAGCGGACTTCCATCTGGAAACTCGAAGGTGGGCAGTGGTCCATGATTTATCATCAAGGCACACGCAGAGCGTCATAGCTAGTCGTTTACCCTCCGAGTTTTCTAAAATCCGACTGTTTGTGTGCGCGTCGATTAAATACTTTGGCTTATAGTATGCAGCTGGTAAATTTTTCCTAGAGTCTGCTCTGTTCAAGAGTTCCTACGCAGCAGACTCTCAGGCTTTTTAGGCGTTTCCCATGTGAAACTGAACCAGTCCAGCAGGGATGCGCTGTAGAGGGTTGGGTATGACGCATAACACTGCTTTGCTCATCATCGCGTGCCAGAACGATCATTTTCCAGGTGGCAAGTTTGAATTGCCTAAGCAAATGGAAGCTGCCGGGAATATTGTTGAGCTTTTGAAAGACGCCAGAGAGCACCACGAGTTCGTAATACACATCAAGCATGTCTACAAAGATCCAAAATCGCCTTACATGGCAGAAGGGTCTTTTGGTGCTGAGATCAACAAGATGGTCTGGCCGAAAGCTGATGAGGCGGTCGTAACCAAGTACAATTTCAATGCTCTGGAGGGGACGAACCTGCGAGCGTTGCTGACAGACCATAAAATAGATGATCTGGTGATTTGTGGTTCCATGACCCAGTACTGCATTGTTGAGACTGCACGAGCGACCTTAGACCTCGGATATCCGGTTACTGTTGTTTACGATGCCTGCGCTGCGAGCTGTATGGAGTTCCGTGGGCGTGAAGTGTCCGTGGATGATGTGCAGGCCTCAATTATGGCTTCTCTCATCTTTTCCAATGCGGCTGTTGTTTCGACGGATGAGTTTTTGACCCAACCTCATTAAGCTGCAGCGCTTTGATATCCGAATTTTTGGCGATACTGACCAGGGCTGAGGCCTGTGGTTTTGATGAATACGCGGCGACAAGCTGTTGGGTCTTCGTAACCAACGTCCCATGCGATCTCGTTGAAGGACCGTTTGGTTTGCTCCAGCTGCTGGCGTGCTTCGGTTATGCGGAGTTGCTGTAAATAAGTGTTTGGCGTGTGCCCTGTCGCGACTTCAAACCGTCTTTGGAAGGTTCGTCCTGTCAGTCCGGCTTTTTCTGCCATTTCGGGTACTGTCAATTTTTTCTTATAGGTGGTCTGAAGCCAATGTTGGGCCTTCAAAATCGCCTGATCACCGTGTGAGAAGTTGGGATAGAAGCGGCTGTAGTTTTTTTGTTCTCTTCCGGCTGGATCGATGAGAAATCTACGGGAGACTTCGAGCATGGTTGTGTGATCGATGAAGTGGTCAATCAGCCTGAGGCCCAGATCGGTCCATGCCATGATGCCGCCTGCGGTGATGACATCGCCTTCATCGACGATCATTTTGTCAGTATCGAGCTGTACCAAAGGGTATTTCTTCGCAAAATCCTCGGTGATTGCCCAATGGGTTGTGGCGGGCCTGTTGTCAAGAATGCCCGTTTCGGCCAGCAACATCGCGCCGACGCAGATTGAGCAGAGAATGGCGCCATGCTCATGTTGGTGTTTGAGCCATTGGACGAGTGCTGGTGAGACGGTCGGGTGATCATCGACCAGACAGGGAGGCAGGATTATCGCCGAGAAGGTAGTGGCTCCGATTGAGCTGATCTGATCTTCGTGAAGCACGGTTGCCTCAATGCTGCTGGCATTGCTTTTGCTGGCAGCGTGGAACATATCGATTAGCCCATAAACCGCTGAGAGTTGTGCGCCGGTGTAGGACAGTATGCCGATAGGATGATGTGTCTCTGATCTGATCATATGGCAATTATAGCATGTTTTATGTCGTATATGCCAATCGAGCTGATTGGAGGTGTTGATTAGGTTTGTTGCCGACAAGAGCAAATCTATGGAGGCACAAATGTCTAAATCCGCACTGGTTATTGTTGACGTTCAGAACGACTATTTCCCCGGTGGCGCCTGGGAGCTGGATGGGCAGGTTGAAGCTGCTCAGAATGTAAAGCGTTTGTTGGAAGACAGCCGCAGCAAGAAAACTCCGATCATTCACATTCAGCATGTGGTTGAAGCAGGTAATGCGCCGTTCTTCAACGCAGGCACTGAAGGTGTTAAAATTCATGATGATGTGTTGCCTCAGGATGGTGAGCCGCTCGTAACCAAGCAGTTTGCAAATAGCTTTTTGGAAACCAACCTGAAAGAATTGCTGGATGAGCAGGGCATTGAGCATCTGGTCGTCGTTGGCTCTATGTCTCACAACTGCATTGATGCGACAGTTCGTGCCGCGGTTGATCTGGGATACACAGCAACCATTATTGGTGATGCTTGTGCGACATTGGATATGGAACACAACGGCGAGACTATTCCTGCGAAATACGTACATGGTGCGTTCATGGCATCCCTGGCTTTTGCGTATGGCAAAGTTGTCAGCACAGATGAGTATCTGGCTGCATAACTCAGGCTTTGACTGCTTTCAGAAGCCGGCTCCTGAGGCCGGCTTCTGATTAGGGATAGCTCGGGATTTTATAAAATCTGCTTTTTAAAATCCGGCATGCTTAAACGTGTTGGCCTTATTGTTTGCTCAAATAAGACCAATAGGACTGAGGTGTGCTTATGCCTAAAAGGGCCCTGATCATTATCGACTGCCAGAACGATTATTTTCCTGGTGGTAGCTGTCCTTTAGGGGGGCAGGTGGAAGCAGGAAAAAATATTGCCCGTCTTCTTGAGATGGTGCGAGACAACGACGAAAACGTCATCCACCTTCAACACATGTACAAAGATAAAACAGAGCCTTATCTGGTTGAGGGATCGCCAGGGGTGGAGATTAACGAGTGTGCGAGACCCGTGAACGGGGAACCTGTTGTCGTTAAAAACTACATGAATGGCTATAAGGACACCAATCTGCAGCAGATCCTTGTTGAGGCTGGTATTGATGAGATCGTCATGTGTGGTTCTATGAGCCAGAACTGCGTGAATGCGACTGCGCGTCAGACCCTTGATCTGGGTTACCCGCTGACCATCATTTACGATGCGTGCGCCACAGAGGATCTTGAGTTCAATGGCGTAACCGTCCCAGCGGATCATGTTCACACTGCTATGATGGCGTCTTTAAGATTTGCGCATAGCAACGTGATTTCTACCGATGAATTCCTGCATTCGTTGAATGGAGCATAATCGACGTTTTGGATGACCAACCTCCTGAGGGGATATGGCCAAGAAAGCCCTAATCATCATTGATTGTCAGAACGACTTCTTCCCGGGGGGGAAGTGTGAACTCGAGGGTCAGGTTGAATCTGCTGCGAACATTCAGCGTTTGCTTAAGAGCGCTCGCGATAACGACGATTGCATTGTCCATATCCAGCATTTCTTTAAAGATAAGTATGCTCCGTTCCTTGTTGAGGGAACCATCGGGGCAGAACTGCATGATAGTTGCAGCCCCGCTGAGGGGGAGCATGTGGTGGTCAAGTATTCCGCTAACAGTTACCTGAACACGAACCTTCAGCAGATTTTAGAGGATGTGGGTGTTGAGGAAATCGTGATCTGCGGGGGCATGTCTCATATGTGCATTGATGCGGCGGCGCGTGCGACTGTTGATCTTGGTTATCCCATCACTGTTATCTACGATGCCTGTGCGACCTGTGATCTTGAGTTTGAAGGGGAAATCGTTCCAGCAAAATATGTTCAAGGGGCGATTATGGCAGCGCTTTCGTTCGCCTATGGTAAGGTTATTTCGACTGAGGAATATCTGGGTCACTGAGCAGGTTTTCTGTGCGGGCTTTATCAGGTCTGGTGTTTACTCCTAGGTTTTATGAAAAATGCGGGTTTTTCTAGCTGAGTTCCGTCAATCGATATCTATTAGACTATTACGCAGTTGGTCTGTCACGTGAGGTGTTGAGCGTAAGATGACGAGAACGGCGTTGCTGATAATTGACTGTCAGAACGACTTCTTTCCCGGTGGGAAATGTGAGTTGGAAGGGCAGTTCGAGGCTGCGGGGAACATTCAGATGTTGCTGACAAATGCGCGCGTTCAGGATCAAACCATCGTTCACATCCAACATCATTTTAAAGAGAAAGATGCACCGTTTACGGTTGAAGGCACGATTGGTGCTGAAATCCACGACATGGCGAAACCGTTGCCGCACGAGCCAATCGTGACGAAGTATACCTCTAACATCTTCCTCAACAATAACCTCAAGCAGATCCTAGATGATGAGAATGTTGAGGAGCTGGTTATCTGTGGTTCGATGAGTAAGGATTGCATTGCAGCTGCAGCACATGCGACGACAGAACTTGGATATCCGATTACGATTATTTACGATGCCTGCGCGACGCGGGAGCCGGGGTCCTGTGATACGTCTTCTCAGCAAGAGTTTGTGCAAGCAGCGATTATGGCTTCGCTGTCGTTCATTTGCAGCAATATTGTCTCCACAAATGAATATCTTCTGAGACATTCTCCGGCGTAGGGTCTGATTTCAGGTGTTTGTGATCAGCCGCTGATATTGATCTTTCTCAGACCAACCCAGAATGGACCAATGGCAAGCAGCATGAATGATGCGGCCAGCAGGAATGGTGCACCCGGATAGTAAAGCTCTGCACTGTCTGCTGTGAAGCTGGTGAAGAGCTGTGTCATCATCAAAGTGGAAAGCACAAGTGTGAGCCCGATGATGCTTGTCAGCGCACCTTGCAGACGGCCCTGCTTGTCTTGTGAGACGTGATGGCTCATCAGGGCGATCATGGCAGGTGGGATCATCGCGCCAAGCGCTGCTGGTGGCAGGAGCAGAATGACTGTGAGTGTGTTTGGCGCAAATGCGAAGCCTAGCAATGCGATTACGGCGAAGAAGAAGCCGTAAAGCACGGTTTTCGCTTCGCCCTTGCGCGGAATAATCCAGCGGATAAGACCGCCTTTGACGCTGGAGAAACCAATACCGACGATAGCGAGTGAGAGACCTACCTGAGCTGTGGTCCAGTGGAAGGCTTCAATTGTGTAGTACGGCCAAATTGCCGGATACACGAAGTTTGCCATTTCAAAGAGGAAGAGCGCAATGAAGAGCCACACCAGAACAGGAGACTGGGCAATATCCATGGCTGCGCCAACAGGGTTTGCTCTGCGCCAGCGAATGGCCTTTCTTGCCGATTTTGGCAGGGTTTCCGGCATGTAGAACAGGCCGTAAGCGAAGGTCATCGCAATCAGAACTGCAGAGATGTAGAAGGGTACACGGACGCCGAAGAGGGCAAGTGTTCCGCCCATAACCGGACCGATGACAAAGCCAAAACCGATTGCCGCACCAACCATGCCGAAGCGGGTGGCGCGTTTGCCGTTATGCGATATATCGGAGACTGCTGCATAGGCGGTGGCGTAGGTTGCGCTGGCAACTCCAGCCAAGAGCCTGCCAATGAACAGAACCCAGAGCGAACCTGCGAAGGTCATGATCAGGTAGTCGACTGTCAGGACAGCAAGGGAGATCAAGAGGATTGGGCGTCGACCAAAACGGTCAGATATCGCCCCAACAGCGGGACCGAAGAGGAACTGCATAGCAGCGTAACTTGCTGCGATGTAGCCGCCCCAGAGAGCTGCATCTGCGATGGTGGTTTGGCTGAGTTCTGCGACCAGTGCCGGGGTCACCGGAATGATCAATCCGGCACCAATCGCGTTCAGCAAAACAGTCCCTGCAATGAATACAAGGGTATGAAAGTCCTGTTTTGACCTGATGGATTGTAGTGCCAGCAGCATTCTTTTCTCGTTTTTCGCTAAATGCTATGTAACAAAGCGATCCAGCAAGTAAAGAAAAAACTCAGCATTTGTGCATATGCCGCAGGTCAAAAAAACAGGGTGAAGATCTATTTACGCCACGGCGGTGTTTCTTTAGCGAAGAATGCAGAAATTCCGGCCTGTGCTTCAGTGGTTTCCCATCTGTCCGCTAGGGCATTTGCTGTGTAGTCGATCTGATCTTCTGCAGGCATACGCGCTAAATTCTGACAAAGAGCTTTTGCATCTGCTACGGCACCCGGTGCGCAATTTAAATAAGCTTCTGCTTCTTTCTGCGTTACTGCGTGCAGGTCCTCTGGTGTTGTCACCAATGAGACAAGACCGAGGTGATGTGCTCTTTGCGCACCAAATGGGCGGGCATTCATGAAGACCTGACGAGCATGACCTTCGCCCAAGCGACGTACAACATAAGTGCCGATGGTTGCCGGGATCAGGCCGAGGCGGGTTTCAGTCAGAGCGAATTTGGTGTTGTCAGCAGCAACCACCAGATCGCAGACGCTGAGAATGCCAACTCCGCCGCCGTAAGCAGGGCCATGAACACGAGCGAGCAGAGGCTTTTTCATGCTGTCGAGGCGTTTGAGCATGCCTGCCAGACGATTGGCTTCCTGCATTTTGCCGATGCGGTCTTTCTCTGCCTGCGCCTGCATCCACTTGAGATCGCCGCCAGCACAGAAGGTTTCGCCGTCCGCTGCCAGAATGATTGCGCGGGTCTGCTCACAGTTGTCCAGCTCTTCAGCTGCTGCAACCAGTTCATCCATCATCTCAGCATTCATAGCATTGTGCTTTTCAGCGCGTGCCAGCAAGAGTGTGGTGATGCCGTTGTCCGCTTTTTCGATGCGAAGGTTCTGATAGGTCATGCCGCCGCCGCCTCTTTGATGGAGAGAATAAACTCTTGCGTTTGTTCCAGCTTCTCAATGTCGAGGCCGGTGTTGTAGTCCAGCAATTTTGCCATTTTTGCGACGGCCAGTGTGCTGACGTTGCCTTTTGCGCCCGGTGCATACGGACAACCGCCGAGACCGCCGATGGCTGAATCGAACGTGCGCAGGCCCATTTTTATGCTGGACATGATGTTAGCCAGAGCCAGGTCTTTGGTGTCGTGGAAATGGCCTGCGAGTTGCTCAGCCGGGATGACGCTCAGGACTGCATCCAGCATCGCTTCCGTGGTTTCCGGAGTGGCTGCGCCAATGGTGTCGCCAAGGGAAACCTCGTAGCAGCCCATCTGCAGCAGACGTTCTGAGACCATTGCTACGTTTTGGACTGGAGTTGGGCCATCGTATGGGCACTCAACGATGCAGGAGACGTATCCGCGGACTGGAATGCCGTCAGCTTTTGCTGCTTCCACGATTGGAGTGAAGCGTTCGAAGCTTTCCTCAATAGAGCAGTTGATGTTCTTTTGAGAAAAGCCTTCTGATGCGGACGCGAAGATTGCGACTTCATCCGCCCCGGATGCTTTGGCGCGCTCGTAGCCTTTGATGTTTGGCGTCAGCGCTGTATAGCGAATGCCGGGTTTGCGCGTGATGCCTGCAAAGACTTCCGCAGCATCCGCCATTTGCGGCACCCATTTGGGTGAAACAAAGCTGGATGTTTCGATCTTCTCAAACCCGCACTCGGAAAGGCGGTTGATCAGTTCGATCTTGTTTGCTGTCGGGATCAGCGTTTTTTCGTTCTGCAGGCCGTCGCGTGGGCCCATCTCAAAAATGTTTAGTTTCTTGCTCATCGCTTATCAAACCTCCTCGTCGATAGCGCGGGCACGAAGTTCTCTGCGGATAACCTTTCCGGTTGTTGTCATTGGCAGGGCTTCGACAAATTCCAGTTCACGTGGATATTCATGCGCAGCTAATCGCTGTTTCACAAAATCAGAAAGTTCCTTGGCCAGTTCATCGGATGGCTCAACACCTTCTTTCAGCACAATGTAGGCTTTGACGATCTCGGTGCGTAACTTGTCTGGCTTGCCGATGACACCTGCCATGGCAACTCTGTCGTGTTTCAACAGGCAGTCTTCAATCTCGCCAGGGCCGATGCGGTAGCCGGATGAGGTGATGACATCATCATCGCGGCCAACAAACTGGATCCAGCCGTCTTTATCCATCACGCCTTTGTCGCCCGTGATGAGGAAGTCGCCAGAGAATTTCTTTTTCGTGGCTTCCGGATTGTTCCAGTATTGGAGGAACATGACAGGGTTTGGTGCACGAACGCCGATGTTGCCAAGCTGACCAGCTTCGAGAACGGTGCCTTTGTCGTCCACGATCTGCACATCAAAGCCCGGCACGGCTTTGCCGGTGACGCCAGGACGGGTTTCCATCAGTTCTGCGCAGGTGGAGACAACGAGGTTGCACTCGGTCTGGCCGTAGAATTCGCTGATTGTCAGGCCGAACGTGTCCTGACCCCATTGGATCAGCTCTGCGCCAAGGGCTTCGCCGCCACTGCCGAGGGAGCGGAGGGAATAGTTCCAGCGGTCCTTCGGGTTCTCTACCTGCCGCATCATTTTCAGCGCGGTTGGCGGGATGAAGGCGTTGCGGATTTTCAGGTCTTGCATTAGCTGGAAGGCTGCTTCGCCGCTGAACTTCTTGAAACGGCAAGCAACGACAGGAATGCCGTGATGTAGGCTTGGCAGAAGAACATCGATCAAACCGCCGATCCATGCCCAGTCTGCTGGTGTCCAGAAGCGGTCACCTTCTTTCGGGAACATGTTGTGCGGCATCTCTACGCCGGGCAGGTGACCGAGCAGTGTGCGGTGCGCGTGGAGCGCGCCTTTGGGTTGGCCGGTGGTGCCGGAGGTGTAGATGATAATGGCGGGGTCTTCGGCTTTGGTCTTCACTGGTGTGAAGCCTTCGTTTTGCCCTGCCATTTCAGCATGGAGTGAGCGAGTGCCGAAGTCTGTGCCTTCGATGTTCAGGATCAGCTCAAGCTCTGGCAGGCTGTCGCGGATCTTTGCCAGCTTCTCAGCACCTGCATTGTTGGTGATGAGAGCTTTCGCACCAGAGTTCTCTAGCCGATATTCCAGTGCTTCTTCGCCAAACAGCGAGAAGAGCGGAATGGAGATGCCACCAAGCTTGTGAATTGCAATATGGGAGAAGGCTGTTTCAGGTGCCTGTGGCAGTAGGATGCCGACGCGCTCACCTTGGCTGATGCCTTGAGATAGGAGCAGATTGGCCAGCTGGTTACTCAGCTTTTTCAAGTCACCAAACGTGTAAGTGGTTGTTGGCCCGTCTTCTTCAGCGAAGATGAGTGCTTCGCGGGCGGCGTCTTTGTCCGCCCACTTGTCACAGATATCTACGCCAATGTTGAAGAACTCCGGGATGTCCCACTGAAACTTTTCTCGGAGCTCCTCGTAAGATTTCGCAGATGGCAACAACGGTTATTCCTCCTCCTCAAGCGTGAGGAGTATAACGCCTTCTTCCACTTGGTCACCCGCAGATGCCATCACTTCAGCCACAACGCCGTCACGCGGTGCTTTGAGAGAGTGTTCCATCTTCATGGCTTCGGTCACGATCAACGTATCGCCTTCAGAAACCTCGTCACCCGGCTTACAGTTTACAGCACGCACAAGGCCCGGCATTGGCGATGTGATGGCGTTGCCTGAGGCTGCACTGTCATCCTGCTCTGCCAGATGATCCGGCAGATCGAAGCGCCATGTGACACCGCCGGAGAAGAGGGTGAGACTGGTGTCTTCTGCGAAGAAATCAGCTGAGGTGATTTGACCGGCAAAATCCACGCGCATGTGGTTGTTGTCTACGGAGAGGATCTGCAAATTGAAGGTTTCATCATCAATAGCAATGGTCAGGCTGCCATCATGATGGCGGTTTGCCACAACTTCGGTGACTTCATCGCGCCATGACAGATGCGCAATCTGCTGGGCTGCCGTCCAATGACGCCAACCTGTGAGGCTCGCCCACGGATCGTTATGGACCAGTGCAGTTTCAGTTGCAAAGCCGAGCTCGATGAGAGCAGCCATTGCGAAAGCGTGTTTGGTTGGAGCTGTCGGTTTAGTGAGAGCTTCCAGTTCACGGTCGATAAGGCCCGTGTCCATCTCACCCTTTGCAAAGCCGTCGTGGTTACACAGGCGATGCAGGAAAGTGATGTTGGTGGTGCAGCCAACTGCCTGACTCTTTTCCAAGGCCAGAGACATTTTCGCCAGAGCAGCTTCACGGGTTTCGCCGTGGCAGATCACCTTTGCGATCATTGGATCGTAGTAAGGGGTGATCGTATCGCCTTTGCGTACGCCGCTGTCGATGCGGGCGAACAATTCCGGCAGTTTCAACTCGTTCAGCGTTCCGGTTGCTGGCAGGAAGCCTGCTTCAGCATCCTCAGCGTAGATACGCGCTTCAAATGCATGGCCGAAGATGGTGAGCTCGTCCTGCATCAGAGGCAATTCACCACCCGCTGCGACGGAGAGCTGCCAGTTGACCAAATCTTGCCCGGTGATGGCTTCTGTGACCGGATGTTCTACCTGAAGACGCGTGTTCATTTCCATGAACCAGAAGCGGTCAGAACGGAGACCTTCTGAGCCATCAACAATGAACTCAACCGTACCAGCGCCTTCATATCCTACAGCTTGAGCTGCTTTGACGGCAGCATCGCCCATAGCGTTGCGCATCTCTTCGGTCATGCCGGGGGCAGGGGCTTCTTCGATCACCTTTTGGTGGCGACGCTGCAAGGAGCAGTCGCGCTCGAACAGGTGTACTGCATTGCCATGACCATCACAGAAGACCTGCACCTCGATGTGGCGTGGTGACAGGATGTACTTCTCGATGAGGACGCGTGGGTCACCAAAGCTGGACTGACCTTCGCGCTGAGCGCCTTCCAGAGCTTCAAAGAAGTCTGCCGGATCATCAACACGGCGCATGCCTTTGCCGCCGCCGCCTGCGCGGGCTTTGATGAGGACCGGATAGCCGATCTTGTCGGATTCACTTTTTAGGAACTCAGCGTCCTGGTTGCTGCCATGATAGCCCGGCACGACTGGAACGCCGGACTCTTCCATGAGTTTTTTGGCGGCATCCTTCAGGCCCATGGCGCGAATTGCATCCGCTGGTGGGCCGATGAAGACAAGGCCAGCTGCTTCAACCGCTTCCACGAACTCTGGGTTTTCTGAAAGGAAACCGTAGCCCGGATGGATGGCGTCTGCGCCGCTGGTTTTGGCAGCGTTGAGCAACTCAGGAATGTTGAGGTAGCTCTCTGCCACTGGTGCTGGGCCAAGGCGGTAAGCCTCGTCAGCCATTTGCACGTGACGGGCATCGCGGTCAGCGTCTGAATAGACTGCAACAACCTTGATGCCGAGGGCTTTGGCGGATTTTGCAACACGGCAAGCAATCTCACCACGGTTCGCAATAAGGATTTTCTTGAACATACCGAGCCCCTTACATGCGGAAGACGCCGAATGGCGTGTCTTCGATTGGTGCGTTGAGGCTTGCTGCGATGGACAGTGCCAGGACGTCACGAGTTTTGCGCGGGTCGACAATGCCGTCATCCCAGAGGCGTGCGGAGGCGTAGAGCGGGTGGCCTTGCTCTTCAAACTGATCAATGATCGGTTGTTTGAAGGTTGCTTCTTCTTCCGCTGACCATTCACCGCCTT
The DNA here is from genome assembly GCF_001623225.1 of Pseudovibrio sp. Ad13. Classification (NCBI taxonomy): domain Bacteria; kingdom Pseudomonadati; phylum Pseudomonadota; class Alphaproteobacteria; order Hyphomicrobiales; family Stappiaceae; genus Pseudovibrio; species Pseudovibrio sp. Ad13. The sequence goes on along the minus strand of NZ_LMCC01000002.1, from coordinate 18,024 downwards.
TGCGCTCAATGCCGTCACGGCGCACTGTTGCCAGCACGCCAGCAGCTTGCGGACCGCCCATGACGGAGATGCGGGAGCTTGGCCATTTCCAGAGCATGCGCGGTGAGTAAGCCCGGCCACACATGCCGTAGTTGCCAGCGCCGAAGGAACCGCCAATGAGCATGGTGATCTTTGGAACCTTTGCGCATGCCACGGCTGTTACCAGCTTAGCGCCATCTTTTGCGATGCCGCCTGCCTCATACTTTTGCCCGACCATGAAGCCGGTGATGTTTTGCAGGAAGACCAGCGGGATTTTACGCTGACAGCACAGCTCCACAAAGTGGGCGCCTTTAAGCGCGGCTTCTGAGAACAGAATACCGTTGTTGGCGATGATGCCGACAGGCATGCCGTGGATGTGAGCGAAACCGGTGACGAGCGTGGTGCCGTAGCGGGCTTTGAATTCATCAAAGCGAGAGCCGTCTACCACACGGGCGATGACTTCGCGCACGTCGTATGGTGTTTTCAGATCCGCAGGGACGACGCCGAGGATTTCTTCTGGATCGTAGAGCGGATCTTCCGGCGTTTGCAGCTGAAGCTGGTCTGGCTTGCGGCGGTTGAGATTGGACACAGCCTGACGGGCTAGTGCCAAAGCGTGAGCATCGTCACGGGCCAAGTGGTCTGCCACACCGGAGAGGCGGGTGTGAACATCCCCACCGCCCAGATCTTCAGCAGAAACCACTTCGCCCGTGGCGGCTTTCACCAGTGGAGGACCGGCGAGGAAAATGGTGCCTTGCTCTTTCACGATGATGGTCTCATCACACATGGCTGGCACATATGCGCCACCCGCGGTACAGGAGCCCATAACCACCGCGATTTGCGGAATGCCTTTTGCAGACATGTTGGCTTGATTGTAGAAGATGCGGCCAAAGTGCTCTTTGTCCGGAAACACTTCATCCTGCTGGGGCAGGTTAGCGCCGCCAGAATCCACCAAGTAAATGCATGTGAGATTGTTCTCCATGGCAATTTCTTGGGCGCGTAGGTGCTTCTTGACTGTCAGCGGATAATAAGTACCGCCCTTCACCGTGGCATCGTTGGCCACGATCATGCACTCAATGCCGTTGACCCGGCCAATGCCGGTGACAATGCCAGCTGAAGGCGAGGCGCCCTCATACATGTTGTGGGCGGCAAACTGGCCAACTTCCAGAAATGGAGAACCCGGATCGATCAGGCGGGCAACGCGCTCACGCGGGAGGATCTTACCACGGGAGACGTGCCGTTCGCGAGGGCCTTCGCCCCCGCCCAAAAGGGCTTGCTGGCTTGCTGTACGCACCTCATCCATTGCGGCGAGATGCAAGGCGCGGTTGTTTTTGTAACTTTCCGAACCCGTTGCAGCCTGAGACTTGATGACAGCCATTATTTGGTTTCCTGAAAGAGCTCACGACCAATCAGCATACGGCGAATTTCAGATGTGCCTGCGCCGATTTCATAGAGTTTCGCATCACGCAGCAGGCGACCGGTTGGGTACTCGTTGATGTAACCGTTGCCGCCGAGGGACTGGATTGCTTCCAGCGCCAGTTTGGTTGCGTTTTCTGCAGAATAGAGGATGCAGCCAGCGGAGTCCTTGCGGGTGGTTTCGCCGCGGTCACACGCATTTGCGACGGCGTACACGTAGGAACGGGAGGCGTTCATCAGGGTGTACATGTCTGCGATTTTGCCCTGCATCAGCTGGAACTCACCGATGGCTTTGCCGAACTGTTTGCGCTCGTGGATGTAAGGAACCACAATGTCCATAGCTGCTGCCATGATGCCAAGTGGACCTCCGGAGAGAACAACGCGCTCATAATCCAGACCGGACATCAGCACGTTTACACCGCGGCCTTCTTCACCGAGGACGTTCTCATATGGGACTTCGCAGTCTTCAAAGACCAGCTCACACGTGTTGGAACCGCGCATGCCGAGTTTGTCCAGCTTTTGCGCTGTAGAGAAGCCCTTCATGCCTTTTTCGATGATGAAAGCTGTCATGCCTTTTGGGCCAGCATCAGGATTCGTTTTTGCATAGACAACCAGAGTGGAGGCGTCAGGGCCGTTTGTGATCCACATTTTGTTGCCATTGAGCACGTAACGGTCATTGCGCTTTTCAGCGCGCAGCTTCATGGAAACAACGTCAGAGCCTGCGCCCGGCTCGGACATGGCCAGAGAGCCGACATGCTCACCGGAGCAGAGTTTTGGCAGATACTTTGCCTTTTGCTCAGGTGTGCCGTGACGGTTGATCTGGTTCACGCACAGGTTGGAGTGCGCGCCGTAGGAGAGGCCAACAGATGCGGAGGCGCGGGAGATTTCCTCGACCGCAACAACGTGGGCGAGGTAGCCCATGCCGGTTCCGCCGTATTCCGGGTCAGCTGTCATGCCAAGCACGCCAAGGTCACCCATCTCTTTCCAGAGATCATTGGGGAACTCGTTGGTCTCGTCGATCTCAGCGGCGCGCGGTGCGAGCTTGTCTTGTGCCCACCGGCGAATGGTTTCGCGCAGAGCGTTAATATCTTCACCAAGACCAAAATTCATTACAGCGTCAAACACGGCGCTTCCTCCTGCTACCGAAGCTCTGCGATCCACGCTCTTTAACGAGCTTCCCAGTGGATCGTAAATTAATTAAACGAACGTTCGTTTGATTAATAGCAGAGGCTCAGTTACTATGCAATAACCCTTAGGGCGCATTTCCTGTTGCGTATTCTTTCCCGAAAACTGCTAGGCATCGCTCGGGCATGCGCTGAAACACTGCGTCTCTTATGTAGAATGAAAAGGCTCAGATCGTGGCACGAACCAAAGGCTCCGTTGGCGCAGATACAAAAACTGCAATTTATGCAGCAGCAAAGAAGCTGATTGAAGCCAAGGGCTTTGAGGCGATGACGCTTCGCCAGCTTGCAGCTGAGGTGGGAGTGCAGCCGGGGTCAGTCTATCGCTATGTAGAGAGTAAGGACGAACTGCTTCAGGCGCTGATGAACCTGCACATGATCAGCTTGATTGAGAACTGGGAGAAGCTGGAGGGCAAGGGGGACGACCCGGTTTCCCGTCTCAAAGCGTTTGTTGCGTTTCACATTCGCTACCACATTGAACGCCGGGCGGACGTTGTAATCGCCAATCTGGAGCTGCGTTCGCTGGGTGAAGAGTATCGTGCTGATGTGGTGACCAAACGCAGCCAGTATGAGGCCAATTTGCGGAACATTTTGTCCGATGGGGTTAGGGCAGAAGTGTTTCCCAAAGTGGATCAGGAAGTTGCCGCTTATGCGATCATCGCCATGCTGACTGGTGTTTGCTTCTGGTATCGCCCTGATGGTCGTCTTAGTATCGATGAGATTATCGAGGTGCACCAGAAGCTGGTGCTGCAGGGCGTTGTGGGCTAGGGGCTATTCCCGTGATTGATCTGATTAAGCTTTTTGCAGCTCTTGGGGTGGGGTATTTGCTGGGCAGCATCAGCACGGCAGTGCTGGTTGGGAAGATGTACGGCAAGGATATCCGCGAGCATGGCAGCAAGTCTGCTGGGCTCACCAACACACTGCGCGTGCTTGGCAAACCTGCTGCGCTGCTTGTTCTTGTCGGAGATATCCTGAAAGGCATCGTTGCTTGTCTGGTGGGTCTGTATCTGGGGGTATACGCTGGTTCAGGTGTTACGGTGGACAGTGTGAGCATGTTGCTTGCCGGGGCTGGGGCGATAGTTGGCCACAACTGGCCGGTCTTTTTCGGCTTCAGAGGCGGCAAAGGTGTGCTGACGGCTGCTGCTGTGCTGTTCATGCTGGATCCGATTATAGCGCTAAGCTGCCTTGGCTCTTTCGTGGTTATTGTGGCCGCGACCCGTTTTGTCTCTCTTGGCTCGATCTGCGCTGCATTGCTGTTCGTTGTGCTTTCTTTTATTCCGGTGTTTGGTCACACGATCTACTTCCAGATTTTCGCGATTGTGATAGCGTTTATGGTCGTTGCCAAGCACCGTGCGAATATTGGTAGACTGCTCTCCGGTACTGAGAATAAGCTGCGTTTTAAGAGTGGTAAGCACTCATCGTAGTGGTACCATTCGGTTCTTAATAGGAGAAGCCTTCACAATTGAGGTGTTGGTCATTGCTTTTTCGTGGAGGGGGTCGAGTAGGTCGTCTAGTTCGCTGACGTCTTTTAGGTAGATGCGGGTGACGAAGCAGTCTTCTCCGGTGACCTTGTCGCAGGAGGTAAAGCGGGGCTCGTTGAGGATGAGTTGCTCTACGACGTGCAGATTGCCGGGGCTTGGTTGGATGCGGACGATTGCTTCCAGACTATAGCCGAGTGCCTTTGGGTTTATCTCTACCGTAAAGCCTGTGATGATGCCGTCCTGCTCCAGCTTGCGGACACGCTCTGTGGTGCTGGGGGCGGAGAGGCCGATGCGGCTGGCCAGTTCACTGATAGAGATTCTACCGTCTCGCTCCAGGATCTCAAGGATTTTGCAGGCAGTTTCATCCAGCTGTTTCATTTCTTCAGGTGCTTTCGTCTGATCGCTTTATTTTATGAGGGTAGAAAGTGTAATTTGCCTTTCTTTTTCTATATTGCATAGAGCTGTTGCTGGTTATTTTTTCAATCCTGACGATTGGAGGTTCTTATGCAGACAGATCTTTTAGCGCTTCAACATATCTCGGCGTTTTCTCATGGAGAGGAAGGTGGCAATCCTGCTGGCGTGCTGGTGGGGGATGTGATGCTTCCTGATGCGCAGATGCAGTCTATTGCGGCTGATCTCGGATATTCCGAGACCGTGTTTGCGGTGCCTCTGGCCAACGAAGAGGGGTATCGCGTGCGGTACTTCTCTCCAGAGAATGAAGTGCCATTTTGCGGGCACGCAACGATTGCGCTGGGCGCGGTTCTGGCTCAGCAGCATGGCCGGAAAGTCCATCGCCTTGCGTTGAATGAAACTATGATTTCAGTGGAGAGCTGGCAGGAGAACGGGCAGTTGCAAGCAGCTCTGCAATCTCCGCAGACCAAGAGCGCCGCATTGGAAAATGACGTGAAAGTCCAGCTGCTTGATCTGCTTGGTTTGAGTGAAGGCGATCTGGATCTTTGCATTCCACCTGCGCGTATTCATGGTGGTGCGGATCATCTGGTGCTGGCATTGACTGATAGAGCCAAGTTGGCGGGCATGGCTTATGATTTGGAAGCCATGAAGCAGTTTATGCTTGAGCAGGGTCTTGTGACCATCATGCTGGTTCATGTTCGCGGGCTTCAAGAGTTTGATGTGCGCAATGCGTTTGCGTCAGCTGGCGTGTTTGAAGACCCGGCCACGGGTGCTGCTGCTGCGGCGTTTTCTGGTTACCTGCGGGATATTGGCTGGGCACATGGTGGTGAAATCCGGATTGTGCAGGGAGAAGATATGGGAGCGAAGTCACTCATTTCGGCAGAAATTCCTGCTGAGGCCGGTAGCTCTATCCGCATTGCTGGCAGTGCACGGCGAATGATCTAACGCATTCTCTTGGTACGGTGGAACTTTTAGCCCGAGGCAGCCTGCCTTGGGCTTTTTGCTGTGGCGAAGGCTTCCTTAGACGAGTGAGAGGCGGATTTCTGCGTTTAGTGTGTTGGAAACCGTACATATTTCTTTGGCGGCTTTGATCAGGATCTCTGCTTTCTCGCGGTTCTCAAATTCAGGGAGAGCAAATTCCAAGTGGAAGCTGCCAAAGCGGTGAGGCAGCGTGGATGCTTTTTCAGCCTTTACGGTGATGTAGACATTTCCGAGTGAGACCTTCTGTTGCCTGGCTACCATCTCCAAAGAGATTGCCATGCACGACCCAAGGGCAGACATGATCAGGTCTGAGGGGGCAGAGAACTCATCGGAGTCTCCGTAGCCTGCCGAGTATTGATGACCGAACTCATTGGTCACCCAGAACTGTCCACACTCATGCGACGCGACCGTCAGCGGGCCATAGGACTTGGGTTTCATTTTTATCGGCATAATAACGTCTCAAGAGTTCTCGGAGTTTGCAGTTGGTCTGGCATGTATACGAGTAACTCGCGGCTTACGTAAATATGCAGCATGGGTGAAAAATACAGCAGCGTTCACTCGTTGGTTATTGGGCTTGCTCTACAGGAATATGTTGTAAACACAATGTGGGTGGGTGTGAGGCGCATGCTGCTACAGTATGGATGTGTTCAATTGGCAGAATTGATTGGCGAGTTTGGCAGGAAAAATGATGGCAACGAATGAGACTGAAAACCTGCTTGCGCTGCTGGTTGAAGATGACCTGGATTTGGCTGGAACGATTGCTGATGTGTTGAAAATCCACGGTATCAGTTGCGATCACGCTTACAATGGTGAGGCGGGTCTTGAGTTTGCGCGGCAGGGTTATTTTGACGTTATCATTCTTGATCTGACATTGCCTAAGATGGATGGTCTTACAGTTTGTGAAACGCTGCGCCGGGAAGGTATTGACCGCCCAGTTCTGATGCTGACTGCGCGTGATGAACTTTCTGACAAGTTGGCTGGATTTGAAGCCGGGACGGATGACTATCTGGTCAAACCCTTTGCGTTTGAGGAGCTGGTTGTGAGGCTGCGAGCGCTTTCCGGACGGCGGAGCGCGAAGGCGAAGCTGTTTGAGGTTGCTGATCTGCAGGTGGATTTTGCCCGAAATATTGCAAAGCGTGGAGATCGTGTTCTGCGCCTTTCTCCGACGGCCTGGAAGATCCTGGGTATTTTGAGCAAACATAGCCCAGCCTCGGTGAGCCGAGAACAATTGGAGCGTGGATTGTGGGGGGATGAACCACCGGAGAGCAACAGCCTTAATGTGCATTTGTACAAACTTCGTCAGCAAATCCAACGCCCTGCCGAATCTGAAATTATCTGCCGAGATGCAAACGGGGGTTATAGCCTGAGGGAGAAAGTGGATGGTGAGTAAGAAAGCAGCCAGTGCGCGCGGACGCAGCATATTTCGTGAACTTGGTATCGCTTTCTTTCTGGGCGTTATTCTGCTGTTGCTGGTCTACACGTTTTTACTGCCAATCTTCTTTGTAGCTGGCTCAGATGAGAGCATCATCTACCTACTTGAGGATCTGGGCGAAAGTTACGAGGAGGCCGTAAAGGCAAATCCTGAAGCTCCGCTGCCAGAGACCTACCTTATTCAGAGTGCCTTTTCGCTTGAAGCGCTGCCTGCTGAAATGTCTCGTCGTTTCAAAGAGGAGCCATTGGAGCCGCTGGAGCTGTACTACGATGATGAAGATCGAGGCTGTGATGCTGAGGGAAACTGCAAGGAGACCTATTATCTCTATCTGTACATCTATCCGCTGGAAGATGGCCGCAACCTTTACATCACGCTTGAGAGTACAGAAGAGTATCTGGAGGGCTCCGAGGAGGATCAGGTGGTCCTTCTTGCCTTTGCAATTGTAGGGATCGTCAATCTACTCGCCACCTTTGTGAGTGCGCGCATTTTATCTAAGCGGTTGATCCGGCCGATCCAGAATCTGGAAAATTGGGCTCAGTCATTGAATGCTGAGAATGTGGGTGAGACACCGCCCAACTTCAGGTTCCGCGAATTGAATAATCTCGCTGTGAAGCTCACATACACTGTGTCCCGTATTTCTGAATTTGTTGAACGTGAACAGACTTTCCTGCGCTATGCGAGCCATGAGTTGCGGACGCCGATTACGGTGATTGCCGGCAATATTGCGCTGCTGAAGAGCCAGGAAAGTGGTTCTGAGGATACTGTGCCCGTGGAGCGTATTCAGCGGGCTAATTTGAACATGCGCATCATTGTAGAGACTTTGCTTTGGCTGGGCAGGGAAAGCTCTGCACCGCCGCGAGTTGAGAAGCTCGTGCCAGCAAAGCTAATTGTAGGGTGCATTGAAGAACTGTCTTATCTGAAGGGCAATAAACCGCTCACAGAAGTGCTGGACTTGAGTGAGGATGAGGCCGAGCTGCCTAAAGCACCTTTGCTGATCCTGTTTGGCAATCTGATCCGTAACGCGTTTCAACATGCCCAAAAGGGTGAGATCAAAATTAGTTATCAAAATGGGGTCTTTGAGATTGAAAACCCCGTTTCAGCTGGCACCAAAGCGGATGCTACCTCTGTTTATGAGGAAAGCTTTGGCTTCGGCCTTTCACTTTGCGAACGCATAGCACGACGGATGGGCTGGGATTTTACTCTTGAAGAACAACAGGATGCCATCATCACACGTCTGGTTTTGAGACCTGCTGATACTGGTAGAGAGTAGTTTCAATTATTTGTATTTGTCATGAATAACTGAGATACCCCATGATATTACAAGGGTATTTCTAGTTTGAATCTTCCATTTATGGCGGTTCAAAGAAAATATTCTTCAATTTTATTGATATCTGAAAATTTTACTATTTAATTTACGTAGAGACAGAAGGGGTATTTGTCCGATTCGGGTGGGGTGATGCAAAGCATACACGATGAAATGGTCCAGCGGCTTTATGCCAATATCGCTCTTGGTGAGGATATTGGGCAGGCGTTTGAGCCTATAGCATCGTCCTTTCGTGAGACCATGCTCTGTTACAAGATCGTCTCACTCAGCTCGCTTGAATATCATCACATGACTTTCCTCAATACAAAAGAGGACATGGAAGCAAAGATACTTGCTGCGGGCCAGAGCAATCCATTGCCCCGATTCGCTAAATTTGCCCCATTGAATGCCTTAATTCATACCGAGGATTTCATCAGCCAAGATGAAATTCGAGATACTGATTTCTTTGATCTGGTCTTCAGAGATTATGGAGTGTTTGATCGCGTGCGCGGCTTCATGATCCACCGTCAAGGAATGGATGCGGCCATGGTTTCTGTAGCGGTGCAATCTGATTTTGATGGTCCTGATGCAATGCAGCTTGAGAAAACTCTTGAAACTGTCAGACCTCATTTTCAAAATGCGTTTTCGGTTGCGTTGCATCTTGAGCAAAGACGCGGTTTGACTGACGCCTACTCCTTCTGGCTAGATCGTATTCCAAGTGCGGCGTTTATTTTGGATCAAGGGCATCACGTTGCTTTTGCTAACAAGCAGGCAGAGGTATTTTTCAGTTCCAGCCAGAGCTTCTTTATTGACCGTCGTGGAGAGATTTCCTCTCGCCATAATGAGCATCGAAAGTTGTTTGAGGATGCGATTTTACGGTGCCGGACTTCTGGTAAGCCTCTGGGGCCACTGGTCCTGAATGGTGAGGCGGCGCCCAATCCGTTCTTTGTTGTGATGCCTATCAATGTGCTTTCAGAGACGCCTGCTTATCTAGCGCCCTTTGTACGCGGGCCGCAGCCACTCCTTTGCATGATAATGGATCCGGGTGACCAGCCCTTGGCGGAGTTGGACAACCTTCAACGTTATTTTGGGGTTTCTAAACGTGAGGCTGAGTTGCTTCAGTATCTGGTTCGCGGGGCATCTGTGGGAGAGACTTCTCACGCTCTGGAGATCAGCTACAACACTGCACGCAATCATATGGCGCGAATTGCCGACAAGGTTTCTGTAAATTCTCAAAGTGAGTTGGTTCGACTTGCAAGTGACCTGGCTGCAAGGGTGCCGCGACAGAACGTGAGATGACAGTGCCTGAGGATTTGATTGGTGTTCAGATGTAGTGTTTTCGGAACTGTGTCTTGTTGTTGACTTGTCTATGCGGGAGACAGCTGACAAAATGCATATCAGCTACAATACTGCGCGCAATCATATGGCACGAATAACGGAAAAGGCTGGCTTTGGGTCTCAAAGTGAGCTTGTTCGCATTGCCAGTGATTTTGCTGCGCGAGTTCCATCCTCATTGTCTAAGCAATAAAGGTTCTTGCATTGCATAAACGTATTTATGTCTTCGGAGCTTCATGCGCAGGTTCGACCACGCTTGGCCATCGACTTGCTCATGCTCTTCCAGTTCCTCATGTGGATTCTGATGATTACTTTTGGGAGCAAACAGAACCACCCTTCGCAGTAAAACAGCCTCAAGAAGAGCGGGTTGCGCTCATGAAACCAGCGATGGGCGAAGGTGGTTGGGTTTTGAGTGGAGCTTGTGAGGGCTGGGCGAAGGAGCTTGTCTCTCAAAGCACGCTTGTTGTTTTCATCAGTGTACCGCAAGACGAGCGCTTGCAGCGATTGAAAAAACGAGAAATGGAACGTTTTGGGGATCGTATTCTTGAAGGTGGCGACATGTTTGAGACGCACGAGGCTTTCTTTCAGTGGGCATCGCAGTATGAGCAACCCGACTTTTCTGGCAGGAGCCGGCATAGGCATGAAGCCTGGCTGAAAGAATGCAAAATGCCTGTATTGCGTCTTGATGGAAGATTAGAGCGTGATGATCTGGTTGCAAAAGTACTGCAAACATCTGCATGAGCATTGCATAATCAATAGTTTATGGGCTTTTGTAGATAAAAATAGATTTTATATTCTAAAATGTCACCGCGATTATTTGAATGAATGTAGATTTACGTAAAGGATAGGTGTGAAATTAAAGAGTAGATCTACTTGTGTGTTCAATATGAATATTACATGTGTTTGATTGTGCTTTGTCGATTCTCTAGTTTATATAATTTTGATTTAAATTTTTGGAGAATTGCGATGAAATACATTTGTGTCTTCCTGTTTGTGGTGTTCTCATTCAGCGCAAATGCTGAGTTGATCAGGTCTCAGGTTGCGGCAAACCGTACTGCAAAACTTAACGTTTATAGCTATTACGTTCCTGAAACATGCAGCTCTGCGACCTTACCAAAAGTCTCTTTTGTTAAGAAACCGGAGCATGGTGTCGTTCGTTTTGTGCAGTCCCGATCTGCACTGCCAAAGACAGCCGGCAAATGTGCGGGTAAACAAACGAACGATTTGATCCTGTACTATTCGCCGGATAAAGACTTTCGGGGCACAGATAAGGTCGTGACCAAATTTCGGATGTATTCGGCAGGACGTGTCATATCTGGTGGGAACACATATGAGATCGAAATTAAGTAGCAGTCCGTCTTACTGTCGCATGAGCAACCGTTCGGTTCATCATTACCGAGCGGTTTTTTATGGGTTCAAGCTGTCGTTATGACTGCGTACGCGGATGAATTTCATTGAGGCTGATTTGTCTGTCGGAGTGGTTTAGATAGCTGGCAGTATATCCTCATATTCTGGGTGTTTTGAGTGAAAAACTCAATTGTGATCATCTTGATGGCAATTATATTGTCGTCTGGCTGCGTGTTTTCTTTCAAGTCGTAGTGATGAAGGCGCTTAATGTTGACATGAGCTCAGCAATGCCTAAGAGTTAATTGATGAATTTTCGTAGTGGTTTGGTCGGGGAGGACTGAGCCGCTGCAAGAACTAAAAAGCCGGGACATAATAGTATCGCCAAACTAGCCGGCCGGGGGAGAGTAATATGCGTCTGTTTTCCTACAAAAACAGAAAGGTTCATCTTGGACCATATCCTTCTGAACGATTGAAGCGGACGCATGAGGCGGTTGATCTGAGGCGTGTGCCCGAGGTGATGCCAACGGTTTTCTCACAGGCCGGTAATCCAGAGATCCTGAGCAACTCGATGGCATCCTTCAGCGCGATCATGGATGCGATCCGTGATGGGGCACACAACGCCAAGCTCTCAGAGATCCCGGATGATCCGCAGGAGAGAGCCAATCACCTCAAAGCTGCTGGCTACTTCTTCGATGCCACGACGATGGGTACCTGTGATCTGGTTCCTGATCATTTTCTTGAGCGATCACTGCGCAATCCTGATCTGGATAAGCTCGCAAAAGATCTTCAGACCTTTCAGCCCAAGACTCTGGCAGCTGGCATTGACGTGACCATGGCTGATGTCCGCGACAGTGCCGCATCCACCCCCGGACCTGTGACACATCATGGCTCTGCGCTGGTGGTGCTGATGGAGCATCCGCGTGAGCCGAGAGCTGATGAGCCAGGTGGCGACTGGATTGTGGGTACTTGTGAACAGCGTTCTGCTATTCGTGCGGCTGAAGTGGCTGTGGTTCTGGCCAACTATCTGCGCCTGTTGGGTGTTGAGGCGCGTGCGCATACCACGAGCAGTGCTGATGTGGATCTGAACCGGCTGGCGGTTTCTGCCGGATTGGTGGAAGTACTTGAGAAAGACGGTGAAACAGTCGTTACCAATCCATATGTTGGCCGCGAGTTTACACTGGCAGCTGTGACGACCACGCTTGAATTGACACCTGATCAGCCGCTTGCACCACGGAAACTAGCGGATATCTGGAGTTCTCACGGCCCTGCATGGCAGCTGGGAATGGGGACATTCAAGAATGCCTTTAATCGCAAACCGTTTGAGAACCGCGATTACCACATGGGGGCGTTCCCGTTTGAGAAGATCAAGCGGGTTGATGAGACAACGACCTTTATCGATGAGCCGCGCGTGCCGCGTGTCCCCAAACGGACGGACATGTTTGCGCGTGCTCTTTTTGGTGACATGGGTAAGCCCCTTCAGGAAGCTGCTAAAAATGGGGGGTATCTCGCCAAAAACCCGATGGGGTACTGCGCCCGCCGCGCGCTTGCCGCGCTGATCTTGCTGCAAGATGGTGAGACCGCCTCTGAAGTTTCGCCGAGTGCGGTAGACCCGGATAAAAACGCGGCCAACGTAAAGTCGGCACTCTACTTCCTTGGTGCTGATGCAGTTGGCCTATCCCGCTGCCCAGATCACGCCTACTATTCTCACGATGCACGCGGTGAGCCAATTACGCCCTACCATAAAAACGCGATCTCCATTCTGGTGGATCAAGGGCATGAGACGATGGAGGGCGCAAGCGGGGATGATTGGATCTCCGGCGCACAGTCGATGCGAGCGTATCTGCGAACCTCCATTATTGGCGGTATCGTTGCCGAGCAAATCCGCCGCCTGGGGTATCCGGCCCGCTGTCATTCTGTCGTTGATGGTGAAGTTCTTCAGCCACCGCTGTTACTGCTTTCTGGTCTTGGTGAAGTGAGCCGTATTGGCGAGGTTATTTTGAACCCTTATCTTGGCCCGCGCTTAAAGTCCGGCGTGGTGACGACGGATATGCCGTTCACCTACGACAAGCCAATTGATTTTGGCCTGCAACGCTTTTGCGAAAGCTGCAATAAATGTGCGCGTGAGTGTCCATCTGGGGCGATCACAGCTGGGCCGAAACGTATGTTCAATGGCTACGAGATCTGGAAGTCAGACTCTGAGAAGTGCGCGCGTTACCGTGTGTCCCAGCCTGCTGGGTCTTTGTGTGGTCGCTGCATGAAAACATGTCCGTGGAATCTTGAAGGATTGTTCAGCGAAGCTCCGTTCCGCTGGACAGCAATGAAGATGCCATCTTCTGCCAAAGTTCTTGCCAAGCTGGATGACAAGCTTGGCAACGGATCCATAAACCCTGTCAAAAAGTGGTGGTGGGATCTGGTTGCGAGCGGTGATGGTAATTATGTGATCGCTGAAGAGACCAATGCGCGCGAATTGCAGCTCGACCTCGATCTTAAATATGAAGATCAGACGCTGGCGGTGTATCCAGCCAATCTTGCGCCGCATCCATGGCCATTTCCGTTCATGATGGACCGGGAAGCTGGGATCAAGGCCTATCAGGGTATGATTTCAGCTGAAGAATACAAAGCCCGCCTTGCTGCTGGGTCGAATGACCTGGCTCCTGTTTATGAGGTCAGTGCGAGTTCGTCTCCGGTCTTAGCAGTTCGCCTGTCTAAGGTGGATGTGGAAGCGGAAGGTGTATCCCGCTACGAGTTTATGCTGGACGACGGCTCGCCGTTGCCTGTGTTTGAAGCCGGAGCGCATATTGATGTAGTTGTGGCTCCTGAGTTTTTGCGCCAATACTCACTGGCGGGCGATCCGGCAGACAGCAGTAAATATGTGATTGGTGTTTTGGAAGAAAAAGAGGGGCGCGGCGGTTCAGCGCTCATGCACCGGATCTTCGATGAAGGACGCCGGGTTTTCATTTCCAAGCCGATCAATCATTTTCCGTTGCGTGAAGATGCAAAGAAAACCCTACTCTTTGGCGGTGGAATTGGCGTAACACCAATGATTGCAATGGCGCATCGTTTGCATGTGCTTGGGAAGCCTTTTGAGTTGCACTACTGTTTCCGTCATCGCCATAAGGCTGGGTTCATCGATGAAATTCAGCGAGCACCTTGGGCGGATAAGGCTTTCATTCATTGTTCTAGTGAAGGAACGCGGGCAGATCTGAGTACAATTCTGGCTGACTTTGAAGACGGCTATCATGTTTACACGTGTGGTCCGGATGTCTTTATGGATGGAGTGCTGGAGACTGCTGCTGCTCAAGGCTGGTCTGAGGAGAGCTTGCATAAAGAGTATTTCTCGGTTCCAGATCAGGGTGATTATGTCAACACAAGCTTTTTTGTAAAACTGGCGTCAACTGGTGAGCGTATTGAGATACCGGAGGACAAGAGCGCAGCTGATGTCCTGAATGAGAAGGGAATTTCCGTGCCAACCAAATGCTCGGATGGCATCTGCGGGGTCTGCACGGCCAAATATCAAGGTGCCGAAGTGGAGCATCGTGATTTCGTGCTGAGTGGGAAAGAAAAAGAAGACACTCTGGTTCTGTGCTGTTCCCGGGCGAAGAATGAGGGCGCCGAGCTTCGACTTGAGCTCTAGACGAACTTTTTCATGATGTGGTTTTGACGTTTTGAGGTGGGAGCAGTTGTTTCCGCCTCTTATAACTTTCTAGTGCTCTCCTGTAGCTAAGTTAGAATGCGCGCTGTTTGTCGAGATTTCTGAATTGGCGAGAGCATATATTCATCCAGATCGGCGGATTACGCCCATATTGCTGTTGGGCCGTAATGCTCAACCGAACTTAGAGCAACTTTAAGGGCTGAAAATTCCAGAGGTTGATTGGGCTGCTGGATTCTCCCATTGGCCAATTCCCTCAAATATAACGGTGTTATATTTTTATTGAGTCGTTATGGGAGGGAACTATGACTAAGGTACTTTATGAAAAAGATGGCCGTATCGCACGCATTACACTGAACAGGCCTGAGATGATGAATGCTATTGATATGGATATTCCGCAAGAGCTGGCGGCTTGTGTGGCACGGGCGAACTCAGATGACGGTGTTCATGTCATTGTGCTTGGCGGTAATGGGCCTGCGTTTTGTGCGGGATATGACCTGACGGCTTATGCTGAAACGGAGGGAAGTAATCCGGGTGTTCAGGAAATGCCTTGGGACCCTATGAAGGATTATGCCTTCATGAAACAAAACACAGATCTATTTATGTCGTTGTGGCGCAGTTATCGGCCTGTCATTGCAAAAGTGCACGGCCACGCCGTTGCAGGTGGTTCCGACATTGCATTGTGTTCTGACATGATTGTTATGGCAGAGGATGCGCATATTGGTTACATGCCGGTCCGAGTGTGGGGATGTCCTACAACTGCAATGTGGGTTTATCGGCTTGGCCCGGAACGTGCAAAACGCATGCTGTTGACTGGCGACAAAATTGATGGCCGAGAGGCAGAGCGAATTGGTCTGATCCATAAAGCTGTGCCCTTAGATCAAATTGATGAGGAAGTTGAAAAGCTTGCTGAGCGGATGGCTGGTATTCCGGTGAACCAGCTGATGATGCAAAAACTCATGATCAACCAGGCGATTGAGTCCATGGGGCTTTACCAGACGCAAATGATAGCGACGCTCTTTGATGGTATTACGCGCCATAGCCCTGAAGGCATGAATTTTAAACAGCGGGCGGAAGACGTGTCTTGGAAACAGGCTGTTCGCGAGCGTGATCAAGGCACATTTGATTGGACCGCTAATCGCCCGATTAATGCGCCTCTTTAATGTGAGAAACGATGCCTGATTTACATGATCAAGAAAGCACGAAGGTTGATGCCCGCCAAATGCGGGCAGATCACCTGAGAGGGGCACGCCGGTCACTCATTGTGAATGCTGCACGTGATGTTTTCACAAAAGAAGGTCTCGACGGGGCTTCGATGCGCTCCATTGCCCGAACTGCCGGATGTACGACCGGTGCGATCTACCCTTATTTTCATGGCAAAGAAGAGCTTTACTGTGCTGTTTTACAAGAAGCGCTAGAGCAGCTGCATATCAACGTTACCGAGGCCATTGAAACCTGCTTGTCTATAGAAGAGAAGGCTCAGGCTGGTGTACTTGCATTCTTTGATTTCTATAATGAACGCCCGGATGAACTTGCTTTGGGTTTGTATGTGTTCAGTGGATTGAAGCGGGTTGGATTGGGGCGTGAGCTTGATGGTGTTCTTAACGTGCAAGTTAGTGGGGTGATTGACTTGATTGAGGGCTGCGCTCGTGCTGGAGGAAGGTCTCCGGAATGGACGGCTGGTGCGATTGCGCATTGCATGGGGTTGTTAGTGATGGGGCATACTGGCCGGTTGTCTCATTGGGACTATGACGGGCGCTACCTGTTGGAGCAATTTTTACTTCGATGATTGGCCCTTGCCTCCTTTCTAGGTGAAAGCCGGATGGTGCATTCCAGCTTGGTGAAGTGTAAATTAGCCAGCAGCGGTGCACAGGGCGCTTAACAAATTCATTATTCGATTATCAAAGAACTCGGGCTTTACCGATAGTCGGGTTGTCTGTGTTGGTTTTGATAGTGAGGCTTGTTTTGATCTCGGTCCATTCCTGTAATGTTCCCCTTGAGTCTTTGTTGGCGGTGATTTGGTTGCCGAGATTGGGTTGATATTTGGAGCTGGTTTGATTTGAAGGCTTGAGGTGCTTTGAGTTTGGCCTTTTGCTTTGGGTGTTGATGTTGTTTGTGCTTGTTGCATGTTGGAGCAAGGGGATGCGGTGAAGTGCAGGGCTGATGCGAACCCGCTTTTGTCGTGGTGCGTGCAGTATCGGGCTAAAACGGAACCTTCTTGTTGTGATGGGTGCGGTGCCGGGTTGAATTGAGCGTTCTCTTGGACCTGGGTGTGCTGAGTTAAATGTTTGCTGATTTGATTTAAGGTGACGGCTTTACGGTTTGTCCGATGCCGATGCCGATGCCGATGCCGGTGTTGTCGTGCTGAGTTCGGGGATATGTTTTTCTGGAGCGGGAATAGATGTTGGCAGATGGGGAATAAGTCTGCTTCTGGGCCTTGCTTCTGGTTGCTTCTTTGGACTGTCTTGATGTGAGGTCTTTTGTGGCCTTACTCCGCTGTTTGACCTGCTGGCTTTACATAGCAACGTAACATTGCAGGTTTGAACGCAAAAAAACGCAAAGCCTCTCAAATCTGGCGTTGTGGTGTTTTTAGGTCGCTGAAGGTGGTTTTTGTTGTTGCGCTTTGTGTGTTGGTTTGGCTTTTGGGCTCACGGCTCACGGCTCACGGCTCACGGCTCACGGCTCACGGCTCACGGCTCACGGCTCACGGCTCACGGCTCATTGTTGTAAGGCCGAAAAGCTATCTCATCCTTTCTCTAGTGTCTGTCCTTTAAGAGTTGCCTATGATTGGTGACGCTCATCTCTATGACGGTTGCTTTGGCTTGCTCAGCACTTTGGCGCTAGCTGTCAGAGTAGAGGGTGCAGAAGTTTTGCTGCCAGGGTCTCTGTTTGCATCTTCGTCAGGCTCTTCTGTGTGTTTCCATCTCTCATTGTTGCTCTTGGAGTGCTGTGCTGTTTGGCGGAGCTCTTTCTTAGCCAGCTTTTGAGGGTTCTGGGCGGTCCTGATTGAGTGGTGTGTTTTCCAAGTGTCTGTGTAAATTTTGGATTTGTTAATTTTTGATGTTTTGGCTGGTTGTTATTGGCTTGTTTCTGGGGTTTTTGTGGTGTTGGTGGTGGTGTATGGGTTGATATATGAAGTTATTGAATTGTTTGAATTTTAGTTTTTGCCCGATTGTTTTGTTTTTTTGGAGTTTGCGTGTTGACGGGTCGGTCTGGTATCCCTATAACCCGCTTCACGCCACCGGGGCGGGCCACTGAGGCGCGGTTCTGGAGGCACAAAAACAGAAGGATTTACGGGTTTTTTAAGAGGTCTTGTAAGTCTGGATATTGAGGCGAAAGTCTCCGCTCATTGACAATTGAATACGGAAGAAGAAAGAGAAACGTGGACGGCGGTTATTCGCGAGTGTCTTGGTAACAAGACGCTGTTACGGAATAGCTGACTTAGTTTACGTTTTTCAGAACACCAAAGATTT
>NZ_LMCC01000001.1:0-158332 GCF_001623225.1 Pseudovibrio sp. Ad13 | reverse complement strand
CATACGTCCCTCAGACAAACCTGAGATCTTCAACGTATGTTTCGCCGCAAACACAGTCGCAAAAATCGACTTAACATAATAACATAACCGTCACCCATGTCCCCGAACAAACGTCAACCATCTCTCCGGGACAAACACTCGGGGCTGGGATGACACCGGTGGGTGGGGCAAAGACTGTCTCAAAAAACTTATTCCCCTTCTGAAATCCTCCCATACTCTGAACCTATGCCTACGTAACGGGCTACTGGCGGAGCGACCGTCAGTTTGTCGTAGGCTGGGTTGGGCTGTTGAAAGACGTAACGCACCTTTCAGTGGTCCGGTGAACCGAACTTCAAACGTGACCGCATGGTTTGAAGGGAAGGGCCCAGGACTATAGGGTATCACGCGGCGACGGATACAAGAGCACCGGCAGGGAGACTTGCTTTTGCGAAGGTGTCAGTCAAAGACGGAGGAACTGTTTGGGCATGGAAACGTGTCTGGGTAAGCCACTTTCTTTCCGGGAAACCGGCTATCGTGCCTTATAGGCAAAAGAGGCGACGTTGTTCATTATAAAAAGCCCGGGCAAGGCGTGTAGCTGATGCCGAAGAAACATTTTTAAATAAGTAGCGCAGGTATTGCCTGCCGCCTTGCTCATCCCGACCTTCGGGAACTCTGGTTCAACACTGCATGGGATGCCATGTGGTGCTGTTGGTGTTTGTGGTGTCCGTCCATATTGCCTTGTCTGTTAAAAAATTGAGGCAACCAGTTTTACGGATCTTATATTGAAGTACTGGAGGCTGTGATCCAAAATCCAGAGCGAAAACGCACTCCATGCGAGTAAGCTTGCTGTCATTAACCGTCGACGAACTAGTGGGTTTGGGTAGCTATAGATGATTGCGCCAGCTGATGCGGGCAAGAACGTTACTAGGGCAAAAGCTGCAAATACGGCGCCGAGTGTTGAGACGAAGGCAGATGTGACATCGTGATATAAGAAACCGTCGACACCTGTGGTGAATGCCAATAGAGGGCCCAAGGGGTTAGCACAGGTTAGTAACAAGCTGAAAATGTAATAAAAAATGGCCTGTGGTCGGGTCAATTTCGGCACATCCTTCAGGAACATCATAATCAAACCCCAAAGGATGGTGATGAGGCAAAGTATTGGAAATATAGCCCAAGCGATGTGGAAATATGTATCTGGGACTGCAAAGATACCGCTTTGTCCGCCTGACAAGTATGTCATCAAGGCGAAGAGCAATAATTGGCTTACTGCTACGATCATCAGGAGTCTGGGTGACATTGCTCGATTTACAACGAGGATCGTCGAGAGTAACGGCCAGCTAAGGACGTTAAAGCCCAAGTGCGCGCAATTTACCGCGAGGAAGTTATATCCGTTAAAGGAGAATATGTAGAAGTATTCGAGCAAAGCCTGATCCGCAGATTGTACAACAGGCTCTCCCTAGCGAAGTCTAAGAGTTTTTGAAACAGCTTTTGTTCTATTTCTTCAAGCGTTGTATTCGATGATGCGGCCTTCGCCGATGAGGCGGGGGGCTTTTTCGGTGGTGGTGTAGCTGATGGCGCCTTCCTCGGGTTCTACGCGGCGGCGGTCGCGCAGGTGGGCGGCGTTTTCTTTGATGCCGATGAGGTGGGCGAGGAAAGCGGAGTTGCAGCGGAAGACGTTGATGCGCTTTGGCAGTTCATAGAACTGGGCGTCTTTTTCGTGCTGGGTCTGCGTGGTGGCGACATCCTCAGAGACTTGCAGTTCCTTGCCTGGTTTCCCGTAGGTGTTCCGTCTTGAAACAGTCTCTGCATTTTGCTCTGTGATTTTGGCGTGGCGGCGAGAGCCGATATCGCGATAGCGACGATCAGCGTCTGTTCCAGTGTTAATCGCTTTTCCAGTGCGGGTGACACGCATGACTTCACTCCCCCGACCGTCTCAAAATGAGACACCTGCCGTTTCCTGGGATTCACATCGCAAGGCGCGTGCCAAAACTTAAGTTTTTATTAGGATTTTAATTATCTGGGTGCGGTAGGAATGCTGAGAGGCATGAAAAAGCTAGTAAGTACTGAAGGTTAAAGCTTGTCTACCTGATCTTCAGGACCGCTGACGAGCAGGGTTACGCCGTCCTCTGTGAAGGTGCGTTCGATGATTTCCAGCTGTAGCAGAATGACCTGGCGTTCCAGTTCGGCACTGCTGGAGAAGCTGGCAGAGACACTGCGGGTTTTGATGCGCAGCCATGGCACAAGCTCAGCTTCCCGAATGGCGAGATTTGCGGCGCCGGAGTAGGCCCGTGCCAGACCGCCGGTGCCCAGTTTTGTGCCGCCGAAGTAACGGACGATGATGACGCCCACATCCACAAGGTCTGCCCCAATGAGTGTTTTAAGTGTGGGCATGCCGGAGGTGCCAGACGGTTCACCATCGTCTTTGCCGCCTTCATCGATGCGTCCCTCGGGGAGCATTCTGCGGAAAGCGGTGACGTGGTGGTTGGCTTTTTTGTGCTCGTCGCGAAGGTCCGCCAGCCGCTGAGCAAAGTCTACATGGGGTACTAGAAAGGCAAGAAAGCGTGACTTCTTTTCTTCCAGTATCGCGTTGTATTCCTGCTCAACGGTGAAGAGGGGCATGGGCTTATGCTCCTACCGGTTCTTTGCTTTTGAAGTGCTTGGAAAGCTTCAGAGCCTGACCCTGATAGTTGGAGCCAATGCCTTCGCCGTAAAGGGTTTCTGGCACTTCCTCCATGTGCTCGTAAACGAGGCGGCCAACCGTCTGGCCGTGTTCTACGATGAAGGGAACGTCGTGAGAGCGGACTTCGAGAACGGCTCTGGAGCCTGTGCCACCAACGGTGGAGTGGCCGAAGCCGGGGTCGAAGAAGCCTGCGTAGTGGACGCGGAACTCGCCGACGAGCGGGTCGAATGGCACCATCTCAGCGGCGTATTGTGGTGGGACGTGGACGGCTTCCTGCGAGACCAGAATGTAGAACTCGTTCGGGTCGAGGATGAGCGTTGCATCGCCGCGATTGTACAGCGGCTCCCAGAAGTCTTCCGGGTCCTGTGCGTTTTTGCGATCGACGTCGATCACACCTGTATGGCGCTTGGCGCGGTAGCCGATGAGGCTGTCTTTGCCAGAGCCTTTCAGGTCGATGGACACCTGTACGCCGTTGTTGATGGCATCTTCGTCCTTGCCGCCAGAAACCAGCGTGTGCTGGTTGTGCACTTTGGTCAGGTCTTCATCATTGATGAGGGTTTCACCATCGCGGAAGCGGATCTGGGACAGGCGAGAACCTTCGCGGACCAGCACTGGGAAGGTCTTTGGAGAGATCTCAGCGTAGAGCGGGCCTTTGTAGCCAGCTTCAACACGGTCAAATGCGCGGCCCTGATCTGTGATGACGCGGGTGAACACATCGATGCGGCCCGTGGAGCTTTTCGTGTTGGCTGTGGCAGACTGTTCAGCCGGGAGGTCCAGTGCTTCCTGAAGGCGGACGATGTAAACGCAGTTGGTTTCCAGCACGGCGCCCTTGGAGAGGTCGATCTCGTGCAGGATGAGCTTTTCCAGCTTGTCTTCCACTTTTGCGTCAGGGCCGGGTAGAAAAGAGGCACGAACACGCCATGCTTTTACGCCGAGGCGCAGGTCAAGACTGGCAGGTTGAATCTGGTCCTCGTCGGGCACTCTGTCTGCTTGAATTGCACCGCTGGCAAACATAGCTTCAATCGCTTTTGCCGGAAGAATGCCTGTCATTGTTGGTTCCGCCCCACTGGTACTCAAATCGTTCTGACACTGATTAACGTAAGTTTGATCTCTCGCCAAGTCTGCAACCTAAGCTGATTGATTGACCCTAGTGTATTTTCGAGGTAAAAACGCTGCCTATTCCGTGGTGATTTGGTCGACCGGCTTGCAACCACGTAAAACAAGTAGCTAAAGGGTCGGGTTCTTGTATAGACCTCGGCCCGCGCCGGGGTTTTTTAATGAAGGGGTAGAGCAATATCTCTTCGGGCAGGAATGAGCGATGACAGACGCAAAGAACTGGAAGCCAGCAACTCGGCTTGTTCATGGAGGCACAACGCGCTCCAGCTTTGGTGAAACATCCGAAGCTATCTTCCTTACACAAGGGTATGTTTACGACAGCTCAGAGGCGGCAGAAGCACGCTTTTTGGGCGAGAATCCGGGCTATATTTATTCCCGGTACGCAAACCCGACCGTAGGAATGTTCGAGCGACGAATGTGTGAACTGGAAGGCGCTGAGGCCGCACGCGGCACGGCTTCTGGTATGGCGGCTGTTAACTCTGCGATTATGGCCTGCGTTAAAGCTGGCGATCACGTGATTGCACCAAAGGCACTGTTCGGTTCCTGCCGATACATCATCGAAAAGCTGCTGCCACGTTATGGTGTGGAGTCCACGCTGATTGATGGCACTGACATTGAGCAATGGAAAGCAGCTGTTCGTCCGAACACCACAGCGGCATTCCTTGAAAGCCCAACCAACCCGACGCTTGAAGTGATCGATATTCCAGCTGTTGCGGATATTATTCACGAAGCTGGTGGACGGCTTATTGTCGACAACGTGTTTGCGACTGCTATCTGGCAGAGCCCGCTGGCCTTGGGCGCTGATGTGGTGATCTACTCTGCGACCAAGCATATTGACGGGCAGGGCCGATGTCTGGGCGGTATCGTGCTTTCTGATGAAAAGTGGATTGTGGAAGAATTCCATGACCCGTTCAAGCATACTGGGCCTGCGATGAGCCCGTTCAACGCCTGGGTTCTGCTGAAAGGTCTGGAGACATTGTCTCTGCGTGTTGAGCGTCAGACTGCGAATGCAGGCAAGCTGGCAGAGTTCCTTGCGGATCATTCTGCAGTGTCTCGGCTGATTTACCCGGGCCGTGCTGATCACCCACAGGCGGATATCGTGGCCAAGCAGATGCAGGGTGGGTCTACCATGCTGGCGTTTGATTTGGCGGGTGGTAAGGAAGCGGCCTTCAAGTTCTCCAATGCACTGGAGATTGTCAGCCTTTCCAACAACCTTGGTGATGCGAAGAGCCTGATTACCCATCCGGCGACGACTACGCACCAGAGTGTTGCGGAAGATGCGCGTTTGGAGCTGGGCATTACAGACAAGACGCTTCGTCTTTCTGTTGGTCTGGAAGATGCAGATGACCTGCTGGAAGACGTCGCTAAGGCACTGACCGCGCTTTAAGCGTGTTGCACATTATGACTGGCATGAGGGCATCCAATCGGGTGCCCTCATGCATTAAAGCCCAATGCTGCAGACTTGTTGTTAGCTGTTGCTGGTTGCCACAACTACATCTCGTCGTGCTCCAGACAAGGTGATGATGAATCCGGCGATGACATCCAGAAACGTGATGGTCATGAGCAGGAGGAAGAGCGGAGTGGCAGCTTCTTGTACCGAGAGGAACTCAATTAGGTAGGCCACGAGGATCAACAGAGACAAGCTGTGATCTACCAGTGAGAGTGTGCTGGTTCTGGTGGCTTTGATGATCTCAACGAAGAGCAGGACCAAAGTGCCTGCAAGCAGAAGGGTGGCGACATCCAGAGGAACAAGCAGTCCGGATGGCAGTGGGATCTGGAATACAATGGCAGCCCAAGGGGTGACGTTGTAGCCTTGATCAAGCACCGGCTCTAGATCTTCAAACCACCGAAATGCCACAGCGTTGTAGAGCAAAAACGGAATGAGCGTGAGTGGAATAGTC
The DNA here is from genome assembly GCF_001623225.1 of Pseudovibrio sp. Ad13. Classification (NCBI taxonomy): domain Bacteria; kingdom Pseudomonadati; phylum Pseudomonadota; class Alphaproteobacteria; order Hyphomicrobiales; family Stappiaceae; genus Pseudovibrio; species Pseudovibrio sp. Ad13. The sequence continues at coordinate 152,656 of NZ_LMCC01000001.1, read as the reverse complement.
CTCATGTGGTTGTCCCCGGAAGAGCTGGAAGCGGTATCCTATCGGAAAAGATTAACATTAATGCTGGGGGTCTGTGATGCCCTGAAACCGGGAGGGGTAACGCTTCGAGTGGTTTAATGCCTAGGGCTTTCATTTTAAGTGGAGTTCTAGGGAATACGACGCGTGCGATTGTGAATAGTGAGGGGGCGTCGCACGCGTTCTGTCATGCGACGTTCTATGTGAGAGAGCTCGTTGTAGTTATCGACGGTGATGCCCTTCCAATATCTGACGATGGGAAGGCCTATGCGGAGTTGAAAAGCACCAATGGGATAGTTGATGTCGCTGTGATAGCGGATCTGTCCAACAAATGTGGTCTTCAATCCAGGTACGCCAAGCCAGCCTGCACGGGATATTTCAAACCGTCCCTGTGCTCCGCTTATCTCTTCAATGTTGTTGGCGGTTCTATAAAAGCCTCCTGCATAGATGCGGAGGCCGAACCCCAGATCGTCAGTTCCGGGGAGGTCGTAGCCAATCTCTCCTGAAAGATTGAGGAGAGGAATGCTTTCGCGTTGGTCTGTGCTGCCCGGCTCCGGTTCCAGAATGCGGACTTTGCTTGTCGGGAATTGTGCGTTGAAGCGAGCCTCATAGTTATTTGCCAGAAACTCGATGCCCGTGGTGACTGCAGTTGCAGGGCCGCGTTCGTAATCTTCCTTGTAGTTCATGAAGATGTAGGTGCTGCCAATCAGGTTTGGCCGCACAAAGTGACGGAGGCCACCGCCAGCACTTATGAGATAAACAGCATCAGAGGAGTTGCCGGAGCGGACATCAGCGAAGAACATGCCATGACTGTCCTGAAAGACTGGCGTGATGACTTCGGCGGCTCCAGATGTGTTATTGCGATCTGTCTCAAACAGGCCAATGAGGCGGGGTTGGTACTTGCCTTGCGGATTGAAGGTGAAGTGGTCGTCTAAATCAAAGAGAGGTTGGGCCTGGCTGGCAGAGGTATTCAGCGCCACAAGGCAGAGCAGAATACGCAACAAAGTTTGCAAAAGCTGGCCCATTTGCTCTCTTGGTGCTGACGAGAATGCGACGTTTACCAGCAGTATTGGAGGTTACTTACGTTTCTGATAGTCCCGCCATCCAATGGGCTATCCTTGCCAAGCTGAGAGGAACTGAAGATCTTCACAGCCAGCAAACTGGGTGCATCGCTCCAGTTCAGCTTCCAATCGTTGTTGGCGGCCTTTGCCCATGCGAATGCCAGCCTCGGGCCAGAAGCGTTTTACGGCCAAAGCATTGGAGGCTTTGTCACGCTTCATATCAATGCGACCAATCAACTTGTCCCCCTCCATTACGGGGAAGACATAATAGCCGTATTGCCGTTTTGGTTCAGGGACGAAGATTTCGATGCGGTAATTGAAGTCAAAAAGGAACTCAGCGCGCTTGCGGTCTCTTAATGCCGGGTCGAATGGACTGAGGATGCGGATCCGTTGGGAAGGGGCTTCGAGGGATCTCAGTTCATCTTCAATTGTTGGGCGTGCGAGACATAATTTGGGCTTCGTGTCGCTGGCAGGTTGAATCTCAACAGGGATTAGTTCCTGACGCTTCTGGGCTTGCTCACACCATGCTTTGACATCGGCAAGGTCTAGTTTGTCCCAATAGGCTGCAATTTCGCTGGGCGTAGCGAAGCCGAGGCGGTCGATTGCGGAGTTGCAAGCCCACTCTATGGTTTCTGCATGGCTGGGTTTAGCGGAGCGGTGATCCTCAGGGATGACGCGTTCTGTCAGGTCATAGAGTTTTTGAAAGTTTTCACGCCGGGAGACGGAGATTTGTCCGGTCCGCCAGAGATATTCAAGCGCTGTTTTGGATGGGTTCCACTCCCACCATCCGCCTTTGCTGCGCTTCTCATCCTTGCCGACATCTGAGGTGCCAGCAGGGCCGTTTTCTTCGATGTGCCGTAGAATGAGGTTGAGTTTTTCCTGATACTCCGCACCGCGCCAGACCTTCCAGCGGGATTGCAAGCTTTCTGCGCTTTTTTGGAAGCGGTAGTGCCAATAAGGGAAGAACTCGGTTGGAATGATTGAGGCATCATGCGTCCAGTGCTCAAAGAGGCTTCTGTCATTCTCCAGCAGTTTTTTGAGATGTTTGGGGCGGTAACTTTGGCGGCGTGACCATAAGATCATGTGGTGCGCACGCTCTACTGTGTTGATGCTATCAACCTGCACAAAGCCAATGCGGTGAATGAGATTGAGGAGATCTTCTCCTTTCGAGAAGCCTGTTGGTGCTTCAAGAAGGGCGTGTTTCTGCAGAAACAAGCGGCGCGCAGCGGCGTTATCAACTTTTAAAACTAACTGCGCTTCCATAGTCATCAAAGTCTCCTGCTTGGTCAGACGTGCCTAGGCTAGGAGAGGTAGCGCCTTGCCGCAAGCAGTCCGCAGCAGATAGTTGTGGGTTTGTTCCTATTATGTTCTCTAAGTGGAGGTTGCATTGGACTTTGCAGAAAAACAGCGGGGTGTGTTTCAGCGGATGATTGTTGGAGCGTTGGTGACCGCGATTGTGCTTTTGTTTGGTGCGCTTCTCAATCCGTTTGGATTTGCCGCGGACTGGAATGCCTCTGAGCGGCTTTGGGTGGCAGCGGTTTCATTGCTATCACCTGCCTTACTCCTAATGATCTCTATTGGTCGTCTGGCAATGCGCAGGTTCTACCATGCCGATGATATTGATGGTGGCGGACTAACTCACGGAAGCGTTGAGGCTAAGACGTTGCAGAGCATTTTGCAAAATACACTTGAGCAGGGGGTGCTGGCAGGGTTTATCTACATTGCTTGGGCAGCGGTTATGCCGGGTAGCACGATGTCTGTGCCATTGTTAGCAGCACTGCTGTTTGCGCTTGGGCGCATCCTGTTTTTTGTCAGCTATGAGAAGGGTGCGCCATGGCGTGGAACCGGCTTTGCGCTGACTTTCTACCCGAGCATTTTAATGCTGGTGGTCGTGCTGATTACGTTGATGGCCGGGTTGTAGTGCTCACCTTGGTATGTGGCGAGCGACTACGAGGTGTCCACGCACCGGATTTTCGCACTCCTGCCGGAGTGTGGTCTGCATGAAGTCAATGACTGCAAAGTCGAACTGTTTCAAGAGATTGCGGAGGTAATATTCTGTATGTATGAAGCGGTCGCTGTCGTTCATAGTGTAGGGTGGGGCATTGGGTGCGGGCTCCATCACAGCTTCAGCGGAGAACAGGAACACGCCATTCTTTTCGATGTTGCGGGCGACACCTGCGAAGAGATCTTCCAATGAACCAAAGTACGGAAAGAGCTCTGATGCGAGTATCAAATCCCATTTCTGAGGATGATCCTGATCGAGAAAATCGTTGATTTCACATTGCTGGAGATCGTCGTAGATCTTCTTGTCTCTCGCCAGATTGAGCATTTGCTCGGAAATGTCGACGCCAGTTTTATAAGGGATCCGATCTTCAAAAAGTTCGGCAGCTAAGCCAGTGCCACAACCTAAATCTAAGAGACGTTTAAAGGGGCCAAGATTGAGAGTGTTGATCTTTTCGTGGATCTTGGTTGGTAGGCTATATTGGAGGATCTCTAGAAGTTTGATATCGAAAATCTTCGCTTTCTGGTCAAACAGAGCGGAAACATACTCAGCTGGCATACTGTCCAGCTTTTCTGAGTTCGCTTTTGCTCTTGGCAGATCGATGGTTTCCTCTGAGCTTTCAGAGCACCCTTGCCCAAGAAGGTTTAGCAAGTGATCGGCAGCTCCGTTGAACTCTCCGGTCTCTTTGAGCTCGAGTACATGATCATAGATCATGAAATGTCGGAGGAAATCTGCAACGGGATTGGTTTCTTGTTCTTTTTTGTCATTCTTCATCGCTATGTAGTATCCTCGTCTTTGAATACTGACACGATTGAGCCATGAAAAAATTAATGAACAGTAAGCCTCTTTTGGTTGATCGTTTTTAGGTAAGCAACGGAAAGTAGCTGTATTTTTGTTGCTATGTATTTCTCAAAATAAAACCCGCAGTGTTTCCACTGCGGGCTTAATAACTAATTTAAAGCTTAGGAGCTTTTACCCTTTCAGGCGTCTGTCAACTCTTTTGCTTTGGTCATCTGGTTGCGCTTTGCCAGTGTACGCAAACGCAGAGCGTTAAGGCGGATGAAGCCTGCAGCGTCTTTCTGGTCGTAAGCGCCGTGGTCATCTTCGAAGGTCACCAGCTCTTCTGAGTAGAGAGAGTAAGGGGACGCACGACCAACAACGATAACGTTGCCTTTGTAGAGCTTCAGTTTAACCGTACCGGTCACGAACTCCTGAGACTTGTCGATCATCGCCTGCAGCATCTCACGGTCTGGGGAGAACCAGAAGCCGTTGTAGATGAGCTTTGCGTAGCGTGGCATCAACTCGTCTTTGAGGTGAGCAGCGTCACGGTCCAGCGTGATGGATTCCATCGCACGGTGTGCTGACAGGAGGATTGTTCCGCCTGGTGTCTCATAGATGCCGCGGGACTTCATGCCAACGAAACGGTTTTCTACCAGATCGAGGCGGCCAATGCCATTGTCGCGACCGTAATCGTTCAGCTTGGCAAACAGAGTTGCCGGAGACATGTGTACGCCATTGATGGAGCACGCATCGCCTTTTTCGAAGCCGATTTCGATTTCGGTGACTTCGTCCGGCGCGCTGAGCGGGTCAACGGTGCGCTGGAAGACATACTCTGGTGCTTCTTCATTCGGATCTTCCAGAACTTTACCTTCGGAAGAGGAGTGAAGCATGTTTGCGTCAACGGAGAACGGTGCTTCGCCGCGCTTGTCCTTTGGTACCGGGATCTGATGCTGTTCTGCGAACTCGATCAGGTCAGTACGGGACTTCAGCGTCCAGTCACGCCAAGGTGCGATCACCTTGATGTCTGGGTTCAGTGCGTAGCATGCCAGCTCGAAGCGTACCTGGTCGTTGCCTTTACCGGTTGCGCCGTGCGCAACTGCGTCAGCGCCGGTTTCTTCAGCGATCTCGATAAGACGCTTGGAAATGAGCGGACGGGCGATAGAGGTGCCGAGGAGGTAAACGCCTTCGTAAACTGCGTTGGCCCGGAACATTGGGAACACGAAGTCCCGAATGAATTCCTCACGGAGATCATCAATGTAGATTTCTCGAATACCAAGCAGTTCAGCTTTTCGTCGTGCTGGCTCTAACTCTTCGCCCTGACCTAAGTCAGCAGTAAAAGTTACAACTTCGCAGCCGTATTCCGCCTGCAACCACTTGAGAATAATCGAGGTGTCGAGCCCGCCAGAATAGGCAAGCACAACCTTTTTGATGTCGCCTTGGGCCATAGATTAGCTTCCAAATGTGTGTTCGGGCGCATAAAGCGCCTATGCTGGGCAATCTACCGAGGGGAGCCAGCAACGCAAGTGGTGATTGAGGATTGAGTGCTGAGTTATTAATCGGGATAGTTGAGCTACTTACAGGTGTTCATGATAATTGGGTGAGTAGAAGCTGATGTGGGGTTCAGCTATCGGGTATGTAAGTTTTTGATAACGCAAAGATAATGACTGCTACGTTGTGCTTTGATGCCATAAAATTTGCACGTCTTGGGTGTGAGCCGTGAGTTGCTAAACTGCATGATCTCTCAACTGTATCTGCGGAAAAACCATAGAGTTTATGCGCAGAAAAATTTTCCAGAGTCCTGCAATTAACCAACAAGTCTCTGTATCTACGAGGATTTCCGGGCAGGTCTTATGCGTCTTTTGTCTAAAATTGCGGGCAGATTTCTTTGAGATTTGGTCAAGATTAGCGAGGCTTTTATTGCGCGATTCGATGACTTTGGCTCAAGGATTCCAGTCTGGTGGTGCCAGCTCGAAGCCATTGAAGAGGAATCCTGGAGCAACTGTGCAACCGACCAATGTCCACTCGCCAAGGCTTCGTGCGGACTGCCATGCATGGCGAGGTACGATACCTTGAGGGCGTTGGCCGTTTAATACAGCCATGCCGAGGATGATGTCGTTTTGGCTGCCTTCTTCGGAGCTGATGGAAAGGCAGAGCGGGGCGCCGCCGTAGTAGTGCCATGTCTCAATTGCATCGATCCGGTGCCAGTGAGATTTTTGACCCTTCTTGAGGAGATAATAGATTGCCGTTGAATAGCCGCGCCCTTCTGGGCCTTCTGTATCCCGGAAGGTTTCGGTGTAGTAGCCGCCTTCCGGATGCTCTTTCATTTGCAGTTCAGCGATGATTTCTTCAGCGGTTGCTGAGGAGGTGATCTGGTCGAGCTGCATCAGAAGTTGTCCTTGCGGCGGCGTATTTCTGTAAATATATCAACTGGTTCAGCGTTGACCATGTTGAGGTTTTTCTGGACGAGAGGATCTCGGACTCTCAAAAACGGATTGGTTGAAAGCTCGGCTGCCATAGAGGTTGGCAGGGTTGGGCGACCGACTTCACGGAGCGCTTCGATGCGTTTTGTCCGTTCCTGCAATGCTTGATTGTTTGGGTCGATCGTGAGAGCGAATTTGGCGTTGGCCAACGTGTACTCGTGACCGCAATAGATCCTTGTTTCGGGTGGTAATGTGTTTGCCAGGTGGCTTAGAGAGGCCCACATCATTTCGGGATCTCCTTCGAAAACGCGGCCGCAACCGAGAGCGAAGAGTGTGTCGCCTGTGTGAGCAATGCCTGCCTCCTGAAACCACCAGGAGATATGGTCAAGTGTATGGCCCGGAGTACCTATGGCTTTGACTGCAATTGGGCCGACGAGAATGTCATCTCCGTCCTCCACAAAACGGTTCATGCCTGTGATGTGTTGGCGGGAGCGCTCTGGCCCGGTTACTTTTGCGCCTGTCTTCTCAACGAGTTCAGCCATTCCGCCGATATGGTCCCAATGATGGTGTGTGATGAGAATGTCGGTCAGGTTCCATCCGGTTTCTTCCAGAACCTGTAAGTAGGGGGCTGCTTCTGGAACATCAATTGCAACTGTACAGCCACTGTCGGGGTGGTGAACGAGAACGCCGAAATTATCTTTCAGACAAACAAACTGCCGGACTTCAACTTCAATCATCAACCAGCTCCCAAGCATACAGTATATCTTTATGAGATCATGAGAGGACAAGCTGTCAAATTCAACTGCAAACTCACAAAACTCTGGGTGTGGTTGATTTAAGCTTGCAAATCGTCAGGAAGAAGCGTTGCGCCCAGGGCTCTGGCACCCCATGATAAGGGAAGGCAACGCGCGGAGAACCAGTTGTATCTTGATGTTACTCACTTAAAAGAGTTCTACGACCTGCCACTTGGACGGATGCTTCGGGTGTTGGTTGGGAGCCGCGTGAAAATGCTTTGGCCAGAAATGCATGGTCAGAGTTTGCTGGGTATTGGCTATGCTGCTCCTTATCTGAGGCCTTACCTGAAGAAGACCAATCGTGTGTTTGCCGGAATGCCTGCTGCGCAAGGCGTGGTGAAGTGGCCGCGTGAAATTGAAGTGCCAAACAAAGCCTTCCTGATGGAAGATAGTCAGTTGCCGTTTCCAGATTCTTGCATTGACCGCATCTTACTTGTGCATTCTTTGGAGATGGCAGGGCAACCGGGGGCGTTGTTGGATGAAGTCTACCGGGTCTTGTCTCCGGGTGGACGGGTGATTGTGATTGTTCCCAATCGACGTGGTGCGTGGGCACGATCAGAGGTTTCACCGTTCGGGTATGGTCGTCCTTATTCAAGACCGCAGCTCGATAACTTTCTGAGCAATCATCACCTTTCAGTTGTGTCGCGGGAAGAGGCGCTGTTTGTGCCACCGACAAACTCGAGAATGGTTTTGAAGAATGCGCGTAGTTTTGAGCGTTTAGGGGCGGTGGCCTGGTCTGCGTTTGCGGGGTTGCTGGTCACTGAAGCTGAGAAGCAGGTGTACCGTGGTATTCCGATGAAAGCGAGCCACGTGACGCGGGTCTTGCGGCCCGTCTTTCTGCCTAATGGGAAGACTGCCGGTGCGCAGGCGATGAACGGGCACAGTCGCCAGCAAGAAGGAACCTTCGCCAACGAGGGCGAAAGCTGAGTTCTGATTACTTCCGCTCCAGAAGGAAGACGGCCTGATCGCCGATCAGGTTCCAGACCCACCATGGTGCATTGAACCCGATGCGCTGACCTCTGGCATCAAGTGCTTCCGCCTTGATGACTTTAGCATGGACCTCTTCAGAGAGAGCAACAAAGTCACGGATCGTGCAGAAGTGGATGTTTGGTGTGTCGTACCACTCGTAAGGCAGATAGTCGGTGACGGGCATTCTGCCTTTGAAGAGCAGCTGCATACGGTTGCGCCAGTGGCCGAAATTCGGGAAGGACACGACGACTTTCTTACCGATGCGCAGTAACTGCTCAAGAACCTGTTTTGGGTCCATTGTCGCCTGAAGCGTATGGCTTAGAATTGCGTAATCAAAAGCGTCGTCCGGGTAGGCTGCAAGATCGTTGTCTGCATCGCCTTGCACAACTGAGAGCCCGCGGGCAACGGCTTCATTCACGCCTTTTTGTGAGGTGTCGAAGCCACGGCCATCAACGCCGCGTGTATCGATCAGCAGTTCCAGAAGTTCACCAGTGCCGCAACCGATGTCCAGAACGCGTGAGCCGGATGCTACAAAATCGCAGAGAATTCGGTGATCGCCGCGTACATTACTCAAATCATGTTTTGTCATAATGAATCTGCTTTCTGATGAAGCTTACTGCTCAGTGTTACGGTCAATCACCATTTCCCGGTGCGGAAATACCTCTGGCTTTTGCTGCTCCTGTCAGGAAGCCACGCATTGTTTTGAACAGTTCAGGTTCATCAAGAAGGAATGCATCGTGTCCGCGTGAGCTCTCGATTTCAACAAAGGAGACGTTTGCTCCAGCTGCGTTGAGAGCTCGCACAATGTCTTTGCTTTCCGAGGTTGGGAAAAGCCAGTCCGTTGTAAAAGACATGACGCAGAAACGGGTTGTACTATGCAAGAATGCGTTTGCAAGCTTGCCGCCATGGGCTGCCGCGAGATCAAAGTAATCCATCGCGCGGGTTACATAGAGATACGAGTTTGCGTCGAAGCGATCGACAAAAGTCATGCCCTGATGGCGCAGATAACTTTCGATCTGGAAATCTGCATCGAAGCCAAAAGTGATGGCTGAGCGGTCTTGCAGGTTGCGGCCAAACTTGCTGTGCAGGCTTTCATCAGACATGTAGGTGATGTGCGCTGCCATGCGGGCAACTGACAGTCCCTTCATAGGGCGCTTGCCTTCTTTGGCATATTGTCCATGGCACCAGTCTGGATCCGCCATGACAGCCTGACGGCCTACCTCATGGAAGGCAATGTTCTGGCTGGAGTGGCGTGGGCCTGCAGCGATTGGGACAGCTGCAAATACTTTTTCTGGATAGGCAGATGCCCATTGCAGAACTTGCATGCCGCCCATGGAGCCGCCGACAACTGCGAAAAGAGTTTCGATACCGAGCGCTTCAACCAGCTTTGCCTGGGAGCGCACCATATCGCCGATTGTGACGACAGGCAGATCGAGCCCGTAAACCTCATTGGTTTCCGGATTGGTACATGCAGGACCAGTGGTGCCGAGGCAGCCGCCGAGCACGTTTGCACAGATGACGAAGTATTTGTCGGTGTCTACTGGCTGACCAGGACCAACCATCATGGACCACCAGCCGGGCTTGCCGGTTACGGGGTTCTCAGAGGCAACGTATTGATCACCGGTGAGGGCGTGGCACACAAGAATGGCGTTGGTCTTGTCTTCATTCAGCTCGCCATAGGTCTCATAAGCAATCTGCCAAGGGGCGAGTTCTGTACCTTCATCAAGCCGGAGAGGATTGTCTGAACCAAATCGCATGAGCTTGCTGGCAGGCATATCCATCTGTGCCGCTGCAACACTGGCTTGTGTTGAGGGTGAGATATTCGGAGTCTTCTCCGGTTTTGCGCTGGCAGTCTCAGTCATGTTTTCTTCCGCGGTGTTGTGAAGGCGAATTGGGTGTTCCTCTAAAGGATTGCAAGAGAGTTTTTGCTAGGTGCCAATTGGCAGTGTGTCAACGTTTTCTTTTGCTTTCACCGTCGTTGTTTCCTATGAATTTACATAGGTTCTGTTCAATAATTCGAGTGGGTTAGTGCAATGTCTGGGTCTTCATCAGTTTCGGATTCAAAAATGAGCTTGTCTCAAGTCCGCGATAAACTAGATGAAGTTGATGATAAATTGCATGCCTTGCTTATGGAGCGTGCTGACCTGATTGAGCATATTGTTGCGGCAAAAGCTGAACAAGGTTCTATGCATGCTGTTTTTAGGCCCTCTCGTGAAGCAGATATTATGCGGCGGTTGGTTGAGAACCATCGCGGCGTTCTGCCTATTATGTCATTGGAACATATTTGGCGTGAGATAATCTCTTCGCTCACAAATGCCCAGACAACTTATCGTGTACATCTTGATGGAAGTGCAGATCGACTCGCAATGAGTGAGCTGACACGCTTCTATTTTGGTTACGCCATTGAACAGCAACGCGAGATAGACCCCTCTGCTGTGCTTGCGGCGGTTGATTATTCACAGGTCGATCTTGGTGTGATCGGGTTAGAAGAGCGTGCAGAAACGCCTTGGTGGCGTGGCATGGGTGCCCGGGATGATGGCACCGATGGTCCCTCGATTATTGCACGGCTTCCGTTTTTGGTTGTTCAGGACAGGCCTGCTGACCTGCCTGCTGTTGTGGTTGCGGCTCAAACTGCTGAAACTGAGAAGCCGGATATTTGTGTTTACGATGTGCGCTGGACGGGAGCTATACCGAGCTCATTGATGCACAAAGGTATAGAAGTGTTGAGTTTTTATCGCAGTTTTGAAGGCGTAGATGCGCTATTAGCTGTTCCGGGGAATATATCCGAGCAGGAGCTGGCGACTTTCTTTGAAGCTGCTGAGGCGACGCCGGATAAACTTAGATATGTCGGTGGATACCCCGCGCCGCTTGACCTAGATGATGAATTTGATAGTGAAGCAGACGCAGTTGGTTAAATTGCGTGTTTTTTGAATAAAGGAATGAGTTGATGGAAGAGCAGGTAGTACGCCCTGTCCCTCGTGCTGGTGTGTTGGCAATTGATCCGTATGTACCCGGTAAGGCGAAGGCAAATGGTGGCCATAAACTACATAAGCTCTCTTCCAATGAATCTCCTTTAGGTGCGAGCCCGAAAGCGCTTGAAGCTTACCGCACCATTTCCGAGCTTCAGTTTTACCCTGATGGAAGCGCTGGTGAACTTCGCACAGCAATTGGTGAAGTATACGGCCTGAACCCAGATCACGTCATTTGTGGCTGTGGCTCCGACGAAGTGCTGAGCCTGCTGGCCTATGCCTATCTGGGTGAAGGCGATGAGGCTATTTATACCACGCACGGCTTCCTTGTTTATAAGATTGCGATCCACGCAGCTGGTGCGACACCTGTTGTTGCCCCAGAAAAAGACCTGAAAACGGATGTGGATGCCATTTTGGAACGCGTGACCGAGAAAACCAAAATGGTTTTTGTGGCCAATCCGAACAATCCGACCGGCACTTATATTCCGTTTGACGAAGTTAAGCGTTTGCACGCCGGATTGCCGAAGACCTGCATTCTGGTTCTCGATGCGGCCTATGCTGAGTATGTGCGCCGGAATGATTATCAGTGCGGTATTGAGCTTGTTGCGAACTCCGAAAACGTTGTTATGACACGGACGTTCTCCAAGGCTTATGGTCTGCCGGCGCTGCGTGTTGGCTGGGCGTATGGTCCTGAGCATATCATTGATGCGCTGGGCCGTATTCGCGGGCCGTTTAACATGAATGCTGCTGCGATTGCAGCTGGCGCTGCTGCTGTGCGTGATCAGGCGTTTATTGAGCAGGCAGTTAGCCACAATAACGAATGGTTGCCGTGGGTAGTTAACGAACTGACCAAACTAGGTCTTGACGTAACGCCAAGTGTCGGCAATTTCATTCTGATCCATTTCCCTGAGGAACAGGGGAAGCGGGCTGTCGATGCGGATGCCTTCCTGCTGGAACGCGGGTGTGTGCTGAGGCAGGTGAAAGCCTATGGATTTGACAATGCCTTGCGCATGTCAATCGGTAGTGAGGAAGCCAACAGAGATGTTGTTGCTGCTCTCTCTGAATTTCTGAAGTAGTTCTAATAGAAGGTCTCCATGTCTGAACCCTTGTTTAGCCGGGTCGCACTGATTGGTATCGGTCTGATCGGCTCATCTCTTTCGCATGTCATGCGCCGCGAAAAGCTGGCGGGTGAAATTGTTATATCCACACGCTCAGAAGTTACTCTGAAGCGTGCGGAAGAGTTGAAACTTGGGGACCGATATTATCTGGACGCAGCAGAAGCCGTAAAAGGGGCAGACCTTGTTATCGTTTGTGTACCGGTTGGTGCATGTGGAGCCGTGGCGAAAACTATTGGCCCTCATTTAGCTGAGGGTGCGATTGTGACTGACGTGGGCTCTGTGAAGGCCTCCGTTATTTCTGCGATGAGGCCGCATATGCCGGACGGCGTGCATTTTATTGCAGGCCATCCGGTTGCTGGTACTGAGTATTCCGGCCCTGATGCTGGTTTTGCCTCTCTTTTTGAGAACCGCTGGTGCATTCTTACTCCAGACAACGACAGTGATGCGGGTGCTACCGCGCGTCTGACAGCCTTCTGGGAGGCCTGTGGCTCTCATGTGGACACCATGGATGCTGAGCACCACGATCTTGTGCTGGCTGTTGTGTCTCACCTACCGCATATCATTGCCTACAACATTGTTGGTACGGCTGATGATCTGGAAACGGTGACCAAGTCAGAAGTGATCAAATACTCGGCTTCCGGTTTCCGTGACTTCACGCGTCTGGCGTCTTCTGATCCGACCATGTGGCGCGATGTGTGCCTGAACAACAAAGAAGCCATTCTTGAAATGCTGTCTCGCTTTTCTGAGGATCTGTCTGCCTTGCAGCGTGCGATCCGGTGGAGTGATGGCGATGCCTTGTTCAAGCTGTTTGCACGGACCAAAGATATTCGCCATCAGCTTGTTGAAGCCGGTCAGGAATCTGCGGCGCCGAACTTTGGTCGTGAGAATGAAAAAGGCGAGCCAGCTGAATAAGATCTCGCTGGTTTTGAAAGAGTTTAGCCCGGGTCAGATTGGTTCTGATCCGGGTTTTCTTTTGAAGGTGTAACCAAGACTGGTCAACTTATCAGTTGGGTAAGCGGTGTTGGTTTACCGAGGTTTCAAGAGTGATTTTGATGTGGCTTCAACGCTGAATACTCTGCGAAAGATTAGAGCGCTTTCAGGAGTTTTTGGATGATGAAGCTGAGTGGATTGGCAGCAGTTGTTGCAGCCGGGTTTGCTGTTGCGAGTTTTGCTGCGATGGCTTCTAAAGAAGATCAGGTGCCCGCTGGGCCGACTGCCGTTGCCATTATGAAAGACGTTGATGGCAAGCAGGTTGGCCGTGTGGTGTTGACTGAGACTTTGAGCCAGACGCTCCATATTACTGCGGCTTTTGATGGCTTGCCTGCTGGTGTGCATGGATTCCATGTTCATGAAACCGGTCTTTGTGAGCCAACTTTCTCGGCTGCAGGTGGTCATTTTGCACCTGAAGGGCATGAGCACGGGATTGAAGTTCCTGATGGTCCGCATGCAGGGGATCTTCCAAATCTTCATGTTCCCGAGAATGGAAAGATTGTCGTCGAGTATTTCTCTGAAATCTTAGACCTGGCTCCTGATGACAAGGACAGCCTCATTGGTGGTCCGGGCAGGGCGTTGATTGTTCATGCTGATCCGGACGACTATCACAGTCAGCCGACTGGTGATGCCGGAGGGCGGATTGCTTGTGGGGTGATTGTACCGATCAAGCAAAATGCAGATAGTTTCCAGAGCTACCCTGAAGAAACGCCTAGTGACGGCAAATAGTTCTAGCATCGCATGGCTTTACCAGCAGTGTTGAAGCATGAGTTCCCGAAAGTTCGGGGGTGAGCAAGGCGAGCAGGCAGTGCCTGCGCATTGTAAGTAAATTAGTTTCTTCGGCATTGGCTGCTCGCCTTGCCCGGGCGTTTTTGTATGAAACAAGATCTCCTCCGAAAGGCATTGGGAGCAGGCACCATCAACGATGCACACACTTGCCAGAAGCAAATGCGATTGTCGGTGATAGCTAAACGCCTGCCAGTGTAGACGCCCATCGGGTGACCAGCTTCCGCTTGGTCCCTGCACTAAAGACTTTCAAGGGGTGTTTCAACGAACCCGCCGGGTGATGCGTTACTTCGCCCGGTAGCCCCGCCCAGCCCACGCCGCACTGATGGTCGGTCCATCAGCTGCCCGAATACGTGAGCACAACACTGAGAATAAGCGGGGTTGAGGGCAGGGGGATAAGTTTTTGAAGTTCTCTGCTCCCTCTAGCCTTGTTTCTTGGGGGCGCCCTCCCGGTTTGATGACATATACAGGAGTGTGTTACCGTAAGGGTAACTTGCCCGTGGGTGTGGGGTACACTTCGGGTTTTGAGTTCGGTTTGGGAGGGCCATCTCAATGGAGTTTTTTGACCCTATAACGTATGCGGTGCCGTTTTTTATCATTCTCATGATTGTAGAAGGTGTGGCTTTAAAGCTGCGTGGGATTGATGGGTATGAAGTCAAGGATACGTTTTTCAGTCTGGCAATGGGGATTGGGAGTCTCATCGCTGGGATCGCACTAGGCACATCCATGTCTTATGCGGCGCACAGTTGGATTTATGGATATCGTCTTATCGAGACTATTCCTATCAACTGGTGGACCATCCTGATCTGCTTTGTGCTCTATGACTTGGCCTATTACTGGAAACACCGCTTTGGCCACGAGTATCGGTGGTTCTGGGCGAGCCATGTCAATCACCATTCTTCTCAGCGGTATAATCTTTCAACGGCACTGCGTCAGACGTGGACGGGGACAATCACGCTGACGTTCATCTTTGGGTTGCCCATAGCGCTTCTCGGATTTCAACCGGAGATGATCTTCTTCGTTGCTGCCTGGAACTTGCTCTACCAGTTTTGGATTCATACTGAGCTGGTTGATCGTATGGGGCCGTTTGAGTGGATCTTTAACACGCCGAGCCATCATCGCGTCCATCATGCGACCAACCCGCGATATCTGGATTCCAACTATGCGGGGACGCTGATTATCTGGGATCGGATGTTCGGGACCTTCAGCCCGGAAGTTGCAGAGGACCCACCGCGCTACGGGATTGGCAAGAACCTTGAGACCAACAACCTGCTGATTGTGGCGTTTCATGAATGGATTGCCATGGTTAAGGATTTGAAGACCGCAAGATCCCTGAGAGATGTCCTCGGCTATATGTTTCGTACACCGGGATGGACGCCTGATAACTCACGAATGACCACCAAGAAGGCCAAAGCGAATTGGAAACGGAAGCAGGCGGTGAAGACAGCTGAACTTGAGGGGCTGGATGAGCAGAAGGTGCAAGAACCTGCTGAGTAACCGTAACTCTATGTAATCGGTACAAAACCCCGGTGCACACGTGTGTCGGGGTTTTTCTTGTTCACGCGGAGTTGAGGCGAGTGCTGTTGACCTGAGGTCGAAACCAACCATAAATAACGGTATCGTTACTTATGGTTGGAGGGAACCATGATTACGGAATCTGGAAATCTATCGGGCACTGGTTCAACAGGTCTTTTGAGCGCGGCTCTTTTGGGCAATGCGATATTCTCTGCCATATGCGGTGTTGTCATGGTGTGGATGCCTCACCGTGTCTCTGCGGCGTTAAACTGGCAGGGCCCCAATCTCTGGCTCTTTGTTGGGCTGGGTTTGCTTGTGTTTGCAGGCGCATTGTTGTGGCAAGGAAAACAGGGCAGGCCTTCGGTAGCATGGGGTACATTGTTCAGTCTTGGTGATTATGGTTGGGTCATCGGAACTGTCTTGCTGGGTATGTTTGTACCAACAGTGATGGGCGGTGATGGCTGGATGATTGCCTGGGGTGTTTCAGCCGTCGTTGCATTGTTTGGTAGCCTTCAGCTCTTAGGAATCGCTCGAATGATGCGAAAAGACCTGGATGCCATTGAGGAATGACTATGAAGCATACCAATCCAGTGCGTACGACCATGCGAGGTAATAGCCGCTCAGATATCTTGAAAGCTGCTTTGCTGGAGTTTATCGACCGTGGTGTTGATGGCGTGCGGATGGAGCATGTAGCAGATCGGGCAGGCTATAATAAAGCACTAGTTTATAAGCACTTTGGGTCCAAAGAGCTGCTGTTTGAAGCTGTTTTAACCGCGCAGTTTCAAGAACGGGAGCAGACGCGCTCCAGTATCTCAGGTGATCTTTCAGAGATGTTGGTAGGCTGGTCTCAAGCCAACAAAGGTGATGCTGATTTCTTCAAGTTACTCATGAGGGAAGCGTTGGATTTTAAAGGTGATCGCCCTGTGCATTCCGACCAGCGGAAAGCTTATTATATGCAACAGATTGCTGTGTTGGCTGACTTGCAAAAAGAGGGGCGGTTGCCGTCAACATTGGAACCACACTACCTGTTTCTGGCGTTGCTTGGGACGCTTTCACTTCCGCAGCTTTTGCCGCAAGTGGCAGAGTTGGTTGTTGGTGACGCACCGGGGGATGAAGAGTTTGAGCAGGGACTAGCTGTGTTTCTGAAGGCCTTTGGGGAGGTCTTATCGCCTAAGTAAAAAGGGAGAGCCGAAGCCCTCCCTTAAATAACTCATCAATGTAAGCGGTCTTAAGACGCTTTGTTTGATGCACGTTCAGCGCGCTTACGGTCATGCGGGCACAGCAGTGCTTTACGCAGACGGATGGATTCTGGGGTTACTTCCACCAGCTCATCTTCAGCGATGTAAGACAGTGCGCCTTCGAGGCTCAGCTTGATTGGGGTGGTCAGCTTAACTGCATCGTCCTTACCGGAAGAACGGATGTTGGTGAGCTGCTTGCCCTTCAGAACGTTCACTTCAAGGTCGTTACCGCGTGTGTGTTCACCAATGATCATGCCCTGGTATACTTTTGTGCCCGGATCAATCATCATTGGGCCACGGTCTTCCAGGTTGAACAATGCGTAAGGAACAGCATCGCCCTGACCGTTGGACAGCAGAACGCCGGTGTTACGACCCATAATTGCGCCTTTGTAAGGTGCATATTCATGGAACACACGGTTGAAGATTGCGGAACCGCGGGTGTCTGACATCAGCTCAGCCTGGTAACCGATAAGGCCACGGGTTGGAGCGTGGAATACCAAACGGGAGCGACCGCCACCGGATGGGCGCATTTCAAGAAGCTCACCTTTGCGTTCGGTGATCTTTTTAACAACAGCCCCCTGGAATTCATCATCAACGTCGATGATAACTTCTTCGATTGGCTCAAGACGCTTACCAGCTTCGTCTTCCTGATAAACAACGCGAGGACGACCTACGCAAAGTTCGAAGCCTTCACGGCGCATGTTTTCGATCAGGATTGCGAGAAGCAATTCACCACGACCGGAAACGATGAAGGAATCTGCTTCTGCAGTTTCTTCGATCTTCAGCGCAACGTTACCTTCAGCTTCCTTCATCAGACGCTCGCGGATAACGCGGGACTGAACTTTGGAGCCTTCCTGACCTGCCAGAGGACCGTCGTTGACGCGGAACATCATGGACAGGGTTGGCGGATCGATTGGCTGTGCCTGAATTGGCTCGCTTACCTGAGGAGCAACGATTGTGTCTGCCACGGTTGCTTTGGTCAGACCAGCGATGGAGACGATGTCGCCTGCTTCGCCTTCTTCAATTGCCTGACGCTCAAGACCACGGAACGCGAGAACCTTGGAGATACGGCCAGTTTCGATCACACTGCCATCACGTGACAGCGCTTTGATCGCCATGTTCGGGGTCGCAACGCCAGATGCGATGCGGCCTGTCAGAATGCGGCCAAGGAACGGATCAGATTCGATTGTTGTTGCGAGGAGACGGAATTCGCCTTCTTCGGATTCTGGCTCTTTTACATGGTCAAGAATCATGTCGAAGAGTGGTGCCATGGATTCTTGTGGGCCGGCAGGCTCAAGAGACATCCATTCTTGCTTGGCGGAACCATATACAACCGGGAAGTCGAGCTGCTCTTCGTTTGCGTCAAGAGCTGCGAACAGGTCGAACACTTCGTCCAGTACTTCGTCAGCGCGCTGCTCTGGCTTGTCGATTTTGTTGATCGCAACGATTGGCTTCAGGCCAAGCTTCAGCGCTTTACCAAGTACGAACTTGGTCTGCGGCATTGGGCCTTCAGCTGCGTCTACGAGCAGTACAACGCCGTCTACCATATGCAGAATGCGCTCTACTTCACCGCCGAAGTCAGCGTGACCTGGTGTGTCAACGATGTTGATGCGTGTGTTGTTCCAGACCAAAGAGGTGTTCTTGGCAAGGATGGTGATGCCGCGTTCACGCTCGATGTCATTGGAGTCCATCATGCGTTCTTCGGTGCGCTGGTTTTCGCGGAAGACGCCGGACTGCTTCAACAAGACGTCAATAAGGGTCGTCTTGCCGTGGTCAACGTGGGCGATGATCGCAATATTGCGAAGTTTCATGGTGGCTCCGTCTGGCCATAGGAAGTCGCGGCGTGTGGGAGGATCATGAGGTGCCCGATCCACGCCATTCCTTCAATCTGGTTTTTCTCTAATGAAAGATGCGCTCTTCTATCCTATTTTTGTGTCAATTCAAACCATCTCGCTAAAAAACTGCTAAGTATTTAGTCGAGCTCACTTTTTTACTGGTGAGCCTGGTTTTTTGAATAGACTTTGCCGGAAAAAGAACGCAATTCAGCATCTGTTTAGCTGATAAGTCATCGTTCGGATATTAGAATATGAGGCTTTCGGTGCAAAAGTGTGCCAGATCACTTACTCTTCATTTATGAAGTTGTAATCATCGACAGATAGCAAACCGGATTTTCTTACCAGTCTGGAGCGTACGTCGACTTCTGCAAGGTCGTAGGCGTGCATCCATTGGCACTCATCGGGGCAGCGACCGACGATATCGTAGTTTTTTCCGGCAGGGATGTAGAACTCTTCGAAGGGCTCCAGATTGATAAACTGGCCGTTGATGCCTATAGACATACCCGAGGTGAGAGCGACAAAGATTTCTTCTGCCTCAGCAAATAAATTTCTCCAGATACGGCCTGGCGTGTCGATTTGGTGGTGAAATGCGTAGCCACGTTCGCGAAAGCTTGCTTGCAGCTCCTGTTTCTGTTGTTCAAGGTGAGACAGTTCAGCTAAAAGCAAGCAATGCTCCTTTAATTTAGACCTTAGGCTAACTAATAAATTATGGGTAAGCACCATCCGAAGACAGTCGCTTGACTACAAAAAGGAATATGGCAATCTAATACCATTCAATATCGCAATATTGGGTATTGCAATCCCCAATATTTACACCAACTTATTCGTGGTGGGTGATTAAAAGACAATAGAATACCCCCTGTGCGCGTAATCCCAAAAGTTGTTGGAAAACCAATGCAATTTGCAACCCAACAGTGGTTAGAAGAATGGTTTGCCCCACTCGCTCAAAGCGAGGGTGTGAGTGCAACCAGACATGAATGTGTCGAAGTGATTCGCATGACAACGGCGACAAAGCCTCGCGCTGTTATGTATTCACCAAGCATTCGTATCGTTTTTCAGGGTCTGGTCAGAGGCCATTTGGGTAGTCAGAGTTTCCTCTATTCCCAGCAAAGCTATGCCGCGCTCGTCTCTCCGATCCCGCTTGAGATTGAGATTGTAGAAGCGTCTCCTGAGAAGCCTCTCTATGCGGTCAATTTGGCGATCGATATCAATGTCTTGGCAGAGTTGATGCTGCTTATCGAGCAAGAGCCTCTCGAGTTTGAGTATGGCGAAACGCTCGGTCGACCAGCGCATCTGTCTGAAGAGGCATTGTTTTCTGTTTGTCGCCTGATGCAGACGCTAAATAGCGAAGAACAAACTAAAATTCTCGCTGATGGGTACTATCGCGAGTTTTTGTACCACGTGCTCAAGTCCGAGTACGGTGCGAGCCTGAGGGTGCTGTTCCAGAATAGTGAGAAGTCTCAAGGGATTGCGCGAGTTCTTCAAGTGTTGCACGAGGATTTCTCAACAAATCTCAGCGTAGACCAAATGGCGAAGATGGCATGTATGAGCATTTCTGCTTTCCATGCTGGCTTTAAAGGTGCCACCGGTCTTTCTCCGCTGCAGTATGTTAAATCGATCCGCTTGCATAAGGCGCGGTCTATGATGCTGAGCCAGAACATGAGCGCCAGTCAGGCTGCTTATCGGGTTGGTTATGCAAGTCCGTCACAGTTCAGCCGTGAGTTCAAGCGGTTCTTTGGCAGCTCTCCAACTCAGGAAGCTGCGAAGTTTCGTGTTTTAGCGTAACGCATAATGTGCTCGCTTATAGGTTTTTGACACGCGCACTCTGAAAGGAGGGCGCGTGTTTTTCGTTGTGCGCTCTACGCAATTTTCCTAGAGTTGCCGCGCATCTGATGATTATCAATAAAACTGGTGAAGCGCATACGGGATAGCTCAGTGCCTTGCCTTGGGGTTCGGGAATGAATAAGGCAACGGGTACACACACAGAGCATAAGCTCTCGGCTGGTCGTACGGCTGTCATCGGCGCGTTGCTGGTGACGATTGGCCCGCTTTCCATGGCGCTTTATACGCCTGCTCTGCCGACTTTGGCGGAGGTGTTTGGGACGACGGCAGCTGTCGCTAAGTTGACACTGACCGTTTATTTTGCAGGCTTCACGCTGGCGCAGCTGTTGTGTGGGCCTCTTTCTGATGCGTTTGGGCGCCGTCCTGTCATTCTCGGGTTCTTCAGCTTGTATTTGCTCGGCAGCCTTTTGGCGTGGCTGGCGCCGAACATTGAAATGCTGCTGCTTGGCCGGCTGATACAAGGGATCGGTGCGTCCAGTGGAATTGCGGTGGCGCGCGCGATTGTGCGAGATCAGTTTTCTGGTGAGGCTGGTGCACGGATTATGAACTTGCTGGCCGTGATGCTGGGGATCGGGCCTGCTATCTCTCCGACAATTGGTGCTTTAACGCTCAGCGCGTTTGGCTGGCAGGCGATCTTTATTCTGATGGTGATCTATGCCGGGTTCATCCTGCTGTTAACGCTCACCGTTTTGCCGGAAACCAATTCCCACCGAGATGTGAAGCTTATTCGTCCGAGACAGATGGCGTCTTCTTATTGGACGCTGCTGAGGTCTTTTGAGTTCATGCAGCCCTCGCTGATCCTCGGATTTACTATTGGCGTAATCTATACGCTCTCGACGGTCTTGCCGTTTGTTTTGATTGAGCGGCTTGGGTTGACGCCTTTGCAATTCGGTATGGGGATGGTGCTTCAATCAGGGTCGTTCTTTGCTGGTGGAGTAGCTACCCGTTTGCTCTTACGGCGGTTCAGTACCGAGGCGCTTCTTGGGCCTGCGCTGATTTTGTGCGGCTTGGGTGGATTGGCGTTGTTTACAGTCACACAGCTCGAATACCTGAGCTTTTTGAGCATCATGATCCCGATTGGTGTGTTTGCTTTTGGCGCTTCAATGGCCCTGCCAGCTCTCTCTATGCGGGGAATGGAGCCGTTTCCCAAGATTGCAGGGGCCGCTTCTGCTTTGATGGGCTTCATGCAAATGGCGGGTGGTTTTCTGGGAAGTTTGGTTACCGCGATTGTTGTGCCTGATCCTGTGACCGCTCTGGGCGTTGTGATGCCAGGCATGGCCTTTCTCGCGTTGTTCCTGTTTGTGTTGCCGGTAAAAAAACGAGACGTGGAAGAACAGTCTGTCAGTCCTTAAAAGCACGCTGATTTGATCACCATGCAGTAAATATCGGCCATATCTTGTAGCAATTAGAAAAGGTCTTTTGATTTTTGCTGGAAACAAAGGCGATGGGAGGCTATGAGGGGCCAGAAATTGGGAGGGAACCCTTATGGCAGAGTTTGATCATGGATTGCTGGAAAGCTCTCAGCGTCCGCTCGTCATGGGCATATTGAATGTAACTCCAGACAGCTTTTCTGATGGCGGCCAGTTTGATGCGCCAGCAGTGGCGTTGGCGTACGCGACTGAAATGCTTGCTGAAGGTGCTGACATCATTGATGTTGGCGGCGAGAGCACACGGCCCGGAGCGACGGTTGTTCAGGAGCAGGATGAGCTGGAGCGTGTTTTGCCGGTTCTTGAGCTGATCAAAGAACTGCCGGTGCTGATTTCCATTGATACCTATAAGGCGAGAGTTGCTGCTGAGGCTTGTAGGGCCGGTGCGCATATCGTGAATGACGTTTGGGGTCTGCAGAAAGACCCTGAGATGGCCAGTGCTGTGGCAGATGCTGGTGTGCCGGTGATTATGATGCATAACCGCACAGAGGTGGATGAGCAGCTGGATATCATGAGTGATATCGACCGCTTTTTTGAGAGATCCCTCAAGCTGGCCTCTGATGCTGGCATACCGGAAGAACATCAGATTCTTGATCCCGGTTTTGGGTTTGGCAAAACTCTTCAGCAGAACTATCAGATCCTGAGCCGGCTCTCAGAACTTCGGAAATTCGGTCGTCCTGTCCTAGCGGGAGCTTCTCGCAAGCGGATGGTTGGATATGTGTTGAATAATGAAGCGCCAGAGCGTATGGCTGGGTCGCTTGCAGTACATACGCTGGCTCTGCAAAACGGAGCACAGATCCTGCGAGTTCATGATGTGAAACCGCACGTGGATGCAGTACGGATCTTCCAGGCGATGAAGGAACTAGGCAGCAGCCAATAATGACACAAGAAAAAATTGTTGCAGCTCTAGGTTTGGGCTCAAATCTTGGCGATACAAAAGCGAATATCGACGGTGCAGTGGCCGCATTGAATGCCGTCGACGGAATCTCAGTTTTGCAGAAATCATCTGATTACCGGACCCCGCCTTGGGGGCCTGTACCGCAGGATGACTACCGCAATTGTTGCATTACCGTGGAGACGGTTCTTTCTCCGCGTGCGCTGTTGAATGCCGGTCTTGATGTTGAGAAGCAGTTGGGCCGTGTGCGTGATGTGCGCTGGGGCCCGCGGACGATTGATATTGATCTTCTGATCTATGATCATGCAAGCGTTGAGGAAGAGGGACTTCAGGTGCCTCATCCGCGCATGGGCGAGCGTGCCTTTGTGCTTATTCCGCTTGCTGAGATCTGGCCGGAGGCGCCGCTGCTGGACGGACGAACCGCCGCAGAAGCGTTGGAAACCTGCGGAGAGAAAGAAGGCATCTACAAGCTGTAGATGCCTTGTCTTTGATCAGGCCGTTTTCATTCTGGCGACAAGATTATCTTTCAGTACCAGTTGATGATACAGCGCTGCGATGACGTGCAGCGCAAATGATGCAAGCAAGATCGGGGCTGCGTAGCCATGGATTGCGGCTGGCGGGATGGTGATGTTTTCTGGCCAGGCTTGCCAGTCTCCTGCCATCGCAAGTTCCATGAGGCCTGCAAACAGAGACATGCTCATGCCGGAGATGACCAGAGCCAGGGGCGCGAGGTAGAGGAGCAAGTGGACCAGCTTGGATAAGCTGATCATGACGATGCCCCAATTGGGATCTGGTTTTGGACGTGCATGCTTGATCAACAGGACGATGCGATAGACCAGGAACAGGCCTGTCAGAGCGCCTAGCCCTGCATGTGCCATGAAGATATTGAGCTTTTCAGGCGAGATTGCGCTTCCTTCGAGAACTTTTCCCAAAATGAACACAGCAATGATGGTGACGGCGAACAACCAATGAAGGATGATTGTCGGGCGGCTATATTTTTGTGGTGATGACATTGGGCTTACCTTTGGCGATAGGAATGTAGTTATTTTAGTTTACATGTAAATTAGATGTCAATAATATAATGAGATCAAAATATTCAGGAATTCGATGACCGAGACCCCCTCATATCTGCCCTCTATGGGGCGACTGCTGAACACCTTGTCTGAAGCAGCTTGCAACTTGGCTGAGGACTACTTACGTCCGCACGATATTTCTCTGGCGCAGTGGGTCGTGCTTTCTGCATTGTGGCGGCAAGATGGACTGAACGTCTCGGAGCTTTCGGAGTATTCAAGCAAGAAGACAGCTGCGCTTTCTCGTTTGCTGGACCGCATGGAGAGCAAGGGGCTGGTCAGTCGTAGTGCTGTTGAGGATGACAAGCGGTCGGTAAAAATCCATCTCACGGAGAAAGGGCGGGGACTGTCTCATCTGATTGATATGTACAAGCATGTGAATGGGATTTTGCTGTCAGATTTGACCGAAACTGAGAAGGAACAGTTGCTCCCAATGCTGGAGCGTATGCTCAAAAGCGTTCGGGTAAAATCCAGAAAGTCGTGAAATCTGAACCTGATGCTAGCGTTCTCTGTCAAAACAGCAGGGGCCTTCGAAAAGAAAATTCATAGAATTTGCATTTTGCTCTTGAAGCTATAGCGACTAGAGGTCTTATCTTCTCTTGCAATGAAGAAATTGCATGGAGTGGATCATGTCCAACGCGGAAGATCGAGGCCAGAAACTCTCTCCGGGAGAGATCGAAGATCAAACCACGAAAAGCTGCTGTTCTAACAAAGCGGTGCTGCCTCAGGATACTGAGGGTTCCTGCTGTTCTGGTAACAGTGCTGTTCAAGAGAACGAGACCTCTTGCTGCTCCTCCGATCATGATAGCTCTGAAGATGATTGCTGCAGTTCTGCTAGAGAGCATGAGCATACGCATATACATGCCCATACAGGTTGCGGGTGTTCCAGTCAGAGTGAAGCGGCTATTCCCGATGTAACCAACTGGAAGGGCGCACGTTCTTTCCGGGTTGAGGGGCTGTGCTGCGCGGAGGAGATGGGAATTCTTCGCCGTGTTGTTGGGCCTGTTGTTGGTGATCCTGAATACCTCGCGTTTGATGTTTTGAACGGCAAAATGATCGTCTCTCCTGTTGCTCGCGACGTCGCTGATGAGAAGATCATCAAGGCGGTTGATACAACAGGCATGAAGGCTGCTCTGTTCATTGAACAAGAAGCAGCGGATGCACGTGCAAAGCAGCATCGGCGCCTTGGTACATTTACAGTTGCCAGTGGCTTGTTCTGGGCAATTGCGCTTGTTGTTCAGGCGGTTTTGTTTTTCTCCAGCACCAACTCTACGGATGTGTTTAGTGTCTTCCAGTCCGTGCCGTCCGGGCCGGTAGAGGTTCTGTATATGCTCGCCATCGTCGCAGGATTGCGGTTGGTGGCGCCTAAGGGATGGTATGCGCTCAAGACGTTGCGGCCTGATATGAACCTGCTGATGCTGGTTGCTGTCGCTGGTGCTATCGGCATTGGAGAGTGGTTTGAAGGTGCGACGGTTGCCTTCCTGTTTTCTCTCTCGCTTTATCTGGAAAGCTGGAGTGTTGGGCGGGCGCGTAAAGCTGTTGCAGCGCTTATGGATATTGCCCCAACCGTTGTTCGCTTGCTCAAGCCTAACGGAAGTGAAGAAGACGTTCCTGCCAACAGTGTGAAGCCTGGCGCGACTTTTGTTGTTCGCGGTGGAGACCGTATTCCGCTTGATGGCGTCGTGCGCAAAGGTGTTGGCAGTGTCGATCAGGCTCCTATCACCGGTGAAAGTGTGCCGGTGATGAAAGAGGCGGGTGATGATGTTTATGCTGGTACCATCAACGGGGAAGGCAGCTTTGAAGTAGAAGCAACCAAGGGTGCTGATGACACTATGCTTGCCCGCATCATCCGTATGGTGAGCGAGGCACAGGCCCGGCGTGCTGCAGCAGAGCAGTGGGTTGAGAAGTTTGCCCGCGTTTACACGCCTGCGGTGATGGTTCTTGCGATTTTGCTCGCTACGATTCCACCTCTGCTGTTTGGTGCAGCCTGGATGGATTGGTTCTACCGTGCACTTGTGCTGCTGGTTATTGCCTGCCCATGTGCGCTGGTTATCTCTACGCCCGTCTCCATCGTGGCTGGCTTGACCTCAGCAGCTCGCAATGGCGTGCTGATTAAGGGCGGTGTTTTCCTTGAATTGCCTGCGCGGTTAAAAGCTTTGGCCTTTGACAAGACTGGCACTATTACAAATGGTCTGCCGACTGTGACTGATGTTTATCCGTTGTCTGGTCATAGCGTTGAAGAGCTTCTTACACGTGCTGCTTCTTTGGAAGCTCGAAGTTCTCACCCACTTGCAGAAGCGATCCTGACACGCGCTAAGGAAGATGGTGTTGAGTATCAGGCTGCTGAGAATGTTGAGTTGTTGCCGGGGCGTGGTCTTTCTGGCCAGCGAAACGGCAAGAGCTACTGGCTGGGGTCTCGCCGTTTCCTGAATGAAAAGGACTTCGAGATTGGTGAAGCCGATGCGAAGGCGCGTGAATTAGAAGCTGAAGGGAAGACTGTTGTTGCAGTTGGAACTGACGCGCATGTCTGCGGATTGATTGCCCTGGCTGATACCGTTCGCGATACGGCAGAAGAGCTTGTGTCTCAGCTGCATAAAGCAGGCGTTGTGAAGCTGGTTATGCTGACTGGTGATAATAAGGCGACCGCTGAACGTGTTGCATCCTCTGTCGGTATTGATGAGGTGCGTGCCGAGTTGCTGCCGGAAGATAAGGTCGCAGCCGTTGAGCAGCTCTCTCATGAATATGAGACAGTTGCGATGATCGGCGATGGTGTGAATGATGCGCCTGCCATGGCACGAGCCAGCTTTGGCATTGCGATGGGCGCGATTGGTTCTGATGCTGCTATTGAGACCGCTGATATCGCGTTGATGAAAGATGATCTTTCCCGCTTGCCGTGGCTCATTCACCATTCCAAGCGGACGCTCCAGATCATTCATCAGAACATCGCATTTGCGTTTATCGTGAAGGGTATTCTGGTGGTGCTCACCGCGATGGGCTTCGCCAGCCTCTGGGCAGCGATCCTGGGTGATGTGGGAGCCACGTTGATTGTGGTGACCAACGCTTTGCGGTTGCTGAAGGACAAAGCGTAATTGCTAAAGCAGTTCGCATTTAAGTCGAAACACATGAACTGCTTTAGCCTTTGTTTTTGCGTATCTTTATCCGAAAACCGGTTTCCACTTTTTGGAGATACGCTGTAAAAGAAAAGCCGAGGTGGTTTGCCTCGGCTTTTGATCTCTTACTTTATGTAGAGCGCAGTTTCATTTGCGATCTGAATGTTTTTGTTGCGCGCAGCACCCATAATCAGGAACCAATCGATCAACGTCCAGATGCCGAGTGCACCGAGTGTGATGAGTTTAAGGATTCCAAGGCCGATCTGACCGGTGTAGAAACGGTCGATGCCAAAGCTGCCGAGGAACAGGCCAAGCACGAGTGCTACAACAGGGTTCTTTTCTCTGCCTGCAAACATCACATCAAAGTCAGACTGTTTTTCAGCTGGGATGTTATCTCTCAGTGCTTTCAACTGCATAAAGTAATTTGCTTTGTTCATAATTCACCTTTCAATTGCACAGTTGTGCGGGTGCAAATTCTTGATCGAAGAAGTAGCTCTTATATCTTTTGAATTGCAATCTGCAAGGTTTATATCGGTATCTTTTCGTCTGTTAAATTACTTAGTTGTTAGAGGGGGTTGGAAATTGGAGGTCTCGTCATTTGAGAGGTGAAATGACTGCCTTAACGAGAGGCTTGCGGAGAAGAGGGTTTATTGATCCGCCATCCGCCTGACTCTCGACCAGCAATAATCCAGTAGATAAAACCTGCGATAAATCCGGCTGATGCGGCGATGGATGAGCCGGGGCGGAAGCCTTCGGAGGCGGGTGTTGGGACTGTGGTTCCTGATGTTGAATAGGCGATGATACTGCCCGTCTCGCTGGATGCATAAAACAGGTCGGTTGGAAGAGCACCGCCAATGCCCCAAAGTACCAGCGCGATAATACCACCTGCGGATACGTGGTAGATAACGCCGCGCCATTTCATGAGTTCTGCAAAGCCAATTGCGAAGCCGCTTGGGATGAGAGAGAGCGCGCCAATCGCGCTTGCAGAGATGATGGTACTCCATGTGATCACCAGTAACTGAATAATGTCAGCCTCTGGTCCACCATGAACGCTCAAAGTTCTGAAAAAGCCCCAGGATAAAAACAGGCCCGCCGCAATGATTGCGAGTGAGAAACCAAGAGCAATCCGGAGCAGCTGGATGAAGAGCTTGGTTCCGTCGATCATTGTGCAGTCCTTTGCATCTGTCTCTGGTGTCTAGGAAAACGGCTCGCCCAGAATACACCAAGAGCTACTGAGCAAATGAGGATTTCAAATGCAAATGTCCAGTGCAATATGAAGCTCCAAATATAGTTGTCATAGATAGCTGGAATTTTGACCAGTTCAACTTGAAGTTTGGAAAATGGTGCAAGCCAGAACACGGCAGCAGCCACACTATCAAGGAGCATATGTAATAGGCCGCCCATACCAAGGCCAAGCGGAATGACACCAACACGGAAGTTCCGATGCAAAAGCACGGCAGACAGGGCAATAAGCATCATCCATGTCATTGGCCAGTGAGTAAGATAGTGCCGGTGATGGGTGCTCTGATTGTCTATGAGATAGAAATAAAGCATGTCAGCGTCAGGCAAGACGCTGCCAATTGAAGTCCAAATGATGAGCTGTTTGGATTTTTGACCAAGGTATTTAGTTGCCGCTTTTCCGAGTAGATAGCCGGCGGGCAAATGGGCAATAAACATGATTGAAACCAATAGACTATGAAGTTCTGAGAAGCTTCAATCATGACTGTGGCGAGAGTTTGTGATGATCGCGCAAAACACGCTGACTCGCATAAACGATTGGGTTTCAGCTGTTCTCTGTTCTGGTCAGCAGCATGGCTACGCTGATGAAGTGGAAGTCGTAGAGGTGTGGAGCCTCGCGGACGCGCACTTCGCCTCGGGCATAGATGCTGTCGAGGAGCTCGCTGAGGTTTGGTGTGCCTGAGAGAGCGGCCTGTAGTGGAGCTTCAGTGAAGGCGCGGTAGAAGTTCACCATCTGGTTTGCGTAGGCTGATGCGTCGTTGTCTTGTTTGTACTGCTCAACAAAGGGGACAGGTGTTTCGTAGCATTCTGCTTTGTCTATGGTGAACAGGTGAGATAGCGAGCCGCTTTCGGGTTTTACGGGTGCTGTGAGCTGCTCCAAGCTGCGTATATAGACAGGATGATAGTAGCGCTCGTAGGTGTCCTGAGAGATTGAACCGTTGGCGACATGATCGAGCAAAGACAGATTGAATAAGTTCACGATCCCGTCTGCGGTTGAGACATGTTCATTTCTGCCGACAGTTTGCAGCAGGAGTTTGCCGCCGGGCTCAAGCTCATTTGCCCGTGCCTTCAAAAATGTTTCCAGATCATAAGCAGCCTGTTTCTCGAAGACTTCTTTATCCTGTGCTGAAATTGAGCCTCTCTCGTTAGCGAGGCTCGGGCCGTTGGGCATAACGTAATTGGGGAGACGCTCCAACGGGCGCTCAGAGAGGAACACCGTGGCGTTGAAGGATGTGGCCAGATGCGTGTAGCCGGGAGGCAGAAGCTGGTTGAACATGGAACCACCTACAATGCTGCCGAAAACAGTTGGATCGGTGTAGGGTGACTGGGCACGGTTGCCGATGGCGTCAAGCAGAGTGGAGTAATCGTTGCTAGGCAGATCGCTATGGATTGTCTGGATCGAGTTGGAACCGCGCTGTCTGGCAGCTTCAGTGAGCTGCGCCATGATCTGCATTGAGTTTGCGCCTTCAGAGCATCCATAATCTACAAAACGCAGGAGAGAGCCGTCGTTTGGTATTGGCAGGCTAGCAATGGCTTCATGCAGCCATGGATACACATATGCAATCGTGGCTTGTTGTGGTGTTGAGTTCTTGTTGTAAAAACCCTCGCCCTTCATGCCGGTGGTTGTGGCGTTCTTTTGTGAGGAATGTGCTTTCTCGGTCATTGCATCTATGTCCAATCTATCGCTCCGTCCTGAGGGGCACGATATTCAAACTCTATGCATATGAAGTGAACGAGACAAAGAAGGCCGGCGTTTCAGACAAACGCCGGCCTTCTTTTTGTAATCTTGCTTTATTTTGCTTAGGCGTCGCCTTGAGCCTGTGCTTTTTCCAGCGCTTCACGTTCAGATTTACGAAGACGCTCGGATGCTGACTTCAGCTGGCCGCAGGCTGCGAAGATATCGCGGCCGCGTGGTGTGCGGATTGGAGAAGCATAGCCTGCGCGGTTCACAACATCTGCAAACTCTTCGATCTGTTCCCAATCGGAGCACTCATAGGGAGAGCCTGGCCATGGGTTGAATGGCAGCAGGTTGATCTTTGCCGGGATGCCTTTGAGCAACTGAACCAGTTTCTTTGCATCTTCCAGACTGTCGTTTACGCCCTTCAGCATCACGTATTCGAAGGTGATGCGTTTTGCGTTGGACAGGCCGGGATAATCACGACATGCCTGCAGCAGTGTTTCCAGATTGTACTTCTTGTTGATCGGAACCAGCGTGTTGCGCAGCTCGTCATTCACAGCGTGCAGTGAGATTGCCAGCATGCAGCCGATTTCATCACCTGTGCGTGCTATCTCTGGCGTTACACCAGATGTCGACAGGGTGATGCGGCGCTTGGAGAGGGACAGGCCGTCTCCATCAGAGGCGATCAGAAGTGCTTTCTTGACGTTCTCGAAATTATAAAGCGGCTCGCCCATGCCCATCATCACGATGTTGGTGATGCGGCGACGGTTGGATGTGGATGCATCCAAGCCACCTTCCGGAGAATCTGCATCCGGGAAGTCGTTGAGGCGATCTTTCGCGAGCATGAGCTGCGCAAGGACCTCTTCAGCTGTCAGGTTGCGAACCATCTTCTGTGTGCCGGTGTGGCAGAACGTGCAGGTGAGGGTACAGCCGACCTGGGAGGAGATGCAGAGCGTGCCGCGATCTTCTTCCGGAATGTAGACGGTTTCGACTTCAACCGGCTTGCCAGCACCGCGTGATGGAAAGCGGAACAGCCATTTACGGGTGCCATCAACGGAGACCTGTTCAGTGACGATCTCCGGACGGGCAATGGTAAAGGCAAACTCCAGCTTAGTGCGCAGGTCTTTTGAGACATTGCTCATTTTGCCGAAATCGGAAATGCCCCGGACATAGAGCCAGTGCCACAGCTGGTTGACGCGCATGCGGATCTGGCGCTCAGGGACTCCAACTGCAGCAAGGGCATTGCCTAGCTCTTCACGGTTTAAGCCGATCAGAGATGGCTTTTCTTCCTGCACAGGAATGGTTGCAGGAGAAGGGTTTGCTGCGCTGGTTGCCGCCGGATCAGCGGATTTGTGCGCGATGTCTAACGATACCGCCATGGTCATTCACCAGTTTTTCTTAGATGCTTGGCTTTAAGCTTATGTTCTTTGCGTATTCAAACCCGAAAAATGTGCCTCACTTTTCGGCAATACGATTCAGCAGGAAAAATAACAGGTTATGTATACCCGTTGCTCGCTGCTAAAAATGCGAGAGGCGGTCGCTAGCAGCAACCGCCTACGTATTCGGCACGCTTATAGCCGAAATCGCTTAGTTTGAACATCCCAGATCTCAAATTGCGTGGCGGCAAGCTGGCGCAGGCAAGAGATCTCTGTAAATTCAAACAATTTCGGGCATCAGAACCTTATTGGCAGGCGCTGGATGCGTCTCTGACAGCAGCAGTGATGCCGCTCAAAGAGAATTTGTAGGAAGTTTGGGTGCCACGTGCGGACTGACCAGAAATAGACATGGAACTGCCTGCTTTCATTGCGTCAACCAAACGCTTTTCTTCCGCAGCGTTCTGAACCCATGCGCCGTCACCTTTGGTGAACATGGTGAACTGCTGACCATCAACATTGGTCGTGACCAAGGAGCCTTCTTTAAATGGATAACCCACTATAAAGCTTGGTTCATTGGCAACGCCTTCACTTGGACGGGTAGAAACGAAGAAGAAGACCTCTCCATGGTTTCTATCAGTCGGCAGTGACTGTGTTGGTGCGGAAATGGCATAACACACCTTACCACCGCTCTGGGTGTTAAAGGTGTAAGTTGCCCAATCCTTGTTTTCTTTCAAGAGGGCAGGAGACTGCGCATTTGCAGTCGCGCCCGAGATACCAAGAGCCATAAAGGCAGTTATCAGGATACGTGCTTGCATCTTCTCCAAACCGCGTTGCGTACGACAAAATCTGAGATTCTGTGCGAAAACCCATAAAACTTAATGTTAGGGTTACTTTAAAGATGGTTACAAAAGGGTTGATACCCTGTTTTTACAGAGGCAAAAAATTATTTGCCTTTGAACCGCTCTATGAATGCTGCCATCAGAAATCTGGCGGGAGTGTGGCACGCACAGCCATAATATCAAGCGTAAAGCCACTAATGAATTTCTGTTTTAAGTGATCGAAGACAGTAGATATGCAAGTTGATTTTCGGTTGTATTTAACGCGCTAGTAAATAAGGGCTAATCGCCTTTAAAAGCTCAGATTTTCCGGCATGTTTTCAAACTAATTAGCGGCATTTTACCCAGTAAAAAATATGGGCACCTTTCCACATAGTGTGCACAGATTGAGAGAAAATGCGAAGTGTGGAGCCTCAAAGAATTACGAATTTGTAATGTGAAAGAGACTGGGTGTGGAAAGGGAAATACCTTAAAAATTTATACAAGGCATTTGCTATGGTGAGAAATAAAGGTTGCCGTTTCAGAGTATGTATCAGAAATGGCAACCGTATTTCGAATCACTCATGAGTTGCTGTCGAAGCCGGGAACCTTTCGACCGGTTCGGAAAATTGGAGCGCCGTGAATATGTTCCAGTAATGGATCTTTCGGGGCGCCTGCAGTGAGAGAGCGCTCAGCGTACTTTCCGTGTGCCATATAGCGGTCATACAAGACCAGAGCGGCGGCTACACCAACATTCAAGCAAAACTTGGTTGGGATTTTGACGATGTAATCGCAGCGATCCTGCATCTCTTGTGACAGAGACCCACGTTCTGGCCCGAGTATATAAGCTGCTTGCAACGGATGTCCGAAGCTTGGAAGCTCGATCGCATCGTCGGTGAGCTCAACCCCCACCATTTTACAGCCACGCGGGAATTGCATCTCATCAACCGAGTTCCAGGCGAAGTAGGGCAAGTGGTCCGGGCTCTTGGAGGTATCAGCCTTCATTGCTTTGCCAAGGCTTTTGATGTGCGCGTCGACTGTAAAAAAGTAACTTGCTCCGAATGCATGACCAGTACGCATCAGCGTGCCAACATTCATGGATTTTGAAAGCCCTTCAGAGCCAATAGCAAAATAACCGCGCATGCCCAGTTTTTCTCGTTGTTGATGTTGTGCGCTTCATACCTCCAACTGTGGTGTTCCCGCAAGTGTAGCGGCATGTATGGGTGTTTTAATCGCAAAATGGCACCAAAGACGGCTTTGAGATTTTGTGAATGCCCGTGTAATTTTGGAGGTCAGAGAGAGGGCCACATTTTATGAAAGCTGTTATCTGCGAAAAACTTGGGGGGCCGGATGATCTGGTCATTCGAGAACTGGACGACCCGAATGTTGGAGCTGGAGAGGTGTTGGTTCGTGTGAAAGCGGCGGCACTCAATTACTTCGATACATTGATCATTCAAGGGAAGTATCAGTTTAAGCCGGAGCTTCCGTTTTCGCCCTCAGGTGAGATGGCGGGCATTGTTGAAGCCGTCGGTGATGGTGTTTCACGGTTCAAGGTTGGGGATCGGGTGGCCTCCTACGCGAAATGGGGAGCTGCAAGAGAGCTATATGTTGCTCCTGAGCATGAACTTGTGCAGGTGCCGGATGAGGTTTCGCTCAAGCATGCAGCTGGACTTTTGATCACTTACGGAACGGCTATTCACGGCCTTCGTAGTCGGGCGCGGTTACAGGCGGGGGAGACGGTTGCAGTGTTAGGTGCTTCTGGCGGAGCAGGACAGGCGGCTGTGGAGGTTGCAAAGCTGATGGGGGCCCGGGTGATTGCTTGCGCGTCTTCGGAAGATAAGCTTGCTCACGCAAAAGCTTGCGGCGCTGATGTTCTGGTCAACTATTCTGAGGGTGGTCTGAAACAGAAGCTGAAGGATCTAACGGATGGTAAAGGGCTTGAGGTGGTCTATGACGTCATAGGCGGGGATCATGCTGATGATGCCTTGCGCGCTACGGGATGGCGTGGACGTTATCTGGTTGTTGGATTTGCCTCTGGAACGATCCAAAAGATACCTGCAAACCTTACCCTGCTGAAAGGCTGTGACGTTCTGGGCGTGTTCTGGGGGGAGGCAGTGGTTCGTGAGCCTGAGGAGCATCACAAGGATTGCGAGCAACTGTTCCAATGGGTGGCTGATGGAAAACTGAAGCCGCATATCCATGCGGAATATCCGCTGGAAGACATTGCTCTGGGATTGGAGGAAATCTCCAGCCGCAGAGCCAAAGGCAAAGTGCTGCTCATTCCTTGATGGATAGATACGGAAAAAGCGGGAGATGCTCCCGCTTTTCATCGTCAAGTTGTAAGCCAGACTTCGTGAGATCAGACTTCCAGCATAGCCATGACTGGTGCGTGGTCGGATGGTTTTTCCCAGCCGCGTGCGTCACGGATAATCTGGACGTCTTTGGTGTGCTGTGCTGTCTCCGGGGTCATCCAGACATGGTCGAGACGGCGGCCTTTGTTGGAGGCTGACCAGTCTTTGGCACGGTAGCTCCACCAGGTGTAAATCTTCTCGTCCATCGGCATGTGCTTGCGCATGGTATCTACGTAGTTGCCAGCTTCGCGAACATCTTCAAGGCGCTGGCATTCCAGCGGTGTGTGAGAGACGACTTTGATGAGTTGCTTGTGAGACCAGACATCGTTTTCGTAAGGTGCGATATTCAGGTCGCCGACGACGACTGACTGGCCGTCGAAGCCTTTGAACCAGCTTTCCATTTCATCGAGGAACTTGAGCTTGTGAGCGAACTTGTCGTTGACCTCAGGGTCCGGTACATCGCCGCCTGCTGGGACGTAGAAGTTATGGATGCGGATTTTACCGCCATTAAAGGCAACATCTGCGGCGATATGGCGGGTGTCGCCCATCTCGCAAAATTCTTTGCGCTCAATATTTTCCAGTGGCACGCGTGAGAGAAAGGCTACGCCGTGGTAACCCTTTTGGCCGTGTACCTCTACATGACGATAGCCAAGCTTATTGATTGCAGCTGTTGGGAAGCTTCCATCCGGACACTTTGTTTCCTGCAGGCACAAAACGTCTGGGGCGTGGTCCAGTAACATTTTCTCGACAATAGGAAGGCGGAGGCGGACTGAGTTAATGTTCCACGTTACAATCTTGAGGCGGTTCGTCATGGGGGCGTGTTTACCTGCTTTGGAGAATCATACCTCAAACCTAAGGCTTAGGCGGGGTTCTGGCTAGAAAAACTGATGTGAACTGCGAATTTGTTCACGTTATATTCTTCAAAGCAAGACATAAATTGCTTCTAAAACCCGATGTTTTGTCAGTGCACGTTGTTAGCCCCTTGGTGGCAGTCTTCTCTTAATTATGCTGGCTGTTGGTTTTGGCCAGCCTGCAATTAGGACTAGGGTCAAATGAAATACGCAATGCTTGTAGGCTGTTGTCTCGCAGCAGGTGTCGTGGCTCAATCTGTGAGTGCAAACAGCTTGTCTACGCGTTCAGGGTCCGTTGACTATCCCGGATTTCAGCAGGTTCAGTTCAATGAGCGCAGTAATATTATCCCGCCCATCAAACCTCTAGATCGTCCGGTTGAACCGGGAGATAGTTTGAGACCGGGGCAAGCGCAGCCTTATTTGCCGACGGATCGGGATGCGGATCACTCGCAGTTTAACCCGCCTCCGGGAGCTTATCCTGCAGGGTCTGCGCGTCCGGGGTCTTTGCCGCCACCTCTGCCGGGGCCTTCCGGTCCTCTGCCTGCGGCTCCTCCGATTACAGGATTGCCTCCTTCACCGGGATCGCCTGGTTCACCTGGATTTAGTGGACCGTCCTATGGAGGCCCTTCTTATGGGCGATAGCACCTTAGAGAGGCTGGAGGGCAGTTTTATGAAAATTTTGGCCTGGGTGATTGCCGGTCTCGTGCTTCTGGCTGTTCTTATCTATTCCAATGCCGCCTTTGCGCAGCGTGGGCATGCCGGATACACCACGAATGGTGTAAACATGAGGACAGGGCCTGGAACCAGATATCCTGTCATTACGACAATTCCGGCAGGTGGCGTGGTTTTCATCAATTACTGCACCAAGAACGGTTCGTGGTGTGATTTGACATTCCGAGGTGCTCCGGGGTGGGTTTCTGCCAGATATATTCGATATGGAGTTGAGGGGCCGCACTATTCCCGTACGCTCCCTTATGTAGCGCCGTATGTGGGGCTGCCGTTTGTCTATCGACGCTATCCAATCTACCCGCGTTATCCGCGTTGGCGTCCATATCCGCGCCCGCGGCATGAAATTCCCGCTTACCCGTTGCAGCCTTCTCGTCCGATTGAGGTGCCTGCTGTCCCAATCAGGCCTGCTCAGCCGATTGCTCCGCCAATACGGCCATCTATCCCGTTAACACCAGCTCAGCCAATTGCGCCACCGTCCATTCCAGCGACGCCGTTGTCGCCTGCCCAATAGAAGAGAGCTCACGAGGTGTCTCGTGAGCTCCTGTTTCTCTATAGCTTATGCTGCCAGCTGACTTCGTGGTATTCAAAGGCATTTCCGGCTTTGCGAACATGCCCGAGACCAGGGAAGTCATGGTGGATGCCGACGACTGGTGTTCTATCTGCTGAAACCCGATCCAGTATTTTCCGCCGTGTCTGGCGAGCTGCATCCTGATCTACGTCGAAGGCGATTGTCCAATCCGGATTGGCGAACTGGAGCCCGATGGAGTGGATCGTGTCGCCCCAGATTAGCACTTCCTCATTATTGGAGTGAATGCGGATGCCCATATGTCCGGGTGTGTGGCCGGGAAGGAAGACAGCATCCAGCCCCTTGATGAATTCACCATCTTTGCTGATGAGTGTTTTGCGGTTTTGGTAGGGCTTTGACACATTTTGAGCGAGATCGATGAAATGCTGGAGATCTTTGGGGAACTTTGAGCGTGTTCCTTCATCATGCCAGAAGTTGTATTCGACCTCATGGACGATGAACTCAGCGTTCGGGAAGAGCTTTTCTCCTGATTTGGAAACCAGCCCACCGACGTGGTCGATGTGCAGATGGGTGAGAACTACGGCATCTACATCAGAGGCGTTATAGCCTGCTGCTTTCAGGTTTTGATGGAAGCGGCCAAGTGTTGGACCCATTAAGTCTGCGGTGCCGGTGTCAACTACCACCAGTTTGTCGCCCGTATTAATGAGATATCCGTTTACAGAGATAGACATGTCCTGCGTATTGGGGCTGAGGAAATTTTGCTTTAGAGTTTCCTGCGCTACCTTCTGGTCAAACCCAACGACCAATGACGGATCTAATCCCAAGTGTCCGTCCAGAATTGCTGTAACTTCAATGTCTCCTACCGAGAAGCGATAGATGCCGGGAACCTGTGTTCCAATTTTAGGCGCCGCTGCGAGCGCAATAGATGACATTGCTGGGGCAACTGCACCTGCGCCAGCAAGAGACGCGGCTGCGGATAAAAAAGATCGGCGGGAAAGTGTCATGAAAGGCTCCTCATTTACAAGCATGGGAGCAATATTGTGGGGTTGATACTGGAAGTGCAGAGGGCCAAGTCTTATCTTGGATATAAGCAGTGCTTATGGGGCAGTTATGGATCTTCTGAATTTGCTGGAGAGTTTTGTTCGCGTCATCGACAATGGGTCGTTGAGCGGTGGTGCACGTCAACGCCATATCAGCCAGCCAGCAATGAGCCAGCAGCTGAACCTGCTTGAAGCGCAGGTTGGGCAGGAACTTGTTTTTCGTACCAACAAGGGCGTTAAAACGACGGCTGCCGGAAAAATAGTTTATGAGCATGCGCAAAAGATGTTGCGTCAGAGTGCTTTGATGTTTGAAGAGGTGCAGGACCAAGCAGCAGCAGAAAGCGGTTCTCTAGTTGTTTCGGTTTCTCAGCCCATGGGCGCTGATATCATAACACCGCTTATCTTTGATCTTCGCAAACAATACCCTGATCTTTCTGTCTCAATAAAAATGGACGACGACCTGATTGATGTTGTCCAAGCCGGTATCGATCTGGCGATCCGTACGGGCGTTACTGGCGATACTTCTGGGATTTCCAGAAAAATTGCGATTGTTGAAACGTGTTTGGCAGCAAGTCCGGACTTTCTTGCAAAGCATGGTGTGCCGCAGACGCCTGAAGCCTTGTCGGAACTCAACTACATTCAGTACAGAAACGAGAAGCTGGTCAGTTCGCTGGATCTGTTCAGGCATGGGCAAAGGCATGTGGTTGCTTTGCAATCTGAGTTTGTCGCTGGGCACCCTCAAGTGATGGTGCAGGCCTTGTTGAATTCGGTTGGATTTACGCGTATGCCGCTGTTCATGATGCGAGATTTTGAAGCAACGGGGCAACTGCAACGGCTGCTTCCGGACTATCAGTGCGAAGAGAAGCCGGTCTATCTTGTCTACCCTTCACGCGAAGCTGTAACGCGAAAAACCGAGATCTTTATTGATGCGATGATTGAGCGGTTTCGGGATGTTGCTGGAATACGACTGGTTGGGCAAAAGCCAGTGCAGCTTGCCCAACCAGCCTAAGTATTCTGGTCTTAGACCGTTTCGTTGACTTGCTCATCCACGATGCGGACGATGTCTGACATGATTTCTGTCAGGTGGAAGTCCTTTGGTGTGTAAACGGCTGCAACACCTGCTTTTTTCAGTTCTTCGGCATCCTCTGACGGAATAATGCCACCAATGATGATTGGGATGTCGTCCAAGCCGTTTTCTTTCATTTTGTCGAGCACATCATGGACCAACGCCAGATGTGAGCCGGACAAGATCGACAGGCCGATGACGTGGACGCCTTCTTCAAGGGCAGCGTTGACGATTTGGGCGGGTGTAAGGCGGATGCCTTCGTAAACGACTTCCATACCGCAATCACGGGCACGCACTGCAATTTGTTCTGCGCCATTGGAGTGGCCATCTAACCCCGGTTTGCCGACGAGGAACTTAAGGCGTCGACCCAGCTTCTCTGAAAGCTCGGAGACTTTTTGCTGCACACCTGTGAGGCTCTCGTTGTCATCCGGTGCTGCTTTACCGACGCCAGTTGGGGCACGATATTCGCCGAAGACTTCACGCAGGGCTGCGCCCCATTCTCCTGTGGTTGCGCCTGCCTGAGCTGCTTTGATGGATGCTTCCATAATGTTGTTGTCAGAAGACGCGGCAGCGCGGAGCTCTTGCAGAGCGGATTTAACTGCATTCTCGTCACGTTCAGCTCGCCAGGCCTGAATGCGTTGGATTGCTTCTTCTTCTACATGCTCAGGCACTGTGAGGATGCCGCCGTCTTCATCTGATGCCAGTGGAGATGGTTCGGTTTCGGTCCATTTGTTGACGCCGACGACGATCTGGTCGCCAGATTCAATGCCTGCCAGACGTTTGGAGTTGGACTCCACGAGCTTCTGCTTCATGTAGCTGGATTCAACTGCTGCGACTGCTCCGCCCATTTCTGCGATGCGGGCAAGTTCTTCTCGTGCTTGTTCTTTGAGCGTTTCGACCTTGGTTTCAATCTCTTTGGAGCCATCGAAGATATCTGCATATTCCAACAGGTCCGTCTCATAGGCCATGATTTGCTGCATGCGCAGAGACCATTGCTGGTCAAACGGACGTGGTAGGCCAAGAGCTTCGTTCCAGGCTGGCAACTGAACTGCGCGAGCGCGCGCGTTTTTAGAGAGAACAACAGCCAGCATCTCAACGAGAATTCGGTAAACGTTGTTTTCGGGTTGCTGCTCTGTGAGGCCCAGTGAGTTGACCTGTACGCCATAGCGGAAGCGGCGGTAACGCTCTTCTTCAACGCCATAGCGTTCGCGGCAAATCTCATCCCAGAGTTCTGTAAATGCTCGCATTTTGCACATTTCGGTGATGAAGCGCATGCCTGCATTTACGAAGAAGGAAATCCGGCCCACGAGCTTAGGGAAATCGCTTTCAGAGATGACACCAGAAGCGCGAACATTGTCCAGAATTGCGATCGCGGTGGCGAGCGCGAAGGAGAGTTCCTGTACTGGTGTCGCGCCTGCTTCCTGCAGATGGTAGGAACACACGTTCATCGGGTTCCATTTGGGCATGTTCGTGTAAGTCCATGAAATCACATCTGTTGTGAGGCGCATGGATGGGGTCGGCGGGAAGACATAAGTGCCACGGGACAAGTATTCCTTGATCAGATCATTCTGCGTGGTGCCAGCCAGCAGAGAGCGGTCCGCGCCTTGCTCATCAGCAGCTGCCACATAGAGCGCAAGCAGCCAAGGAGCTGTTGCGTTGATCGTCATGGAGGTGTTCATGCGCTCTAGCGGGATCTCGTTAAAGAGGGTGCGCATGTCTCCCAGGTGAGAGATGGGTACACCAACCTTACCAACCTCACCGCGAGAGAGCGGATGGTCCGGGTCGTATCCTGTCTGAGTTGGGAGATCGAACGCGACAGAAAGGCCCGTCTGACCCTTTGCGAGGTTCGTACGGTAGAGCCGGTTGCTGTCTGCAGCGTTGGAGTGTCCTGCATATGTGCGGAACATCCACGGACGGTCTTTTGTTGCGCCTTTAGGTGAACCGGTACTCATAGTCTATTGCCTCCCTGATCCTCCCTGCATTTTATAAGGGACAAGATCTCAATTCTGCCTACACCTTTGCATAGGTTTTAGTGGTTGGTGCAATGCAACATTAGAAGAAGTATTCTTCGCAAGTTAAGCAATAGTTGTATATATTTTATGAGTTCTTTGTAATGATAATTCTCAAATAGCCGATATTGACAGGTTGTATTGTTTTGCGTTGCAGCAAATAGTGGATTGGAAGCGTTAGCAGAGGACTTGCTTTCACTCTCATGAGGGAAGGGCGCAACGCAAACTTGGAGGAGAATATCATGAGTTCCGTTGCACGGGTTGTCGAAGCTGGGTCAGAGGGTGGCTCTGAGTTCAAGGACCTATATGAGATTGGTGAGATTCCACCGCTGGGGCATGTTCCTAAGAACATGTGGGCGTGGACCATTCGCCAAGAGCGCCATGGTTCCCCTGATACAGCGATGGTCAAGGAAGTGGTGCCAACTTGGGAGTTGGACAGCCATGAAGTGCTCATTCTGGTTATGGCAGCAGGCGTGAACTACAACGGCGTTTGGGCTGCCCTTGGCGAGCCGATTTCCGTTTTTAAGGTTCATAAGCAGCCCTATCATATCGCAGGCTCTGATGCCTCCGGTATTGTTTGGGCGGTTGGTTCCAAAGTTACTCGCTGGAAGGTAGGCGACGAAGTTGTTGTTCACTGTAACCAGGATGACGGGGATGATGAGGAGTGTAACGGCGGTGATCCGATGTTCTCTAACTCCCAACGGATTTGGGGTTATGAGACACCTGACGGGTCATTTGCGCAGTTCGCTCGTGTTCAATCTCAGCAGCTGATGGCGCGTCCCAAGCACCTGACTTGGGAAGAGAGCGCTTGCTACACGCTTACACTGGCGACTGCATTCCGTATGCTGTTCGGTCATGCGCCGCATGATTTGAAGCCAGGTCAGAATGTTCTGGTTTGGGGGGCTTCTGGTGGCCTTGGCGTGTTTGGAGTTCAGCTGATTGCTGCTGCCGGAGCGAATGCGATTGGCGTTATTTCAGATGAGAGTAAACGCGAATACGTGATGTCGCTTGGGGCAAAGGCCGTTATCAATCGAAAAGACTTCGATTGTTGGGGCCAGCTGCCGAAGGTGAACTCGCCTGAGTATGATACGTGGACCAAAGAAGCGCGTAAGTTTGGTAAGGCGATCTGGAACATTACCGGTAAGGGTAATGACGTTGATATGGTGTTTGAGCACCCAGGTGAAGCAACGTTCCCGGTATCAACACTGGTTGCCAAACGCGGCGGTATGGTTGTGTTTTGTGCGGGTACCTCCGGCTTCAATCTGACCATGGATGCGCGCTATGTATGGATGCGTCAGAAGCGTATTCAGGGTTCGCATTTCGCGCACTTGAAACAGGCGAGTGAGGCGAACAAGTTCGTGATTGATCGCCGTATCGACCCTTGTATGAGTGAAGTGTTCTCATGGGATCAGATTCCGCAGGCTCATATGAAGATGTGGAAGAACCAACATGCCCCAGGAAACATGGCGGTTTTGGTGTGTGCACCAAAGACTGGTTTACGCTCCCTTGAGGATGTTATTGAAGCCACTGAAAACTAAGTAGGCTCACGAAAGGAAGTTGGCGCTTTTATGCGGCCAACTTCCCAATTTCCTTAAGTTTCTCACTTATATTTTTTTATTGAACGATGATTCAATATTATTAAATGAGCGCAGATTTTCTCTGCGCTTTTCTTTTTGTAATCTACGTGATTATTCAACATCATTTGACGTGATTTTTTTATTTCAATTTACTGTGAAATTACCTGAATTTTCCGTGGGGATTACCTGTAAAAGAAAGTTTAAAATAGTCGTTTTGCTTCAGTAAATTTTTTTTCTCTTATTTTGCGTTTTAAATGGTGGTACTAGAGAGTTATGAAAGCTTTATAACTTCATATTCAGTGTATTCACGAAGTATATCTTTTTATATTTATTTTAAAAAAATATCTTGAGCAGATGTCTAAGTTGACAGAAAATTGAATATATCTATTTTTAACGGTGCAGTTGATGTGCTCAACCTAGTGTGTCCTGCAATTGCTGAGTTTTTGACTTAGCATTACGGCCAGAACGACAAGCTGTCCTTGGCGGCTTTTCTCTCTGACCGAACAAAAAGTATGTTTTGGTTGTTTGGAGGCATCCGTGTTGAATTTTAAATCTGCTCTCGCTGCGTGCGTAGTTGCATTCCCTTTTGCTGTGTCTACAGCAGAAGCTGCAGATCCTGTTTGTGAAGTTGACCGTCCTATCGTGTTTGCTGGTTTGGATTGGGACTCCAATGCTTTTCACAATTCTGTAGCTCAGTTCATTGCTGAAAAAGGGTACGGCTGTGAAACGGATGTCATCCCAGGCTCCACTATTCCGCTTCTAAACGGTATGGCGCGTGGTGATATCGACGTGACCATGGAAATCTGGCCAGACAACGTGACTGAAGCTCTTGCTGAAGGCAAAGCGAAGAACCAGTTTGTTGATCTTGGTGTGAACTTCCCTGATGCGACACAGGCTTGGTTTATTCCAAAATACCTGGTTGAAGGCGATGATGCGCCTGCAAAAGGTCTGAAGTCTGTATCTGACCTGCCAAAGTACAAAGACGTGTTTTCTGATCCGGAAGAGCCAGAAAAAGGTCGCTTCTACAACTGTATCGCTGGTTGGGGCTGTGAGGTCATCAACTCTAAGAAGCTCAACGCTTATGGCTTGCTTGATAGCTTTGTGAACTTCCGCCCTGGTACAGGTGCAGCGCTTGCAGCTGCGATTGAATCGAACGTTCGTCGTAAGAAGCCAATCGTGTTCTATTACTGGGGTCCAACCTGGGTCATGGGTAAGGTCGCTGATGATCTGATTCAGCTGGAAGAGCCTGCCTACAACAAGGAAGCTTGGGACAAGCTGTCTGCAGAGACAGATCCATCCAAAGTGACCGAGGCAGTTGCATACCCTCTGTCTGCGACGCACGTCTTCGTGAACACAGAGTTCCATACTTCTGCGCCTAAACTGGTTGAGTTCCTGACAGCTTATGAAACCACCAGTAATGACGTTTCCAAAGCTCTTGCTTACATGCAGGACACTGGCGGAACCACAGATGATGCTGCTGCTGAGTTCCTGAAAAACAACGAAGAACTCTGGACCGGTTGGGTTCCAGCTGATGTCGCTGAGCGTGTGAAATCTGCTCTGTAATATCAAAGACAGCTGACTGTTTTTGAAAATTAGCGAATGAAAAGCGATCACGGAACTTGTTTCCGTGATCCTTGCTAAGAAGAATAAGAGGATCACATGGCTTTCGACGTGTTTCCCAACTTTGGGAAACCTATCCGGACTTCCACAAACGATCTGGTTGATTTTCTCGTCGTGAATTACGGCGATGGATTTGAGGCCTTTTCCAACTCCATCCTATTTTTGCTGGTGCGGTTAGAGCGACTTCTCCGTGGCGCTGATCCTATCGTGATCTTGATCTGCATCGGCCTGATTACCTTTGCTGCGAGCCGCCGTTGGGGGCTTAGCCTGGTGATGGTAGGTGCAATGTGGTTCATCGGTACATTGGGGCTTTGGGAAAAGTCTATGCAAACAGTGGCGATCTTGCTTGTCGCTGTGCTGATTTCCGTTGTGATTGGCGTGCCGCTTGGCGTTATCTCTGCTCGTTCAAACCGCTTCAGAGCTTTGCTCAATCCGGTCTTGGACTTGATGCAGACCATTCCAAGCTTCGTTTATCTTATTCCTGCGGCCATGCTGTTTGGTCTGGGTAAGGTGCCAGCTATTCTGGCTACTGTGATTTATGCCGCACCACCGCTTATTCGCTTGACGGATCTTGGCATCCGCTATGTGGATGAAGAGGTTGTTGAGGCCAGCCGGGCCTTTGGTGCAACGCGCTGGCAGATCCTTAAGGGCGTCCAAATCCCACTTGCGCTCCCTTCCATCATGCAGGGTATTAACCAGACTATGATGATGGCGTTGGCTATGGTGGTGATTGCGTCCATGATTGGTGCTCGCGGCGTGGGTGAAACCGTTCTGCTTGGGTTGCAGCGTAATGATGCAGGACAAGGTTTGCTCGGCGGCTTAGCGATTGTTGTTCTTGCCGTTGTGTTTGACCGTATCACACAATCAGCCGGACAACGGATGCAGGCGCATCGCAAGGTAACAGGGTGAGGCGCTAACACATGGCATTGATCGAAGTACAAAACATTACCAAGATTTTTGGCAAGGCGCCTGAGAAGGAGCTTGCCAAGGTCAAAAATGGTATGGGCAAAGATCAGCTGCTTGCTGAAACTGACCATACTCTTGGCCTGCATGATGTCTCCCTTAGCATCGAGAAGGGTGAGATCTTTGTGATCATGGGCCTTTCCGGTTCTGGTAAGTCTACGCTTATTCGTCACTTCAACCGATTGATTGACCCAACAGACGGGCACATTCTGGTTGATGG
Source organism: Pseudovibrio sp. Ad13 (assembly GCF_001623225.1). Classification (NCBI taxonomy): domain Bacteria; kingdom Pseudomonadati; phylum Pseudomonadota; class Alphaproteobacteria; order Hyphomicrobiales; family Stappiaceae; genus Pseudovibrio; species Pseudovibrio sp. Ad13. The sequence goes on along the minus strand of NZ_LMCC01000001.1, from coordinate 107,760 downwards.
CGAGGATGTTATGGCTCTTTCTGATAAAGAGCTGGAAGACTTCCGCCGTCATCGTATGTCGATGGTGTTTCAACGTTTTGGCCTGATGCCGCATCGGACAGTATTGCAGAATGTTGCTTACGGTCTTGAAGTGCAGGGCATTACAAAAGCAGACCGTGAAACCACAGCGCGTGAGTGGATTGAAACGGTTGGACTTGGTGGTTTTGAACATCAGTACCCAAGCCAGCTTTCCGGCGGCATGCAGCAGCGTGTTGGTCTTGCCCGTGCGCTTGCAACAGATGCTGACATCTTGCTGATGGATGAGGCGTTTTCTGCACTTGATCCGTTGATCCGCTCACAGATGCAGGATCAATTGGTTGAACTGCAAGAGAAGCTACATAAGACCATCGTGTTCATCACGCATGATCTGGACGAAGCTTTGCGTATTGGTGACAAGATTGCGATCCTTAAGGATGGTGTGTTGTCACAGGTTGGTACGCCACCAGAAATTCTGCTTGAACCAGCTGATGATTATGTACGGGCGTTTGTACGTGATGTGAACCGTGCTCGCGTGCTGACCGTAGATACTGTTATGCAGCCACCTGCTGTGCGTATTACCCATGACAACATGGAAAAAGCGCTGGCTGATATGCGTCGACATGACGAAGATTTCGGTTATGTGGTTGAGGACAAAGAGTTCCGCGGCATCGTTACGCAAGAGGGACTTGCTGAAGAAGTTGCTAAACCGGGTGATAGCCCATCCCTTTATGCTTTTGCTGATGACAGCAATGCAGTGGAGCTGGAAAGCACTTTGGAAGAAGCTCTTCCAACAACATTGGAAGCAGATTATCCAGTTCCAGTTGTTTGCGAGGATGGACATCTCATGGGCGTGTTGAGCCCAGAAGAGATGGGTAGCGTGCTGACGCCTCCAGAAGAGCAAACCGATGCTGAGACTGAAGGTGCTGAAGAGAAGAATGAGACGGCTGAAACAGCCAAGCCTCATGCTTTGAAAGAAGCGTCCTAACGTTTTTACCAAGAAGTTTGAAAGGCCGGCTTTGTCCGGCCTTTTTTAATTCACTTATGCGTGTGCTCTGAGTTTGAGCTTGGTTTGCCTCATTTAGTCGGTAGTGTGTCCGAGAGATTCGAAATTTGCCGAAAAGTGATTTTGTATGAAGACGTTTCGTGGTGGGAGTATTGCTCTGGTTCTTGCTGTTGGACTGATGCTCACTGGTTGTGTCAGCCCTGATGAAACGCCAAGCTACTATCAGAACTTAGAGAGCCACTCTGCGCAGATTGATGCGAGTGTTGTGGCCTCAATGATCTCCAGCTATCGTTCTCAATCAGATTTACCGCCGGTTACGGTCGATCCAGCTTTGATGCGCGTTGCTCAGGCACAGGCAGATGGAATGGCCCGTGCAGAGGATGTCAACGCTGCGCGCAAGGGCGATCTTAAGCTCGCCGTCTTGATGAAGGGGGCTGGGCAGGGCGATGCTCATGCGGTGGGCAATCTCAGTGCTGGTTATCGTCGATGGGCCGAAGCCTTTTCTGGCTGGCGTGACTCGCCAAAACATAATGCAGTGATGCTGGATGCAAATGGAACGCGTATTGGTATTGCAACGGCTTATGCGCCTCGTTCAAAATACAAGGTTTTCTGGAGCCTTGTTGTAGCTGGACCGCGTTAACCCACTTTCCTTTGGAGGCTAAAAGAGCGACCAAAGGCCAGTATCTCGTTGTGCGCTGCAGCGATAAACTCTCTTCACTAATGAATTTGGGTTTAGGGGATTTCTGGTGTGCTGCCACCACTGACTTCATACGAGGAATTGCGAGCTGAGTTTCGCTGGACTATTCCTGCGCGCTATAACATTGCGCATGATGCTTGTGATCGTTGGGCGGATGTTGAGCCTAAGCGCACAGCTTTGCTGCATGTGCTGTCTTCCGGCGGTGTTGAAGCGTGGAGCTATGGTCAGCTCAAAGGAAATTCCTGCCAGCTTGCAAACTCGCTGCAGTCTTTGGGTGTAGCCCCGCGTGATCGTGTAGCTTTGTTACTGCCTCAAGCGCCTGAAACTGCCATCTCTCATCTTGCGATTTATCGGCTCGGAGCTATCGCAGTTCCATTGGCTGCTTTGTTTGGTCCAGATGCGCTAAGATACCGGCTGGAGAACGCTGGTGCGAAAGTGGTGATTACCAATCAGGCTGGACTTGAGAAACTTTCTGCACTTCGTGAGCAACTCCCGCTTCTTGAGCATGTTATCTGCGTCGATGGTGCAGAAAATGGAGCTCTTGGCTTCTGGAACTTGCTTGAGCAAGGCTCTGACGGCTTTGAAAGCTATGCGACAGGCCCTGATGATCCAGCTTTGATGATTTATACCTCAGGCACAACAGGGCAGCCCAAAGGCGCACTGCTGGCGCACCGTGTGTTGCTTGGGCATTTGCCGGGCATTCAAATGGCACATGAGATGTTGCCGCAGGCTGGCGATGTATTCTGGACTCCGGCTGATTGGGCCTGGGCGGGTGGTTTGCTGAATGCATTGCTGCCTTCGCTGAAGTTTGGGGTGCCTGTGGTGACTGCCCGGATCGATAAGTTTGATCCGGAAGGTGCATTTGACTTGATGGCTCGACATGATGTTCGCAACGCGTTCATTCCGCCTACCGCACTCAAGATGATGCGCAGTGTTGATCATCGTAAGTATTCTGAAAAACTTCGGCTGCGCTCTGTCTGCTCAGCGGGAGAAGCATTGGGGCGTGAAGCATTTACCTGGTGCCACGAAGCGCTCGGTGTTGCGCCAAACGAGATGTATGGACAGACGGAATGTAATCTCGTGCTTGGGTCAGGAGCGGGGATGGGAGTTTCCCGTGCCGGGGCAATTGGCAAAGCTGTGCCTGGGCATGATGTTGCTGTTATCCGACCAGATGGATCTGTTTGCGAACGAGAAGAGCAAGGCGAGATTGCAATTCGTCGTGGTACGCCTGTTATGTTCCTGGGGTATTGGCGAAAGCCTGAGGCAGATCAGAGCAAATTCCTTGGTGATTGGATGCTGACAGGTGACCAAGGTGTTGTTGATATGGATGGATATGTCCATTTCGTCGGTCGCAATGATGATGTCATTACCTCAGCTGGCTATCGCATTGGGCCAACTGAGATTGAGGATTGTTTGATCAAGCATGAGGCGGTTGGATTGGCTGCTGTGGTCGGCAAACCTGATCCGGTGCGGACGGAGATCGTAAAGGCTTATGTTGTGCTGAAAGATGGCTTCGAACCAAGTGAGGGCTTGGTTGATGATATTCGCCAATATGTGCGCGTGAGTCTTTCTGCTCATGAATATCCGCGGGAGATTGAGTTTGTCTCCGAAATGCCTTTGACGACCAGCGGAAAGGTTATTCGCCGGATTTTACGGAATAGAGCGCAGGAAGAAGCTGAATTGGTTGAAGGCTAGGCAGCTATTTTCGACCAAGCAATTTCTTAATTTTGCTCTTTAACGCCAACTTTGCGCGAGCACCTGCTTGCGCCTCCCACATTGCAAAGCGCGCTATTGGACCTTTGCCAATAAAAACCGTGGCATATGGGAACCGTGAAGTCCAGGCCTTGTTTGCCATCTGATTATCCGGTGTCGAGAGGGAGTCTGCCCCTGAGAACGCGGGATCTTCGAGAAGTTTTTGAGTGCTGAAATAGATGAGTAGTTGTCCCGGTGAGAACTTTGCGAAGCTCTCATCGAAGGTTGTTTTCCAGCCAAATATGCGGCCTTGCTCGCGGAGCAGGATGTTGGTCGCAATCAACTTATCGTCGAGCCGTAACTGGCCAATACGAATGTTATCTGCTTTGCCTGACTTTGATACCAGCTCACGTGTGAAAGCAGCATCAGGTGCTCTAGAAAGGAGCGCGGTGCCTTGCTTGCCTTTCCAGCCAGCTGCCTCGAGTTTCAGAAAGTCTTCAAGGCCTGCCTGAATGTCCTTTGAGGTTTCCAGCATACTAAAGGAAAGCGATCCTTCCTTCTCTAGCCGGCGCTGGTTTTTAAAGGCACCTTTCCATGAGGACCGTTTTTTGAGGGCGTCAAAATCGGCGTGACCTTCACTGCCAGATAGCTGGAAGGCGCGATCTTCTTTTGAGGAAACCTGATACTTCCATCCGTGTGCTGAAAGTACGCTCTCCAGACACTTATAGACGGGGCCGCCGGCTCCATGGAAAGGGAGGATTAGTGTTTTAGTCCAGCTTAAGTTGCAGGCAGTTTCCAGCAGTTTGTTGAGTGCCGCTGGCGTCGCTTCCTCAGAAATCAGCAGGGTGCCGAGTGGCCCATAATCACCAGCTAATGTGCTTGGTAGTTTGAAGATTAGGCCGCGCCTTACCCTTATGATTGGCAGTGCTGCGAGGGCTTTTGTGCCGGAAGGATCGAGGGCCAGTAACAGCTTGATTGAGCCATTTGCCTTATGTGCATTGAATGCACTGACGAAACTGCTGGAGAAGAACGGGTTGGGCTCCAGTGCCTGTTGAGACAGTTGTCGCCACAGGTGTTTCGCTGTTTTATCTTTGCCGGGTGTCAGCAGCTTTATCGTGGTGCTATCCTGCTTCATTGACTGGAGTTTCCCGTCTCTTCAATGGCAATATAAATGTGTGCAGGCCAAGGCGTTTGTAGGCGCTGCGATAAAGAATGCATGCTTCAAAAAAGATGACTGATGTAGTCGCCAGAGCAGCTCCATACAGGCCGAAGGCTGGAATAAGTGCTGTGTTGAGAATGAGGTTTATGACAAAGACACTGGCATAAATCTTGGCGCAGGTGTTTTGGTGCCCTGAGAGGGTCAGCAATGCGTCAACCGGACCAACGGATGCACGGGCTAATACACCAATGACAAGGATGTAGAGGATTGGTGTGCCTTGAGCAAAATCCTCTCCAAACAATGAGAGGAGGAATGGTCCGACTGCCATGACAAAGCTGGCCATGAGTAGTGTTGGCCAGAAGGTCATTTTAGCAGCGCTGGCTACAAAGTCCTTGAGGCCATCTCTGTCACCAGAGTGGTAAAGACGTGCCATGCGCGGTGCGCTTGCTGCGCGCACTGCGTAATAAACAAAATGCATCAGTGCGAGGGTGCGTGATGCTGCGAAATAAATGCCGACTTGATCTGGTGGGAGCCAGAGGCCGATTAAGATGACATCAGAGCTGGTAATGAGCTGGAAGAAGCCATCAACTGCCAGCATGGGAACCGACACAAGCAGCCATGACTTTATCTGAAGTCTACGTGGAGCAGAGTGGCGGACTTTGCTCAGCGAGACTTCCATCATGATCGTCTGAAAGAAGGTGATGGTCCAGACCGCTGCGATGGTGACGATGCAAGCTGTGACGGCTGTTGGCGGATAGCCCAGCAACAGCGCGATCAACATGAATGCGAGCACTAAAAGAGGGCGGCCAATAAAATCTGGCAGCATTGCTTTGAGTTGCCAGTCTTGCGCACGGGCAATGCCTTCCAGCATACCGGTGTAGGTGTGCATGGGCAGGCAGATTGCGATGAGGTAAAGCGGCAGGATGTATGCATTGCCAATGAAGTCAGAAAAGGCCCAGGCGATGGCTATGCCGAGTACTGCAATGGTTGTTGAGCTGAGCAATACAAGGAACCGGGCGCTGAAGAGCAAGCCGTTGAGGAGTTCGTATTGCTTCTTCTCCAGATATTCTGGAATGAAACGCAGAAGGGAAACAGAAAACCCAAGCCCTGAAAAAACGCTCAGTATGATGACAACCGTCCAGACAACAATGAAGATGCCGTATTCAGAGGCGCCCATCCAACGAGCCAGAAAGACCTGCATGATGTAAGCGAGTGCTGCGCTCCCGATGCGTAAGGCAAAAACGATTAATGCTGAGCGTCGTGCTCCTCCAGCCTCGCCTTTGCTGAAGAGAGTGTCGAGTATTTTTCCAAGAAGCGGCAGCAGTTTTGCATGAGTGCTGCGAGGTAAAAGCACTGCTGACCATTTGAGGAGGAGTTCTTGCACGCGATACGCCTTAATTATTTCTGGTCAATTATTACTAGTATGAAAATTAATATTTTCGGAATGCTGTTCTGTGGTGTTGACGTGTTGATTGGTCCTTGAGTTAAAACAGAAGCTTAGCTGGACTTTGAAGGCTCTGAAGCTTTTGTTCTGATACTCTCGCAGTTTTTGATGCTTGACTCCTGTGCGATTTGACGGAATCAATATGAGAACATATAGAGAACGAAATGAAATTTGCTGAGAGTGATATGAACGCGAAAACATCGCAAATTGCAGAGCTGCACCACCGCCTCGCGGTGTTAGAGGGACGCCTCCCTTCTGCCGTGCAGCTTGCGCCGGTCCCTGCATCCGCCCAAACTGAGCAGGGACCGGCTCCTCTTGGTGAGGTGCTGACTGTATTAGTCTGTAAAATGGCTAAGACAATCACGCTGGAAGGATGCTCTAGTGGCCTATGATGAGGAACTTAGTGATCGGCTTCGTGAGGAGTTGGAAGGCATTATGGGGATTTCGGAGAAGCGGATGATGGGTGGGTTGTGCTTTTTTCTGGATGGAAACATGCTGGCCGGGGCGCATCGTATTAAGAGTGAAGAGGCTCGCTTTATGTTTCGTGTTGGAAAAGACAATGAAGTGGAAGCGCTCGGCCGAGAGGGGGCTGAGATTGTTGAGCTTGGTGGTCGCCGAATGGGAGGATTGGTGTTTGTGGCTGCTGAGGTGTGTGATCAGGCGGCGCTTAGAGAATGGATTTCGCTCAGTATGAGTTTTGTCGCTGGACTGCCAGCCAAACAGTTGAAAGGAAAAGGTTGACGCAGGTTGATCATAATCTGATCGCCTTCAATGTCAGCGCCTTCATATGAGCGTCACAGCTTTGTCGGTTGCTGTTCTTATAGACGCGGGTCTTCGCAAATTTGGGCGTCGCCTTTTAGTACTTTTTTGATTTCGTTGAAGGCTCGTTTCATGGTTGTGCCCTTAATCCAGCCAACGACCAACAACCGTAACCCAGGGTTCTTAGGGTGCTTTCCTGCGATGACTTTAACAGCCCAATATCGCCGTCCTGCAAAGCCAGGTTCAACGAGTTTGTAGGCGCGGAACTGTAAGTACTGGATTTCTGATAGGTTTTTTTTAGAAAAACTTTGTAATAGTGTTGTGCAATCTTGATTGGGCTTGCTAATTAGGACTAAAGATCCATCGTTTAAGTGTAGCTCCTTAGTAGATTCATAAATTTCACATCCGGATCCTACAGTATTAGGCGTGTTTTGTATTAGTGATCTCCACTTCATAAGCTCCATTCTGTTTGCGTGAACTACGTTCATTTAGATATTTCCTGATCGATACTCATATTTGTGTGACATACACATATGTACCGATAGTTTGAAATAGTTTTTTTTCTAATTTTAATAAGTTTGGATGTAACGAAGCTTGTCTGAACCTTGTCGGCGTTTCGCTAACCCGTTACGCAAAGGCGCCTTTTCCCTGCGGAATGTGGTTGTTAATGAAGCAACCTAAAGGTGTGGGAAACTCGTGCTGACATACCAAAAATATATGGAAACGATGTTTTCTAGTGTTGGCATCTTATGCTGCTAGCTGATGCAAAATATCTTGGTAAGCCTCAGTTTAGGTTCAGTCATTGGTATGATGAGCTGAAAAGGGCTTGTATGTAGTCGGTAAATGATAAGTCTGAGATCTCTGCTTTTAGACTTTCACGGAGAAGTTTGCTGACCTGGGTGGGGATCGGAACTTGCTTGTAGGGGAAGGTAAAGCCTTATCTGCATCGTGATATGGTCGTTACTGATGTAAGGCGCAGAGAAGCTCACTGCTGCTTTCGCAGCGAGACTATTTTACGCTCAGTTGATTTTGGATCAGGCTGTGAGGTTTAGAGGTGGGTGCCTTCTTCCATCGGTTCAACATAATACCAGCGGCCCTTGCGTTTTTTGAAGAGGCTCAGTTCTCTCTGTTCTCCGACTTGGCCATGGGCAAGGTATTTGGCGCAGAAGAGGACGCTACCTTTTGCATCACCTAGTTGCCCCTTATCGGTGCCCAGAATCTCAAGCCCTATCCATTGAGTTTGGGCAGCATATTCTGCGACCTCAATTGAACTGAAGGTTTTTTGGTAGCGGGGCCACAATGTGTCTTTCAGGTAATCAATGTTTTTTGTGGCATAAGCGCTGAAACGTGAGCGCATAAGCTGCTCTGCTGTTTCGGGCAGGGCCTTGCCTTCCAGAAAAGGCTGGCAGCATATTTCAAAGTCTTTTCCTGATTTGCAAGGGCAAGGTGCTGTCATCAAATACCATCCTTTAGAGCTTGGAAGGCAGCTAAACGACAATTTTGAAGCCAGGTCAAGAAGGGCAAACAAGCTCCTCCAAGATTGATTAAAGTTCGCCTTACTGGTTCAACGCTCCAACAGCGTCTTTTGCATAAGCTTGCACCAACAAGCCCTGTGTACGGTAGGATGGCAATGCAAAGAGGACGCATTCTGATTGTTGGGGCAGGGCCCAGTGGGTTGACTGCCGCAATTGAACTGAAGCGACGCGGCTTTACGCCTCGTATCATCGGTAAGAACTCACGCCCTCACGCTCAATCTCGTGCCCTTGCCATTAATCCCCGCACCCTCCAAATCCTACAGCCCTCTGGTGTGGCAGACAAACTACTGCAAAAGGGATGGCGGATGAACCATGTCCACTTTCGTGGGCCAAGTGATGAGCTTTTAGAGGTTGATCTCTCAGACTTAGATGGGCCTTTTAATTTTATGCTGGCCCTGCCGCAATATGAGACTGAAACTGTTCTTGAACGACATCTGACAGAGCTGGGAATACCGGTCGAGCGGGAGTGTGAACTTGTCAAACTGGAGCAGAAGGATGAGGTCGTCACAGCAGTTATACAAACCAGTAGCGGTGACGAAGAGGTACTTCACCCACCCATGGTGATTGGGGCAGATGGTGCACACTCAATTGTGCGTTCGCAAATGGGGTTCACCTTTTCAGGCAGTTCGTATCCGCAAGATTGGGGGCTGGCAGATGTGGAGTTGGAACCGACGCTGACGATGGATGGGCCGACGATGTTTGACAGGTCACCAAATATCTTCGGTGTCATTCCATTTTCTGCGACACGGGCGCGCATTGTTGCCGATCACTCTGATCCACTTGAGACCATGCCGCCGATTTTGAAAGTTATCAAAGTCAATTGGAAGTCGTCTTTCCGGATCTCTCACCGATTGGCCAATCTCTATCAGAAAGGGCGGGTCTTTCTAGTGGGAGATGCTGCGCATGTGCATTCTCCCTTTGGAGGCAGGGGGATGAACTTAGGGATTGAGGATGCTGCGTGGCTGGCGTGGCAAGTTTCTACCGGGCATACGCATCAATATATGTTGGATCGACGACCCGTTGCTGCGGAGGTTTTGAAGACGGTTGATACCGGCACACGGTTTTTGGCGTCAAACAACACAGCGATCCGTCTGTTCAGGCAAAAGTTTCTACCGGTGTTGGGACGCACAGATTATTTCCAGGCCCGGTTCATGAATATAATGTCTGCTGAGAACACACCATTCCCTCCTTGGCTTGAAGAGGAATAGTTCGCCTAAAGCTCTGATAGAGATGAAGAATTGTAGATAACAAAAAACCGCCTTGCGGCGGTTGTTTTGTTTTTTTGGAGCGGGCGAGGCGATTCGAACGCCCGACCCTAACCTTGGCAAGGTTATGCTCTACCCCTGAGCTACGCCCGCATATCCAAAAAATTCCAACTTCGCGAAAACTCAGTTTCTTAGAGAAACTGGAGCGGGCGATGAGATTCGAACTCACGACCCTAACCTTGGCAAGGTTATGCTCTACCCCTGAGCTACGCCCGCATCTGTTTCGCTAGAGCCGTTTGTTGCGGCCCCGTCGGTGAGGTGGGAGCTATATGACAAAAGCTCGGGGTGAATGCAACAAGGAATTTGAAATTCATTGTGGGGTTTCCCAGAGCTTGTGGATGTGGAGGTCGTGAAGTGCCTCATAAAAAATATTATATAACAACAAGATAGATAGTTTTTTAGAGTTGTTTGATCGTTGTGGAAATAATTGCACTCGAGTAAAATAACCTATGTGATTTTGTCCGAGGTCGTGGATGGGCTGCATGAAAAAGAAACAGGTTCCCTCATATATCTCAATAAGATCAGGAATTTTTTTAGTCACATTCAGAATGAGCATTAGCGAGCGTGGCTAAGAACAACATCCAGACGTCGTCAGGATCACAATTTGTAATTGGGGGCAGTATGTCGCAGTCGTGTATTAGTATATTCTAAGAGAACGTTTTGAGGGTGAAGTACATGCCCTTGAGAAACGTAAGTTGCACGCGGTCAAAGCTCTCAATTTTTTGTCTATATTAGAGTTATTCTAAGTGTAAGGAGGGACGCTTCGTGTATGTCTTGTGATTATAATTCTCGATATTTGTAGTATTAATAAGTATTGGTGGAATTCATATTTCAAGTATTTTTTGTATATCTCAATATATTCGATGATGGTTTTGCGTTTTAAGATGATGAAATTTTTGATGTTACCATAGTAAATGTCAAGCGGTTGCATCAATGTGCTTTTGTTTGTAGTGATTCTAAACTCCATTATCTCGTGATGATGGAGGATTTCATGCGAGCAATAATTAAGACATTGATTGGCGCATCTGTTTTCAGCATGGCTGTTCAGGGAGGAGCTTTTGCTCAATCTGAGTTGCTGGAAGAGGCGCGTTCTTACTTCAAGCCGATCCCGCACGCTGTACCTAGTGTTAAAGACAACACGATTACCCGCGAAAAAATTGATCTTGGGCGTCAGCTCTTCTTTGATCCGCGACTGTCGCTTTCGGGATTGCTGTCGTGCAACAGCTGCCACAATCTCGGCATGGGTGGGGATGATAATCTGGAAACATCCATCGGCCATGGATGGCAAAAGGGGCCTCGTAACGCACCCACCGTGTTGAATGCTGTGTTCAACCTTGCCCAGTTTTGGGATGGTCGTGCAGAAGATCTGAAGGAGCAAGCCAAAGGCCCGGTGCAAGCTGGTGTTGAAATGGCCAGCACGCCAGAGCGGGTTGAAGCTGTTCTGAACAGTATGCCGGGATACACTGAGCAGTTTTCAAGAGCATTCCCAGGTGAGGAGTTACCAGCGAACTTCGACAATATGGCGAAGGCAATTGAAGCGTATGAGGCAACTTTGATTACGCCTGCTTCCAAGTTTGATCTGTTCCTTGAGGGTAATGAAAATGCTCTCAATGCGCAGGAAAAGCAGGGACTGCAGGTGTTTATGGATACCGGGTGTGCCGCTTGTCATGGCGGTGTGAACATTGGTGGTGAGGGGTACTATCCATTCGGCGTGGTTGAAAAGCCGGGTGCAGATATTCTTCCAGTCAATGACAAAGGCCGGTTTGCTGTTACTCAAACTGCCGAGGAAGAATACGTTTTCCGTGCTTCACCGCTCCGCAATATTGATCTGACAGCTCCTTACTTCCATTCCGGCAAGGTTTGGGATTTGAAGCAGGCGGTTTCTATTATGGCCAGCTCTCAGCTTGGTGCTGAGCTGAGTGAAGAAGATATTGATGCAATTACTGTTTTCCTGAAGACCCTTACCGGAGAACAGCCAAGCGTTGAGTACCCAATTCTGCCAGTTCGGACCAACACCACACCACTCCCTGATCCGTCAGTCATGACGGCTCACTAAGCAAACTATTCGCCCTCGGTTTGCTAGAGGCAGGCGGTTCTTATGGACCGCTTGCCTTTTTCTATAGGTGGCTTAAAACGGTGCAGCATTTATGTGGCAAACACTTGGTTTGCCTCAGAGACTTGGGAGAGGTCGTTCTACATGCCAGCAAGCCGTTCGCAACTGATATCTTTCTTGGAAGACTTGAACATTCCGGTTTCTACAATTGATCATGAGCCGGTTTTTACGGTTGCTGAATCTGCTGATCTGCATGAGCGTATTCCAGGTGGGCACACCAAGAATCTCTTCCTTAAAGACAAAAAGAGTAATCTCTTTTTGGTCGTGGCCCTTCATGATGCTACGATAGATCTGAAGAAGATTTCGAGCATTATTGGTGCATCTGGTCGTGTTTCTTTCGGTAAAGCTGATCTGCTTGAAGAGGTGTTGGGTGTTACTCCAGGGTCCGTCACGCCGTTCTCTCTGATCAATGATCGGGAAGCACAACGCGTGTCCGTGGTGTTTGATGCAGATATGATGGAGCAGGAGGTTTTGAACTTCCATCCATTGCTAAATAATGCTTCAACGGCGATTTCAGCGGAAGGTCTGATGGTGTTTGCCAAGGCATGTGGGCATGATGCCAATGTGCTTGCAGTTTCTGCAGAGGCGCAGAAAGTCACTGAAGATCTATAAAAACTGGGTGATCGCCAATTGTAATTGGTCTCATCTAAGACCATTTTAGGCAGCAGTTAGAGATTTTGATATGAGGAGCGCTGATATGAGCAGCTCCCGGTTCAGTAAAGGGTCAAAATAATGAGTGGATCCGGTTATTCCGTAGGTGGCAGCTTTGGTGGCTCCCTTGGCGGTGGATATGGCGGCGGTTATCAGACCAACACACAGGCTGGTGCGGCATCTCCATCTGCAGCTCCGGCAGCCAATGCTGCTGACTTGATTGTTGATACGACCACTCAAACCTTTGTGCAGGACGTAATCGAGGGCTCCCGTAATCAGGTAGTCCTCGTTGATTTCTGGGCGCCTTGGTGTGGTCCTTGTAAGCAGCTTACGCCGACGCTAGAGAAAGTCGTCAAGGAAGCGAATGGTGCTCTCAAGCTGGTGAAGATGAACATCGAAGATTATCCGGAAGTTGCCGGTCAGATGGGTGTTCAGTCGATCCCGGCAGTGTTTGCGTTTAAAGGTGGCCAGCCTGTTGACGGGTTTATGGGTGCGCAGACCGAAGGTGAAATCAAAAAGTTTCTCGATCGTATTGGCGTAAACATTGGCCCAAGTGATCTGGAAGTGATGCTTGAGAAGGCTGATGAGCTTCGTGATGCTGAAGGGTATCCAGAAGCTGCACAGCTTTATGGTAGCGCGCTTTCTATCGACGCTGGCAACGTGCAGGCATTGTGTGGGCTTGCTATGTGCTATCTGGCGCTTGGTGAGAAAGACCATGCAAAACAGATGCTCGATATGATTCCGGAAGATGAGCAGAGCTCCCAGCATTTTGCAGCAGCGAAGGCTGCGCTTGAACTCGCTGAGCAATCTGAAGGGCTTGATGACCTTGCAGAGTTGCGTGAGCGTGTAGAAGCCAATGCAGATGATCATCAGGCTCGTTTTGACCTTGCGCTCGCTTTGGGCGGCAAAGGGGATAAAACTGGTGCTGTTGATGAGCTGATTGAGATTATTCGCCGTGACCGTGAGTGGAATGAAGATGGCGCGCGCAAGCAGTTGCTGCAGTTTTTTGAAGCCTGGGGCTTCAAAGATGCAGGTTCTGCTTATGGTCGCCGTAAACTCTCCTCAATTTTATTCTCGTAATCTAGGCCTAATGATAAGAGCGGAGAGCACTTAAGTGGCCTCGATGACTGTTGGAAATGCGACCTACGCAGGTCTGGATGATCTGCCGCAGGTTGTGCCGTTGTTTGTTTTGCCGGGAGCTATCTTGCTCCCGCGCTCCCACATGCCTCTCAATGTTTTTGAGCCGCGCTATACGTCGATGATCGACAGTGCTTTGCGTACTGATCGCATGATTGGGGTAATTCAGCCGCAGTTTGAAACCAGTGATGAAGAATTGGCCGGTAGGCCAAAACTTTGCACTGTTGGCTGTATGGGGCGCATTACAGGGTTTCAGGAAAGTGGCGATGGCCGCTATCTGATTACGTTGTCTGGCGTTTCTCGCTTTGTGCTTCGTGGTGAGCTGGAAGAGCGTGCCCCATTCCGTCGTGGTCACGTTGATGCGACCCGCTTTGCTGGTGATTTGACGACCGGTATCGGAGAAGATGATGTCGATCGAGATCTGCTGCTTTCAACGCTCAAAGAATACTTGAGTGTGAATGACCTTGAAGCGGACTGGGATAGCGTCAATTCTGCCTCGACTGAGGTATTGGTCAATGCATTGTGCATGATGAGTCCTTATGGACCGAAAGAGAAGCAGGCTCTGTTGGAAACAGAGAATCTGAAAGTGCGTGCGGATACGCTCATTGCGCTGGCTGAAGTTGAGCTGGCACGTGGCAATGGTGGTACTGGCAGCACGCTTCAGTGATGCAGGTAAAGACAAAAATGAATGAGGGCTCTATGAGCGAATTTGAAGCGCCACAGCTGGACCGTCGGCTTTTGGAGCTGTTGGTTTGTCCTGTGACGAAGACAACGCTTGAGTACAATCCTGAGAACCAGGAGCTGGTCTCTCGCGCTGCGAAGCTGGCTTATCCAATTCGGAATGGAATTCCGATTATGTTGGAAGAAGAAGCGCGCAAGCTTGAAGACTAAAACGTATCCATGAGAACTGATGTGGGTTCTCTGATCGCGGTTACGTGCAGAGCTTATCTTTGAAGGCTAGGAGAGATGATCTTCTAGCCTTTTTTGCAGCTCTTGTGGTTCGCCGTAAACACGTAGTGTTTTTATGCGGGCGATGGAACCTGCAATCACTTTTGCCGATGATTTGGGAACAGAGAGTGCTTTCGCAAAAAGGGCCGCAATGGCTTTGTTTGCAGCGCCTTTTTCTGGCACTGCGCGAACGCGCGCCATCACGAGCGGTCGGCCATCGGACTGCTCGCCTATCTTTTCAATTTGATCTTTGGAGGATCTGGGGGTGAGGCGGACGGTAATGAGAATTCCGTCAGTCTGCAGTTTCCAAGGGCGTTCTTGTTCAGCCACTACTTAAAATACGTAGGGATAAACGTAGAGGCCGATGACGCGCTCAATAAGGAAAATGCCGAGCAGCAGCACAATCGGAGAAAGATCCAATCCACCCATTGCTGGCAGGAACCGGCGGATAGGGCGCAGGAGCGGTTCGGTCAGATTGTAAAGTGTCTGCCCGATCATCGCGATGAACTGATTGTTTGAGTTCACCACGTTGAACGCATAGAGCCAGGAGAAGATCACATTCGCAATAATGACCCACGTGTAAAGATTTAGGATGATGAAAACGACATCAAGAATAGCGCGCATGGACTGGTTAAACTCCAAGTTTGCGAAGATGAACTAGCTGAATTGCTTCCCTGAAGACAGAGCTTGGGAAACAGAGTTGTTCCTCATGTAACTTTGAACTGAGGCACCTGCAAGGTCCAGCATGCCTCATTTTTCTATATTTTGAGCTAATTTCACGAAGCGGTACCTGAAAAAGTACCAATTAGCAGGGGGCGTTTGCCCTGAAACTGATAGGGCAAACAATTTTTGCTCTCATCTCGCATGCTTTAGCCAAAATGGAAGGCTGGCTTAAAGCTCTCTGGCAAGTGGATTGTCTGGTCTTGTTCAGGGAACATTTCCTGCATGAGGCAGGCGGCTATGCGGTGAGAAATGGCATAGGAAATTTTGAAGCCACCAGTTGCCACCCATGTTTTGTCTTTGCCTGGAATGAGGCCGACCAAAGGGTCCCGTTTTTTACATTTTGGACGGATACCTGCCCAACGGGTGAGGATTGGCGCGTCTTTCAATGAAGGGCAAAAGCCAACTGCCTTGGAGAGCATGGTTTGAATGTCTGCCTCTACTGGTTCTTTACTGGTCCACTCCTGCTCGGAGGTGGAGCCGATAGCAACAGTGCCATTGGCATGTGAGACAACATAAATTCCGTTGTCATAGATAACCGGGAGAGGTTTGTCGGCCTTATATTCGAGCAAAAGGGATTGACCTTTCACACCCATGCCGATGGGTTTACCTGCGATCTTACTGAGTGGTTCGAAACCTTCATAACCTGCTGACAAGACAACGCGATCAGCACTCAGGCTTTCACCATTGCCGAGTGAAACGGTGCCAGTAGTCTCATCAAAGCCGAGATACTCGGTGTGTTCCATGATGCCGATGCGTGTTTCCAGCAGGGTTTTGAGAGCTGCAGAGACAAGGCGCGGATTGGCCCGTGCTGCCAAGGTGTCCCAGATGATGCCAAGTGGAGCGGCTTCTGGTGTGAGCCAGTCATTGAACGGTGTTTCTTTCACCACATTGAAAGTGAAGCCAGTCTCATTACTTCTCCAGCGCTGCTTGCTTTCTTCAACGCGGGAGAGAGCATGTTCGAGCTTGGGTTCGGTGTAAAGCGGGATCAGGCGACCTGCACGGCTGTAGCCGACAGAAAGGCCAGTGGCTTCTTCCAGCTCCTCCACGATATCGGAGAGTTCGATCAGTGCGACCAGCTGGAACTGCTTCTTGTCGTTCCATTTACTCGGTACATGGGGCATCAACGCACCAACAAGGCCAGCGCTGGCGCCTGATGCGATGGTGTTTTTTTCCAGAAGAGCGACTTTCAAGCCTTTTCCGAGTGCGGCTTTGGCGACGCTAAGTCCGAAAATTCCCCCTCCAACAACAACTATATCGTAGGTCATGTTTTTTTATTTCCCAGGTTGGGGTATAAGCCCAGACCGATTTTTACGTTAGAGATTTGGCTTAGACATATGACAGAGCGCCCAAAATTGGAATGGGATGATGCGAATGTGCCTTATGCGTCGCAGTTTGGAGATACTTATTACTCCAAAGCCGGTGGATTAGGCGAAACGCGCTACGTATTTCTGCAGGGTAATCAACTCCCTGAACGCTGGGTGGATGCACAGTCTTTTACTATTGCTGAACTGGGATTTGGAACCGGGCTTAATTTTCTCGCCACACTGGAATTGCTTCTGAGTTTGCCGGAAGCTGAGCGGACCAAGCTGACTTACGTTTCGTTTGAGCTGTATCCGATGGAAGCTACGGAGATTGAGAAAGCGCTGTCGCAATGGCCTGAGCTCAAAGAGCTTAAAGACAAGCTGTTGGCTGCATGGAAGCCTCAGCCGGGTTGGAATCCAATCACCATTGATGGTGTGCGACTGCTGCTTGGTGTTGGGGATGCTCGTGAGATGCTGCCAACCTTGTCCATACCCGTCGATGCCTGGTTCCTTGATGGCTTTAATCCGGCACGAAACCCAGAGCTGTGGGGGCGAGATCTTATGCTTGCTGTCGGAGAGAAAACCGCTGTTGGCGGGACTTTTGGGACCTACACCGCGGCAGGTTGGGTGCGCCGAAACTTGCAGACAGCGGGTTTTGAGGTTGAGCGTATCAAAGGCTATGGCACAAAACGCCAGATGATGGTGGGGCAGAAAACTGCCGCCACCGAAGCCTAAGTAATCAGCATTCTGGCAGGTTGACTGCCAGACCACCCTTGCTGGTTTCTTTGTATTTGTCGTTCATCTCCACGCCAGTCTGGCGCATGGCTTCAACGCAGTTGTCTAGTGGCATGTAGTGAGAGCCATCTCCACGCAGAGCCAGTGAAGCTGCTGAGACTGCCTTGATGGCACCGAGGCCGTTACGCTCGATGCATGGCACCTGAACGAGGCCTCCGACTGGATCACAAGTCATGCCAAGGTGATGCTCCAGAGCGATTTCAGCTGCGTTCTCAATCTGCTCGTTCGTGCCGCCAAGAGCTGCGCAAAGGCCTGCGGCTGCCATTGCAGCGGCGGAGCCAACTTCGCCCTGACAACCAACTTCAGCACCGGAAATGGAAGCATTGTGTTTGATGATGCCACCAACAGCTGCTGATGTGAGGAGGAAGGTTTTTATGCCTTCATCGTTACTGCCTGGGCAATGCTCGCGGTAATATTTGACGGTTGCCGGGATAACGCCTGCTGCACCGTTTGTTGGTGCAGTGACAACTTTGCCGCCCGCTGCGTTTTCTTCGTTTACGGCCATTGCGTAGACAGAGAGCCAGTCGTTGGCGACGTGCGGCATGCTCATGTTATTGCTGCGTTCGTCTTCCAGCTGTTGTTTGATTGCAGCTGCGCGACGCTTGACTGTAAGGCCACCTGGTAGCTCGCCTTCAGTATTCAGGCCGCGCTCCATGCATGCGTTCATCACATCCCAGATTTGCCAGAGCTTGGTGTCCAGTTCTTGCGGATCCAGAGAGGTGATTTCGTTGGCGCGCTTCATCTCAGCAATGGTTTTGCCGGACTTTTGTCCCATCTCCAGCATTTCTTGCGCTGTGGCAAATGGATAAGGCATGCCTTTAATTTCGTCGGGAGCCTGATCACCTGACGCTTCTGCTGCTTTCAGGCGATCCAGTTCTTCTTCGGTCAATACGAACCCGCCACCGATGGAATAGAATGTTTCCTGAAGGTGCAGGCGGTCTTGGGCGTCGTATGCTTCGATCACCATGCCATTCGCGTGGCCGGGCAAGTTTTCCTCAAAGTCGAAGATCACGTCTTTATCGGGATCAAAGTCCAACTCTGGAAGATCAGGAAGGTGGACTTTCTTTTCTGTCGCGATCTTTTTCTCAAGTGCCTCTGCTTCATCTGGATCCAGAGTTTCAGGCGTGCAGCCAGCAAGTCCCAGAACAACGGCTCTGTCAGTCGCATGGCCTTTGCCGGTCCAGGCGAGTGAGCCGTGAAGCGTGCAGCGCAGTCTCTTTGGTGCGCCTGCGCCGGGCCATATTCGGCGACCGTCTCTCAACTCATCCAGAAAACGTGCGGCAGCGGTCATCGGTCCCATTGTGTGGGACGAAGACGGACCTATACCGATCTTGAAAATTTCAAAGACGCTGAGAAACATGTGTTTGGCACCTTTCAGATGGCTGGGGCGTTGTTTTTGTTTCATTAGGATAGAGAACAGCCACTATCACTGAATTTTCTAGGAATAATCGTCATAGCCTCTGAAACCAAGAGGATTATTTTTCCGGATATTTGAAATTGACGTTGCGTTTGTCCAGATGCCGCAGAATTTATCTGTTCTGACTGGAGGCTTATTGATTCAAAAAGATTTTTTTAACGCCGATTTACTGAAAGGATTGAAGAAAACGCTTTGGTTTCACGGGGAATTGATGGACTTGTTTTACTCAGTCAATGTGAATTGAGATGAAAAAACTACCACTTGTTCAGTTTTATGATGCCAATGGGCAACAGTCTGTAGAAAACTCCTGAAACTGCAGGTCTTCAAAGTGACTTAAAACGTATATCATAGGTGGTAATTACTTTTCCGATCAAGGCTGCACCTATGACCGCCTCTCTTCGTATTCTTGCAGGCTTAGCGCTTGCTTCCGTTTCCAGTCATGCACTGGCAGAAGATAATTTTACGCCTGGTGATTTGACCGAGGAGCAAGCCAGTAAGAGGTATGTCGTTGATATTGGCGTGGCTGGTTTTGTGAACCCCAAGTATGACGGCGCGGATGAATACATCATCTATCCGCTACCGTTGATCGCGTTTTCGCGGTTTTACCTGCCGGGCTTTGGTCAGGTGAAAGAGGGCGAAACACAGGGCCTGTTCATTTATCCGTCTTTTGGTTTTGTGGGTGAGCGTAATCCTTCCGATTCCTCTTCATTGACAGGGACAACTCGTGTGCCTTGGGCTGGTGAGGTCGGGCTTGGCGGTGGCTTCCGTCATGATTGGTTCCGCGCATTCATCGAAGTGCGCCACGGCTTTAACGGTCACCGCGGTTTTGTCGGGCGTGCGGGAGTGGATGTGATCACTGAAGTTACAGATCGCTTGACGTTTGTGTTCGGTCCGCGCGTTGATGCTGCTGATGGTTCATACATGAACACCTATTTCAGCGTTGCAGCAGGTACTCCATCCGGCCCATACACCGCAGAAGGCGGTTTCAAGAGCGTTGGTGGAGTTGTGCGTGCGAGTTATGCGCTGACTGACAGCATTGGGCTGCACCTACAAGGTGGCTATGACCGTCTGATTGGTGAAGCTGCAGATAGCCCGATTACGCAGAACGACAATATGTGGTCTGTTGGATTTGGTGCGACCTATCGGTTTGCTTGGGATATGTTCTAGGCAACCAGAGTGTCGGATAAATTTGATGAGTGAAGCCCGGAAGGATCTCCGGGCTTTTTTATTTACTGCATGCACTGTGAGTTCTCATTGACTGTGCCGTGAATAAAGCGGTGTTTGAAGTGAAGCTTTGTGTATATTCATGAATAACAAGGTATGCATGATGTATTGGTATTGAGGGTTATATTACCTCAGTATTGAAGTATCCTCTTCTGAGAGGTCGTTAATAATACCCTTAGAATAAGTCGATGACAGACTCCTGCTGGTGCGCATGCTAATTCACCTTAAGTATAGCGTTGAGTGAGGGGGCTTCAGTATGCGTACAATTATTACTATATCAGGACTTCTGTTTATCTGTTTATTGCTTATGGTTCCGGCCAAGGCATCCTCCACTAAAGTGTTGGCGAAGATTGATATTTCCGAGCAAAGGATGCGAATCTTCGTGGATGGGAAGGTTCAGCATTCGTGGCCTGTTTCGACGGCCCGGCGGGGATACAGAACGCCAGTGGGCACCTTTAAGCTAACGCGAATGCACAAACGGTATTTCTCCCGTAAGTATAACGGGGCACCGATGCCTTACTCTGTGTTTTTCTATAAGGGGTATGCCATTCATGGAACGGATGTGGTTAAGCGCTTGGGTGCGCCTGCCTCACACGGTTGCGTGCGGTTGCATCCGAAAAACGCCAAGAGATTGTTCAGTTTGATTCAGGCAAATGGCCGATCAAACGCAAAGATTGTAATTGTGAAATAGTGAACACGCTTTACGTGCAGCTCTGAACATGATGTGATATCGGTCAAATAAGGCCCTTTACCCTTGCGAGCGCGTGGGTTCCTTACTAAATCAGGGGCTAAGAGATGTGCTTGAAGGCTTGTGAGCGGAAGAAGCAAGTCGGGTCGCAAACGCCTGCTCCTTCCGCTGTAGCGCTGAATACGCATAACTCAACAATCAGCGTGTCTTTCCTAACGCTAAAATCTTGCCAAAAGGTTGGCACGCTGATTTTTTTGAAAGACTTTTTTAGGGATAAAACGATTTTTTCTGAGAGCTGTGTGTCGGGAGGATGCATTGCCCAAAGAAAAAGAGGGCTTTGAATACACGCTCAAAAACCCTCTTTATATTCTCTAAAGCTGATTACGCAGTACCTTGATATCAGCTGCTTATTTAAAAGCAAAAGCTGTGCCAGTTTTGTGATAAATTTTTGGCACAATATCTGGGGTGGCTGCGCTTCTACTCTCCAACATGCGGGTTAATTTAACAGGTTGCTTACCTATGCTGCGTCGCAATTTGCAATGCGGTTTGGGAGTGTTAACCTTCTCGTTTAGATCTAGTTAAATTCGTGATCCAGGTTCAGCGTGCTTCGTTTGCCAATGCTGTCGTAATTGTCGTGCGCCCACTTCTTTGCAGCCTGGCGCCCAATGTCGTGCAAAAGTTCTACAAATTCCCACTGGGCATTTACCTTGGATGAAGCTCCGAAAGGGGCGAGATCTTTTGTTGCTTCTATTCTGTGCATGTAAACGCGGGTGTATTCGTTCGAATCAAGACGACCTTCATCAATAAGCCGTGTCACAAACTCAATTGCGCGAAGCTCGCGCAGCAGGGTTGAGTTGAAGGTGATCTCATTCATGCGCTCTGAGATTTCCTGAGCGGTGTGCGGAAGTTCAACTCTCTCAACCGGATTGACCTGAATAAGAAGTACATCAGTAGAGCCACCGTGTTGGAATAGTGGAAACAAAGGCGGGTTGCCCATAAAACCACCGTCCCAATAGGCCTCGTCACCAATTTCTACCGCTTGGTACATATGCGGCAAGCAGCCAGACGCCATGAGTGAATCAAGGGTGAGTTCTTCCTTTGCAAAAACTTTGATTTTCCCGGTTCGAACATTGGTTGCAGCGACATAGACCTGCATCTGGTCGCAACTTCGCACACGTTCGAAGTTGATTTGCTCAGCAACGAGGTCGCGGAGTGGATTATAGTTGATCGGGTTTAGTTGGTAGGGAGACATGACGCGAGAAAGCAGGTCCCATGCCAGATATGTCGGAGAGTTGTCCATGCTCCAATTGCCACAATAAACATCCATTGGGCTGCGTTGGAACGGACTGGTCTCTGCAGCTGCGCTGACGGACTTCCAAAAGCGGGCGAGGGCATCTCTTGCGCCTTGCTGCCCGCCTTCAACGAGGCCATCGGCCATGACGGCTGCATTCATGGCACCTGCGCTTGTGCCTGAGATGCCAGTGATCTCCCAATCTTCGTTTTCAAGGAGCCAATCCAGAACGCCCCAGGTAAAGGCGCCGTGTGCGCCTCCACCTTGTAAGGCCAGATTGATTTTCTTTCGTTCTTTTTTCGCTGTCTTCCGAGTAGTCGCCATATGGACCTCCATGGGCCGCTTGGAAAAGAAAACTCCGGGAAATCATCTGAGCGTTATTGTGCTGTCCAGCCGCCGTCCATTGGCAAGAGAGTGCCGGTGATTGAAGCGGCTGTATCAGAGCACAAGAACACGGCTAGGCCGGCAACCTGATCGACTGTCACGAACTCTTTGGTTGGCTGAGCAGCGAGCAGGACTTCTTTTTTCACCTGCTCCTCAGTCATATTACGGGCTTTCATGGTGTCAGGGATTTGCTTTTCGACGAGCGGTGTCCAGACGTAGCCGGGGCAAATGGCGTTCACTGTGATGTTGTTTTCTGCGACTTCCAGTGCGACGGTTTTGGTTAAGCCAGCGATGCCGTGCTTTGCAGAAACGTATGCCGACTTGAATGGAGATGCTACCAATGCGTGAGCGGACGCGGTGTTGATGATGCGACCCCAGCCTGCTTTGCGCATGTAAGGCACGGCGGTACGGATTGTGTGGAATGCGGAGGACAGGTTGATCGCGATGATAGCATCCCATTTGTCGACCGGGAAATGCTCAATAGCTTCAACATGCTGAATGCCTGCATTGTTGACGAGGACATCGACTGAACCGAGAGATTTAACCGCATCGTGGATCATTGCGTGAATTTCATCAGGCTTGGTCATGTCGGCTGATGAGTACACGCATTTTACACCGAAGTCGGCTTCGATTGCAGCGCGCTCTTTCTCAATGGCATCGGCATCGCCAAACCCATTGATCATGATGTTGGCGCCTTGCTCTGCCATTGCGCGAGCGTAAGCAAGCCCGATGCCTGATGTGGACCCAGTGATTACAGCGGTTTTTCCTGAGAGCATTTCGAGTCTCCTGCCCAAATGTATTGAAAAAAGAGTTGGTGTGAGCTTGCGCCACTTTTTAATCTGGTTGCATTAGCAAAAAGCATAGTTGTTTAGCGTGCAGTGCAAAAAGGTCAAAACTGACCACCGATCTGTCTTTTGTCCTTAATGGAAGGTTAGAGATGAGTGCATTGCGTCAAAAGTCGCTGGCTATTTTCAGTAGGCTGATGATGGAGTGGACCTAGCATCATTCTGAGGAGAGGTTTACTGTGAAAACTTGGGGTGCATGATGGCGTCTTGAGATGACATCAAACTGAATTGAGCGTGCGCTAAAAAGTTGACAGCGCGGGCTGCATGCTGCACTTGCTTGCCTAAAGATTTATCCCAGTGGAATGATCATGACTGACAAGAGCCAAACCTATATTTCTTCCCCGTTTCCGCGCCGTCGTTCTGTGGCTGTAGACGTTGGTGGGGTTATTGTTGGCGGCGAAGCGCCTGTTGTTGTTCAGTCCATGACGAACACCGACACCGCTGACATAGATTCAACGGTTGCGCAGGTTTCTGCTCTGGCGCGTGCCGGATCCGAGCTGGTTCGTATTACGGTAGATCGTGATGAAGCTGCTGCAGCTGTTCCGCGTATCAAAGAGCGTCTGGACCGGATTGGGGTCGATGTTCCGCTGGTCGGAGATTTTCACTACATCGGACACAAGCTGCTGGCAGATCATCCTGATTGTGCTGAAGCGCTTGATAAGTACCGGATTAATCCGGGCAATGTTGGCTTCAAAACTAAAAAAGACAAGCAGTTTGGCCAGATCATCGAAATGGCGATGAAGCACAATAAGCCTGTGCGTATTGGTGTGAACTGGGGCTCTCTGGATCAGGAGCTGCTGACACACCTGATGGATAAAAACCAAGAGGAAGGCTCTCCGCTGACTGCGCAACAAGTGATGCGCGAAGCGATTTGCCAATCTGGTTTGTTGTCTGCTCAGCGTGCTGAGGAATTGGGGCTTGGCCGCGACAAAATCATTTTGTCTGCGAAAGTCTCACAGGTTCAGGATTTGATTGCCGTTTATACGGATCTGGCACAGCGTTGCGATTATGCCCTTCACCTTGGTTTGACTGAAGCTGGTATGGGCACAAAGGGCATCGTGGCGTCCTCTGCTTCCATGGGTATTCTGCTTCAGCAGGGCATTGGCGATACCATTCGTATTTCGCTGACACCTGAACCAGGTGGGGACCGAACGCGTGAAGTGCAGGTCTCTCAGGAACTGTTGCAGACAATGGGTTTTCGCAGTTTTGTTCCGATTGTTGCTGCGTGTCCGGGGTGTGGACGTACTACCTCCACAGTCTTTCAGGAGCTGGCTCAGGACATTCAGGCGCATATCCGCGAGAGTATGCCGAAGTGGCGTGAGCAATATCCGGGTGTTGAGGAGCTCAACGTTGCTGTCATGGGCTGCATCGTGAACGGTCCTGGTGAATCCAAGCACGCTGACATCGGTATATCTTTGCCTGGTACTGGTGAAACACCTGCTGCGCCTGTGTTTGTTGATGGTGCTAAAACTGTTACTCTGCGTGGGCCGAACATTGCTGATGAGTTTAAGGCGATGGTTCTGGATTATATCGAGAAACGTTTTGGTACTGGCGTTTCATCTGAACACGAGATTTCCTAGATGTCGCTTGAGCGGTTTGTCAAAAAAGTAGAACACAAAATCAGAGAAAGCGCTCCGAAGGAAAAACCTTCGGTTCTGGTGATCTCTTCACAGGTTGTCAGCGGATGTGTTGGCATGCGCAGTGCTGTTTTTGCACTGGAGCGCATGGGCTTTAATGTCTGGATGCTGCCTACGATTGTTCTGCCATGGCATCCGGGACAAGGTGCTGGTGAGCGTATCTCGGCCAGTGAAGAAGCCTTCAAGCATATCGTTGAACAGATTTGCGCCAGTGATCGTTTGGGCGCTGTGAAGGGTGTTATCTCTGGCTACATGGCAAATGCAGCTCAGGTTTCTGATGTTGCTAAGATTGTGCAGGAAGTGAAGACTCGCAATGATGATGCGGTCTATCTGTGCGATCCAGTCATTGGTGACAAAGGTGGTCTTTATGTTGCCGAGCCGATTGCTGAAGCTATTCGTGACCAACTGTTACCGCTTGCTGACGTGATTACGCCAAACCGTTTTGAGCTGGCCTGGCTTAGCGGGTTTGGTACTGAAATGGAAAATGAAGCTGTTGCGGCAGCGCGCACGCTGCAAGTGGAGCGGACGATCATTACATCGTCGCCAGCAATCCGTCGCAATTCCATTTCCAATTTGCTGGTTGGGCCGCGTGGTAGCCTTGCGATTGAACATGCGGAAGTGCAGGGCGCACCGCATGGCACTGGTGACTTGTTGGCAGCGCTTTATCTGGCTCGCAGTCTGAGTGGGCAGAGTGATGAAGAGGCATTGAAGAAAGCGACAGCTTCAACGTTTGAGTTGGTCGCGCGCTCTGTCAAAGTTGGTTCTGATGATTTGCTTTATGCTGAGCACCAAGATCCGCTTATCCAACCGATGGCGCTTGTGAACACTCGCCGCGTGGTAGAGGCGCCTGAACGTGCCTGAAGCGGTGGCAGTTGATCCCGTCTGTGTGGCTGGGGTTGACGGTTGCAAAGCAGGTTGGATTGCCGTTTTCCGCTGGGTTGGCTCAAACCGTGCACCTGAAGTGCAGATCTTTCCTCATTTTGCAGATTTGCTGGCCTCTGAGCATGAGCCGCATAAAATTGCGGTCGATATGCCGATCGGGCTGCCGGAGAAGATTGGCAGCAATGGTCGTGGACCTGAGAAAGCAGTTCGTCCTCTTTTGGGTATGAGGCAATCAACGGTGTTTTCCATTCCCGCCCGAGCTGCGATCTATTGTGAGGATTATCGCGAGGCTTGCTCTGCTGCACTGGCGCATTCAACACCACCCAAAAAAGTATCCAAGCAAGCGTTCCATATCTTCCCAAAAATTCGGGAGATTGATCAGCTCATGACGCCTGAGTTGGAAGCGCGGGTGTATGAAGTTCATCCTGAGGTGGCATTTTGGCGCTTAAACGGGCAGGAGTCCATTGCTATTCCTAAGAAGGTCAAGGGAAGCAGCTATCCTGCGGGCTTGGATGCGCGGAGAGATTTGCTTGTGCAGTTTGGCTATGTAGCGAGCTTTTTGGACCAAAAACCGCCCAAAGGTGCCGCTCGGGATGATTTGATGGATGCTTCTGTGAATGCAGTTATCGCTGAGCGGTTGCTGTATGGCCATGCGGAGCCATTTCCGGCTGACTTCGGGCGAGATGAACGCGGTCTGCGCATGGCAATCTGGGCTTAGGTATTGTCAGGCTCGCGGCTTGCCAGTACGTCCAAACGTGGTTCATGGCCAACTCTCTTAAAGCTTTTGAAGCCTTGCTCCTCCAGAAGGTTTTTGAGCATGTTTGGATCAGACCATCTGACATCTCTCTCATAGAAAATTGATTGAACTCGATGAAAGAAGCTTGTCTTGATGAGCTCTTTAATTACGGTTTCTTCATGCCCTTCAGCATTGAGTTTGACCACGATGTCGATTTCATCGGTGATCATCTCATCTAACTGCTGGGCAGAGATGGTTTGAATCTCTTCGGTTTTTTCGTCTGAATGCAGGGTGTTCTGGCTGAGGGATGCGCCGCCGCTATGGGTTTTGCTGAGGAATATCTTAGCTTGGCCAGTGTGGTCGGAGACTGCTGCCTGCACTGCCTTTATGCGAGAGGTAGCAAGGTTTAGCTCAATGTTTTGTTCCAGTAATTGGAATGTGCTGGCAACAGGCTCGAAAGCTATGACTTGCTTGCAGTTCGTATTTTGAGCTGCAAGCAGGCTGAAGAGGCCTTGATTTGCGCCGATATCCAGCATGATGAAAGGTTTTTCATAGTCGACGAGATAGCTGGTGAGGAATGTGCCGTAACCACCTTCGCAGCACATGCGGAATGTGGCGTCGAAGACATTGGGTGTGAGTTCAACACCATACCTTGTCAGAATGCCGGAGGAGAGGCCTAGTCGCACACCCCAGGACATTGGAATGTGCTTTATGTAATAGCCAAGGAGCCCACGTAAGTGGCGGCGTTCGTTGATGTACTCTTTGCTGTGGTACTTTCCAAAGAAGGTTTTTGAGCCTGGCATTTGCCTAACCTGACTTGTTGATCTTCATTGAGACCAGCGTACATAAGTCAGGCTAGGTTTCGATTAACACAACGTCACAATTGCGGTTTGATGCGTGGTGCAGGGGCGGCTGGGTATGGATTTACGACCTCTGCAACGATCTTCTTCTCGTCACCAACACGACTGTTAGAGAACAGGGATGTGAAGTAGCTGAAAGCACGTTCTGATTCAGAGGCTTTTTGCGGTGCTGGGGATGGTTCCTCAGATGCCAGCGCCAAAACTTTTGCAGCTTCTACATTCACAGGCGTTGCGTTTGGTGCTTTTGCTTCTGCTTTTGCGACGTCAGTTGTTGAGGCGCCACCAAAGAACGCTGCAATCTTTTCTTTGCGGCGTTTACTGCTTTCCATAGCGATCTGGATCTCAGCGGTCTCTCGTGCATCCCGGGTTTGCTTTTCTGCTACTGCCACTGCGATGTGCTCAGGCACTGTGTAGGCAGGGCAAGCGCCGCGTGCATTGAATTTGGTTCCGCGTGCGTCTGCCTTCGCGTTGAAGACATATTCTTTTTCACAGACTTCAATGGATGGTGGGCGTTTGGTGACTTCAAAGTGGTCATAGCCACGCTTCAGCATGCGCCAGAACTCATAATGCTCGGAACTTGCGTTCTTGGCCATGTTGTTCGGTGTCATGCGAAATGGGAAGGCCTGAACCTGAAACTTTCTCTGACCGCCAAGGAAGCTATCGCGACCAAGAGAGTAGATATCTGCAATCTGCTCGTCCGTCATGGCATAACACCCGCGAGAAGAGCAGGCACCATGGACCATCAAGTTTGAGCCTGTGCGGTCATGAGCGCGGTCAAACTTGTTCGGGAAACCAAGGTTGAATGCGAGGTAGTAAGAGGAGAACGGGTTCATCAGGCCCGGTGTGACTTCGTAGAAGCCTTCTGGTGCCTGACGGTCGCCTTCCTTAAACTTCGGGCCGAGTTTGCCTGACCATTTGCAGATCTCATAGGTTTCCAGCAAAGCATACTGGCCTGATTTGGTCTGTTTCCAGATCTCCAATTCAGACTCTTGCTTGAACAGGCGAACCATGATTGGAGACTTGAGCTCCATGTCCTTGGATTTCATTCTGTTGGAAAGGCTTTTGCTCACAGGTTGCTGGTGCTTCTCAGCGCCAAACTCTGTTCCCTGACAAGCGGCTAGCGTTAAAGCCAGCGCAAGCGCAGCAGCACGCTTTACGTTCTTGCCAGTCTCTCCCTGAAACACTCTAATCATGTGCTTGACCCACCATGCTGGGGCTAGTTTGCCCGAACCCCAATCTCGACTCGATACTAAGACTATCTGGGTTAAGGTTGATCGAATCTTACCACAGATCATTCTCTCTGAGATTGTGGGGTATTCCCCAAGATGCACTTTCCCCCGAGTTTGATTGGATCAAACAAAAAAGGCATCAGATATACTTCTGATGCCTTTTATAAAAAATTTAGTGGATACCCACAATAAATCCTAGGTTCGAATCAGCCGAGTTCACGACCTATGCGTAAGAACTTCTCGCGACGCTGCTTCTTGAGCTCGTCTGCAGACAGACCAGCCATCTTACTCAGAGCGGTTTCAATCGAGTTGCCTGCGCGATCAATTACGATCTCTTTTGCGCGGTGAGCACCGCCGATTGGCTCTTTGATGATCTCATCAATGACGCGGAAGCTGGAAAGGTCTTCTGCAGTGATCTTCATGTTAGTTGCCGCGTCTTGTGCACGGGTACTGTCGCGCCAAAGAATGGATGCGCCTGCTTCTGGTGAGATCACGGAATAGATGGAGTGTTCCATCATTGCTACGTGGTTGGTAGTAGCAATTGCAATTGCACCGCCAGAGCCACCTTCACCAATGACGATGGAGATGTTTGGAACGCCAAGGCCGAGGCACATGTCAGTTGAGCGTGCGATCGCTTCTGCCTGACCGCGCTCTTCAGCGCCGATCCCCGGGTACGCACCTGCTGTGTCCACGAAAGAGACAACAGGGATGTTGAAACGGTTTGCCAGTTCCATGATGCGGACGGCTTTACGGTAACCTTCCGGACGTGCCATGCCGAAGTTATGCTTCAGGCGGCTTTCGGTGTTGTTACCTTTTTCCTGGCCAAGAATAGCGACTGATTGTCCACGAAAACGACCAAAACCTGCGATAATGGCACAATCCTCGGAGAATTTGCGGTCACCGGCAAGAGGCGTGAAATCTGAGATCAGGGTATTGATGTAGTCCAGTGAATGCGGACGGTCTGGATGGCGAGCCACCAGAGTTTTCTGCCAAGGCGTCAAGCGAGAATAAATGTCGCTGAGTGCTTGATCTGCTTTTTCCTGAAGACGGGCAATCTCGTCTTCCACATCAACCGCTTCCCCACCTTCAGCCAGGATTTTCAATTCCTGTACTTTACCTTCAAGGTCAGCAACTGGTTTTTCGAATTCGAGGTAACTGCGCATATTGGATATTCACTCGTAACAATCAGCGGGCTTGACCCGCCGACTAAAAGGCGTTGGACCGCGCTATAATTTTGGCGCGACACTGGCGACAGCTGGGTCATCTGTCAAGGCTTTGCATCACAAATGTGGGTGTTTGAACCCCTTCAGACAAGAAGGTTTGGGATTAAAGTGCAAATCCTATCTGGAAGCTGTTTTTTTGCGAAGTCCTGACGTTTGCGGCATATTGAGTTCTGCTGCTTCCAGGACAAGTGTACCTGTCGATGTCGGAATGGAGACCTTGTAAGGAATAAGAATACGGGTGTTTCCGATCGGTGCGAGCCATGTCTCAATGTTTGCGTTTTTGGCCAGATACTGAACAGCCTTTTTCTCTGGACGATGTCCAGCAACAGGCTCCCAGCGTGCGGAACAGACGACAACCGGACCGTTGTAGCCTTTGCCTGAGACTTCACGCACTTCTTTGAACTTCATATTGATATTGAAGCGCGCCCAGCCATCATAAATTGGCAGTTTGCGATTACATACTGATGGATCAAGCACTTTTGAGCGGGACGGTGCGCGTACAATCGCTGCACTTAACGGGTCCATCGCATTGAGCTTGTGCTTGCCAGTGACCTTAACGCGGGTCTTGGACGGTTTGTATTTTGGAGTGACCTGGGTTGTGCGGACATGGCCAGACCCCTGACCGAGATTGACATAGAAATCTCGGTTGGATGCACGAGAGGCCATGGTGTAGGTGCTTGGAAGGACTTTTGCGCCTTTCATCCACCCGGTCGCGTGTGCGCCGCCTTTGCCTGTGGAGAAGAGGGTTCCAATGCCAGCTGGCTCCATACCCACTTTTGCGGAATAGGCGTTCTCTCTGAGGATAAGCGATAAGGAGCCTTTTGCCACAGTGAAGCCTGCATAAGAAATATTGTAGACACCGCCTAGGCGCTCTGTTTTCCCCAGAGCAGCTGTGGATAGCGTGCTAAATGAAAGTGCTGCGACGGCTATTACGCTCGATTTGCCAAGAAAATTGCAAACCTTAGAAACTGTTACTCGCACGATACTGTACCTCCGCAGCCGCAGACATTCGCGCCTGACAGCCTGAGAACTCAGGAAACTGAACAAAAAATTCAAACTCATTGAAATATGAAACTACCTAAACATGGTAACACGGTGGTTAAGAGATGTGAGTTTGTTCGAGTTTTGATTGAAATATGGGCTTCGAACAGGCAAATAGGCAGCAAAGCCTTGACGAATTCTGCTGTACTAATTATAGCAAGCCAACTTTTCCGTACAGGGCCGGAGGTGGTTCCGCGTGACCGTGGTGTCCGCGACCTGCCGGTTTTAACAGAATGCGCCCAAAAATGAGGGCGCCTACAAATTAAAAGGGTGACCCTCATGGCACGCCGCTGCGAACTTACCGGTAAAGACGTGATGACCGGCAACAACGTGTCTCACGCAAAAAATAGGAGCCGTCGTCGGTTCTTGCCAAACCTTTGCAATGTTTCCCTGATGAGTGAGACACTCGGCGAAACTTACAAACTGCGTATCTCTGCACACGCTCTGCGTTCTGTTGAGCACCGCGGTGGTTTGGACGCATTCTTGGCGAAAGCAGTTGAAGCTGAGCTTTCTCCTAAAGCGCGTTTGCTGAAGACCGAAATCAAGCGTCGTCAGGCAGCTGCTTAATCACATCATTCTTGAAAGGGATTGAACGTGACTAAGTCGAATACTGCTCGACCACTGGCTCTTGCTATTATGGCAATGACCACAGTGGTCGTTGCTTCGAATTACCTTGTTCAATTCCCTGTTCAGGGAATGTTCGGGGCTGTTAATCTAGCAGACCTGCTTACTTGGGGTGCATTCACTTATCCAGTGGCATTCCTTGTAACTGATTTGATTAACCGACAGTTTGGTCCTGCTGCTGCACGCAAAGTCGTGTATGCTGGCTTTGCTGTTGCAGTTGCTCTTTCTATTGTTTTGGCAACACCACGCATCGCAATTGCGTCAGGAAGTGCATTCCTGATTGCTCAGTTGCTGGACGTGACTGTGTTCCATCGTCTTCGTGATGGTCGTTGGTGGAAGGCGCCTGTCGTCTCTTCTACACTCGGCACCATGCTCGATACCGCGCTGTTCTTTAGCCTTGCTTTTGCTACACAGTTTGCGTTCTTGGGTTATCACGATGCGTTTGCGGTAGAAGTTGCACCATTGTTTGGTGTGTTTGCTCTGGAAGTTCCTCGTTGGGTTTCCTGGGCGATTGGTGACTTCAGCGTAAAGATCATCGTTGCGATGAGCATGCTTGTTCCATACCGCATCGCATTGGGAGTAATCGGCGCG
Organism: Pseudovibrio sp. Ad13; assembly: GCF_001623225.1. Taxonomy (NCBI): domain Bacteria; kingdom Pseudomonadati; phylum Pseudomonadota; class Alphaproteobacteria; order Hyphomicrobiales; family Stappiaceae; genus Pseudovibrio; species Pseudovibrio sp. Ad13. The sequence continues at coordinate 75,848 of NZ_LMCC01000001.1, read as the reverse complement.
GTACCTGCTTCGCAGCGCGGATAAGCTGTTCGTTTGAAAAGAATTTTAAAAGGCATCGGATTTGGTTCCGGTGCCTTTTTTTTGTTTTTGGGATTGAATGTCGGTGCAGCTCACAAAGACAGTAGTCGTTTACCGAGGCTTCGGTTTTGGCGCTGGGACGATCTTTGCCTCTTTGGGCGCACGAACGAATGGCTCTCTGAAAGGTTCGTTGTCCGTCAGGATGAAGCGCAGCAGCAAGGTGCGCTGCAAGAATGAGCGGTTATCATCTGACATGAGGGACAGGACTGTCTCTCCAAAAGCGTTCATGTGAACGCTCAGAGCTTCCATATTATCAATCTGATAACTGAAATCAGCGGTCAGGAGCGTTTTGCCAGTATGGAGATGGTCTGGTCGCAGGTTGGCGCCATCCAGCTGCCTGATGCGCATCCCAAGGCCTTCTGAGAGGTTGAACAAACGCTCCAGGATCAAGAGATCGCCATTGGGAAGAAAGGCAGCATCTGTAACATCGTAGTTGCCTTGTTTTCCTATCCAGAATTTCCCCGGTCGCGGGCCACCGATGATCCACGCTGGTCTGTTGTGCTTCAGAGACTTCCCGCGTTCGGCAATAGTTATGATAGCGCCGGAGAGTGGAGAGTTGGGAGGGGCGACGGCAACAGATTCAAGGCTCTTGTTCTTTGCCAAACCTCGGATCTCTTTGGGAATCAACAGGTGCTTAGCGCGTTCTTCGCCTGTTTTCAGGTTAAGCGGGTATGACATGATCCCGCCTTTTCCTTCATGGCTGACGAAAATGCGAGGTGTGTTGGCTGAGCCGCCAATGCTCAGACCTTCTGTGTCGGCTCTGTAGGTGCGTTTGAGCTTTCTGCCCTTGCTATCCAGCAGGGTTGCTGTTTCCGCGCCCAGCAGCTTGAGAGGCTTTCCTCGGCTGGTCTGGGATAGTTCGCCGCGCAGCCAGTGGCCGCGATCTGAGATAGCAATGATGTCTGAGCCACTGTTGAGCGTCAGCAAGCCGGAATAGCCGCCGAAGCGACCGTTTGAGCTGCTTAGTTCCAGGCCACCAAGAAACATGAGGGGGCCGTATTGCTCTGCTCGGGTACCAGAGAACTTGAAGCGGTTGATTTCCTTGGAGCGGACTTTCATTGGCTGAAAGCCGCTCTGCTGTGCGGTGCTCACGCTGAAAGGCAAAGAAGCAGCGACTGCGGTTGTTACCGCTGCCGCTGCTCCTGTTAGCAAAATGCGTCGTGTTAATTTCATCGGCGTCCGTGACGTCTACCGCGATCCTGACCGCTGTTTTCATCAAACAAATCAGCAAGCTGATCAGTCATCGCGCCTGCCAGTTCTTCGGCATCTACAATTGTTACCGCACGTTTATAGTAGCGGGTCACATCGTGGCCGATACCGATTGCGATCAACTCGACCGGAGATCTGTTTTCAATCTCAGCAATCACACTGCGCAGGTGTTTCTCCAGATAGTTGCCTGGGTTCACTGAAAGCGTGCAGTCATCCACTGGTGCGCCATCGGAGATCATCATCAGGATGCGACGACGTTCCGGACGTGCAAGCAAACGCTTGTGTGCCCAGTCTAAAGCCTCTCCGTCGATGTTTTCCTTAAGCAGGCCTTCTCGCATCATCAGGCCGAGATTGCGTTTGGCGCGGCGCCAAGGGGCATCTGCGGATTTGTAGATGATGTGGCGCAGATCGTTCAGGCGCCCCGGATTAGACGGTTTGCCATCCTTGAGCCAAGCTTCACGAGATTGGCCGCCTTTCCACGCTTTGGTGGTAAATCCGAGGATCTCCACCTTCACGCCGCAACGCTCAAGTGTACGTGCCAGAATGTCGGCACATGTGGCTGCCACGGTGATCGGACGACCGCGCATGGAACCGGAATTGTCGATCACCAGAGTGACTACGGTATCGCGGAACTCGGTGTCGTTTTCCCATTTGAACGCAAGCGGCTGTAGTGGATCTATGACCACGCGATGGAGGCGGGCACTATCGATGATGCCTTCTTCCAGATCGAAGTCCCATGACCGGCTTTGCTGCGCCATCAGCTTACGCTGTAGGCGGTTGGCTAGTCGGGACACCGCACCAGACAGAGAGGCCAGCTGCTTATCGAGGAAGCCGCGGAGACGATCCAGCTCTTCCTGATCGCAGAGGTCTTCTGCTGCAATGATCTCGTCGAAAGCCTGTGTGAAGATGTGATAGGCATCAGCAGACGGCTGATTGCTGAAGGGATGGTCCCGGCGTTCCTGTTCACCCGGCTCTTCAGCCTGATCGGACATATCCTCTTCGGACATATCCTGCATCTCGCTGTCGACGCCTTCGGTTTCGCCGCTTTCCTGCTCTTCGCCGGAAAGCTCCATCTCTTCAGGCGCGCCCTCTTGTTCACCCTGATCTTCCTGCATGTCACCAGAGTTATCGGAGCGATCATCCTGGTCCTGCTGGCTTTCGTCGTTGTTCTCGTCGTCGTCCTCTGGCTCTTCTCCCAGCTCATCAGCCATATCAAGTGAGGTGAGAAGATCACGCATCTGCTTGGCGAACGCGATCTGGTCATCCATGCGGGTGACGAGTTTGTTCAGATCATGATCAGCTTTTTCTTCAACGAAGGGTCTCCAGAGGTCCACCATGCGCTGTGCGCTTTTGGGGATCTCGCGGCCCGTCAGACGTTCGCGTACCAACAAAGCGATGGCATCCTGCATCGGAGCTTCGTCTTTGGTGGTGACTTCTGCGAAGTTGGCTTTGAAGTAACGATCCTCAAGCATGGCGTCGATGTTGTCGCCAGCGCCCGGCATACGGACAGCGCCAAGGGCTTCAACGCGGGCTTGTTCGACCGAGTTGAAGATAGCGCGTGCGTTTTCGCCTTGAGGAATGTGCTTGGTGTGAACAGCTGGATCATGACAAGCAAGGCGCAGAGCCATGGAGTCACCCAAACCGCGGGTAACGGCGACTTCTTCCTTTGTCATCGTGCGGGAAGGTTCCGGCAGACGGATGCGTCCGCTGGTCATTCCCGGTTTATCCGGTGAAAAAACAACCTCCAGCTCAGGCTCGCCTGCGATGGCTCTGACTGTAGAGCCCATCGCTTGCTTGAATGGCTGGCTGGCAGGTTTGTTCTTGGCTGAGGAGTTGCTGGTACCTGCCATGTAACTCCCCTTAACTCATGACGATGTTTGCCGCTGATTCAGGAAGGTCTTCCCCGAAACAACGCTGGTAGAACTCAGAAACCAGCGCTTGCTCGGTATCGTCACACTTGTTCAGGAAGGTCAGGCGGAATGAGAAACCGATATCGCCAAAGATTTCAGCGTTTTCTGACCATGTGATCACTGTACGTGGGCTCATCACAGTGGAGAGCTCGCCGTTCATGAAGGCGCTACGGGTCATGTCTGCAACACGAACCATCTTGGAAACGATAGAGCGACCTTCTGCACCACTGTAGTGTGGAGACTTCGCCAGAACGATCTCGACCTCATTGTCGTGAGGCAGATAGTTCAGCGTGGTGACGATAGACCAGCGGTCCATCTGGCCCTGGTTGATCTGCTGCGTACCATGGTAGAGGCCGGATGTATCACCAAGACCGACGGTGTTCGCGGTTGCGAACAGGCGGAATGCCGGATGTGGATTGATCACGCGGTTCTGATCGAGGAGGGTCAAGCGCCCGGAAACCTCAAGAACACGCTGGATCACGAACATCACGTCTGGACGGCCTGCGTCGTACTCATCGAAGACAAGCGCGACATTGTTTTGAAGGGCCCAAGGAAGGATGCCGTCCTTGAACTCGGTGACGGTGTGGCCGTCTTTCACAACGATTGCGTCTTTACCAACAAGGTCGATACGAGAGATGTGGCTGTCGAGGTTTACGCGCACACAAGGCCAGTTCAGGCGGGCTGCGACTTGCTCGATGTGAGTTGACTTACCTGTCCCGTGGTAGCCGGAGACCATCACACGACGGTTTTTTGCAAAACCTGCCAGGATTGCGAGAGTTGTTGCGCGATCAAACAGATAGTCTGGATCGATATCAGGGACATGTTCGTTTGCTTCAGCGAAGGCTTGCACTTCCATGTCGCTGTCGATGCCAAATACTTCACGTACAGAAATTGTTTCGGTCGGTAGGGTTTGAGCGGTTTGCATCGTATCTATCATTTTTCCTCCGCGGCCCCACGTCGAAATCGGGGTAATGAAAATCTAAAAAATTCTAAGAGATCCGGGAACTGGTCAAACGTATGACCTAGCAATAACCGGATTTCTTGAGCACGTTGTAGGCCTGAATAATCTCGCGCAAGCGGTCTTCCGAAGAGCGGTCGCCACCATTGGCATCAGGGTGATGAATCTTTACCAGCTCTTTATAGCGAGTTTTTATCTCGGCGCCACGGGCGGTTACCCGAAGGTTCAATGTTTCAAATGACCTTTTCTCAAGTGCCAGCACCTTACGTTGCGGTTCCTGAGGTTGGCTGCGTGCTCCGGTGGCGCCAGCGAAGATGTTGTGCGGGTCGTTTACGTCTTCGCCACCGATGTTTGTACGGCTTCCATCGCGGGCATTCGCGGCGTCTGCCTGCGAGTTTACGCCCATTTTCCAGGTGGGGCGATGTCCTGTCATGCTATCGCGCTGGTAGCTGCGAACACTGTCATCGTCCATGCCGGAAAAATAATTATACGATTTGTTGTAGGCCTTTACGTGGTCTACGCAAAAATGAAAGTACTGGCCTTCCCGATCGCGACCTTTCGGTGCTTTATGGGTGCCGGGCTGGTCGCAACCGTCCCATTCGCACTTTGGGCCTTTTGAGCTTGTGGTGCGTTCTTTGCCGGGTTTTACGCGAATGCTGTCGAAAATGGAGGATGCTTGCTTCATTTTTCGGTTTTCAGTTGCCTTGCGATTGGGTTAGCACCTGCCATAAAGCAGGTAGCCGACATAAATAGAAAAAAGTGACCCTGTTAGGCAAGGCCTTGACGACGGTTTCCTACGTGAGAGATATAGAAAACATGAGCACAAGAGACATCATGATCACTAAACTGGAAGCCGCGTTTAAGCCGCAGCTTCTTGAAGTCACCGACGAATCCGAGAGTCACCGCGGTCACGGCGGCTGGCGCGAGGGTGGACAAACCCACTTCCGGATCAAGATCATATCCACAGCCTTTGAGGGTATGTCCCGCGTCGCTATGCATCGTGCAGTAAACGAATGCGTGGCTGAAGAGATCGCCGGAGGCATTCACGCGCTTGCCATTGAAGCCAAATCTCACACGTAATTGGTTCTTACAGTAATTGGTACATTGGCACAGCTAAATCAATGCGGCAAATGGCTAGTACGTTGCAGGCGCTCGTGTTTTACCCGTTTGCGTTGTTATGTGCGTTGATTTGAGCGTTTTACGATAATTTTGCGTTCTTTAAGGGACTGCAGAAAAGGAAATGGGCCCGGCTGGGCCCATTTTTATTTGCTGGCTTTTTTCGCATCCTGAAGCGGGCTGAGCGCCATCATGCGCAAGCGCGTGATGCGGTTCTTTTCCCGGCTCAGGACTGTGAAGCGGAATCCGTGGAAGGTGAAGATCTGACGTTCCTCGGGGATCATTTTTGCTTCGTGAATGACGAGACCTGCGATGGTTGTCGCTTCGTCGTCTGGCAGGTTCCAATCGGTCGCTCTGTTGAGGTCGCGAATCGGAACTGAGCCTTCGACGATCACAGAACCGTCTGCCTGTGGTTTGAGGCCGGGCAGTTCGATGTCGTGTTCGTCTGCGATCTCACCGACGATCTCTTCCAGAATGTCTTCCAGCGTGACGAGGCCCATCACTTCGCCGTACTCGTCTACCACGAGAGCGAAGTGGGTTTTGCGCTTCAGGAAGGCGTTGAGCTGGTTCTGAAGGCTGGTAGTGTCCGGTACGAACCAAAGCGGGCTCATAACCTTATCCAGCTCGAACTTCTCCATATCGCCTTTGAGGTTTGCGATTGCACGCAGAACATCCTTGGCGTGGAGCAGGCCGACCATATTGTCGGGATCATCACGCCATAGCGGAATACGGGTGAACGGGCTGGCCAGCACTTCTTCCACCAGCTCTTCCGGTGGCAGGTCGGCATTGAGTGCGAACAGCTTGGTGCGATGAACCATCACGTCCGACACTTCAAGCTCAACCAGATCCAGCAGGCCGCCAATACGGTCTTTATCCGCTTTGATCAGGCCGCCTTCTTTATGCTGAAGGTCCAGTGTGCCGCGCAGCTCTTCGTGTGCTGACAGGACGGCTGTGGAATCATCAATGCGAATGCCGAAGATGCGCAGGACGAGGCGTACAATTACCTCGATGGCGGCAACGATCGGTCCAAAGACAATCACCAGCACGCGAACAACAGGTGCAACGCTGAGTGCGAATTTCTCTGCGTTTGCGATCGCCCATGTTTTTGGCAGCACTTCAGAGAAGATCAGGACCAGAAGCGTCATGACCAGTGTTGCGTAGGCGACGCCTGCGTCTCCGAAGAGCTTCAGGAACAAGGATGTTGCGAGTGCAGAGGCCAGAATGTTGACAAGGTTGTTGCCGAGCAGCAGTGCGCCGATGAGGCGCTCTCTGAACTCGATCAGTCTTGCAACAATAAGCGCTCTTTTATTACCGGATTTGACCAGCGCATGCATACGGGCGCGTGATGCTGCTGTCAGGGCAGTCTCCGACCCGGAAAAAAAGCCCGAAAGAACGAGCAAAATTACAATAGCGACAACGGAAGCCCAGAAAGCGTAGTCCGTCATTTGCCGAGTTTCTCCTCAAGAAACGCGCGGAGGGGTTCCGCGCTTACAGTTTTATCGACATAGGAAGTGCCGATGCCTTTTGTAAGGATAAAAGTGAGCTGACCACGACTTACTTTTTTGTCCTGTGCAATCAGGTCCATAAAAGTGTCGATTGGTGGGAGCTGGCCGGGGATCTGATCAATGCGCGTTGGCAGGCCGACGGCTTCCAAGTGCGTGATAACACGTTTGGTGTCTTCTGCCGGGCACAGGCCAAGCTGCTCAGAAAATTCATGGGCCAATACCATGCCGATGGAAACGCCTTCTCCGTGCACCAGTCGTTCAGTCTCGTAGGCAACGGCACCTTCCAGCGAATGGCCGAAGGTGTGACCGAGATTGAGCAGTGCGCGGTTGCCGGATTCCAGCTCGTCCGCGGCAACAACAGCTGCTTTGGCACGACAGGAATGGGCGACTGCGTGTTCTCGTTCAGGCCCGCCAGCGAAGATACCTTCCCAATTGGCTTCCAGCCATTCGAAGAAGTCCGGATCATTGATCAGGCCGTATTTGGCAACTTCTGCATAGCCAGCGCGGAAATCACGCGGGCTGAGCGTATCCAGTACGGATGTATCTGCCAGTACCAGAGCGGGTTGGTGGAACACACCGAGCAGGTTTTTGCCATGGCGGGAGTTGATGCCGGTTTTGCCGCCGACAGAGCTGTCGACCTGAGCGAGCAGGGTGGTTGGGATCTGAACGAACTTCATGCCACGGCGAACAACACCGGAGACGAAGCCGGAAAGATCGCCGACAACGCCGCCGCCTAAGGCGACAACAGCATCGCCGCGCTCAAGGCGCAGGGCGAGGATATCATCGCAGAGGCGCTCGAAGATTTCGAAGCGTTTGGTTTTTTCGCCTGCGGGCACAACAAGTGTGCTGAACTCAACACCTGCGGACTGGAAGCTTTCTTCCAGTGCCTTCAAGTGGAGTTTCTTGACGGTCTCATCTGTGATGATGACTGTTTTGGCACCTGGGAGGCGGGTGGAGACTTCTTCTCCAGCGCGTTTGATCAGGTTGCGGCCAATGAGGATTGGATAGCTACGGTCGCCCAGGTCAACATTGACGAGCGTGGCGTTATTTTCTTCTGTCACTTTCCAACCTCGTTATTTTCTGATGCCTCATCAGAGAGAGGCGGTAGTCCTTTTTCCAGAGCGATCAGGATTTCTTCCATGACGGCTTCATGGGTCACATCACGCGACCAGATTGCCATGTCCGCTTCTTCATAGATCGGATAGCGCTCATCCATCAGCTTTTGCATGGTTGCCTCAGGATCCGCAGTCTGCAGCAATGGCCGGGTAGGGCGCTTGCGCACGCGGGTCATGATGACAGACAGCTCAGCCTTCATCCAAATGGAGATGCCCTTTTCCTTGATGCGGGAGCGTGTCTCTTCATTGATGAAGGCACCGCCACCTGTTGCGAGGACTTGTGGTCCTTCGTCTAACAGGCGTGCAATGACACGCTTTTCACCTTGCCGGAAATAGCTTTCACCGTGTTCAGCGAATATCTCTGAGATAGAACGATCTGCTGCTTTTTCAATCTCTGAGTCTGCATCAATAAAATTGAGAGCGAGATATTGAGCCAAACGGCGACCTACTGTGGATTTGCCACAGCCCATAATGCCAACAAGTACAATTGGCTTAGTGCCGAGGCGCTTCAAAATATCTTGCTGTCGTTGACGTTTTTTGTCTGACTTTGTGTCGTTTGCAGTCACGCCACGCCCTCGCCGATTCATCTACTCTTACTTACGCTTTGACATTATCACACCTTGTCCTGTCAAGGTTCTAGACCAAGAGTGTTTGCCAGCATTTAACTGCTAATTTTCTACAGAAACCGTAGGTGCCCCTTCACAGGCCTGGAGGATATCGCAAAATACGCGGTACACTGGGTGCCTTCGGGTTGAACCTTCACAGTGAAACGGTCTATTTTTGATTGTGAAGTATACTGCTACACCCCACCATCTACGGGTGATTTAGAGGTATCCAGATTTATACGGGAGCATCCGGTTCTGCCATGCCAACATTGATGCGATTGCTGTCTATCATAGGTTTGATCGTTACTGGCGCTGTGCTGAGCATGTATCTGCTTGTCAGCTACGTTGAGCCGGAGCCACGTGAAATTATCGTCGAAATCCAAAAGGAAGGCTTCGAATAGGCTTTTTATGCGTCGAACTCTTGAGACTGAACGCTTTTTTGAAATGTTAAGCGTTGAGCGCGTCAGTGCGTTCAATACGTTGGAAAGCTACCGAACTGACCTGGAAGATTTTGATAGTTTCCTGAGTACGCAAGGTGTGGATCTGCTTGCTGTGCAGGTCACGGATGTCCGTGCCTATCTCTCTGACCTTACTGACCGCGGGTTTGCGGCGTCCTCTCAGGCGCGGCGTCTTTCGGCTCTTCGGCAGTTCTACCAGTTCTGTTATGCCGAGGATATTCGCGATGATGATCCGACCCGAACCGTTGCTTCTCCGCGTAAAGCCTCAACTCTTCCCGGTGTTTTGAGTGAGGAAGAGGTGGATCGGCTGATCGGCAAGGCAGAACAGTTGGCTACTATCACGCATGATAGTGATGCAAAGCAGATCAGAGCTGCACGTGTCTATACATTGCTGGAAGTGCTTTATGCGACGGGCTTGCGTGTTTCCGAACTTGTTTCTCTGCCAGTGTCAGCAGCTATTCGTGACAGCCGTCTTATCACCGTGAAAGGGAAGGGCGGTAAGGAACGGGCTGTTCCACTGTCTCCTCGTTCACAGAAGGCCATGGTTGAGTATGTGCGGCTGCGTGCATCTTTAGGGGCTTATGCGGACAGTGTTTGGCTGTTTCCCTCTCACGGTGAGAGTGGTCACTTTACGCGTCAGGCATTTGGGCGAGACTTGAAGGCACTTGCGTTGGAGGCAGATATTGACCGCAACAAGGTTTCTCCGCACGTGCTCCGCCACGCCTTTGCTTCGCACCTGTTGCAGAATGGCGCTGACCTGCGCGTGGTGCAGCAGCTGCTTGGGCATGCGGATATCTCAACAACACAGATTTATACCCATGTGCTGGAAGAGCGCCTGCAGAAGCTGGTGGAAGACCATCACCCGCTGGCGTGAGGGCACAAACAACTCAAGACGCACGTGTAGCGTTGGATGAAAGCGCTTAAATTTTGGGGAAGAGAAGAGTGGTGCCCCCGGCCAGACTCGAACTGGCACTTCCGAAGAAACCGGATTTTGAATCCGGCGCGTCTACCAGTTCCGCCACGGGGGCAACGGTTGGTAAGGGCGGAATATATCGAGATGGGGTGCGACGTCAATATTTTGATTCAGCTAACCACAGCATTTGTCAGCCTATACTTATATATATTTACGGGGGATAAGGGTAGTGAGGTCATATTTCCGGCCATAATCCTGTGATTGCTGCTGATGATTGAGGTAGGACTCCAGCGTGGGGCTGTTATTGAATGTTACCGCATTGCGAAATGAACCATATTCTTCGCTTGAATGAATGATTGTTTGGAGCATCGCTGACTTATGTTGCGTCGCCTTTATGACTGGACACTTTCCCTTGCTGCGGGACCACGTGCACCCCATGCGCTGAGCGCTGTCGCCTTTGTGGAAAGCTCTGTCTTTCCGCTTCCGCCTGACCTGCTTCTCATCCCGATGTGTGTGAGCAAACGTCAGCGAGCCTGGTTTTATGCTGCGTTGTGCACTGTAGCTTCTGTTCTGGGTGGTTTGCTGGGGTATCTCATTGGTGCCGTCTTGTTTGAGGAAGTGGCGAAACCGATCCTCGCGTTTTACGGTTACATGGATAAGTTTGACCAGTTTAAGCAAATCTTTGAGGACTGGGGCTGGTGGTTTGTGTTTATCGCTGGTTTGACGCCATTTCCGTACAAAGTAATAACTATTGCGAGTGGTGTTTTTGCTCTGAATCTCCCAGTATTCATTGCGGCGAGCATCGTCTCCCGTGGAATTCGGTTTTTTGCGGTCGCAGGGCTTTTGTACCTGTTTGGACCAGCAATTCGGGATTTCATCGAAAAGCGGCTGGGGCTGGTGTTCACTGTGTTTGTGGTGCTGCTGGTTGGTGGTTTCGCTCTGATCAAGTTTCTTTAAAGCGGCTGTCGTTTCTTTGAGAATGGGACAGTTGCTTTGATCTGTTTTGTGGCGCGTATTCTTTGGAGTGCTGGTTTGGAGCCTCGGGAATGCGCAGGAGAGGTTAACTGGAAATGCTAGGACGCTTTTTTGCGCTGCTTCTGAAAGATCCGCTCACCTCTGGTGCTGCGCTGGTGACACTGGGTAGTGCCACAGCGTTGGCGACCGCGTGGGGTTTTGAGCTTATTGGTGGTTTCAAGCCATGCCCGTTGTGTCTCATTCAACGTAATCCGTACTACGCTGGTCTGGTGCTGGGTATTCTGGCGCTGATCTTTACCCGGACCGAGAAGCTGCGTTGGGTTTCTGTGCTGGCACTGCTGGGTGCGGCTGGTGGTTTTCTGTATGGCGGCGGTGTTGGCATCTATCAGGCTGGCGCAGAGTGGGAACTCTGGCTTGGCCCTAATGATTGTGCCGCTGGTGGTAGCATGGAGCTGGGATCTGCTTCCAACATGCTGCAGAGCCTTGCGACCACCAAGGTTGTGAGCTGCTCTGTTGCTCAGTTCCGCATCTTTGGTCTGTCGTTTGCTGGACTGAATGCGATTTATGCGAGTGCGATGGTCTTCATTACGCTGTGCGGTCTGGTGCTTCCTCGCAAGAGCTGAGGTTCATTCCAGACACTGGTCGGATAAAAAGTAGGTGCTATGCTTAGTTCTGAGGCGAAATATCGAAACTGCCTGTTTGATTTGATCGGCGAGATTACAAGTAAAGCACTGGAAGCAAAAAAGAAATTGGATCACGAGTCCTTTGAAAGCAGAGCTGACAAAGATTATGTCGAGGGCTATTTGTTTGCATTGTTCGATGTTCTCAGTGTCGCAGAGCAACAAGCAGAAGTGTTTGATATCGGGCGGAAAGAAATGAATCTATCTGATATCAGGCCTGAATCAGACCTTTTGTGATCAGCAGACACGTTAGGTTTTGAGATATGAAAAAAGCCCGGGGCTCTACGCAGCTCCGGGCTTTTTTGTGTCAGTCACAAAGAGAGGGGCTTAGCCTTCTTCTTTGTTGTAACGTTCGATGCTTTCTACGATCAGACGCTTTGCTTCGTCCGCACCGTGAATGCCGGTGATCTTCACCCATTTGTTTGGCTCAAGATCTTTGTAGTGCTCGAAGAAGTGCTCAATCTGTTTGATGGTGATTTCAGGCAGGTCTTCGATGTTGTGTACGGATTCGTAACGACGGGTCAGCTTGCTGCTTGGGACAGCGATGATTTTCTCATCCTGACCGGACTCGTCTTCCATGACCAGAACGCCGATCGGACGGCAGCTCATGACGGCGCCTGGAACGATTGGGCGCTGGTTCACAACAACTACGTCGATTGGATCGCCATCACCGCAAAGGGTGTGTGGAACGAAGCCGTAGTTGCCCGGGTAACGCATAGGGGTGTAGAGGAAGCGATCGACGTACATTGCGCCGGATTCTTTTTCCATCTCGTATTTGATCGGCTCACCGCCAACTGGAACTTCAATAATGACATTGACGTCCTCAGGTGGGTTCTTACCGACAGGAATACGATCGATACGCATTTATGTATACTCCAATTTCATTTGCTGCCTGTATTACAGGGGCATCGGCCTGTTGCAAGATATATTTCGCAGTCGAGCTTGCGTATTTCGTTCAAGTAATTCCTGTCGGATAACTCTGGGATAAGTGGGTGTTTAATGTTGAAGAATTTTCAGTTCCTCATTGTTGCCATGACCGGAATTTTTGTTTGCACCACCGCTTTAGCCGAGAGTGTTTATTCCACGCTGGATTTAAACGAGACATGCGAGCTTCAAGACACCCCCGAAAATGCAGTGGGCTCTGCTGTGTGGATGTGTCAGGGGTATAACGGTATCCCTGTTTACGTGGCTGAGGGTGATTTGCGGTTCTTCGTCAGTTATGGCGAGCAGGCGCGCGATGAACCTGCGGCGATGCAAGGCCTGAGTCCGTGGAACCGGCTTGGCTCCACCATTGAGTGGGTGCTGGAAGGTGGTGAGCCTGTGGCGACCATTCTGCGGTGGCATACGGACATTCCAGCGGATGTTGCGGGGGATGATAAAGCGGATGCGGACGGGTTTTATCGTGGGCAGGTGCTGGTGATCACTCAGCTGGGGCAGGGTAAGACTTGTCACGTCGGTTACGTGGATGCCCGTGCGACCAAGAATGCCAATAAGCTGGCGCGGGATGCTGCGGGGCTTTTGGCTGGAATATGGGATTGTACCAGCCAACCGAAACTACTTGGGGGTGGTGGCCTGTCCCTTGGCCTCACTGATTAAGAGCCAACGGTTTATCGCAGCGATAAGTTGTAGGGGGAAGCGGTTCGGTTCTCCTTCAGCACTGTGACGAGTGGGTCAACGGGGGGTAGGGGTGAGAGTCTTCACCACAGCTCCACAGAACCGAACCTGCTTGGGCAACAACGATAATTTGGCTGGCATTCGTGGCTCCTCAATGACCCAATTGGGGCGAAATAGAGAAACTACTGTGACAATTTTAGCGTGTACTCTGAATTCTCACGGGGTCCTTTGCCGGGCAGCAAAAGGAGGTTCCCTTGCGTTCTTTCAGGCTTTGCCGCAGGATGGGCGGATTATGTGGTAAAATGGGGTTGCCGATGGCTTAGCGTGCGTCGCGGATTTTCAAATTCACGCTGCGTGCTCAACCAGATTGCCTCGGCGCATTCGCGATGCGAGAGCCGATATTCTGCTTTCTCCGGGATGCCCAACCACAGGATCTGAACGCAGGAGGCCTTCATGAGTGAAGGGGATGATATTGCAATAGTGTCCGGGAGCGTTCGCTCTCTTGATGGTGGCGCCAACAGCGCAGCCGTTCAACAAAAACCGAACCTCCCGAAACCGATAGTTGCTTTTCATCGAACGGAACTCGATCAGATCCTCAGGCTGTACGGACGTATGGTTGCCAGCGGCGAGTGGCGTGATTACGCCATCGGCCACGGAACAGACAAGGCGATCTTTGCCATTTTCCGCCGTGCCAGCGAAATGCCGCTCTACCGTATTGAAAAAGACCCCAAGCTTGCCCGCAAACAAGGTGCCTACTGCGTTGTTGGCACCGGCGGCATGATCCTCAAACGCGGCCACGACCTAGCCAACGTGCTGAAGGTGCTTGAAAAGAAGAAGCACCTGCGCGTGGTGGAGTGAGTTGGCGGACGGTTGGTCCGCTACCGGATAGCTCTGGTGAGCATCTGATGATTTTCAGAATGATGCTTTGCTGATGTGAAGCGCGAAAGGCGTGAAGCGATGGGGTGGTCTCGAATTGCATTGCTTCTCCTTGTCCTTGTGGATGTTATGGGGCAAGGGCTGATTTTTCCGATCGTCAATAGCCTTGTGATGGTGCCGGGCAGCACCTTTGTTCCCCTTGGAGATTCTCTTGCTATCCGGGAGATTGATTTCAGCCTCTTGACCGGAGCGTTCTACATCAGCTGGTTTTTTGGCGGCGCCTATATTTCCAAGCTTTCGGATTATATCGGGCGTAAGAAGGCCATTCTTATTTGCCTGTTTGGTGCCTTGTTCGGATATGGGCTGGCAGTTGTTGCGCTGCTTTGGTCAAACCTGGCTTTGCTGGTGCTCGCGCGTGCAATTACCGGGTTCGCCGCAGGCAATCAGCCAATCGCACAAGCTGCTCTTGTTGATCTCAGTTGTACGGGCGCAGAAAGAAACCGGAATATGGGGTATGTGACAGCAGCCATTGCCATTGGCTTGATTGTCGGGCCGCTATTTGCGGGAGTGCTCAGTGATCCCTCCATCATGGGCAGTTATGCTTCGCTTGAACTGCCTTTTTATGCAGCGCTGGTGCTGATCCTGATCAACATTGTTCTGATCATTATTTTCTTTAAGGAAACAAACCAGACACGCCGCAAGATAGATTTTGGCCTGTCAGAGGTCTTTCTCGTTCTTTGGCGGGCACATTCAAGGCCTACAATTCTGAAGCTGTGCGCTGTTTTCCTCTTTATAGAGGTCGGGCTGAGCGCCTTTTATATTTATCTCAATAACTACATGGTGTTGCGCTTTGGGTTCGATACGCTTCAAAACAGCATTCTCCTGATCATTTTTGGATCGGTTCTGGCTCTTGTAAGTGCGCTTCTGGTGGGGCCAATATCCCAACGATTTTCTAAGGTGGCGACGATTGCTGTGAGTGTGACTGTGATGGGAGTTGGGCTCCTGGCCTTTACTGTGAATGATGTGGCCTGGCTCTCTTATCTCCTGACAGTGCCAATTGTAGCGGCCTTTGCACTTACCCTGCCTCTCATGTTTTCCTTGTTCTCTGCTGCTGTTGATGAGAGTGAGCAAGGCTGGATCATGGGGATCACCATATCGAGCTCGACGGGAGGTCAGTTCATGCTTGCTATTGCTGGTGCTTCTTTAATGACCGCTAACATTCATGGCGTGTTTATCGCGGGCATCGCCTGCTTCGCCATTGCGCTGGGGCTTATTTTCGTTCTGTGGCGCCAACCGGATATTCGAGCTTTGGATTAGGGATAGATGTTGGAATGGATTGAGAGGGAGGCGAGGACTGTGATGAGGATGTGGAAGACGGGCAGTCTGAGAAACTGCCCGTCGTGGATTGAATTCGTCTCTTAAGAGACCTGCTTCAGGGCTTCAGAGA
Source organism: Pseudovibrio sp. Ad13 (assembly GCF_001623225.1). Taxonomy (NCBI): domain Bacteria; kingdom Pseudomonadati; phylum Pseudomonadota; class Alphaproteobacteria; order Hyphomicrobiales; family Stappiaceae; genus Pseudovibrio; species Pseudovibrio sp. Ad13. Next base: position 60,389 of record NZ_LMCC01000001.1, on the reverse strand, counting down.
AGGCCTGCCAGAGTTCCTCTACCGGCTCGCATCCCACAGATAAGCGGATGAAGGCAGGATCTACTGCGTCTCCCCAGCGGGCGCGGCGTTCTGCTGAGCTGTGAACGCCGCCAAATGAGGTGGCAGGGCGCAAGAGGGTGCATGAATTGATGAACTGTTCAGCCTGGGCTTCTGTTTCAAGCGTGAGGGAGATCAAGAACCCAAACCGTGTTTGTTGCGCTTTGGCCAATGCATGGGCTGGGTCCGTTTCCAAGCCCGGAAAACGAATAGACTTTACGGCTGGATGATTTGCAAAACGCTCTGCGAGCAGAGCTGCGGACGTACACATCCGATCATAGCGCACATCCAGCGTTTCGAGGCCTCGATGCAACAGCCATGCTTCTTGTGGGCCGGGGATGCAGCCGGAAAACTTTCGCCACTCTTCGACAGCTTTTAAAATCTCAGTGTTTCGGCTGGCGACATGACCCATAAGGGCGTCGGAATGGCCTGCCATGGATTTAGTGTCTGAGGAGACGACAAGGTCTACACCAAAATCTAATGGACGCTGACCAAGTGGTGTCAGGGTTGTGTTGTCGCAAATCGTGATACCACCTGCGGCGTGTACAGCAGACGCAATTGCTGTTAGATCCAGCAGGTCGAGGCCCGGATTTGAAGGTGTTTCCAAGAACACAACGTTAAAGCCATCAAAGCCGCCTGTGGTGAATTCGGCGGTGTCGCGCTCAACGACTTCAACGCCGAACTTAGCGAGAAACTGGCTGGAGAGGATGCGGGTTACATAATACCCATCTGCCGGGACCAGTAGCCGATCTCCTGCTTTGAGCGTTGCGAAGAGGGCTGCTGAAATTGCCGCCATTCCAGAAGGAAAACATAGGCAAGGCGCTGCTTCGAGATGAGCGAGCGCATGTTCAAGCTGGGTCCATGTCGGGTTGCTGACACGACCATAGTTTGGAAAGTCCTCAGGTAATCCTGGAAGATGGTACATTGAGCTCTGCACCAAAGGTAACGCAATCGGTTCACCCTTAGACAGGTTCTGACCACGTAGATGCAGGAACTCGCCCATGTTTGGTGAAGTGCGTTGTGTCATGCGGAATCTCCCATTGGATCGTATCAGCGCGCGCTCCGCACTGAGATGTTGTTTATGCTGGCCTTTATGAGGGGGGCTCAACGGTCATTACAGTGATGGTAATGTACGCGTAACGGAGATGTCTATCTTCCTATCAAATAGGAGAAAGTATCCTTTTGATGAGCAGCGTATTTTCAGCTTAACACATTACTTTTTGCATTAGAGCGCTCGCTTAAACATGAGGTGCTGAACGTTATGCCAAAGCGTTCTGCAGCCGTGTTGTGGCGATCAGTTTGGGCAGACGCCAGATGATTGGGAGGGAGATGAGGACTGCGATGAGGATGTAGTAGACGGGGGCGTAGTCCTTGCCGGTCTGGGTTACCAGATATGTGGCGACGATTGGGGTGGTGCCACCGAAGAGGGCCATGCTTAGATTGTATCCGAGCGCGACAACGCTGCAGCGCAGATGGTCCGGTGCCATTAGGGTGAGGGCTGTGATGGAGAGCGCCCACCCGACTGTGCTTGTTAAGGTGAGGCCGAACTGCCCAAGAAAAACGGATGTGATGTCCTCTTGAAGCATAAGCCACCAGCAAGGGCCTGCGAGGATGAAGGTTGCCAATGCCCCAGCGAGAAAAGCTGGCCGCAACCCAAACCGGTCCGCAGCTAGTCCGCAAACCGGAATAAACAGAGCCATAACAATCAGGTTGAGTGTTGTGACATTGAGAGCCGTGGATGCGCCAAAGCCTGGCTCCGCGCTTAAATATGAGACCGCATAGACGTAAATTACAAAGTAAATCACAGCGGTTGGAATGAGCAGCAAAATCATTTGCCCGATCAAACCAGAATGATCCCGCAGGCTTTGCCAGACAGGTGATGAGTTATCTGCCGGGTCTTCGTCCAGCACTGTATCGGTGATGTTTCGCCTGATGACTGCGCTGAAAATTGCGACCAGCGTGCCGAAACCAAAAGCCAGACGCCATCCCCAATCCGCCATCTGTTCGGCAGAAAGAAGGAGGCTGATGCCGGCTGGAACAGCCGAGCCGACAAGGCAGCCGGATATCATGGCGCATGCAATCCATGCTCCTGTTAATGCCCGGCGTTCTGGCTCTGCTTGTTCCACCAGAAGGACACCGGAGGCGGTGTATTCTCCGGCCACGGCAATGCCCTGAACAATCCTCACCAAGACCAGAAGTATGGCTGCGGCAATCCCAATTTGATCATATGTGGGTAGCACGGCAATCGCGAGCGAGCCTCCGCCCATCAGCAGGACGGAGATCATCATGGCCGTTTTCCGGCCCACACGGTCTCCAATATGGCCGAAGATTACACTGCCGATAGGCCGCGCTGCATATCCGACAGCCAGCACGGCGAATGCAGAAAGCAGTGAGGCTACTCTGTTTTCTAGCGGGAAAAACTGGGTGGCAATCGTTGCTGTGAGGAAGCTGTAAACGGTGAAGTCATACCATTCCAAAACGTTTCCACTCGTTGCAGCGATGATTGAACGTGGTGTTAGCCTCGTTTGCGATCTGGACATTCAACCACCCTTTGTTCCGAGAGCTCGAGGCCTTGAAGTGCGAGCACGTGATAGAGCAATGATTAGCAGCATTCCCTTACGGAAAAGGTATCGTGGGTGGTTGCCTGCCTTACTTCGCCAACATGGGGTAGGTGAAGAAGAGGATGTGGGTGAGGTTGACGAGGAAGTGGACGCCTATGGCGGCTTCTACACGACCTGATTTCCAGAAGGTGGCGCCGTAAAACAGCCCGGCGACGAAGGCAAAGGCTGCGTAAGGCAGGCCTCCATCCAGGTGGTAGTAAGCGAAGTGAAGCGAGGAGATCACGAGTGCCGCGGTGCCTGCCCAAAAACTGCGACCGAGCTTTTCCATCAGCTGGCCCATGATGAACTGGCGAAAGAAGACCTCTTCTGCCACGCAGGTGAACAGCAGGTTTGCGAAAATCCAGATTGGTAAGAAGGGCACCAGTTTCGGGTCGAACACCACTAGCCCTGCGGCGTAGGTTGCGCCGATCAGTACTGCCGCCGCTGGGAAGAAGAACAGCAGTGTTATACGCAGGCTGCGGAGCCAGTCTTTGGCTGTGCGGATGCGGGGGGCTGCAAAGAGAAACAGCAGGAAGCCCAGAGCTGCCTTATCGAAATTGAGGTAAAGCGAGTATGGCATAGCATCCGGGCTGGTTTTTGCACCAGACAGGACCTGAAGATTGTGAAAGCCGGGAGCTTCATGCGTCATCACCAGATGCCCTGCCAGCAGCAGCAGACCAACCATCACATAATAAAGCCAGACAGGGTGCTTTTGCTGGAAGAGGACCGCACAGACCACAGCCCAGCTGAGAACGAGCAGGAGCCCGGTTGCATTCAATACGCCTGCGGTGACTGCAAGGACCAGCGAGAGAGCGAATAAGGTGAGCGGCACCCATCGCTGTGTGATGAGCGGGACGCTTGCGATAGCTAACCCGAGACTAAGATAGGCACTCAATGAAAGCGGCATGATGAAACTTTGTGGGTGTCGCAATGGGCAGAAAAATGAACTCTCTGAAACTGTGAGGTAAAGCTGCCGCCAAGTCAAACGTGCAATGGTTGGGTTGCGCGGAAGGAAGCATCACCCGGCCTGAACTAAGCGGCAGATACCGGGGGATGCGCGTTTAAATGCTCTGGAAAATAATCGGGGTGCTAAACCAGAATTTCCTCTTTCAGGCTGCTCACGAAACCAACGGTGTCGTTGAACTCAGCTTCTGGCAGGCTGAAAGCTTCCAGAGTGGCTTTCAGGTGGGCTAAAAATACGTCCCAATCTGCTTCGGTGATGCCCATGCCAGTGTGTGTGATCACCATGTCGCGGCCTGTGTAATACAAAGGTCCGCCGGCGCTGTTTGCCAGATAATCGATCAGGAGCTGCTTTTCTCTGGCAATCCCATCATCACCGCGGTTTTGCCAGAAGCGTCCGAGCAGCTCATCGCTCTGTAGGCGTGGGAGGAGATTATTGACGACTGCAGAAATCGCGTCATAGCCGCCGAGGCGTTCGTATAAAGTTTTTTCGCTCATAATTCAGACCTTTTGTCCTAGGGGTTAAAGGGCTGAGGCTAAACAGCATTTAGGTAAATCTACTTGATGAATGTTAAGTCTGCATATTTCATGGATAAACAGGCTAAGGTCACTCATTTGGTTAGAGTGGATAGTGTTAACCTGTTGAAAATGATGGTATTTTGTGTGTGAGAGAAGGGTGTTTTGAGGTGATATGAGCACCGATTAGGAAACAGTGGGCTCTTCACGGTATTTCACAGTGTTTTGAGATTTTGGGATTGATTACAATGAGGTAGCTTTGTTGCCATCCTCATACGTGGTTGCTAGACACTTTGATGTGATCGCTTTTATGATCATAATGATTTTGACCTTGTAAACCGAGAGAACATCCATGATCCGTTTTGTTGCATTGCTTGTTTCGCACACCATAGTGCTTGTTGTTGGCTTTGCGCTTGGGATCTACTTCCTGCCTATCCTGACTGCACCGGATTCTCCTGAGACCGCCGTACTGGAGCAGAAAGCACAGAACGCGCAATATTCTGCAGAGTTTAACCGTGACCTGCGTGGCAGTGATTTCCTGCATTGGGGTGAGGGCAAGGTGAGTATCTCTCCAGAGATGATCGTTCATCAGGGTCGTCTTGCTCCGGGGCCGGATTATAAGGTTTACCTCACTACTGAGTTTGTTGAGCACGAAGATGAGTTCCTGCCGATCAAGGACAACTCTGTGCTGATTGGCGACGTCAAAACCTTCGACGGCTTCCTGCTGAATGTGCCTGAGGGCGTTGATATTGAGACCTACAACACCGTGCTGGTGTGGTGCGAAACCTTTGGTGAGTTTATCTCTGCAGCCAAGTATCGGTGAGACGGAGTGAGGCCGTGCGCCTTAAGGGCCATGGTAAGATTTTGTGCTCGAGCAGCAGATAAGCCTTGCGTGCTTGCTTCAGACCGGTAGAGGTTAGGGAACGCCCTTCAAATCCCTTTAGGTAAGTGCTGCTGCTCATGACACTCACGCAAGATATTGTTGCCTCGCCACATGATGTTCTGAAAAAAGTATTTGGCTATGACGCGTTTCGTGGCAATCAGCAGGTTGTGATTGATAGCGTGATGGCTGGTGAGAGCTGCTGTGTTCTTATGCCGACAGGGGCCGGTAAGTCGCTGTGCTATCAGGTGCCTGCCTTGTGCCGCCGTGGGGTGGGTGTTGTCGTTTCTCCGCTGATTGCGCTGATGCAGGACCAAATTGCGACGCTGCGCGAGCTTGGGGTGCGGGCGACGTCCATCAACTCAGCGCTTTCTCGTGAGGACATTCAGACCGCTTATCGGGATTTACGGGCTGGCGAGCTGGATCTGCTTTATGTGGCGCCGGAACGGTTGGTGCGGCCTGAGTTTGTTGGTTTGCTGGAAGAACTGAACCAGCGCGGATTGATTGCGCTGCTGGCGATTGATGAAGCGCACTGTATCAGCCAGTGGGGCCATGATTTCCGGCCTGAGTATCGTGAGCTGACCAATGTACGGGCGAAGCTTGAGGGTGTGCCTTGTCTGGCAGTGACCGCAACGGCGGATGAACCGACGCGGAAGGACATTCAAGAGCGTCTCGATCTACCGCGCCTGATTTCCTCCGGGTTTGACCGGCCTAACATCACCTACACCGTGGGCATCAAGAGTAATCCGAAGCAGCAGTTGCGGCGTTTCCTGAAAGATCGGCCAGCTGGCGAAAGTGGCATCATCTACTGCCTGTCGCGCAAGAAGGTGGAGGAGACGGCTGCTTGGCTGGTTGATGAGGGCTTTGATGCGTTGCCTTATCATGCGGGTTTCGATAGTTCCGTACGTGAGGCCAATCAGGATCGCTTCATCAAGGAAGAAGGCATGATCATGGTGGCCACTGTCGCGTTTGGGATGGGCATTGATAAGCCCAACGTGCGGTTTGTGGCGCATTTGGATCTTCCCAAGAACATTGAGGCTTATTATCAGGAGACGGGCCGCGCTGGGCGTGATGGCCTGCCGTCTGAGGCGTGGCTGGTCTATGGCATGCAGGATGTTGTGTTCCTGAACCAGATGATTGACCGAAGTGAAGCGCCAGAGAGCCAGAAACAGATTGAGCGGCAGAAGCTGCGGTCTTTCCTCGCTTACTGTGAGACAGCGACCTGTCGGCGCTCTGTTCTGCTGCGCTACTTCGGGGATGAGTGCGAACCGTGTGGCAACTGCGATACCTGTTTGAACCCGCCGAAGACTATGGACGGCACCATTGCCGCGCAGAAGCTGCTCTCCTGCATTTTGCGCACGGGGCAGAGCTTTGGGGCGAATTATGTGATTGATGTTCTGCTTGGTAATGCGAGTGAGCGGATCACCTCACGTGGGCATGACCAGTTGTCGACGTTCAACATTGGTGGTGAGTTCGACAAGATCAAGTGGAACGCGATTGCTCGACAGCTGCTGGCTGCTGGTCTGATCTATGCTGATCACGATGCTCATGGGGCTTTGAAGATGACAGCTCTGGGTATGGAGTTCTTGAAGGAACGCCGGACTATTGAGCTGAAGGTGGATCAGCTTGCCAACTCAGCCAAGATGGAGCGGCGGGCGAAAGCGCCGGCAAAGGCTCAGATTGAAGATATTGCGGATCAGGAGCTGTTCGAGAAACTTCGGGCACGTCGGATGGAATTAGCTCGGGAGCGGAATGTGCCTCCTTATGTGATCTTCAATGATAAGACCCTGATTGAAATGGCAGTAGAACGCCCGCAGCGGTTGGAAGAGATGCTGGAAATCTCTGGTGTTGGCGAGTCCAAGCTGGAACGGTTTGGCCCTGACTTCCTGGAGATCATCCGCGATTAGAAAAAACAAACCCCACTAACCTGATTGTTAGTAGGGTCTGATCTGCGTGAAGTGTAGCGTTTCTGGTGTCTTCTGGAAGTCCATTGAATGATGCATCGTATAGTCGATGGGATGTTAGGTCATGATCGAGTTCAGAATTACTGATTTTGATTGTCTGTCAGTGGACCAGAGTGGAGAACGCCGCTTCGTTGTCTTTACTGAGCGGCCCATTGAGTTGGGTCGTTGTTGTTTCTTTGACGCTCATGTCGTGCTTTCTGAAACGAAGGTGTCTTATCCCTGCGTCGTTTATACACCAAGGCCCAATGGTAAGCTTGATCCTCCGCATTTCCATATGAGGGCTAAGAAGTCTTTTTGCCTTGATGAACTCATGAACGTTGGAGACCTCCTACGGGTTGAGAGTGAACAACGTCCTTGATCAAAAGATCAGCGAATAGAGTACGCCTGCGCTGACGGCCATTCCCAGGATCACGACCAGGAAGGCGGCGATCATCTGGTTTTTGAAGAGGGACTTCAGCAAGATTACCTCTGTCAGGCTGGCACCTGCGCTGCCGATGATGAGGGCCATGATTGCGCCCAGTCCCATGCCTTTGCCAGCAAGTGCTGCGGTGAGCGGGATCACGGCTTCTGCTCTGATGTAGAGCGGGATGCCGATGATAGCGGCCACAGGGATTGCGAGTGGATTGTTTTCACCCGCCCAAGAGGACACCAGATCTGTTGGCATGAAGCCATAGATCATTGAGCCGATGGCGATGCCGCCGATCAGGTATGGCAGGACTTTTTTGAAGTCTGCCCAAGTTGAGTTCCATACCCTTGCCCATTTGCTTTGAACTGGCGCACTTCCGCTGCAGCTGCTGCCGCATGAAGAGGTGGATGGGGCCGCGTAGGCTTCTGGTTTCACAAACCTCTCGAAGCCAAGCTTTTCAAGCGTGTAACCTGCGATGATGGAAACCGCCAATGCGATGGTGAAGTAGAACACTGTGACACCCAGACCGAAAGTCACCGCGAACAAGCCGATGATAATCGGGTTAAGCAGTGGGCTGGCAAACAGGAACACCATCATGGTGCCAAAGCCAGCACGGGCACGGAGCAGGCCTTTCAGGAACGGGATGGTGGAGCAGGAGCAGAATGGGGTGATGACGCCAAGCGCTGCTGCTGTGACATAGCCTTTGCCGTTTTGACTGCTGAGGATCTTCTGCACGCGGCTTGGCGGAATGTTTTCCTGCAAGATGCCGACGAAGTAACTGATCGCCAGAAAGAGGATTGTCAGTTCCACAGCAAGCACTGCGAACATTTCCAGGCTGCTTATGAGCATTTCAGAGGAAAGTGACATTGGGTATAATCCTTATTACGACATTTCCGGATTTATCGAAATAATAGAATAATAGGTTTTCATGTCAAGATATTTCTAGTAATATCGAAATGTAAGAAATTCTGGTGAATGAGATGGACATCGAAAAAACTGCTAAGGCCTTGAAAGAACTTGGACATGTAACGCGTCTTGCAATTTATAAGCGGCTTGTGAAAGCTGGCTATAAAGGCCTTGCCGTGGGTACATTGCAGGAAGAACTGGAGATTCCGGGCTCAACACTGTCGCATCATTTGTCTGGTTTGGCCTCTGCAGGCTTGATCAAACAGCGGCGCGAGGGGCGGGTGCTTTACTGTGTTGCTCAGTTTGAGCAGTTGGATGAAGTTCTGCAGTTTTTGCGAGCTGAGTGCTGTATCGACGACAAGTTCTATACGGATGACGATGGCCTTAAAGAGCTGAAGCGTGGCTGATCTTTGAAAGAGGCTTAGTTGAGTTTCTCTGACTTGATGGCCAGCGCGGAGGAGTTACAGTATCTGCATTTCACAATTGCAGGTATTTGAAGTGGTTGATCAGATTGAGTTTGTGCAGGCTGTAACGGAGAGTTCCAGCTTGCAGGAGGCCGCACAGAAAGCGGGCGTGTTGTTCTCAAAATTTCCCGGATACAAGCTGTTTACGCTTACCGTGACGCATCCTGACGGGAGCCATGTGGTGCGGTTGTTTTCCAGCGCGGAAGGCTCTTATGGTACCTCTGGCACCAAGCCGATTGAAAAAGAAGGCGGCTGGTATGAGCGCGTGCTTGTGCAGCAGAAGCCGTTTCTTGGATACACCATTGAAGATGTGAAGGACTACTTTCCCGACCATGAGAAGATCGCAGCCATGGGGCTTGGCGCAACGCTAAACTTGCCCGTGGTGGTGTCAGGCGAGGTGATTGGCACGGTGAACCTTCTGGATGCGGACCATGCCTACACGGAAGCAGATGCGGAGAAGAGCTTTGCGTTGTCGCAGGCGCTGGCGCCACTCTTTTTGAAGGCGCGGGAAGAGCTGGCTGCGGTTTGATTTCAATTCATCTGTTTTCGCTTAGTGGGCCTTTACCTTAAGGCTCGAAACCTTCCATTTTCGCCGAGTTTCTCCCGATTTGTTTCTCTCAGGGTAACCATGAATGGGGCATGAAAGGTGCTCCATTCCGTCCGCGTTCTGCGCTGGCACCATGCAACCCCTGAGAGACGAGCGGTACAGGCTATGGCTTCTGGTGGCGAACATGAGCAATTCGCTGGGCATCTTCCTATCTTCATCACTGCACCGGGCAGTACAGATGTTTTGATGGTGGTCACCATCTTCATCGCCATTGGTGCGGTGTTGCTGGCGGGTGTCTTTTACTTTTCCCTGCATGCCCTGCCAGAGAAGATGGCGCACAAGTATGGGCGGTCGCATATGCAGATCGTGGCCCTACTGGCGGTGTTGGCGTTGTTCACGCACAACAACTACTTCTGGATTGCTGCGCTGTTGCTGGCTGCGATTAACCTGCCGGATTACGAGACACCGCTTAACACCATCGCCAACTCTTTGCGCAAGACGATAAAGGGGAAGAAACAGAATGATTGAGTTTCTTCTTTGCTCGCTTGTGACGATCCTGCCGGACTATCTGTTTCGTCGCTACAAGCAGGGTAAGCGGATCGGGCACGAGATTACGTTTTTTACGGTGTGGTATGAACTGCGCTGGGGGATTACCGGGGCGCTGATGCTGACCATTGCGCTGATCACGCTGGTTTTCTTCTATCACCCAACCACGTCCAACGTGCTGTCGCTATATCGCACCGTTTCCATCCTGCCGGAAACGGCGGGGCGGGTTGATTTGGTGGTGGTGGAGAACAACCAGCATGTGAAGGCCGGGCAACTGCTGTTTACGCTGGATTCCTCTACTGAGAAAGCTCAGGTGGATACGGCGCAGAGTGAAGTGGATGAAATTGATGCTGAGATCCAGCTGGCGAACTCTGAGCTGATCAGTGCGGAAGCCATGATCTCTCAGGCGCAGGGCGCCTATAATCAATCCGTCAGTGAGTTGGAGCGGACGCTGGATCTGCAACGGCGTAATTCTGATGTGGTGACGCAGAAAGAAATTGATACGCGCGAAAATCAGGTAGTTGTGCGCAAAGGACAGCTGGATGCGGCTGTTGCTAACCGGGATATCGTGCAGACGAAGATCACCGTGAGCCTGCCTGCACAGCGGACCAGCGCGATTGCGCGGCTGCATCAGGCGGAGTCCGCCTATCACAAGAAGTTTGTTTATGCTGGCGTTGATGGTGTGATCACGCAGTTCATTCTTCAGCCGGGTGATATTGTAAGCCCGATCCTACGTCCTGCTGGTATTCTCGTACCTTCTACGACGGGGTATGGGCGATTTCAGGCGGGCTTTGGGCAGATTACTGCTACTGTGATCAAGGTTGGCATGGCGGCAGAGATTACCTGTGCGTCGCGGCCGTTTGAGGTTATTCCGATGGTCGTGGTGGACACACAGGACTTTATCTCCTCAGGTCAGTTCCGTCCGACAGATCAGCTGGTGGATGCGCAGGATGTTGCGCGTCCGGGAACCTTGCTGGTGATCATGGAGCCGCTTTATCCCGGTGATACGAATGGTATTCCTCCCGGCAGCAAGTGCATTGCCAATGCCTACAGCAATTATGGTGAGCAGATTGCAGCGGGTAAGTTTGGTTTCTGGGGCGGCCTTTACTATCACATGGTGGATGCGACCTCGATCATGCATGCGCTGATCTTGCGGTTCCAGGCGTTGGCTTTCCCAGTCAAGGTGCTGGTGTTATCTGGCCATTAAAGCAGCTCGCATTTAAGCTGAATCACATGAACTGCTTTAGCCTTTGTTTTTGCGAATCTTTATCTGAAAACCGGTTTCCACTTTTCGGAGATACGCTGTAGAGCGTGTGGGGCGCTATTTTCGAGCGCCCACAAAGATGCCGGTGAGCACCATGCCGACCAGGCCGATGACAGTGGTTGCGGTGCTGCCAACGAGGAACTCCAGTACGCTGTCGGCCAGATTGAACGAGTTGCCATAGACATTTTTGAAGCCTGCCAGCACGAGGATGAGGGCAACTGTGCCGCAATACACGCACATGAACCAGTAGGCTTTGCCTGCGTAGGGTTTGATGAGGGCGTCCAGCTCCTGCTTGGTCGCGAGCCGTGACTTAAGCTCCATCAGCTCGTTCTGAAGCAGGGTGTTGTCGTCAGACAGGGCCTGACGGTCTTTCAGCAGCTGCTCGAACCCGATCTTGGCGGGTGGGTCCACCTCAATAGGGAGCTTGGAGACGGCTGCGTCGATGTCATCCACAGTGAGTGGCTTTTCGAGTGTGTCCTCGAATGTATCGTTAGGCGGCATTGATCCGACCCGCTGTTTGTATGGACTGCTCTTCTTCTGCGTGAGAGCGGCCCGCTAAGGCGAGTTTGATGTAATATTGTCGGGTGCGTTCTGTATCGATTTCTGCGTTTCTCCCCTTTTCGAAGTAGGCATGGGCCCATGGAGAATTCGCTTGATGGGTGAGATCTGACAGTTGCTGCGGCGTGTAGTTACGGTACTTCTTCCAGACGTGATCAATGATGTCTTGCTCACTACCGTTGATGCGACCAGTGACGATCTGGCCGGTGACGGGATCTGCAATTTCACAATTGGGGCCTTTGTGCCCACCTTCCTTTATGAAATCCCATATCTGCCGAAATACTGGGCCATTTTTCCAAGCTTGGGGAGCTGAGTTCACCAATGGCTCGCCGTTGATTGCGAGGTTCCAGCCGTTGGCGATGGCAACGAGTTTTTGAATGTACATCTGAGATGGGTATTCAGAGCTGCCTCGGCGTCTCAGAAATTCATTGGCGATGGCACAAGGTGAGTGTCTTGGCATTTTTTGCCCCTACAAATGCTGTTGGAACAAGCAGAAAATTGCTTAGAAAAACATATGGTACGCTACGTTAAGAAAATAAAACCTCTTATTGATCTTGGCTAGTGAAATTTGGTTGTGCCCCTGAAAACTAAGCGGTTACGTTGTGGTTATCTGTACGTGTTGGATGCATTTAACTGGCTATAAATCAGGGAATACAGCTTTTACGACTGCGGATTGTAGCTGGTGATGTTTCCAGAGATTTGAGTCGGCGTACCATCGCTTGTTCGGGAATGCGGAGTTGTAAACGTCGTTTCGTTTCTCTTTGGCCCGATTGATTATGTAGCTAAGTGGGGACTGCAAAACATAGGCAATTCCTGCAGGTATCAGCAGAACTGGCAGGTAGATGACAGCCACAATGCTTGCGATCATATGGTAGCGCTCGGCCATGGTTGGGTGGGCTTTGTGAAAGTCCCTGAACTGGAAAACCTTGCGTTCATACCAATGGAACAGTGAGAGCGGTCCGTACATTTGGTGTCCTGCAGCCGATTGTGTTTCTGATGCCAGCTTGAAGCCTTTATCTGCGGTGTCATTTGGCCAAGAAAAAAGCCCGGGGCGGGTGCCTCGGGCTTTTTCTGATTTGTACGCCTGATGGCTGCTGCGATTACTCGCGGTTGCCGAACAGGGACAGAAGCATCATGAACAGGTTGATGAAGTCCAGGTACAGACGCAGCGCGCCCATAATGGCTTTCTTGCCTGCTACTTCGCTGTCATCAACAGCTGCATACATTTCCTTGATCTGCTGGGTGTCGTAGGCGGTGAGGCCTGCGAATACCAGAACGCCAACCACGGAGATTGCGAACTGCAGAGCAGAAGACGCAAGGAAGAGGTTGACCACAGACGCGATGATGATGCCGATCAGACCCATGAACAAGAAGGAACCCCAAGCGGAGAGGTCTTTCTTGGTGGTGTAGCCGAACAGGCTCAGCGCGCCAAAGGAAGCTGCAGAGATGAAGAATACACGAGCAATGGAGTTGCCGGTGTAAACGATGAAGATCGATGAGAGAGAAACACCCATCAAAGCTGCAAATGCCCAGAAGGTCATTTGTGCGGCGGATGCGCTCATCTTATTGATCCGTGCGCTCAGGAAGAACACGAAACCAAGTGGAGCAAGCATAACAACCCACTTCAGCGGGCTACCATACAGTGCAACACCAAGGCTGGTGAGCAAAGTATTACCCATCTGAGCTGCTGCCATAGATGGATCAGTCGTCGTCGCCATCATTGAGGTGAGCAGTGCGAGCACACCGGTGATTGCAACACCGACTGCCATGTAGTTGTAAACGCGAAGCATGTAGGCGCGCAGACCAGCGTCAAATGCGGCTGCATTGGCATGAGAGCCAGCCATTCCATACCGCGTAGAATTATTGCGGTCGAAGGTCGCCATGTGGATCCTCTCTCTTGTTAAACACGTGTTTGCTGTTGGTCATACCAAACAGCACGGGTGACTGACCCGAGTTACATATCAGCAAATATGGTGGGAAAAAGGGCGTAAGACAAGAGTGCACCCTGCCGATTTTTGTAAAATCGCCCCTTAAAGCAAGGTCTTTTGGTATAAACTTGGTAAAACCGGACCCTATTATTAACCAGTTGTAATGTTGCTGGCGGCGCAAGACCTTAGCCGGAAAATAGAAGAGTTGGTCTGTTAACTCATAATTCTGAGAGATGTGGACTGCATCTGCGTTGATCAACGCTTTTTTACTTGATGCAGTCCACGGAGTTTTACAGATTTCGTAAAACAGGTGCAGGTTTTTCTCCCAACACTCTCCAAGTGCCCAGTAATCCGAAGCCTACTGTGAAGATGAGAGCGCCGATAATGGCGGTGATGGCCGTTACGGGCAGAAGGGTGAAGCTGCCTTCCATCACACCTGTGATGATGAAGTAAGCCGCCAGTGAGCCTGTAAAGAGGGCGAAGATTGCGGTGGTGCCACCAAGGATCAGGTATTCCAGAATGTATGCCTTGATGAGACGTCCGCGTGTGGCGCCCAGTGTCTTCAGGATAACTGCATCATAGATGCGGCTTTGATGACCTGCTGCCAATGCACCTGCCAGAACCAACACACTTGCGAGGAGTGTGATGGAGGAGGCGCCACGGATGGCCCATGCCAGCTGACCGACAAGGTCATTTACCTGTGCGATGGCATCTTTCACTCTGATTGACGTGATGGTTGGGAAGGCTTGTGTGACTTCCTTCAGTAGATCAAGCTCTTGTTGCAAGGTGGCTTCGCCTGGCCAGCCGACGGTTGCCAGATGGGTGTGTGGTGCGCCTGCGAAAGTGTTTGGTGAGAAGATCATCACGAAGTTGATGGACATGCTTTCCCAGTCCACCGTGCGGAAGTTCGCAATTTTCGCAGAGATCTGACGTCCAAGCACGTTGACTGTGATCTTGTCGCCTACACTCAGGCCCAGCTCGCGGGCGTTGTCGTCAGAGAAGGAGACGAGCGGTTCACCGGTGTAATCCTTCGGCCACCATTCGCCTGCTGTCACAACGGAGTTTTCAGGCAGGGTTTCAGAATATGTGATGCCGCGGTCGCCGCGCAGGATCCATTCCGCTTCTGGTGGAGCGGGATAGTCTGAGGCAGGGATGTCTTTCAGCGCGACGATGTTCCCGCGCAGCATTGGAACTGCGTTGAACTCTGTGCCTGCTGCTTTTTCAGTAACGAGAGCTTCGAAGGCGTCTTTCTCGTGGTTTTGAATATCGACGAAGAAGAAGCTTGGAGCCTGTTCCTGAGCGGCTTGATTGAGTTCACGGCGTAGATTGCCATCAATCAGAGCCAAAGCAACCAGCAGTGACAAGCCGAGGCCGAGTGACAGGACGACGGATGGTGTCAGGGCGCCGGGGCGATAGATGTTGGTGATCGCCAGACGCAGCTCTGTAGAGCGGACTGTTGGCACCTTCCGCGCTGCGGCCATGATGAGGCGGGCCACGACGAGCAATAGCAAGTATGTGCCTGTACATGCACCAATGAAGATGACGGCGATGGTTTTGTCGTAGGCCATGACAAGGGCAAGGCCAGCCAGCAGAACCAGTGTCACCGCAGCACCTGCGATATACAGCGGCTTTGGATAGCGGCTACGGGTGCTGACTTCATCACGGAACAGGACGGTTGGCGCGATGTCGTGTGCTCTGCCGAGTGGCCAAAGGGCAAAGGCGAGGGCGGTGAGATAGCCGTACGCCATGCCAAGCAGCAGCTGAAGCGGGTAGACTGCCTGTACTGCGTTGATTGGCAAAATGGATTGCAAGGCTGCCATGGCGACAAGTGGGATCAAGGCGCCCAGTGCCATGCCGATGATAATGCCAATAGTGGCGAGCACCATCATCTGAATAAGGTAGACCTTGAAGACAAAGCCACCTGATGCGCCAAGGCATTTGAAGCTGGCAATGACTTCCCGGCGGGTATCCATATAACTGCGCACAGCGTTTGCCACGCCAACACCGCCCACCACGAGAGACGTGATGCCGATGAGTGTGAGGAACTGGGCGAAGCGTTGGATGTTCCGTTGCAAGCTTGGGGCTGCTTCCAACTTGGAGCGGATACGCCAACCAGCATCAGGGAACTGACTGTTTGTCCGATCAATAGCTTGCTGGAGCTGATCTTCCGGTACGTTGTCGCCCATGCGGACGCGATACGTGTAGTTGACCAATGAGCCAGGGCGGATCAGGCCAGTGTCTTGCAGTGCTTCCTGAGAGATGAGGAGGCGAGGACCGACCGTCATGCCTGACGAGAGTTTGTCCGGTTCCAGCTCAATTGTATCGGCGATGCGGAACTCGGTTTTGCCGACTGCAATCTGGTCACCAACTTCCAGACCAAGGCGTGCCAGCAGGGCAACTTCAGCCACAGCATTGCGCAGGCCTTCTGTTCTGCTGTTGATGGTCGCTTGCAGGTCCTTGCCAGAGGAGAGGTCGAACTCACCAATCAACGGGTAGGGATTATCAACTGCCTTTAGCTCAACCAGTGTCTGGTTGCCTGCGGTGTCGGTACGGGCCATCGCGCGCAGGCTGGAGATTCTGGAGATATCGCCCATACTTTGCAGGTGTGCGAGCTGATCTGGTGTTGCTTCTCGGTGAATGAGAGAGAATGCGAGGTCGCCGCCAAGGATGGCCTGACCTTCTGCTGAAATGCCTTCTGTCAGCGCACGGGAAAAGGAGGCAACGCCAGCAATGGCGGCCACGCCCAGTGCGATACAGGCGATGAAAACGTAAAACCCTTTGAGGCCGCCCCGCATTTCGCGCAGGGCAAAACGGGCTGCAAGGCCAAAGCCGGGCTGGAAACCGTTTGAGTTGCTTTGGCTCATTGGGCGCGTACCTCACGCACAGCAGGTGTTTCTTCCTCAACGGTGCCGGAATGTACCCGGATCTTGCGTTGACAACGGTCTGCCAGAGACGGATCGTGGGTGACGAGAACCAGTGTGGTGTTCTTGCGTTCTTGCGCAGTGAACATCAGCTCGATGATTTGCTCACCCGTGGTTTCGTCCAGATTGCCTGTTGGTTCATCTGCGATCAGAATTTCAGGGTTGGTGACGAGGGCGCGGGCGACGGCAACGCGTTGCTGTTCACCGCCAGAAAGCTGGGTTGGGTAGTGATTGAGGCGGTGGCCAAGGCCGACGGCTTCCAGCTCTTCCTTCGCACGATCAAATGCTTTGAGGTCACCAGAAAGCTCAAGAGGTACAGCGACATTTTCCAGAGCGGTCATGTTTGGGACCAGGTGGAAGGACTGGAAGATGATGCCGACGTTCTGACCACGGAAACGGGCGAGTTGATCCTCGCTCATTGCGCCGAGTTCTTGCCCTGCGGCTTTGACGGTGCCTTTGTCTGCGCGTTCCAGACCTGCCATTACCATAAGCAAAGTAGATTTGCCTGAGCCGGATGGTCCAACGAGGCCTACGCTTTCGCCGGTGCTGATAGAAAGATCAATACCTTTGAGAATATGGGTGCGGCCTGCGCCATGGCCCAGGCTGAGGTGAACGCCGTTTAAGTCTAATGCGGGATTACCTGTCATTCTTCTACCTTGATGTGCAGGCGATGCAAATCTCTGAATTACATCTTATAATAAATTTGTTGGCGGCTCTTGTCGCAGCCGCACTTGGGAAGCATATGGGTAGGGTGGATTGCATCGTCCAGCTCGGTTTGAAAAAATCTAAGGTATTTGAATGTCTGGATCACGAAAAGTTGAAGCTAAATCTGGTGTGCTGCGTTTTTTCAGTGGTGCTGTCGTTGCGCTGGGCCTTGTGTTTACAGGTGCTTCAACCGGAATGGCGCAGGATGGAGCCGAACCGGTGAAGCTGGTTGCCTTTGGCGATAGCCTGACGGCTGGTTATCAATTGCCGCCTGAAGATGCCTTTCCTGTAAAGCTGGAGAAGGCTTTGCAAGAGCGGGGCTATAACATCACCGTGGTCAATGCTGGTGTATCTGGTGATACCAGCTCAGGTGGCCTTTCACGGCTCGACTGGTCTGTGGGCGATGACGTAGACGGAGTGATCCTTGAACTGGGTGCAAACGATGCGTTGCGCGGGCTAGATCCGTCAATAACGCGCAAAAACCTGGATGCAATGCTGGAGCGGTTGAGATCTCGCGACATTCCGGTGCTGTTGGCTGGCATGATGGCGCCGCCTAATCTGGGTGATCAGTATGGTCAGGAGTTCAACTCCATCTATGGTGAGCTTGCGCAGAAGCATGATGCGTTGCTTTACCCGTTTTTTCTGGACGGTGTGGCAGCGGAACCTGAGCTAAACCTTGGTGATGGCATGCATCCCACGGGTAAAGGTGTTTCGATCATTGTCGAAAAAATTCTGCCTTCTGTTGAACTGCTCATCGAACAGACTAAATCTTAGCGGCTGATGATCTTCCTTTTCAGGCTGGAACGCAGAGTCTGCTTTAAAGTATTGACTTACTGCGCCTTCCTGTCGGAAAAACACATCCTACTTTTCGAAGATGTGCTTGGTATGCTTACCAGGCCACTTCCTCTGCCCACCTCCATCCATGAGGCAGATTTAGCAAAACAGAATTCGGGGCATGATCCGTTGTCTTTGGACGAGGCTGGATCTTTGTCCTTTATGTCCAATAAGGGCGTGAGAATGAAAAGCAGCTTGGGGCTGCAAATGGGGAATACATGGAATTTCGTAAATTGGGGCGTACAGACCTCAACGTTTCCAGCATCTGTCTTGGTACGATGACATGGGGTGAACAAAACACCGAGGCTGAAGGCCATGCTCAAATGGATTATTCCTTGGAGCAGGGCATCAATTTCTTCGATACTGCAGAGCTTTATGCTGTGCCGCCGAAGCCAGAGACCAAAGGCCGTACTGAAGAAATTATCGGAACATGGTTCAAGAAATCCGGTAACCGCGACAAGGTTGTTTTGGCAACCAAGGTTGTTGGCCGTTCTGCTCAGGACTGGCATCGTGAAGATGGTTCCACAAGCCAGCTTTCTCGTGCGCAGATCATGGAAGCCGTGGATGCCAGCCTGAAGCGTTTGCAGACAGACTATATCGACCTTTACCAGCTGCACTGGCCAGATCGTAATGTGTCCGGCTTTGGTTCTGTCAGCACCATCTGGCAGGATGCGGACCCGGCAGAAGACGAAAATGCGATCCATGAGACTCTTGAAGTTATGCAGGAGCTCGCGAAAGCAGGCAAAATCCGTCATTTCGGTCTTTCTAACGAAAGCCCTTGGGGCACCATGAAGTTTGTGCAGGAATCTGAAGCGCGTGGATTGCCACGGGTTCAGTCTATCCAGAATGCTTATTCTCTGGTGAACCGCTTGTTTGAAGTGGGCGGTGCCGAGATTGCACAGCGGGAGAATGTTGGTCTGCTGGCATACTCTTCTCTGGCACAGGGGTATCTGACTGGTAAGTACCGGAATGGTGCGTTGCCAGCTGGTGCGCGTAAAACACTGTTCAAGCGCCTTGGCCGCTATGAGAACCCGTTTGGTCAGAAAGCTATTGATGCGTATTGCGACCTGGCAGAAGAGCTGGGCGTTGATCCAGCAGTTATGGCGCTGTCGTTTGCTCATTCCCGTTCATTCGTGACCTCTGTGATCATTGGTGCGACGAACATGGAGCAGCTGGCGACGGATATTCGTGCAACAGACTTTGAGATGACTGACGAGGTTGTGGCACGGATTAATGATATCCATCTGCAGTACTCCAATCCATGTCCGTGATTGGCAGATAGTTCTCTTTTATCTGTAGAGACAGAATTGTGCCGGAGCCTTGTGTGGGCTTCGGCATTTTTTGTTTTAAGGGATGGAAAGAAAATCCCCAGATGTTCGTAGAGCTGTGATTTTCTGCTTGTACTCTGGCGTTAAACGTGAGCTAATTTATCATCTGCATTAGTGGAGGGTCCTGATATGCCTCGCCTTTTCACTGGCCTAGAGCTGCCTTCGGGCACCGGGATGATGTTGAGCCTTATGCGCGGAGGGCTGCGCGGCGCTCGATGGATCGACCCAGAAAACTACCACATCACATTACGGTTTATAGGCGATATTGATGATCGCATTGCTGACGAAGTTGCCTATGAGCTGGCACGGGTGAATCGTGCTCCGTTGACGATCAAGCTGACCGGGCTGGGATCGTTTGGGGGAGCCAAACCACATGCGCTTTGGGCACGTGTTGAGCCCACTCAGGAGCTGGCGGAGCTTCAGGCTGAGCAAGAACGCATCTTGCAGCGGCTCGGCCTGCAAGCCGCTCGGCGCAAATATACGCCGCATGTGACATTGGCTCGGTTGAGGGGAACATCCCCTGCAGAGTTGGCACATTGGCTCGAGATACGTGGTGAATTCTCAGCGCCTGCATTCACCGCTGGGCGGTTTGTGCTCTTCTCAGCAAAAGCGGCAGTGGGTGGCGGGCCGTATCTGGTGGAAGAAAGCTATCCGCTGGCTGCCTGACGTGATGGGTTGATTGGGAGAGAGGCGTACTGGTGCACGCGTTTCTACGAGTAGAACCGCTTAGGGCAGGTAGGAGGAGACGTTCTCCATTATCTGACTGCTCTGTCTCTCCAGCCGCCATGAGGTTTGGTGTACTAAGCCTGCTGCTGAGTGGGTTCCTGTCAGCAGATAGATGTCCTTGTTCAGGAAGGCGAGCAGTTCGTCCAGTTCCTGACGTGGGACATAACTGAGGACTCCGGTTACATGCGCGTAAGTCAATGAGGCTGGCTTAGCTGGAATTGTAGTATCGGCTGTTTTTACTCGATACCGGATCAGCTTTGATTTGGGTTCAAGCCGAACAAGCCTTGATTTTGCTTTTAGCGGTTTCAGAGCGGACTTTGCTGGATAGCGGATGAGTTTGCTATCGGCGGAAATTGGT
The DNA here is from genome assembly GCF_001623225.1 of Pseudovibrio sp. Ad13. Taxonomy (NCBI): domain Bacteria; kingdom Pseudomonadati; phylum Pseudomonadota; class Alphaproteobacteria; order Hyphomicrobiales; family Stappiaceae; genus Pseudovibrio; species Pseudovibrio sp. Ad13. Next base: position 39,921 of record NZ_LMCC01000001.1, on the reverse strand, counting down.
TTCAATGCATTGTTAGAAGGTGCGCTGATTTGGGTGAGACCAGGACCAATGGCGCGGGTCTGCGTCAATGCCCATGTGCTGCCAGCTAATACCAGTGCTGAGCCCGCGATAAGACTTGCAAAAATAAGAGGCCGCAACATCGCGCTCTCCAGTTCAATATAAATTAAATAAAAATTTAACTAAAATGTACCGTGTAAATTGCATAATGCAACCGGAGATGGTGAATTTATTAGCGTAAAGTTAAAATCGATAATTTGGTGCGATTGTGAGTTAATTGAATTCAGCAAAAATAATTAGAAAAATTGTGAATGAACATGTTGCAGCCACAGTCATCAGAGAAATTGATCTAAGAAAAACAAAGGATAGAGGTCTGTTTATGGGAATGGATCGACTAATCGAGCAACAAATTCGCCGATCACAGATGAATGGTTCTATGGATCGCCTTGAAGGCGCGGGAAAACCTATTCCCAGAAGGTCCGGGACAAATTTCGCTCAAAGTGCACAAATGAGTGTGGTGAATGGAGCTGGTGGTAGCATTCAGGGAGAACTGAAACTGCGCCGTGAGATCTCCACATTGGAAGATCAGCTTAAAGCTGCGACCAAGACTGATGAGCGATTTGAAATAAGAAAGACGCTTATGGATAAGCGCCTTGAACTCTCAGTTTATGAAGAAGCGCGACGGAAATAATCGCGCTTCCTATTCTTATTAGGAAAACGCTCTACAGCTCGGTTTCATCCAGCAGACGGCGTGCGATTACTTGCGCCTGAATTTCTGCAGCTCCCTCAAATATTGAGAGAATTCGTGCATCGCAAAGTACGCGAGAGATCGGGTATTCTTGCGCAAAGCCGTTGCCGCCGTGGATCTGCAATGCGTTGTCTGCTGCAGCCCAAGCCACGCGTGCACCGAGTAGTTTCGCCATACCTGCTTCCAGATCACAGCGTCTGCCACTGTCTTTCTCCCAAGCGGAGAAGTAGGTGAGCTGACGCGCAATCATGGTTTCGCAGGCGATGATGGCGAGTTTGTCGGATACGCGTGGGAAGTTGATCAGTGATTTGCCAAACTGAACACGCTCTTGCGCATAACGCAGGCCGAGATCCAGAGCGCATTGAGCCACACCGATTGCGCGAGCAGCGGTTTGGATGCGGGCAGACTCGAACGTCTGCATGAGCTGCTTGAAGCCTTGACCCTCAACCTGACCCAGTAGGTTTTCGTCTTTGACTTCAAAGCCATCAAAGGCGATTTCGTATTCCTTCATGCCGCGATAGCCGAGCACTTCAATCTCACCACCTGTCATGCCTTCCGCCGGGAAGGGCTCTTCATCTGTTCCGCGCGGCTTTTCCGCGATGAACATGGACAGGCCTTTGTAACCAGGCTCTTCCGGCTTGGTGCGGGTGAGCAAGGTCATGATGTCGGCACGGACCGGGTGGGTGATCCATGTTTTGTTGCCGGAGACCTTCCATGTGTCGCCGTCTTTAACTGCGCGTGTTTTCAACGACGCGAGATCTGAGCCGGTGTTTGGTTCGGTGAAGACGGCTGTTGGCAGAGTTTCACCAGAGGCGATGCGTGGGAGCCACTTGGCTTTCTGTTCTTCCGTACCGCCGCCGAGAATAAGTTCTGCTGCGATTTCGGAGCGGGTGCCGAGGGAGCCAACGCCGATATAGGCGCGGGAGAGTTCCTCTGAGACCACACACATGGATTCTTTACCAAGGCCCATGCCGCCGAATTCTTCCGGAATCGTCAGGCCGAATACGCCCATCTCAGCCATCTCGTTGATGATCTCAAGAGGGATGTATTCGTTTTTCAGGTGCCATTCGTGAGCAAACGGGGTGACCTTTGCTTCCGCAAACTTGCGCATCTCCTCGCGAATTTGCTCATAGGTCTCATCCAGCCCAGTCGCACCGATAGTGGACTGGCCTTCCGCATGCTGCATGAGTTCTGCTAGTCGAGTGCGCAGGGCTGGTTGTGTGCCGTCCGCAATGACTGCTTCAACAGCTTCTGTGTAATGACTGTTTGCTTCACTGCGGTTGATGCCCAAGTCGGAGAGGCGAAGGATTTCACCCTGGCTCATTGGCAGACCGCCAAAGACTTGTGCGGTGTATTCTGCAAGGCCAATGCGCAGGATCAGGCTTTCCACTTCGCCGAAGGTGCCTTCGGTTTCCAGTCGTTCGCCGTATGCGTTGAGTTGCTTGAGGGCTTCCACATAAGTTGCAAGCCAGGCAAGACCGTGGGTGGCACGTTGTTCCTGCTCCATGAGAGCGGAGGCGATGCGGCCATCCTTCAATACGCGCAGTTTTACGTTTTTGCGCGCGATGCCAAGCAGAGCTTCAAGAGATTTTAGCGCCTGAGCACGTGTTTCTTTCGATGGTGCGACTGCTTGTTCTATTGTATTCACCGTTTCCGACACGGCTTGCCTCCCTCAATCCACTCGGTCATTGTGCACTGCAAACTTAAATGGGATGTGTATTTGTGCAATGCCCTAAAGGTGGGAGCTTTCTTCATGAATATTTCTTGAAGTCCCGTCTATTATCTAACTTGAAACTTACAGAGAGACAGACCAGATCAGTTTTATGAAGAAACGTGGCCTTTGGGGAAAATTGTATCAGGTGCTTGCAGATGCTCTCGGGCATTTTAACTCTGATGATGGCTATGCTGTGGCGAGCCATGTGGCTTTGTCATCGTTGATGGCTCTGTTTCCATTTTTGATATTTGTGGCGGCGTTCTCTGGTTTTCTTGGGCTGAACTCGGTTGCACAAAGTGCAACGGAGTTGATCTTTGATGTCTGGCCTGAACGTGTGGCTGGCCCTGTTTCCGGTGAAATCAAAGCCGTTCTCACTCAGCCGCGTGGTGATTTGCTGACCTTTGGTGTGGTCGTCACGCTGTGGTTCTCGTCCAATGGCGTTGAGGCCATGCGAGTCGGCTTGAACCGTGCTTATCGTGTTCGAGATAATCGCAGTTGGTTCTTCTGCCGAACACAATCCATTCTGGCCGTTCTGATTGGAACAGCTGTTTTGATGGTTTCAACGTTCCTAATCGTGTTTGGTCCGCTGGCTTGGGAATGGGCTGTTCATCTGGCACCGGTTATGGAGCAATTTAGCTACAAGGCGAATATTGTCCGTTATGGCATCACATCTTTGTTGCTGATGTTTGCTCTGCTGGCAGCTCATATGTATCTGCCGGCTGGCCGTCGTAGCTTCTTTGAAGTGTTGCCCGGTATTATTCTGACAATGATCCTCTGGATTATCGCTGGTACAGCCTTTGGTGCTTATTTGGCGCGGTGGGCGAACTATGTGTCTTTGTATGCTGGTCTAGCTGGTATCATGACGGCCATCATCTTTATGTATCTGACAGCCGTCATCTTTATTCTGGGCGGCGAGTTTAATGCGGCGCTTATGCGTGTTCGCCGTGTGAACCAGCGTGTTGAGGCAGGTCCTTGTTCTGATGCTGAAGGCTGAGCTTAAGCTTTCTGCTTTGGGCGGCATACTGCGATTGCTACCACAACGATTGCCATGCCAATCAACTGAATGAGGTTGAGTGTCTCTCCGAAAAGGAAGTAGCTTTCGATGGCCGCTGCGACGGGTGTCAGGTAGAACAGCGTTGCTGTGGTTGACGCGGCTCCGTGCTGGAGCAGGTACATGAGCAGCAGGACTGCTCCCACAGACAACACAATGACCAGCCATGCCAGCGCGAAGATCAGATCTCCTGACCAGGTGATGACCCAGCTTTCCGTCATGGACAGCGGTAGCGTTATGAGCAAGGCGCCGAAATACTGGTAGAAGATGCCTGTGACCAGATCAGTATTCAATGGCTGACGCTTTTGCCATGTGGTGCCGAAGGCGATGCCAAGGGTTGCCACAAAGGCGGCTGCTACAGTCCAAAGAGGGATCTGCGCAACGCCGCTTCCCATATTAGGCAGGATCACCAGCACGATACCAACAAACCCGGCGGCCAGGCCGATCCATTGGCGCGGCGTCACATCTTCTTTCAGTAGGAAATATGCAAGTGTGCCGGTGATGAAAGGCTGCAAACCAGTGATGAGAGCGGTTACGCCTGCTGGCATCCCGTTGTCGATGGCCCAGAAGACCCCCGAGAGATAGATGCCATGGACCAGCATACCGGTAACGACCGCATGGAGGACCTGCTGGCGCGTTAAAGCAAAGCTTCTGCCAGACAACCAGATGATGATGCCCATCAACGGCAGGACGAGCAGAAAGCGGAGACTCAAGAACGCAAAAGGCTCTGAGTAGGGCGCTCCAAGGCGTGCACCGATGAAACCGGTGGACCAGAGCAAAACGAAGATAATGGGAACTAATTTGGTAAGCGAGAGCAATGGTGTGTCTTATTTTTATGCGTCCTTAGCACATGACGCTGGGTGGGGTGAGCAACAAAATCATTTGTGCGATGCATTATTTGTAATCTTTAAACGATTTGAACCTATACCTGTGAGGAATAATTAAAAATACTATTAGTAATTTTATCGGTCTAGGGGTCTCCGATGCGAGTAAATTGGAAGCAGGCTATTTCTTCTACGGGAAATAAAGTTTTCTCGTTAACTCGAAATGTAAGTATTCGGTTTCGGGCAATTGCTCTTGGTATTCTGACACTTATCGGATTTGGTGGTGTTGGCTTTGTTTATCTTTGGAGCCAACAGCAAACAGAGGCTGCCTTTCTGCAGTCGAAAGAATACACCGAACTTGCTGAGCTGAGCCAGACAATTGCAATTACCGCAGGTGTGCTGCAATCGACTCAGAAAGATTATGAAAATGTGCCGAGTGATAGTCTGAAAAGTCGATTCGACACGTTGGTTGGTGAAGCGCAGACTGAATTACAGGAGTTAAATGCGCTCCCGGTTGCCAGGGATTATTTTCTTGAGATCTCTGATGCACGAGACACGATTGATGCAATCAGTGGTGCCTTTGAGATGTTACACGGCTACCAGTCCACGCTTGGATATGACGCGGACCGCGGCTTGCAGAAAGAGCTGTCCGCCGCGCTTTCTCAGGCGGAATCCGCTGTTAAACAAAAGCACAGACGTAGCAAAGACCCCAATACGCTGAAGCTGATGCATACGTTTAGTGATCTGGCGCGTGCGCAGTTGGATTATGCGCTTACGGGTAGCCAAAACGCTTTGGGCGCGTTTGAAGTTGCGTTCTCCCGTTACGAGCGCACCGTGCCGCGAGCACAAATTGACCCAGCTGTTGCTGAGAAGGTCAAAACCAATATGCTGGCCTACAAGAAGGCGTTCGAGGCTTACTCTAAGGCCTTTGATAAGCGGGCGACGAGTTCTGAGTTGCTTGCAAACCTGTTTGACCTTCTTCCGCCACGGCTTGATGAGTTGAAAAACTCTGCGGTGCAGGGTGCGAATGATGCGCAGGCGCGTCTGACAGAGACCACACAGCAGACAAACCTTTATCTGGGCATTGCAGTTGGTGGTATCGCGCTAACGCTGTTCATTCTTGGCTCTCTCCTAATCTTCGGTATTTTGCGTAATCTGAATGCGTTGCGTAATGCTATGGCATTGCTGGCGAAGAATGATTTGTCAGCTGTGATTCCTCTCAATAAAGGCGGTAAAGAGATTTCCGCGATGGCGCAGACACTTCAGGTGTTCCGCGACAATATTGAGGAGCGCCGGATGCTGCAGGATCAGCAAGATCATGAAAATGCTGAGAAACAGGCTCGTGCCGAGCAAGTCGACAATCTCATTGTTGGTTTTGAGCAGACCGTTGCTGAGGCTTTGAATAGTCTGCACAGCGCTGCAGATGGGCTTGGGGAAGCCTCTAATGATGTGGGATCTGCTGCAGACAACGTGTCGAAAGAAGCTGTGTCTGCAGGACGTGCTGTTGAGAGTGCCGCTGAGAATGTTTCCAGCGCATCTGCTGCGACGGAAGAGCTAGCCATGTCTATCAACGAGATTGCGGGACAGGCTGAGCAATCAACGAGCGTTGCAGACCGAGCGGTTGAAGGTTCAAAAGCGACTGCTGAGACCATGAATCTGTTGAGTGATGCAGCAAATCGTATTGGTGAGGCTGTTGGGCTTATTCGTGATATTGCGAACCAGACGAACCTGCTTGCTCTGAACGCGACCATTGAAGCAGCCCGTGCGGGTGAACATGGCAAAGGCTTTGCTGTGGTGGCATCTGAAGTGAAGATGCTGGCAAATCAGACTTCTCAGGCAACCGAGGAAATTGCACAGCAGGTTGGTTCCATTCAAGAAGCCTCAGCAGAAGCGGTTGGCGCTATTGGTGACGTGAGTGATGTTATTCACGAAATGAGCCAGATCGCGGCTGCTGTTGCTGCATCTGTTGAGCAGCAGAACGCAGCCATTCAGTCCATTACTGAGAACGTGGCGAATGCGACGCAGAGCTCGCAAGAAGGAGCGAGTGCAATGCAGATGGTTGAAAATGCATCCAGCAATGCACGTAGCACTGGCGGTACAGTGTCTGATCTTGCCGACGCGCTTTCTCGTCAGGCAGATCACATCAACAATACTGTTGGTGCATTCCTTGAAAAAGTGCGCGCTGCCTAAAGCAGTTTGCTTTCGTTTCGACGACTTCAAACTGCTTTAGGGATTTGAATAGCGTATCTCTGAAAACCACAAGGCACTTTTCAGAGATACGACCTTAAGATCTTCACAAATTTTCATTTTAAATGTGGCGCTTGCTCTGGTTTTTATCAGGGCTAAGCGCCACATTGCTTTTGCGGTACGGGTTTGTTGAGCAAAGCAGACAATACGGATCTGCTGTGTTGTTTGACTGCGACTAATACGGGTTTTGAGAATGATTAATAAGATTGTTGTGGTGGGTGCTGGACAAGCAGGTGTACAGGCCGCGCAAACTCTTCGACAAAAGGGATATGAAGGTGAGCTTGTGATGCTTGGAAACGAGCCTCAGCCGCCTTATCAACGCCCTCCGCTCTCCAAGAAGTTTCTGAGTGGAGATGTGGCGCCGGATGCGCTGTTTATTCGTCCAGAAGCGTTTTATGAAACCAACAATATCGATCTGAAGGTCAATGCGCATGTTGATAGCATTGATCTGGAGAAGAAGAGTGTCAGGCTGGCAAGCGGTGAAGAGGTGAGTTGGGACAAGTTGCTGCTTGCAACTGGAACTCGCGCTCGCGATTTGCCATTGCCGGGTGCGGAGCTGGAAGGCGTTGTGACGCTTCGCTCCATTGGTGATGTTGAACTCATCAAGCAACTCTTTGTGCCGGGCAAAAAACTCGTTGTTATCGGTGGCGGTTATATCGGTCTGGAAGTGACGGCTGTTGCAAAGAGCATGGGGCTGGATGTTGTTGTGCTGGAAGCGCAGGAGCGTCTGCTGAAGCGCGTGGTTTCGCCCGACATCTCATCGTTTTTTCATGGTTTGCATTCCGGCAATGGTGCGGAGCTTTTTTGCGGAACCGGTGTGACCAGCATTGAAGGGACAGATGGCAAAGTTTCTTCCGTGAAACTTGCTGATGGCAGTGAAATTTCGTGTGATCTGGTGCTTTCTGCAGTTGGTGCAGTACCGAATGCGGAGCTTGCTGAGGCCGCTGGTCTGGACGTGGATGATGGCATTCTGGTTGATGGAGCAGGGCAGACCTCTCACGAGGATGTTTATGCTTGCGGTGATTGTGTTCGCTTCTTCTCAGAGCGCTATGGACGTAGCATTCGTCTGGAGAGCGTTCAAAATGCGATTGATCAGGCAAAAGCAGTTGCTGCTGCGTTGACTGATCCCGACCATGACCACAGTCACGACTATGACCCGTTGCCATGGTTCTGGTCTGACCAGCACCATATCAAGCTGCAGATTGCCGGATTGTCGAATGGATACGATGAGGCTGTGCTTGTGGGGGATACAAGTTCCGACAGCTTCTATGTGGCGTATCTGGAAAAAGGCAAGCTGATTGCGGTTGATAGCATCAATCATCCACGCTCGCACATGATGGCGCGCCGGGTGATTGGGCAGGAATGGAAAGACGGTCTGCTTCCACCAGCTTAAGTCGATGATCTTAGAGGCGTGCCAGAGAGAGCTCCGGCACGCTTTTTAGTCAAACCTCAGCACAAAGGCTGGATTTTGGCTTTAGCGGGTGTTTTCCAGAATAAGTCGGATCACTTCCTGCGGGATTTCCATGTGAACCATGTGGCCGACACGATCGAAAACGTGGCAGGCGATTGGTCCTGGCAGTTTATGGCATTGACGGGTTGGCAAGATCTTGTCCTGTGTGCCCCAGACCACCTTGATTGGCATTGGCAGCTCGCCGAGTTTACTAGTTGGCAGCACGCCCTGACTTTCGCCTTCCAGAATAAGTCCTGATACAGCTTTGAGTGCTTCAGCAGCGCCCGGAGTGGAACGCTGTGTGGCAACATACTCTGCCAGTTTTCTTGGAAGTTCGAATTCGAGACCGACAAACTGTTCCAGCAGGACCTGCTGTTCTGCTTCAGTTTGGCCAACTGCGTAACGACGCAGAAGCTTTGCATTGATCTCTGGACCGAATCCGCCCGGAGCAAGCAAAGTGAGGCTTGCGATACGTTCTGGACTGCGCATGGCGATCAGTGTTGCAATCGCACCGCCCATGCTGTGACCGACTAGGTGGACGCGATCAAGTTTCAACGCATCGAGAGATTTCACAACGGCTTTTGCTGAGCCCACAGCGTTGCATGGCTCAAAATCGGCCAGTGCACGTCCGTGCGCAGGAAGGTCAAACGCTATTGTGCGACGTTTGTTTTCTAACTGGACTTGAATATTGCGCCATGTGCTGGCGTCGCCGCCAAAGCCATGGATGAAAATAATTGGTTCTGCGCTTTCAGGGCCAAAGGCGGTGAAAGGCAGGCAGGTTACATCTTGGATACTATCGATATTCATATAAGGCCTCCCATTGGCCGTATTATATGCCCCTTTCATTCAGAGGTTTACCTGTGACTTAGGCTAAGGCAGGATTTTTTTATCAGCAGACGAACCGATAGAATTGAGCGAAAATTTTGCTTGGCATGAGGAAAATTGAAAAAAGTGAAACAAATGACCCGCGGAAGTGAGGTTTTGCTTGGATATCGATTATCAGATGTTGATAATCAGTCTCAATTTGAAACATATGGAAACTCAGAGGTCTGAGAATTTTTTTTGGTAGAGTTTGTTCTTTCTCGGCGCTGATTTATTTTTAAAATTCGACAGGTCCCGAAGGGTCAGGGGCTATCGCCAATTTCAGGGGGTGACGATGCGAGGACATCTTCGCAAGGGAATATTTGCTGTCATTTGTACGTTGGTTAGCTTTGTGTTTGTAGCACCGGCAAGCGCGGGCAAGCTGTGGAATCCAGACACACGCCAATGGGACATCTTCCCAGATTCTCCTGCTATGGCATCCAACTCAGCTCGCCGTAAGTTCAAGCGTAAGCTGATCACGTACCGCACTAATGAGAAGCCAGGTACCATCATCATTGATACCGAAGAACGCTATCTCTACCACGTGCAAGAAAGCGGTAAGGCGATGCGTTATGGCATCGGTGTTGGTCGTGAAGGTTTTGAGTGGAATGGTACCGAGCGTATCACCCGCAAAGCAAAATGGCCGGGTTGGACACCGCCGGAAGAAATGCGCCGTCGTGAAGCGAAAAAAGGCCGTACTCTTCCACGTTACATGAAGGGCGGTCCAGACAACCCATTGGGTGCGCGTGCGCTGTATCTGGGTGCTACCATCTACCGTATCCACGGTACCACTGAGGACTGGAGCATTGGTCGTGCTGTTTCATCCGGATGTATCCGCATGTTCAACGAAGATGTTTCCTATCTTTATGACCATGTCGATATCGGTGCCAAGGTTGTCGTGAACTAAGTCACGATCGACAGGCTAAGAGAATTAAACCCGGGGTGACCCGGGTTTTTTTATTGGGCGGATAGATACGGTTTAGCGGTAGCCATCTGAGACTGGTCTACAGCACCCTTTGAGGGTCACTGGTTTTTGTCCAGGCTGTGTGATGGTGGCGACGGCCTCTCCCCAGACGAAAGAGTCCAATGGGGTGAAAGTGCATTGCTTCTCGGAGATAGTCATTTTTAGATCGATGCTTTCATTCCCCGCCTGAAGTAATGTGGCGTTCTTGTCTGTCTCAGCCTTTACTGACTGAAACGGGACGCGATGGAGCAGTCCGGTGATGTTCGAGTAAGTTACGACGCTGGAGTTCCACTCAATGCTCCAAGACGGCTCAGTTCCTCCGCAGACACCCAGAACTGGCAGATTTGTCCCGGTGAATGGGACGGGTATAGCGGCTTTCAGCTTTTGAGCTTCAACCCAACCCTCTATCTCTCCGAGGCTGACATGTTGCCAGCGTAGATCGTCAACATGCTTTTGTTCACCGTCGGAGTTGAGGATTGTATCTCCAGGCAGTTGAACAATAACAGCTGCATCGTCTGATGGTGCATCGTAGATGGAGAGTAGAACGCCGAGGCTTTGGTCTACCTGACTGTAATAGCCGGGGGGCACTTTGAGTGCCTGGGGAGTGGCTGGTTGCTCAGAGGCCGTGTCTGAGACCGGTGCCTGATCCTTTTGTGAAGAGGGTAGGGTTTCTGATTGTGCCGTGGCTGGCCGTGTTAGCATTCCCATTGAAATGCTGCTCACTAACATCAATGTTAGAAACTGATGAAGTGCATTCCCAGACAAATCTGAGGTCATCTTTTGCTCCTGAGACGCGGATGCTAACATCTCCGCTGCCACTCGTTTTGTTTTCTCAGGATAGTAGCGGAGTATCGCCTAGGAATTCTTAAGTTGTAAGGTGCTGTTGTTTCTCGTCTTTTGGTTTGATGATGCTTGCAATTCTTTGTCGAGCCCGAGATGAAAGTTTGAAACAGCACCTAGATCACAGGTTGCCTGATGACCGTTTTTCTCTTTTCCGGTGCTGTTCGGGTTGGGTCATTAAGGTAAATTTCGTGATGATGTCCGTTAGGTTTCAGAGAATGTTCCGGGACAAACTCCTGATGAAGTTTTGCGCAAACATTGCGAAGATCCTCATAAGGACCCTTGTGAAGGATCTGGACTGAACGGCCTTCTGTCAGAATACCTCTTTGCAATGATGCTGGTTTTTCTCCGAGACGCTCTATTGCAGTTTCCACGCCTTGAGCGAAGAGGGTGTCATCGGTCCAGTGAGGCAGGACAATCATCAAACGCCACTTCAACTTGTCTTTGTTGCCGGTGATGAGATCGGTCACATCGTCGGCCCACCACAGACACTCCAAAGGTGGTTCCACAAAGCGCTTGCCAAGTCGTTTCTTTGTGTCGAGCTTGATGGGGTAGATCACGGTGAAAAGCCATTTGATCGCCTGGGCGAATGCTTCTCCTTCAGGATTGCCATGTCCATCAATCATAGCGAATTGCATGTCGGGAACATCGACAAATGTAAAACGGTCGCTTGGTGGTCGATATAACTCATAGAGTCTGTCTCTGAAATCGGTTGTTGTCATAGCTATGTCCTCATGTGTTCCATGGTTTGCAAGTCATGTAGTCCAGAGTTTTCTGAAGCCAGTCTGCCTCTGATTTGAGCTGAGCGATGGAGTAGTCAAAGAGGGCTTCGACGTGATCAGGCAAAGGTTGTTGGTCTAATTGGATGTTTTCAATTCGGAAGATTTCTTTTTGTATTACTTCGCCACGCTCGCTTAAGGCGTTAAGGGCTTGGTCTCGTTGCAGCGTCGGCCAATGGATCATGCCCAAGAGGAGGGATGAGTATGTTGGGCGGACTGTGGTGATAGCTGAGAGGGTTTGTGTGATGAGAGCTTGGTGGCCTGCCTCTGTCATGAGGAAGCTCTTCTTTGCCTTAACACCAGTGGGCTTTTCTGCAGTGACAAAGCCTTTCTTCTCCAGCTTGCCCAGCACGAAGTAGATGGAAGAGAACCCGATTTGCGTCCACTCGCGCATGCCTCGCTGCTCTATGACCTGCTCCAGCTCATAGCCATGGCGGGGCATCTCGGAGACAAGGCCGAGGACGAGCAGTTCGCTGTCAGTGAGGCTTTCAGACATACTATTCTAGCCTTAGAATAAAATTATATTCTAGTACTAGAATAGGTAGTGTTGAGTCGTCAACGTCTGGCTTTTCAGAGGATGATGCGTGGGGAGGGTTATTGTTTGCGGGTGATCATGACGAGCATGTTGTCGCGTAGGCTGACATGCTGGCGATAGAGCAGGAGGCAGCGGCAGCTGAATTCACTTTCCCGCTTTTGGAAATACTCGGCATAGCGATGAATGTCGTGCCGGTTCACATCCTCGATCATGTAGACGCCATTGCTTGCTAGCAGGTCTACAATGTTCTCGAAGAAGACAATCCCCGCTTCATAATGGTGGAGGCCATCATCGATGATCAGGTCGTAGGGTTCTGGCTTTGCGGTGATTTTGAAGCCTGAGATGCTTTCCGGGCTGGTCTGATCCACCTGATATGTCTGAATGCGAGAATCAGAGAATAAGCATTTTTCGTCAATGTCGAGGCCGGTTATCTCAGCATTTGGGAAATAGTCTCTCCAGACGCGAAGGGAAGCGCCGGGTTTGCCTTCTTTGCCCATGTTTGAAAGGCAGCTGGTGTCATTCGTACCGATGCCGCATTCGAGCACGTTTGTGATCTTGTCTCGGCAATGATCGAAAATCATGCTGTAGAAATCGGTGTAAGTGTGAGGCTCCCAGTTGAACTGGGTGGTTTCCGGGCAGTTGGTGCCTTTGTCGCTGCCGTACACATCGCAGAGTTGAGCCAGATAGCTGTTTTTTGCAGGTGCGTAGAATGCTTCAATACGCTGTCCGAGATGCACTTCAACGGATGCTCGTGTTCTTTCCAGTTTAGTTTTTGGGGTGAGCTGTCGGAGGACCTTGTTAAAATCGAGCGTGCTTGAAGTGTTCATGTTTTGCCGCTTCTTACAAATTAGAGCTGAAAGAAGCGTAGATTAACATTCTCAGGTTTTGGGAATACTCCTGCCTTTCTGGTGCAGATTTCCTTGGTGTGAAGCGGGAGGTCGTCTGTAATAAAAAAGGGCCGCCGAAGCAGCCCTTTCTTGAACTTGATTTATGCCGGATCAGACAAGTGCGCCGTGGCAATGCTTGTACTTTTTGCCAGATCCACATGGACAAGGCTCATTCCGACCTACACGACCCCATGTTTCGGGATCATCTGACTCACGACCGTCTGGTGCAGATGCTGCACGTGCTTCAGCCAGTTGGCGGTCTGCTTCCATCATCTCGTCTTCACCAGTCATAGGATTGGTGTGATGTGCTTCCATGTGGGAAGGCATCTGCGGTGTTTCCGGAGCCTGCTGCTGAACCAACTCAACCATCATCAACTGTGATGTAGTGGTCTGGCGCAGGGTGCTCAGCATGTTTTCAAAGAGAGTGAAGGACTCTGTTTTGTATTCCTGAAGTGGATCACGCTGTGCGTAGCCACGCAGGCCAACCGCGGAGCGCAGGTGATCAAGGTTCGCCAGATGCTCACGCCACAGGTTGTCTATGGTTTGCAGAAGAACTGCACGCTCGATCTGACGCATAACGTCTGGACCGTAGTTTGCAGCCTTACTCGCCATAACCTGGTTGGCTTCCTTCTTCAGGCGCGCGGTGACTTCTTCGTCTGCAATGCCTTCCTCGTTTGCCCACTCAATAATTGGCAGGTCGAGGTTCAGCTTTGTGCGTGCTTCTTCCTGAAGGCCTTCTGTGTCCCACTGCTCAGGGTAAGCGCGTTCTGGAATGTGTGCTGCGACGAGATCTTCGACGAACTCTTCGCGCATTTCCACAACAGCTTCCTGAGTAACTTCAGGGTCCATCATTTCGAGGCGCTGATCGAAGACGACTTTACGCTGGTCGTTCATCACGTCATCGAACTTCAGCAGGTTCTTACGAATGTCGAAGTTGCGCGCTTCCACTTTCTGCTGAGCTTTTTCCAGTGCCTTGTTGATCCAAGGGTGAACGATTGCCTCACCGTCCTGCAGGCCAAGCTTCTGGAGCATGGAGTCCATGCGCTCAGAACCGAAGATGCGCATCAGATCATCCTGAAGAGACAGGAAGAACTTGGAGTGACCAGGGTCACCCTGACGGCCAGAACGACCGCGCAGCTGGTTATCAATGCGGCGGCTTTCGTGGCGCTCGGTTGCGACAACATAGAGGCCACCGGCCTGAAGAGCTTTTTGCTTAAGCGCTTCAACTTCTTTTTTGATGGCGTCTTCTTTTGCAGTACGCTCAGCGCCCTCAGGCATGTCGCCCAGTTCGTTCGCGATACGCATTTCAACGTTACCACCGAGCTGGATATCTGTACCACGGCCAGCCATATTGGTTGCAATGGTCACAGCACCAGGCACACCTGCCTGCGCGATGATGCTTGCTTCCTGCTCATGGTAACGTGCGTTCAGAACTGCAAAGACCTTCTTTTTACCTGCATCCTTGCCGGTGTACATGCTTGCAAAGCCGAGCGGGTCTGACACATCGATCTGAGTGTAGCCGTTCTTGATGAGCAGATCGGCGAGCATCTCGGACTTTTCAATGGATGTTGTGCCCACCAGAACAGGCTGACCGCGTTCATGGCAGTCATCTACGAGTACCTGAATGGCGTCGTACTTTTCGGCAACTGTGCGGTACACTTCATCGTCGTCATCGACACGCTGAACAGCAACGTTGGTTGGAATATCCACCACGTCTAGGCTGTAGATGTCCATGAACTCTTCAGCTTCCGTCATTGCTGTACCGGTCATACCAGCCAACTTGTCGTACATGCGGAAGTAGTTCTGGAATGTGATGGATGCGAGTGTCTGGTTCTCTGGCTGGATAGCAGCTTTTTCTTTTGCTTCCAAAGCCTGATGGAGGCCCTCAGAGAAACGACGGCCCGGCATCATACGGCCAGTGAACTCGTCAATAATAACGACTTCGTCGTTGCGGACGATGTAATCTTTATCGCGTTGGAAAAGCTTATGCGCTTTCAGACCCTGCTGAAGATGGTGAACAGCTGTCACGTTCTCCACGTCATAAAGCGATTCGCCCTTTAGAAGATCTGCTTCTGTCAAGAGTTGCTCAAGCTTTTCGTTACCTGCTTCGGTGAAGGTTGCGGAGCGAGCTTTCTCGTCAAGTTCAAAGTCCTCTTCAGTCAACTGAGGAATAAATGTATCGATGAGATTGTAGAAGTCTGTGCGATCTTCCAGCGGGCCGGAAATAATCAGAGGGGTACGAGCTTCATCCACGAGAATGGAGTCGACTTCATCCACGATTGCATAATGATGCGGGCGCTGGCACATGGACTCGCGATCATACTTCATGTTGTCACGAAGATAATCGAAGCCGAATTCGTTGTTGGTGCCGTATGTGACGTCCGCTGCATAAGCGGCTTTGCGCTCTTCATCAGAGATGCCGTGGACGATCAAACCAGTTGTCAGACCGAGGAACCGGTAAACCTGACCCATCCATTCGATATCACGCGTTGCCAGGTAATCGTTCACGGTCACAACGTGAACGCCCTTACTTGTCAATGCGTTAAGGTATACTGGAGCCGTTGCAACAAGGGTCTTACCTTCACCGGTGCGCATTTCGGTGATTTCTCCAGCATGGAGAACCATACCACCGATGAGCTGCACGTCGTAGTGACGAAGACCAAGGACGCGGCGGGAAGCTTCCCGCACGACTGCAAATGCCGGGACCAAGAGGTCGTCCAGCTTAGCGCCGTTTGCCAGTTGCTCGCGGAACTCGTCAGTTTTGGCTCTCAGCTGTTCATCTGTCAGAGCTTCCATTTCCGGCTCCAAAGCAGAAATAGCGTCTACTGTGGGCTTGAGTGTCTTAATCCGACGGTCATTTGCTGAACCAAATATCTTACGAGCGAGTGCGCCGAGCCCCACCATGTGGCGGTCCTTCCTACTTTGGGCGCGCCGGTTTTTTCACGTCGCGGTCGGGCCCTAAAAATCTTCACATTCGTGATCTAGCCAGTCAAAACTCTGTGAGTCTGATCTGGGTCACAGCATATTAAACACCTGCGAGTAAAAAAGCAGGCGACAGAGAGATAAGAGTGGGCCGAAAGGTTGTCAACGGCAGTTGCCGTCGCAATATAGTGCTTTGTTGTTTTGCAACTCTTTTTAAACTCTCCATAAACAGGAAAGAAAGTGATCTTATGCTTCGTAAATTTACAGGGATCCTAGGTAGTTCAGTTGCTGTTGCTGCTCTGGTTATTGGGCTGAGTGCAGCGCAGGCACAGGATGCTGATGCGGCTCCAGATCTGGACAAGCCAGTTGCGAAGGTTGGCCAGAGCGTTATTACCGAAGCTGATCTTGCTTATGCAGCTCAAGATTACGCGCAGCAGCTGCAGCGTGTTCCACCAACCGAATGGCGCAAGGTTTTGACCGATGTGCTGGTTGAGATGAACCTGCTTGCAGAAGCCGGCGCAGAAGAAAAACTTGCAGAAACTGATGATTTTAAACGCTTAATGGCATTTGAGCGTACGCGTGCACTTCGCAATGCGTATTTCCAGAAGTACATTCAAAGCGCTATCACCGAAGACGAAGTTAAGGCTGCTTACGAAGCTGAGTATGCCAACTATCAGGGTGCTCCAGAGATCAACGCAGCTCACATCCTTATAGAAAAGGAAGATGAGGCGAAGGACATCATTAAGCAGCTGGAAGGTGGTGCGGACTTTGCCGAGCTTGCAAAGGAAAAGTCCACTGGTCCTTCCGGCCCTAACGGTGGTGATCTTGGTTTCTTCGGAAAAGGCCAGATGGTTCCCGAGTTTGAAACAGCTGCTTTTGCTCTGAAACCTGGTGAGTTTACAAAAGAGCCTGTGCAAACACAGTTCGGTTATCACGTAATCCTGAACAAGGAAGCACGCACACAGTCCGCTCCAGCCTTTGAAACGGCTGAAGGTCAGATCCGTCAGGAGCTAGTTCTGACGAAATTCCGTGAGGTGCTTGAAGAGCTGAAAGCCAAGAACACTGTGGAAATCATCGGTGCCGATGCTGATGAAGCGAAAGCTGAAGAAAGCAAAAAATAGGCTCGTTCTTATTAGCTCTGCTGATTATTGAAATAAAACATCTTGTTTTTGTAGCCCCGGATGGCTTAGGCCTTCCGGGGCTACTTTTTTGCTGCACAGACACAGTTTTCTTCGGGAGGTTTTCATGTCCGCGACCATTTCTCCACTCGCACCCAAGTCCTATCCAGAACTTCCGGAAGTTAAGGGCGTTCGAATGGCAACTGCAGCAGCTGGTTTGAAGTATGAAGGACGTACTGACGTTCTCCTGGCTGTGTTTGATGAGCCTGCTCAGATTGCTGGTGTGTTCACAACATCTAAATGCACGAGTGCTCCGGTTGACTGGTGTAAGCAGAACCTTTCCAAGGGTGTTGCGCGTGCAATTATGGTCAACTCCGGGAATGCGAATGCGTTTACGGGCAAGAAGGGGCTCGCATCTGTTGAGCTTTCAGCGGATATCCTTTCAAAGGCAACTGGGTTTGCTGCGGACGAGCTGTATCTGGCGTCTACTGGTGTGATTGGCGAGCCGCTGCCGGCTGAGAAATTTGCTGGTGTGGCTGGTGGCCTGGTGGCTGATGCTGTCGCTGACAAGTGGATGGACGCAGCCAAAGCGATCATGACCACGGATACCTATCCTAAGATGAGCACACGTCGTGTGAAGCTGGGTGATGCGACGGTTACGTTGAATGGTATTGCCAAAGGTGCAGGTATGATTGCGCCTGATATGGCGACCATGCTTGGCTTCTTGTTCACTGACGCTCCAATTAAAGCGCCTGCTTTACAGAGCTTGCTTTCTGAGTGTGTGGGCGGCTCTTTTAATTCCATTACGGTTGATAGTGATACGTCCACCTCAGACACTGTGCTGTTGGCAGCTACTGGGTCTGCTGGGGGCGACTGGATTGAAAGTGCTGCGGATCCGCGTCTCGCGGAGTTCTGTGAAGCTCTCTCCAGCATGATGCTTGAGCTGGCTCAGATGATCGTTCGTGATGGGGAAGGTGCGACCAAGTTTGTTGAAGTGCGAGTGGAAGGTGCTGAGAGCGATACTTCTGCAAAGCGGATTGCTATGGCGATTGCAAACTCTCCATTGATGAAAACTGCATTTGCTGGCGAAGATGCGAACTGGGGCCGCGTTGTGATGGCAGTTGGTAAGGCTGGTGAGCCTGCTGATCGTGATAAACTGGCGATTTGGTTCGGCGATATCCGTGTTGCGGTTGAAGGAGAGCGGGATCCAGATTACAGCGAGGAAGAAGCGTCTGCTGTCATGAAAGAAGACGAGATCATTCTGAAAGTTGATCTTGGCATCGGAAATGGCCGTGCGACTGTCTGGACTTGTGACCTCACCAAGGAATATGTGGCAATCAATGGTGACTACAGAAGCTAAGCGAGTTCAACCTCGCCAACCGAATTGCGATCTGGAAACGGTGTTGAAGCTGGAGCAGGCAAATCTGAATTGCTTTCCCAGCCTCATGGCACATCATGATGGGAGCTGGATTTCCCGTCTCTCACCGGGTGGCAGTGCACGCCGGAACAACTCTCTGAACTTTTATGATGCCCAAGACGGTGATGAAGCCGAGAGCCGATTAGATTCTGCACGAGCACGCTTCAAACGGCTTGAGATGGCGTTCCATGTTCGCTGGACACCTTTGGTTCCCACAGATGTGGATCAGGTGCTGGCCTCTCAGAAGTATGCTCGCGTTGATGAGACGCTGGTGCTGTCACGATCCATTTGGGGGCTTGGTGATACTGATGTGCCTAAAGGGTACAAACTCTCCGAAGTCTCACTGAGTGAATGGATTTCTAATTACGCACAGGTTGACGGTGCGAAGCATGGGGAGCCGTTGAGTGAAACAGAGCAGGCACTTCATGATGTGCTTTCAAGAGTGACTGTCGAACTGATCGCGCTGGTGCTTGAAACTGAAGATGGTGTTCCAGCAGCTGTTCTGCTTGGTGTGGTGGATGGCGATCTACTTGGCATCTTTAGTGTGAAGACGGCTGAGGCGTTTCGTCGTCAGGGGCTGGCTTATGCTTTGATGTGCGAAGTGCAGAGTCTAGGGGCTAAGCGCGGTGCCGAGACTGCCTGGTTGCAAGTGGTGGCAGATAATGCTGCTGCTGTAGAGCTCTACGATTCCCTCGGGTATCGAGAAGCCTATGCTTATCACTATTGCAAAGATGCCCAGCCTTAAGAAAATCAGTAAAATTTCACTCGGGACCTTTGGTATGGTTTCCAAAAGGTTTTCAGAGTGGTCCTTTGTGAAACGGGAAAATAAATGAAAATTGTGATGGTTGCGGCGTGCGCCTTGATTGATGCTGATAACCGCATTCTGCTTGCTCAGCGTCCTGAGGGTAAATCAATGGCAGGTTTCTGGGAGTTTCCGGGTGGGAAGATCGAAGCCGGTGAGACACCAGAGGACTGTTTGATCCGTGAATTATCTGAGGAACTGGGAATTACAGTTAAAAAAGAGTGCCTTGCTCCCCTAAGTTTCGCGAGCCACACTTACGAAGATTTTCATCTGCTGATGCCACTTTACGTTTGTAGGCGCTGGTCGGGCACACCTCACGGGGCAGAGGGGCAAAACCTGAAATGGGTACGGGCAGTGCGTTTACGTGATTATGAAATGCCACCAGCAGATGAGCCGCTGATCCCGCATCTAATCGACCTTGTGTCTTATTAGCGGGAGATCACGGAGAACAAGAGGCAGTAATGGCGTTGAATGAGAAAGCGTATCACAATCAGAAATGTGGATTTACGATTGCTCATATGACCGAAGACGAGCGCGGAGCCGCTGCAGTTGAATACGCCATTCTTGCCGCTTTGATTGTTCTTGCCATTGCCGCCAGCCTGACTGCAATTAGCAGCACGATTTCGGACAACTTCCAGTTCATCTCAGATACTTTGCTTGCCGCGATTTCTGGCTAATCAGGACTTTATTTCTTTTGTTCCAAGAGCTTCGGCCAGGCTGTGCTTTGCAGAGCCAGGCTTTAGAGGTTTTTGCTGCGATTCATGTGGTGCCCAGCCGGACAGAGATGCGAAAGTGAAGGTTGCACGGAGGCGTCCATCTGCATCTGAGTAATCCTGTGCATAGATCTCTGCCGCTTTCATGAAGACCTTCTTGCTTGTCGGTGACTTCAAGCGATCTTTCAAAGGGTTCGTTGCGCCCATTGCGCGCAGATCTCTGATCAAGTCAAACATGGTGTCGTATCTAACGGTTAACCGATCTATGTCGGTTACTGGGAGTGCGAAACCTGCGCGTTGGAGAAGGCCGCCAAGATCTCTGGTATCTGCAAATGGGATAACGCGTGGTGATACGCCTTCACTAACTTCCATCTCGGCGCGCATCAGACAGTCTCTTAACTCCGCAAGGGTATCAGTTCCTAATAAGAGGCCGAGGAAAAGGCCATCTGGTTTTAAGGCACGTTTGATCTGGACGAGTGTTCCTGGAAGATCGTCGAGCATCTGCAAGTTAAGTGAAGATACAATCAGGTCCAGGCTTTCCGGTGCGAAAGGCAGGACGGCGTCATCTACAATCAAATCAGGCTCAGAAAGGTTTGGGTCTGCACCGAACAGATCGGCTCGCAGCAGGTGTTTGACTTTTCCTGACGCCTTTAGTGCTTCAAAGATGTGGCCAGTGTGACCGCCGAGATCTACTCCGCAGTCAAACTCTCTGCTGATGAATTCCAGACGATCTTGCAAATCTGCGGCAGCTGCCTTCATCAGGAAATCAGCGCCTTCTTGCGCTCTCTTCAATGCAGTCATGCGACGTTGTGCAATGAGTTTACGATCAAAGAGAGTGTGTTCGCTCATGAGGGCGCCTTTGGCCAGACTGTGCTGTGTGTGCACTATTGGAAATTATAACCCCATTGAACATGGAGTGATGTTCGACGGAGGCTTTGTTAGCTTATTTCTTCTGCAGATATATACGGTGAGCACAGATGAGCGACAAGTTTTCTTCTCTGGAGTGGTTGCCTGATGCAGTGGATAGAGCTGAGCAACCGTTTAAACCCTGCTTTCTTGATATGAAGGTGGCCTCTCATTTAAGGCGAGGACTGAACTTTGCTCTGGATGCTCTGTTTCCTCATAGCTGTCCGATTTGTAACGATTTGGTTCAAGGTGAAGGTGGTTTGTGTCTGCCTTGTTGGCAAACACTGGAACTGATATCGGCGCCTTATTGTGAGCGGCTTGGTGTTCCTCTGCATTATGAATTGAGACCGAACGCCTGGAGCGCTGCTGCTCTTGTTAATCCGCCTGATTATGACCGAGCCCGGGCCGCAGCCCTCTACAACGGGCCCGCGCGCGAGCTGGTGAAGCGGTTTAAGTTTTATGGAGAGATCCGGTTATCGAAGTTTCTTGCCAGGTGCATGCTCAATGCAGCGGCAGAACTTGTCGCTTCTGAGAGTTTTCTTATTCCAGTTCCTCTCCACAAGTCGCGCTTACGTGAGCGCACCTATAATCAGTCTGCTTTGCTGGCGAACGACGTTGGGCGTCATTTAGAGGGGCAAGTGCTTCTTGATGGCTTGGTTCGAACTCGGCGTACTAACCAACAAGTCGGCCTCAAGCGAGGGGCACGGACAGCTAATGTGAAAGGTGCCTTTGCAGTTGCGGATCATTTCCTGTCAGAGGTATCTGGTGCTCATGTGGTGCTGGTTGATGATGTGCTGACGACAGGGGCAACTGTTGAAGAATGTGCGCGGGTTTTGAAGGCTGCGGGTGCGGAACAGGTTGATGTACTTGTTTTTGCTCTGGTCGATCCTGAAAATATGTCTGATGATAGTGATTGAGTGTTGTTGAGGGACTGTCTTAGCCTATGCGATATAACGAAGTGATCAACTTGAGTTGAGGTGGACTTGCGGTTTACTTGGACGTGAGCCATATAGGCTTCAGTTTTGATGGCTGAATTTCTATTGGCCTTCGCTGTGTATCCAAAGGACAAGAATATGGCTCAAGTTACTATCTACACCCGTGATATGTGCGGTTTCTGTGCTCGCGCAAAAAGACTTCTTGATGAGAAGGGTGTTGATTATAAAGAATTTAACTACAGCGAAGATCCAACGATCCGTAAGGAAATGATTGCCAAAGCAAATGGTGCAAACACATTCCCGCAGATCTTTATCGGATCTGAGCATATTGGTGGTTGTGATGACCTGTTTGCATTGGAGCGCCGCGGACACCTTGATGGTCTGCTGAGCGTTGGTCTTTAAAGAAGCTTAGGAGGCGTATTGCAAACTACGCTTTGAAAGTGAGAATTGATGACAAGTTTTGTGGCTGCATGTGTCCAGATGAGAACGGGACGAAACCCGCTCGAAAATCTTGATGTCTGTGAGGCGTTGATAAGAGAAGCTGCTGCTGAAGGCGCGGTTTATGTGCAAACGCCTGAGATGACCAATGTGCTGGAACGTAGCCGCAAAGCGCAGCTTGCTGCCTCCAGTTTCGAAAATGATGATCCGTTTTTGAAACAACTGGGTTTGCTTGCTGATGAGTTGAATATCTGGGTCCATATCGGATCTCTGGCAATTCGGCTTGAAGGTGACAAGCTGGCCAACCGCGGCTTTATGATTTCTCCTCAAGGAGAGATCACCGCTCGTTATGACAAAATCCATATGTTTGATGTGGATTTGCCAAATGGAGAAAGCTGGCGCGAGTCTGAAAGCTACAGTGCAGGCAATGTGTCTCCTGTTATTGATCTTGGTGTGGCCAAGCTTGGAATGGCGATTTGCTACGATATTCGTCAACCAGCGTTGTTCCGCGAGCAATCAAAGGCTGGCGCACAGGTTTTGACTGGTCCGGCTGCTTTCACCAAGCAAACAGGTGAAGCGCATTGGCATGTGCTGCAACGCGCGCGGGCGATTGAAAACGGTGCCTTTGTTGTGACTGCTGCGCAAGGTGGAACACATGAAGATGATCGTCAGACCTATGGTCACAGCTTAATGGTTGACCCTTGGGGGCAAGTGATCGCAGAACTTGATCATGATGCACCAGGTGTTTTGTTGGGTGAACTTGACATGGCTAAAGTGGATGAAGCACGTCGGCGTGTTCCAGCCATCAAGAATGCGCGTGAGTTTTCCGTAGCAACTGTTTCCCTCAATGGGGAGATGGTCAGTTGATTAACTATTCACTTGCCTGCGATGATGGGCATGAATTTGATGGATGGTTCCGGAATTCTGGCGATTACGAAAAGCAGAAAGAATTAGGTCTGGTCACGTGCCCGTTTTGTGACAGTGCATCGGTCCATAAACGCTTGATGGCGCCGAATGTTTCTACATCGAGAAGCCAGAAGAAGGCTCAGGTTGAACATCAGGTTTCGCAGGCCGTTGCTGCTGCTCAGGCAAAAGCTACAGAAAAGGCCACGAGTGAACCAAAGCCCGGCGGTGGAACTGCGCCAGCAAGTTCTGAGCAATCTGTTGCTACGACAACTCCAGCTGTTGATCTGCAGAAGGTTCCTGAGAAAGCAAAGGAGCTGGTGGAAGCTCTGCGAGAGTTCCGCAAACAGGTTGTGAGCAACTCAGAGTATGTTGGCGACAAGTTTGCTGAGGAAGCACGCAAGATCCACTACGGCGAAACTGAAGAGCGTGGGATTTATGGAGAAACTACTCCCGATGATGCTCAGGAGCTTTTGGAAGAGGGTATTGAGCTGATGCCGCTGCCGGTGCTGCCAGAAGACCGCAACTGAATTTTTATGCTGTCATGATGGCAGAACGAAAGGCGCCTCGTTTAGCAGGGCGCCTTTTTTGTTCTGTTACTCAATCAGGCTGACACGTCTTTTCTGCCAGGGGCTCGGGGGGCGGAAGGCTTATCTGCGCTCTTTGCCCGGCTGCGTGTGCTTGTTGACTTGCGAGGCACTCTACGGCGAGGTTTAGCCGGAACTTTTGTTGGTGCGGCCTGTGCCATTGCCTTCAAATCATCAATGCTCGTCAAAGCTTCTGATGTTGCCTTCTGTGTTTTGGAAACCGTGCCCTTCATTGTAGAGGACATCTGGTTCATCTGGCGGGCGCCTTCCTGACGGCAATCTTCAAAAGCTTCCTGCATGAAGTCGCTGGCAAGTTTTGAGAATTCAATGCCAGTTGGACAATCCCAGATCTCCTGAACGAAATCTGTGTTGGCTTTCATGCGCTTGTTAAAGAAGGACATGTTTGCGTGCATGATTGCCTGATAGTTCTCAAGCATGGACTTGTTGTTGGAAATTGCGTGCTCCAACGCTGTGTTGGAAAGTTGGTCTCCGCCCTGTGCCCAAAACCAGCCTTGCCAAGGCAGTCCATCTGTCGCAACGGTCCAGCGGTCCATTGCTTCTTTCATTTCTTTGTCGATGTTTAACATCGTGTCTCCTCCGGACTTTGATCAAGTTCTCGGGCGGCGATCTAGGTCTTGAGACAATATTCTTCGAGCGATCAGGGAGTTTGGAAGAAGCTCGTTTGCCGGTAACTTACGCCGCGTACACCCTCTTGTTTATAGGCGCTAATATTGGCAAAATGATATTCTGGATTCTAAGGGATTTCAGCGGCTTTTTTCTGAAGAACTAGTTAAATTTGTAGGCGTAGCTACGTATCCAGCCAGTCCTGAATGAGTTCGCTGGTGTGGACCGGGTGTTCCAGAGTAGAAAGATGGCCGCAATCCGGGATGATGTGAAGTTTGCTATTTGGTATTGCATCATGCATTTCGCGGCATCTGTCTAGCGGTAGTAAGCTGTCTTCTTTGCCTGCGACGATCATCGTCGGGCACTGGATTGCCGGAAGGTCGGGTCTTTGGTCTCGGCGGTTGATGATTGCATTTTGCTGCTTCAGGAAGTTATCAGCGCCAATATCAGCAGCCATGTCGAAAACCACTTGCCGAAGCGCTGTGTCGTCGTGGCGGGCAGGGTGGACAAGTTGAGGGTATTGCATGGAGGCGATTTTGTGGAAGCCTCCCTTCCTCACAATCTCCATCTGCGTATGGCGAAGCTGCGTCTGGGCCGCAGTGTCGTCTCTGGCATTGGTGTTTATGAGGGCAAGACGGCTGACACGATTAGGGGCCAATCGAATCACCTCCAGAGCGATGTAGCCACCCATGGACATGCCGAGGAGAGCGAATTTTTTCGGGGCATGTTCCAGCAATCTCTTTGCCATGGCTTCAATGGAATCCATGTCGCAGGTTTCAGCAATGATGATTGGACGCTCTTTCATAGAGTTGATCTGAGGGCCAAATAAAGCGCCGGTGCTGGTAAGGCCGGGAATGAAAACGACAGTTTCGGCAGGTGCTGTTTCTGGCATTTTCATTCTCCTTAGTAATTGAATGCCAGCTGCTACTCTGGCTTTCGAGCTATTACCATGTAGTTTACATTCAGATCGGTTGTTCTGGACCAGCTGTCTGTCAGCGGATTGAAGCTCACACCGCAGCGCTCGTAAATGTTCATGCCGGATTCATTGAGGGGTGCTTCCAGTTCTTCCGGGCGAACCAGCTTCTCATATTGGTGGGTGCCTTTCGGCAACCAGCGGAGAACGCGTTCAGCTGCGACAATCGCGAGGGCATAGGCTTTCAGAGTTCTGTTGATAGTTGCAACGAACATCATTCCTCCGGGACGCACAAGATCTGCACAGGAGTTCATAAACAGTGGAACGTCGGCAACATGCTCCACGACCTCCATGTTGAGCACGATGTCGAATTGTTCGCCTGCCTCAACCAGAGATTCAGCGGTTTGTGCGCGATAGTCGATGTTGAGGCCGGATTGCTGTGCATGAAGTGTGGCTACTTTGATGTTGGTTTCAGATGCATCTGCTCCGACAACGGTTGCGCCCATGCGAGCCATTGGCTCAGCGAGTAGACCTCCGCCGCAGCCGATGTCCAAAATCCTTAGTCCTTCTAGTGCCTTAGGGGATATTTCGTCTCGACCAAAGTGGTCACAGGCATACTCCTTAATATAGGAGATGCGAACTGGGCTGAATTTGTGGAGAGGGCGAAATTTTCCAGTTGGATCCCACCATTCCGATGCAATTGATGAGAAATGCGCAACTTCCGTCGGGTCGATTGTGGTTTGTGCCGGGTTTTTGGCGGCGTTGCTTGGTTTTTGCGCGGTGCTCATAGCTCAACTCTCCACTTTCATCCCGGTACTGGTGGGTCTAATCGTGGTTTTTGTCAAGCCGCTGGTTGCGATAGAAGGGCGCTAGTTGTATGGATTAGCGCCGTTTGTAGTGATGATCGGTTCATCACAAAGGCCCTCGGAGGAATTTGGGAAGCGATGGCCCGTTTGGTTATGAAGTTTGGCGGCACCTCCGTTGCCGACCTAGAGCGTATTAGAAATGTTGCGCGGCATGTAAAGCGTGAAGTGGAAGCAGGCAACCAGGTTGCTGTTGTCGTGTCCGCTATGGCTGGCGTGACGAATACCTTGGTCGGTTATACAAGAGATGCTGCAGCGCTGCATGATGCGCGTGAATATGATGCGGTTGTTGCCTCCGGTGAGCAGGTAACTTCTGGCTTGTTGGCGATTGTGCTGCAAGATATGGGTGTGGAAGCGCGGTCCTGGCAAGGATGGCAGATTCCTATCCGCACGAACGAAGCCCATGGCGCAGCGCGTATTGAGAGTATTGAAGGTCAAACTCTCATTGAACGCCTGGAGCGTGGACAGGTTGCTGTGTGTGCCGGTTTCCAGGGCGTCGCCCCGGACAACAGGCTTGCAACGCTTGGACGTGGTGGATCTGATACCAGTGCAGTGGCAATTGCTGCTGCAATTCAGGCAGACCGCTGTGATATCTACACGGATGTGGACGGTGTTTATACCACTGACCCGCGTGTGGTGGCCAAGGCAACCCGTTTGGAACGTGTTGCGTTTGAAGAGATGCTGGAAATGGCGTCTCTTGGTGCAAAGGTTTTGCAGGTTCGCTCTGTTGAGATGGCGATGGTTCACGGCGTTCGTACGTTTGTACGTTCCAGCTTTGATGATCCGGATGCCCCGCAGATTAGCGCTGACGGAACACCTGTAGGTACACTTATTTGCGACGAGGACGAGATTTTGGAACAACAAGTCGTCACTGGCATCGCTTACTCAAAAGACGAAGCACAGATTTCTATCCGCAACGTTGCTGACAAGCCTGGCATTGCGTCCAGAGTGTTTGGCCCGTTGGCTGAAGGCAACATCAACGTAGATATGATCGTCCAGAACATCTCACCAGATGGGAAGACGACTGACATCACCTTTACCGTTCCGGAGAGCGATTACGAGCGCGCGCGCAAGGTAATTGAGGAGAACGTCGAGGAAATTGGCTTCGAGAATATCGAAGGCGCGACTGATGTTGTAAAAGTTTCCGTAATCGGCATGGGTATGCGTTCGCATGCCGGTGTTGCAGCCCAGTGTTTTGAAGGCCTGGCTGAGAAGGGGATTAACATCCGCGCGATTACGACATCTGAGATTAAAATCTCTGTTCTGATCGATTCCGCGTATACGGAACTTGCGGTTCGTACTCTCCATTCGCTATACGGACTTGACGGCTAGGTTTCCTACTGTCGAGAATATTGTTGTGTCTTGGACAACTTCCAAGGCACAACGTGGCCTGTTAAAAAGGCCAGCAGAATTATAGGTAGGGCGGAGCATGCGCAGCAGCTTGGCCGGACCGCGCGTACTCCTCCGTAAGCTTCGTGAAGTGATGGCGGAGCCGATTAATGCGCAGGAACGGCTCGACAAGATTGTACGTCTGATCGCGGCAAACGTGGTTGCGGAAGTGTGTTCCGTGTACATTTTGCGCGCGGATGGGGTTCTTGAGCTGTATGCGACAGAGGGCCTTAATAAGGACGCGGTTCACCATACTTCT
Organism: Pseudovibrio sp. Ad13; assembly: GCF_001623225.1. Lineage (NCBI taxonomy): Bacteria > Pseudomonadati > Pseudomonadota > Alphaproteobacteria > Hyphomicrobiales > Stappiaceae > Pseudovibrio > Pseudovibrio sp. Ad13. Next base: position 12,235 of record NZ_LMCC01000001.1, on the reverse strand, counting down.
CTGAAGGTTGGTGAGGGTCTTGTTGGCTTGATTTCCTCTGATGCCAGACCGCTGAACCTACCAAATGCGCAGGCGCACCCGGCGTTTGCCTATCGTCCAGAGACGGGCGAAGAGAACTACAACTCCTTCCTTGGCGTGCCGATCCTGCGTGCGGGACGTACGCTTGGCGTGCTTGTTGTCCAGAACAAAGACCATCGGACCTACTTTGAAGACGAAGTGGAAGCCCTGCAGACCACCGCGATGGTTATCGCGGAGATGGTCGCGGCTGGTGAGTTGGAAGCAATTGCACAGCAAGGCACAACGATTGATGTGATCCGTCCGATGCATCTGAAGGGCGTCGCCCTTGCTGATGGTATTGGTCTTGGTCACGTTGTTCTGCATGAACCTCGTGTGGTTATCACCAATTTGATTGCCGAGGATGCGGACACTGAAAAGAAGCGCCTCGAAGAATCTGTCACGCGCTTGCGTCAGTCGCTTGATCATATGTTGGCAAGTGGTGAGTTTTCCCAGCACGGTGAACACCGTGAAGTTCTGGAAGCTTACCGGATGTTTGCCTATGATCGCGGCTGGATCCGGAAGATTGATGAAGCGATCCGCAATGGTTTGACGGCTGAAGCTGCTGTTGAGAAAGTTCAGAGCGATACACGTGCTCAGATGCTCCGGCAGACAGATCCGTATTTGCGTGAGCGCTTGCATGATCTTGATGATCTGGCGCACCGCCTCATTCGCGAGCTGATGGGCAAGAACCACAGCGGCGAAGATGATCTGCCGAAAGACGCCATCATCATTGCGCGTAACATGGGCGCCGCTGAGCTGCTGGATTATGATCGGGATCGTATTCGAGGCCTCGTTCTGGAAGAAAGCGGCCCGACAAGTCACGTGACCATTGTTGCGCGTGCGCTTGGCATTCCGACAGTTGGGCAGGTTGAAGACATTGTTTCCCTGGTGGAAGCGACTGATGCCATCATTGTGGATGGTGAGATCGGTCAGATCTTCCTCCGTCCAGCCAATGATGTTGAACAAGCTTTTGCAGACAAGGTGCGTCTACGTTCCAAGCGTCAGGAAATTTATCGCCAACTTCGTGATGAACCGACCATTACCAAAGACGGTGTGGATGTTAAGCTTCAGCTGAATGCTGGTCTGCTGGTTGATTTGCCAAGTATGGAAGACGCCGGCGCTGATGGTGTTGGGCTTTTCCGTACTGAACTGCAATTTATGGTGGCCTCTGCTTTCCCAAGAATGCAGGAACAGCACACACTGTATTCCAAGGTGCTGGATGCAGCTGGTGACAAGCCAGTTACCTTCCGCTCTCTGGATATTGGCGGTGATAAAGTTCTGCCTTACTTGCGTCTGGCACAGGAAGAGAACCCGGCCATGGGCTGGCGCGCGATCCGCTTTGGGCTTGATCGTCCGGGTTTGCTGCGTACTCAGATCAGAGCAATGTTGCATGCAGGGGCAGGGCGCTCCTTGCGCATCATGTTCCCGATGGTGGCAGATGTTTCTGAATTTCAGCAGGCGAAGGATTATGTTGAGCGCGAACTAAAGCATCTGCGCCAGCACGGTCATGATACGCCTAAAGAGCTGAAACTTGGTGTTATGCTGGAAGTTCCGGCGCTGCTTTACCAGCTTGAAGAGATCTACAAGGAAGTGGATTTCGTCTCTGTTGGCTCCAACGATCTGTTCCAGTTCTTCTATGCGGTTGATCGAGGCAACACGCTGGTTGCGGAGCGATTTGAAGCTCTGTCTCCTAGTTTCCTACGCGCATTGCGTAAGATCGTTGTTATTGGCGATAAGATGGATACGCCCGTCACCCTTTGCGGTGAGCTTGGCGGCCAACCTCTTGCTGCGATGGCTTTGCTGGCGATCGGATATAGAAATCTCTCTATGTCTCCGGCTTCTATTGGTCCTGTTAAGGCGATGTTACGCTCTTTGGATCTATCAGCACTTTCAGAAGAGTTGCTGAAACAATTGGAAGCGGGTAAAGGGACGGACGACATTCGCGAGTTCCTGGCGAACTTTGCATCCGAAAATAATATTCCGGTATAAGCAGCGTATATTTCGATTGCCGCAGACCCGAGAGGCTGTCGCGCTTTTAGATTAGCTGCCTAACGCTTGAGGAGTTGCCGCGAAATGCTGGCACCAGAAAAACTAGACACACTGCTAGCACGCTTTGAAGGTATTGAGGCCGAGATGGCATCTGGTCCTGCGCCGGATGTATATATCAAGCTTTCAAGGGATTATGCGGAACTCGATCCAATTGTGAAATCCATTCGTGAACTTCGCAAAGCCGAGGGTGATCTGGAAGGTGCGGAAGCACTGTTGGCAGACCCTGAAAGCGATGCGGAGATGAAAGAGCTTGCACAGCTTGAGCGTGATGAGCTGACTGGTGTTGTTGAAGAGCTAACCCAGCAAGTTCGCATTGGGCTTTTGCCAAAAGACAAAGCTGACTCTCACGATGTTATTCTTGAAGTGCGTGCCGGTACAGGTGGTGACGAGGCTGCGCTGTTTGCGGGTGATCTTTTCCGTATGTATCAGCGCTTTGCAGACAATAATGGCTGGAAAGTTGAAGTGATGTCCTCTTCTGAGGGGGACATGGGCGGTTTCAAAGAAATCGTTGCTGCTGTGACTGGTCAGGAAGTGTTTGGTAAGCTGAAGTTTGAGTCTGGCGTTCACCGTGTACAGCGAGTGCCTGAGACCGAATCTGGTGGTCGTATTCATACGTCCGCGGCGACCGTTGCTGTTCTTCCGCAGGCTGAAGAAGTGGACGTTGAGATCAACCCTGCTGATTTGCGCATCGATACATACCGTGCATCTGGTGCAGGTGGTCAGCACGTGAACACGACTGACTCCGCTGTTCGTATTGTGCACAATCCAACCGGGATTGTGGTTGCCGTGCAGGATGAGCGCTCTCAGCATAAGAACAAAGACCGCGCGATGAAGTTGCTGCGGGCGAAGATCTACGATGTTGAGCGTGAGCGTGCTGCGAATGAGCGGACCGAGGCCCGCCGTGTTCAGGTTGGTTCCGGTGATCGTTCTGAGCGTATCCGTACCTACAACTTCCCTCAGGGTCGTGTGACTGATCATCGTATTGGTTTGACGCTGTATAAGCTTGACCAGATGATCGCAGGCGAAGCTACGGGTGAAGTGATTGATGCTCTGATTATGGATCATCAAGCGAACTTGCTCGCCGATGAAGGACTTTAATGTCCGGCCTCTTCGATAATTTCGACCTCAAAAATGTGCAGGCTTTGTATCTAGCGGTGCGGAGCCTGTTTCGTGATGCAGGTCTGATTGAAGCTGATCTGGATGCACGTGTCCTTGTTGCAGAAGCCCTTAGAATTGAGCCGAGAAACCTGATTCTGGAATATGATCAGGTGATCAAGCCTGAGACGCTGGTGGTTGTTTCCCGATATGTGGAAGAACGCCTTGCTGGAAAGCCGGTAGGACGTGTTCTAGGGAAGCGGGAGTTTTGGGGGCTGGAGTTTTCGTTGTCTTCGGCAACATTGGAGCCGCGGCCGGACACGGAAACGCTGGTTGAAACTGCGATAGCGTTTTGTCAGGCCCATGGCGACTTGGAAAAAGAATGGGTTTTTGCAGATATTGGAACTGGCACAGGAGCGGTTGCGATTGCGCTCCTGACTGAATTGCCCAATGCAATTTGTCTTGCTGTTGATATCAGTGAAGAGGCTTTGGAGACTGCGCAACGAAACGCAGCAAACAACAAGGTTCGTGACCGCTTTATCCCAGTTCGCGGTTCATATCTGGATGCGTTGAGTGGATCTTATGATTTTGTTGTGAGTAACCCGCCGTACATTCGCAGCTCTGTTATTGAAGGACTAAGCCATGAAGTTAAGCAGCACGACCCTATGTTGGCGCTTGATGGTGGAGTGGATGGTCTTACTGCCTATAAAGAATTGATAGGCAACGCTAAACGAGTTCTTAAGAGAAATAGTGGACTTCTTATGGAGATCGGGTTTGATCAAGCCGATGAACTTTCAACTCTTGCGAGGGAACTCGTAGGATTGGAGGCTTGTTGTGAACATGATCTGGCCGGTCAACCAAGGGTGATTGTTGTAGTTTTTCCATGATTGGCGAAGAATTCAATTATCTGGAAAAAAGCCCTTGGAAAATACGTCGGAACGAGATAGTTTCATCTCGCCGACAAGCGATACCAGCTAAAAGCTGAAAACGATGGGGATGGGCACTCACTGACTGTGAGACGAGCCTGGCAGAGACGTCGGTTGATAGTTTCAAAGCAGATAGTTGAGCAACCCCTCGTATCGTTGAACTGAGAGAGCAATGCATTTGTATTGCTGCGATCAGATGTCGGATATCGCATTGAAGCAGTTATACGATCGAATGCGATTGCATTTCGATGTTGATAGCCTTTGTGCTCATCAACACGCAGGCTTATTAACGGCATTTGGAATCCGGGAGATCTTACTCCCATGAACCTCACAGTTAGGTTCGATTGCTATTCCGGAAAGTTAACGGCAGAATGAGACCAGGAAATCAGAATAACAAGCGCATGCGTGGACGGGGGCGTAAAGCTCCAAATCCATTGACACGTACTTTTGAGTCAAATGGACCGGACGTTAAGATCCGAGGTACCGCATTGCATGTTGCTGAAAAGTATCAGCAACTTGCGCGTGATGCTCAGGCCTCCGGGGACCGTGTAACCTCCGAGAACTACTATCAGCATGCAGAGCATTACCAGCGCATCGTCGCTGCGGCTCAACCCCAAAGCACACAGACTGCTGCTCCTTCTGCGCGTACAGAAGATGAAGCTGCACCTGCTGCTGTTGAAACACCAAACGCTGTGGCAGCGACTGAAGAGCAAGAGGTTGCGGTTGCAACCCCTCAGCCTGTGATCGGTCTGGATACGCCTCAGCCGTTTATCGAAACAGCTCCAGCGGCTGACGAGAATGCAGAGGCTTCGGGAGACGCATCTGCACCAGCTGACGAAGATGATGGCAAAGCACGCCGTCGTGTTCGTGGCACTCGTGGTCGTGGTGTTCGTCGTACACCTTCCTCATCCTCCGCAAGTGCAGCAGCGCCAGCTGAGGCACCTGAAGGTGGTGAAGATGATGCAGCTTCTACGAAGCCACGTCGTACGCCTCGTGCTCGCACACCTCGTGCAGCTCGTTCACAGCGTACCCGTACAGCTCGTGTTCCTGCTGAGGATGCACCTGCGGCTTTGGAAACAACCGGAGACGGTGAAAGCTAAGCACGTCTGATGATGTGCTTGCTGGCTCACTGGTTTGCCGGAGATCTATGAAAAACCCCGCTCAAAAGGCGGGGTTTTCTTTTTGCTGACTGGCAAATAGTTCGTTGTGGGTGCTGGCTTACTCAATGATGAGTGTGTCACCGACGGAAAGTGTGCCGTTGTTGAGCACTTCCAGATAAATACCAACATCCATATGCCCCAGTGAACCATGAAGCGCCTTGTTGATGTTGGTGTCGCGCTCGGCTGTGACTGGATTTACATCTACGGCAGCGCAGCGGCGGGTGCGTTTCGCGAATTTGAACTCTACGCCTGAACTGGAACGGATTTTCTTGTCGGCCCAGTCAAACTCCTCATAGGCTGCCAAGCCTTCAACATAGATGTTTGCGCGGAAGCGTCTTGGATCAATCTCCACGCCTAAAGTCTCAGAAAGCGCTTTCACGCTGGCCAAATTCACGACATGTACGAAATTCTCAGCGGTATCCGTGAAAGCATGGTCGTCTGCGTGGCGGACTTTGAGCGGGCCAGTGGCTTTTTCACCCATGTGTGCTGTGAAGTAGGCTGCGAGTGCATCCTGTCCTTCAGCTGTTTCCAGCGGTAACGTGATGTCTTCACTCTCTGGCTTGGACAGAGTGATGCTTTTGTTTTCCAGATCGTATGTGCATTTGACCTGCGCCACGTCTTCATAACGAACCAGCACTAGAAATTTGCTCTTTGAAATGTACTGAGGAGCTGCTGGATCGAAACCGCATGGACCATTTTCAATCGCATAGGCACGATCCAGCGGGAAGACAGCTCCGGCTTCTACTGTGGTGGTCTGAAGTGGATGAGCCGTTAAGCCTTTAACTGGATGTGTTGCGAGTGCGGTGATATGCGCAGGCGAAAAAGTCATATTAAATTCCGTTGTTTAAGCTATTCGAAACTATGAGGAACAAAGGATTGTGGTAAGATCTTGCGAGGACCCTCTTTTGTCGGCAGTTTGAACTACTATATGAAGAGTGCAGGGGGAAGTCTCCTGCTTCGGGTGCTCTTTATGAGGCTCGGATCCTCCCAAAATGCTTCGTCATGCTTCGGGTGACACGGCACATAGGAGTTATATATGGACTTTGAGAAATACACCGACCGTGCGCGTGGGTTCATTCAGTCTGCGCAAACATACGCTCTGGGACAAGGGCATCAACAGTTTACTCCCGCACATATTTTAAAGGTCTTGCTGGATGACAGCGAGGGCATGTCTGCTGGTCTTATTGAACGGGCCGGAGGACGTGTGCAGGATGTCCGCCTACAGATTGAGACTGATCTGGCCGCGCTTCCTAAAGTGAGCGGCGGCAATGGACAGCTGTACCTAGCGCCTGAAACCGCTCGCCTTTTTGAACAAGCCCAGAAAATTGCAGAGAAAGCAGGCGACAGTTATGTCACCGTTGAGCGGCTGCTGCTTGCGCTTGCTATGGATAAAGACAGCAAGGCAGGTAAGGCTCTCGCTCAAGGTGGTGTCACGCCAAACGCCCTGAACGAAGCTATCAACGAAGTGCGTAAAGGCCGTACTGCGGATTCCGCATCTGCTGAAAATCAATACGACGCTCTGAAAAAATTTGCTCAGGATCTGACTGAAGCAGCCCGCGACGGTAAGCTCGATCCTGTGATTGGCCGTGATGAGGAAATTCGTCGTGCCATTCAGGTTCTCTCCCGCCGTACCAAGAATAATCCGGTTCTGATTGGTGAGCCAGGCGTTGGTAAAACCGCAATTGCTGAAGGCCTTGCGCTGCGCATCGTCAATGGTGATGTGCCGGAGAGCCTGAAAGACAAGGAACTGCTTGCACTGGATATGGGCGCACTGATCGCTGGTGCGAAATATCGTGGTGAATTTGAAGAACGCCTGAAGGGTGTTTTGAATGAGGTGCAAGCCGCTGCTGGTGGTGTGATCCTCTTTATTGATGAAATGCATACGCTGGTTGGGGCTGGGAAAGCAGATGGAGCGATGGACGCTTCCAATCTTCTCAAGCCTGCGCTGGCGCGTGGTGAGTTGCACTGCGTCGGTGCGACCACGCTTGATGAATACCGCAAGCACGTTGAGAAAGATGCGGCGCTGGCCCGTCGTTTCCAACCTGTGTTTGTAAGTGAGCCAACGATTGAAGATACGATTTCTATTCTGCGTGGCATCAAGGAGAAGTATGAGCTTCACCATGGTGTACGCATTTCAGATAGTGCGATTGTTTCTGCGGCCACGCTGTCGAACCGTTACATCACGGACCGCTTCCTGCCGGATAAGGCGATTGACCTTGTTGATGAAGCCGCCAGCCGCTTGCGCATGCAGGTGGATTCCAAGCCGGAAGAACTGGATGAGTTGGACCGCCGTATCATTCAGCTGAAGATTGAGCGGGAAGCGCTCAAGAAAGAGGATGATGACGCCACGAAGGATCGACTTCAGCGCCTTGAGAAAGAGCTGGTTGATCTGGAAGAAGAATCCAATGCACTGACACAACGCTGGCAATCTGAAAAAGATAAGCTGAGCGGCGAGCAGAAAATTAAAGAGCAGTTGGATGAAGCACGCACCGAGTTGGAGCAGGCGCAGCGTATCGGTAATCTGGCTAAAGCGGGTGAGTTGGCTTACGGCGTTATTCCTGATCTGGAAAAGAAGCTCTTGAATGCCCAGACAGCGGAAGATGTCGATAACACCATGCTCAATGAGACCGTGAGCAGTGAGAGTATTGCTCAGATTGTGTCTCGCTGGACTGGGATTCCCGTCGACAAGATGCTGGAAGGCGAACGTGAAAAGCTGCTTCGTATGGAAGATGAGCTGGCCAAACGTGTTGTTGGTCAACAGGAAGCTGTTCATGCTGTTTCTACTGCCGTGCGCCGATCTCGTGCCGGGTTGCAGGACCCGAACAGGCCAATTGGCTCGTTCATGTTCCTCGGCCCAACTGGTGTTGGTAAAACAGAGCTGACCAAAGCGCTCGCCAGCTATCTCTTTGATGATGAGACCGCCATGGTGCGCGTAGACATGTCTGAGTTCATGGAAAAGCACAGTGTTGCTCGTCTGATCGGCGCGCCTCCGGGTTATGTTGGTTATGAGGAAGGTGGTGTTCTGACAGAAGCCGTGCGCCGTCGGCCTTATCAGGTGGTGTTGTTTGACGAGGTTGAAAAAGCTCATGGCGATGTGTTCAACGTTCTGCTTCAGGTGCTGGACGATGGCCGTCTGACGGACGGGCAGGGCCGGACTGTGGACTTCCGCAATACGCTGATCATCATGACGTCGAACCTTGGGTCAGAATTTTTGGCTTCCCAGAGCGAAGGTGAAGATGCTGATGCTGTTCGTGGGCCGGTGATGGATGCGGTGAAAGCGCACTTCCGTCCTGAGTTTGTGAACCGTCTGGATGAGATTATTCTGTTCCATCGCTTGCAAAGAGCTCAGATGTCTCGGATCGTTGAAATTCAGTTGGCTCGTTTGCAAAAGCTGCTGGATGACAGGAAGATGGAGCTTGAGCTGGATGATGGCGCTATGGGTTGGCTTGCCGAGAAAGGGTATGACCCGGCTTATGGTGCACGACCGTTGAAGCGCGTTATTCAGAAACAAGTGCAGGATCCATTGGCAGAAATGCTGTTGGCTGGATCAATCTCTGACGGTCAGGCCATCCGGGTCTCTGCGGGAACGGACAGACTGCTTTTTGAAACGACCTGACAGATTGGATCATGAATTAAAGAAGAGGGCCGGATTTTCTGGCCCTTTTTTGTGCTTTGTGGACATACTCAGAAACATAAAGCGACTGTTCGAAAGTGTGCTTTTAGTGTCTAGTCATGCAGACTAAAGCATGAGTGTTGGTTAGGGGGCAGGGCATCGGGCATGAGACACGTTGATATTGCAATATCGCTTGTAGTTGTCAGTTATCTCTGGCTTGCTGCGACTGTTGTCATTGGCGGCCAGTTTTATCCAGATTACGACCATATCTCACAGTTTATGAGCGCTCTTGGAGCAACCGGCGCTCCGTTTGGGCCTGCCGTGAATTATTGGGGTTTTGCGGTTGTGGAGCTGCTGCTGCTACCATGCCTCGTGATCTGCTTTGCTTATCTGATGCGAAATCGTGCAGAGCGTGTTGGCTTGATGATTTTTGCGGGCTATCCGCTGCTTATCGCTGTTGCTGCGTTCTTTCCGTGTGATTTTGAGTGCAGCATGGATGATCCAACACACAGCCAACTCCTACATACGGCAGCTGGCTTTTTGGCCTATTTCTGCGCTGTTGTGGGATTGTGTTTGTTGTCTCATGCCAAAGCTGAAAGATCGTTTTGGGTGGCGCCTGGGCTGATCTTGCTGGTGATGCTCTTCAGTCTATCTAAGGAAACCGCTTTCAGTGGCCTCATGCAACGTGCGTTGGAGACTGGTATTTATCTTTGGTTTTTCGTGATCCTGATGCGCAAGCGCTATCATAAAGAGCAAGTAGTTTGACGCTATTTACTCTTTAATCGTGAGATCCCTTTGATGAACTGAGGTCAGTTCCGTAGTGAAGCGACGCGCTGGCTTGGACGGCCTGTTTCCATCAGAGCATTAATGCGGTCGCGTTCGCGCTTGAAGTTCTCAAGAACCTTAGCTTCAAGGATGCGGCCTTGCGGTACCTTGATCTTCAGGGAGTTCACGAAGCGGCCATTCACCTTCACTTCATAGTGGAGGTGGTTACCCGTTGAAAGCCCAGTGGTTCCCACATACCCAATAACGGAGCCCTGTCTGATTTTCTGGCCTTTTTGAATGCCAGAACCAAAGCGGGTCATGTGGTTATATGTGGTGACATAACCGTTGGCGTGTTTGATCTCGACGCGTTTTCCGTAACCGCCTGACCAAGCGGCTTTTTGGATCACCCCATCGCCAGCTGCAAAGATTGCGGTCCCGCGAGGAGCGGCCCAATCCGTGCCGGTGTGCAAACGGCGGGTTTTCAAAACTGGATGTCGGCGCATGCCGAAGCCAGATGTAAAGCGGCCCGCTGCAATTGGTTTACGGAGCAGGAACTGCTTCGCGCTCTGACCGTTCTCATCATAATAGTCGACGACACCATCGTCTGGTGTACGGAAACGGTAGAAACGGTGTGAGCGACCATTCACGGTGATGGATGTATAAAGAATTTCGGAGGCGCCAGTGGTCTGGTCTGCATCAAGGCCATAGAAGACGCTCATCTCATCACCGCTTTTTACGGAGGCGTTGAAGTCAACGCTATAAGAATAGATGCGAACGAGTTCTTTGATGAGGGATGTTGGGACGTCGTTATCAAGACCAGTCTGGTAGATCGAGTCATAATAGGTGGCGCGAGGGCCAACGGAGTTTTGCTGCTGTGATGCAAACGCGTCTGCGGCCATCTGTGTGGACGGCTCAGGTGCGACGACAAACTCGCCTTCATCGTTTGGTGCGATGGTCCCTACATGACGTTGATCTTCATAGATGCTGACACGTACAAGAATTCCGTCGTCCTCTTCGATCTTGTCCGTGTTGAGGGACAGGCGGAAGATCTGACCAGCTTTGATTGTGTCGATGCCAAAGTTTTCGGTAAATGCTTTGATGTAGCCTTCCGCTTCTTTCTCAGAAGCCTCACCATCCAGCAGAATGTCAATAAAGTCAGTCTGGGTCAGGATTGGAACTATGCGTTCTTCGATCTGATTGGCCTGGGAGATTTTACGGGACTTGGGTTGGAAGGAAACGTTTTCTTCTGTAATGCGGACTTCGATGTTTTCAAATGACTGTTCTGAAAGTGGAGCAAAGCCTGCATTGAAGTCTTCGAGGCTCGGCACAGCCGCAATGTCAGTGGAATTATCCAGCATGAACATCGCTGCTTTTTTGACCTGCTCCTGAACGGCCTCTTCTTTATGATCGGGAAGAGCGACCATACTCATAGCTTCCAGTGGGAAGTCGCGCTGAGAAATGGAGACTTCGCCTTCAATGTCGGCACCGTAGATTGCATCACTGGCGACCTGTAACGGAGCAACCTGTTCTCCCTGATACATAGTGATCGGGTCGAATGGCGGAATGTCTGCAGCTGTTTCCTGTTTCTTGATATTCTCAAGGCTTGCGCTGACGAGCGCATATGGCTTGGCTTTTACGTGGTCACGGCCATCGCTGCGGGTCACTGTATTTACTTCAATGATCTGCCGATTGGAGAAGCCGTCGGTTGCGGAGCTCAGGCGGTCGCCTTTTCCGCTGGAATTACGCTGTGGTGTCAGATCTGCTGAAGTGCTCGCGGGGGCTTTTGCTGTCTTATAGGTGTACTGGCCATCAAGCGCAGCCATCAACGCACCACCCATTAATACAATGGAGGTCATGCCGGTCAGGATCGTCCCGATCAACCAACGGCCATTAAGCCGTGCAGGCTGGTCAGACGAACTTGCAAGGCTGTCCACCATCAAAGCAGGTTCATTGCCAAGATTGACGGAAGGCCTTCCATTAGTATGGAACCTACCAGAATTCATCGAGCTACTTATCTTTCCCCAAATCGGCAGAGATGCCATCTGCAGCAGAGTTCTGCATTACGTGTTTACGATTGATAGACAATGCTGAAGATAGGGACAACTGATGAAAGACAAATACGGCTGGATTTTGTCGCTGATACTATGAAAAATTATAGAAAAAATGGGATTGGCGAGAAAATAATGAATTTGGCTGGCAAACCACGATTTTAAGCACCATATAAATACAGGGTTTGCGATTATTGAAAAAGTTTCCCCAGTCCTGTGAAAATTTTGAAGTTTTCTCTCAAGGCTCGTTGACAGGGTCAGCTCATATCCCTATAACCCGCTTCACGCCACCGGGGCGGGCCACTGAGGCGCGGTTCTGGAGGCACAAAAACAGAAGGATTTACGGGGTTTTTAAGAGGTCTTGTAAGTCTGGATATTGAGGCGAAAGTCTCCGCTCATTGACAATTGAATACGGAAGAAGAAAGAGAAACGTGGACGGCGGTTATTCGCGAGTGTCTTGGTAACAAGACGCTGTTACGGAATAGCTGACTTAGTTTACGTTTTTCAGAACACCAAAGATTT